>NZ_BAAAQW010000011.1:0-8773 GCF_039531875.1 Sinomonas flava | reverse complement strand
GCTCATGCCGCTCGAGGCGCTCGGGCTGCTCGCGCCATTCGACGACGAACCCGACCCGCCGCCGTCGTGCATGTGGCCTTGGCCGAACCCGGTGTCCGTGGTGACGGTTGCGTAGTCCGCGCTGACCTCGTACTTCACCCTGGTGCCGTTGGAGGTCCCGACAACGTCGAACGAGCCGTCGGAGTCCTTCCACGACCTCTCGATCGTCGCGCCGGCGTCCTTGGCCTTGACGGCCGCCGTGACTTTGGCGAGCTCGTCGCTGGTGAGTGCCGGCTGCTGGCCCCCGCGCATCCCGCGGTGGCCAGCGTGGTCGTCTGCGGTGACGGTCGCGTAGTCCGCGCTGACCTCATACTTCACGGTGGTGCCGTTGGACGTCGCCATCGCGTCGAAAGATCCGTCCTCGTCCTTCATCACCTTGGAGACCTGGGCGTTCGCGTCCTTCGCCTGGATGGCTGCCGTGACCTTGGCGGTCTCGTCGGCCGACGCGTCGGTGTGCTGGTGCCCTCCACGGCCCTGGGCCGTTCCGGAGCCGGCGGTGCCGCTCGACGACGGCGAAGGGCTGGGCGTGGACGCCGCGTTCGCGACCGCGGCCCCACCCCCGATGAGCCCGGCGACGGCGACGGCCGACGCCGCGGCGTAGCCGATGCGCTGGGTGATCTTCATGGTGTGCCTCCTGTCGTGCCGGGCGGCGCTGTGCCGCACCGTTCACTCCACGATGCCCGGCGAACCTGTCATTCGCCTTTCGAGGGGTTGTGCCGGGCGTGAGAGTCTGCTGGGGAAGCACTGCAACGACGCTCGGCGCTCGAGCGGCTCAAGCTGTCGAGGCGGGCCTTCGGCTCTGGAAAGAGAGCACGCCGTGGCCCAGACTGGCCC
This sequence comes from Sinomonas flava, assembly GCF_039531875.1. Lineage (NCBI taxonomy): Bacteria > Bacillati > Actinomycetota > Actinomycetes > Micrococcales > Micrococcaceae > Sinomonas > Sinomonas flava. The sequence continues at coordinate 7,900 of NZ_BAAAQW010000011.1, read as the reverse complement.
CATGAGCGGCCCAGCGACGGCGAACCCTCCCCTCGAGCGCAACCTCGGCTTCAACCACGCGCTGCACCCTGACCGGCCGTGGATCCGCCTAGTCCGCGCGGCGACCGGGCTCGCGATGCTCGCCTCGCTCGCCCAGGAGACCTACGACGCCACGCAGCCGGGCAACTCGGTGGACATCCCGCAGCTCTTCTCCCAGTTCACCTTCCACTCGAACCTCGTCCTCGGGATCATGTTCCTCGTCGCGGCGACGCGGCGGGGCGAGGCGCTGCCGCGCTGGTGGGACCACGTGTCCGGGGCGCTCGCGTTCTACCTCGTGATGACCGGCATCGTGTACGCCGTGCTCGTGGCCCCTCCGGGCGAGCCGTGGTGGACGCTCAACCTCTACTGGCCGTGGATGGTCACCCACAAGATCGCGCCGGCGGTCGCCGGCCTCGACTGGCTCCTGGTCACGCGCACCACCCGCGGGCCGTGGTGGCGGCCGCTCGCCTGGATGGGCTACCCGGCTGCCTTCCTCACGTTCTCGTGGATCCGGGGCGCCCTCGACGGCTGGTACCCCTACGACTTCCTCAATCCGACGCTCGACGGCGGCTGGTCGGCCGTGCTGGTGGCTGCCGCCGAGGTGCTGGCCGCCTTCCTCGTGGTCGGCGTCGTCGTGCACGCTGCGGGGAACGCCAGAGCGGCGCTCGCGGTGGGCCGCCCGCCGCGCCGGGGCCCCTTCGGGCGCCTGCGCGCTGGCAGCAGGGCGGCCAGCAGAACGGCCTGACGCCCGGACCTTCGCCTCTGGGACGGCCGGGAGCGGCGGCGGACACTGGCTGCATGAGCGGCCCATCGACGCTGAACCCGCCGGTCGAGCGGAACCACGGCCTCATCGGCGCACTGGACCCGGACCGGATGTGGATCCGACTGCTGCGCGCGCTGGTCGGAGTCTCCCTCCTCGTGGCCCTAATCCAGAAGACGCTGGATGCCACATTGCCGACCAACGACGTCGACATCCCGCAGCTCTACTCCGAGTTCACCATCCAGTCGAACCTGGCGCTCGGCGTCGTGCTCATCGCCTCGGCCGCGTTCCCGCGGGCGGCGCTCCCGTCGTGGTGGGACCACCTCTTCGGCGCGCTCGTCTTCTACCTCGTGATGACCGGCATCGTGTACGTGGTGCTCGTCGCCCCGCCTGAGGAGCCGTGGTGGACCTTGGACCTCTACTGGCCGCAGATGCTCCACCACCGCATCGCCCCGCTGTTCGCGCTGCTCGACTGGCTCGTCGTCAACCGCACCGTCCGCGGCCGCTGGTGGCGCCCCTTGGCGTGGATGGTCTACCCAGCCGCGTTCCTGGTCTTCTCGTGGATCCGCGGCGCCATCGACGGGTGGTACGTCTACGACTTCCTCGATCCGACGCTCGACGGCGGGTGGGCGGCCGTGTTCGTCGCGACCGGCCAGGTGCTCCTCGGCTTCCTCGTGGTCGCCGTGCTCGTGCACGTCGCCGGCAACCTCCGGGTGGCGCTGGGGCGGCGTGCCGCGCATCCGGGGCGCGCCCACCAGGGGCGTCCCTCCTAGGATGTCCGCATGAGCTCGATCGTGGTCCAGGCGTTCATGACGCTCGACGGGGTCGTCCAGTCGGCCGGCGGCCGGGACGAGGACCGTGACGAAGGCTTCCCCTACGGCGGCTGGCAGAACGACTACGACGACGAGGTCGGCACGCAGCTCGTCCGCGAGTGGGAGAGCAAAACCGAGGCGCTGCTGCTCGGGCGCGTGACCTACGAGATCTTCGCCGGCTCGTGGGGCGTGTGGGACGAGGACGCGCCCGGCCTACAGGGGGAGCTGACCCGCCGGTACAACCGCATCCCCAAGTACGTCGCCTCCCGCACGCTGGCGGACGCCGACTGGAAGAACACACAGTTCCTCGGCCCGGACGTGCCGGAGGCGGTGCGCAGGCTCCGGGCGCAGCCGGGCGGCGAGATCCGCATCTGGGGGAGCACCCAGCTGGTGAGGACCCTCGCCGAGCACGATCTGGTCGACGAGTACCGGCTCCTCATCTACCCGCTCGTGCTCGGCACTGGCAAGAGGCTCTTCGCCGAGGGGTTCCCCATCTCCCGGTTCGCCCTTGCCGAGTCCCGCGTCCTGCCGTCCGGGATCGTTCTCTGCATCTACCGCCGCAACGACGGCTGAGATGGCCAACAGCTCCACGGGCGAGTCGGTGATCCGCCGGGTCGTCCGGATCATGGACGCCTTCACCCGCGACCACCCGGCCCTCACCCCGGCCGAGCTCGCCCGCGCGGCCGGCCTGTCGACGTCGACCGCCCACCGCCTCGCCACCGACCTCGCCGCCGAGGGCCTCCTTGCCCGGACCCCAGACGGCCGCTTCGCCGTCGGCGCCCGGCTGTGGGAGCTGGCGGCCCGCTCCAACCCCCTCGAGGAGTTCCGCCGTCGCGGCCTGCCCTTCCTCGAGGGCGTCCACGCCGCCGTGCGGCAGCACGTCTCCCTCGCCGTGCCGGATCTGGACACCGGCACGGTCCTGTACGTCGAGCGGCTCGACCAGCACGGCAATGCCGTGAAGAACCTCGGGGAGGTCGCCGCGCGCCTCTCGCTGACAGAGACCTCGCCCGGCCTCGCGATCCTCGCCTTCTCCCCGCCCGACGTCCGCGAGCGGGCGCTCGCCCTCGCGGCCCAGACGAACTCGGGCGGGTCCGCGCACGACGCCGCACCCCGGCTCCGCGCAGCCCTCGCCGAGGTGCGCCGCACCGGATACTGCCGGCTGGCCGGCGTCCTCGTCGAGGAGAACGTCGGCTACGCCGTGCCCGTCTTCGGCGAGGGGAACGCCGTCGTGGGCGCGATCGCGGTGGTCATGCCGCTGGAGGACGAGCGGGCCGAGCTCGTGCTTCCGGTCCTCGTCTCCGCAGGGCGGGGGCTCTCGCGGGCGATGGGTGCCGAGCGGCGCCCGTACGGCGAGAGGGCATGGCTGCGCCCGCGCGCAGACCGGCAATAGGGGTCACTCACGGACGACGCGGACGCTCTGGAGGTTCGGGTCCGCAGGGTCCGGCAGGTACAGCCCGGCCGCGAGACCGCTGAGCAGGTATTCGAGGATCGCCGGGGTGATGCGCTCGCCGGGCAGGATTGCCGGGACCCCGGGCGGGTACGGGGTGATCTGCTCAGCAGCGACCCGGCCGGCCGCCTCGGCCACGGCGACCACCTCCACCGGGCCGAAGAAGGCCGCGCGCGGCTGCTGGACCATCTCGGGCTCGAAGTCGGCGCCCCGCGGCAGGCGGATCCTCGGCGGGCTGGGCATCATCGGGGCCGCGCGGGTGAGCGCCTCCAGGGCCGCGAGGAGGCGCTCGGCGCTCGCGTCGTCGTCGGCAGTCGTGATCACCGCCTCGACGCGGCGGTGGTCCACGAGGCTCATGTCGATGCGCTGCTCGGCCCGGAGCCAGTCCGAGGCCTGGTAGCCGCTGATGCCCAGTCCGGTCACGTCGATGAGGATGTGCAGCGGGTCCAGGTCGTGGGATGCCTCGGCCTCGAGCAGCTCGTCGTGGGGGACGTGCAGGCCCGGGAGGGCCTCGATGTCCGCGCGCAGGCGCTGGGCGAGCTGGATGGCGCGGTCCAGGAGCTCGGTCCCGTGGAGCGCCATCTGCCGGCGCCATCCGTCGATCCCTGCGTAGAGCATGACGTTCGAGCTGGTGCTCGCGAGGAGGTCGGCGCACTGCTGGAGTCGGACGGGGTCCACGAGCGATCCCTGCAGGTGGTAGACGGAGCCCTGCTCGAACCCCATGCCCATCTTGTGCACGCTCACTACGCAGATGTCGGCGCCGGCGGACATGGCCCACGTGGGCAGCCCGTCGTGGAACGGCAGGTGCGCGCCCCAGGCCTCGTCCACGATGAGCGGCTTGCCGCGGGAGTGGCAGACCTCCGCGATGGCCTCGAGGTCGGCGCAGGTCCCGTAAGGGGTGGGGCTGACGATCAGGGCCGCCGCGGCGTCGGGGTGCCGCTCCCACATCTTCTCGACCGCCTCGGGCGCGGGAGGGTGGGCGAGGTGCAGGTCCTCGTCGTAGCGCACGGGGATCCACTGCGGGCGCAGCCCCGAGAAGAGCAGGCCGGCGGTGACGGACTTGTGGGCGTCGCGGCTGATGAGGATCTCGCTCTCGCCCTGGGTGATGGCCAGCATGGCGGCCTTGACCGAGAGGGAGCTGCCGCACGTGGAGAAGAAGGCCTGCTCGGCACCGACGGCCTCGGCCATGAGCTTCTCAGCGTCGCTGAGGACTCCGCCGGAGGCCTTGCGGTCGTCGAGCCCGGCCGTGGCGAGGACGTCCGAGCGGAACGTGTCCCGGCCGAGGGCCTCGATCGTGCGGGGGTCCGCGCCGCGCCCCTGGCGGTGGCCCGGGGGCGTGAAGCCGTACCGGTCCAGTCGGTGGTACTCCTCGAGGGCCTCGAGCACGGGAGCCTTCGTCTGGTCCATCTTCTCCTGACCCATCAATGTCCCTTCGTGCTGGTGGGTGTCTGCCTGCGGGTGAGCACGACGCCGCTCCTCGGCGCCGCGGGCATGTGCCGCAGATCGATCGTGAGGTCCTGGATGCGCGCCTCGAACTCGGGGTGCTCGCCGACAACGCGCGCCGCGGAGCTGATCAGGCCCAGAGTGGCGCCCTCGCCGGGGCAGCGGTGGCCCGTGACCACGTCGCCCCCTCCCTGGGGGATGAGGGTGTTCGGGTCGGAATTCCATCCGCGGAAGCGGTCGGGGTCGAAGCTCTCCGGGTCACGCCACACGCGCGAGTCGTGGTTGGTGCCGTACAGGTCCAGGAGGGCCATGTCGCCGGCGTCGAACTCGTGGCCGCGCCAGGCGAACCGGCGAAGGGCCGTGCCGCCCACGAGGGGGAAGAAAGGGAAGTAGCGCCGCACCTCCTGGGAGAAGAGCAGCTCGTCCTCGGCGGAGCCTTCTGCCAGCCGAGCCCGCCAGAGCGGGCGCTGGATGAGGGCCACCACGGCGAACGCCATGAAGCGCCCGACGGCGACCACGGGCCGGAGCAGGTTGAGCAGCTCGACCGCCGCGACCGGTTCCGGCAGGAGCTGGCCGTGGTCGTCGCGGTGGAGTGCGACGGCGGCGGCTGGACTTGCGCTGTCCTCCCCGGCGCCGTCCTCGCGGAGCCGGGCGATCTGCTCGGCGGCCCAGCGCTCGGTGGTGACCCGCCGGCGTCGTGCCTTCCAGTTCGGTGGCCCCAGCGATCCCGCCTTGTCCACCATGAGCCCGAATTCCTCCGAGCGCTGCTGCACGATCGCGGGCGCGGCCTCGAGGCCGGCCCAGCGGAGGGCCGCCTCCGTCAGGACGGCGCGCACCTCGGTGTCGAGCACGAAGCGTCTGCAGTCGGGCCTGCTGAGGGCGGCGTCGAAGGCAGCCGCGAACCTCTCGGCCAGGCGTTCCTCGGAGCGGTCCGTGAGCTGGTCGATGAAGAGGCGCTTGCGGCGGTGGTGGGCCAGGCCCGTGAGGGTCTGGACGCTGCCCTCGTCCTGGAGGAGGTGCTGGGCGCTGCGGGGGACGGCGTTCTCCCGGGTGAAGTTGAGCGGGTCGTAGAAGGTACCCGCGGCCTCGGCCCCGCGCAGGCACACGACCGGGCGCAGCAGGAGCCGCGTGGCGAAGAGGTCCGTTCCAAGCCGGTCGCATCGGGTTGAGATGAACGTGTAGCCCTCCCTGCGGAAGGCGAGCGTGCTGTCGGGGAGCCGTGGGATTGCTGAGGGCGCCATGGACCCGGTCCTCCCGTCGAAGGTTGGTGTCGAGCAGGCACTACCCCGTGGGGAGGCATCCAAAAGGAGCGCGCGACCCGCGCTGGTGCAGGCGGCAGTAACGCCCGGATATCGGGCTGGTAATGCGGCCCCTCCTACGCTCGTGCTTCACGAGGCGACGCGGAGGGGGCCAGGATGAGCCAGCGCAAGACGACGGAATTCATCGTGAGATTCGAGGGGAGCGAGCTCACCGATGAGCAGAGGAGACGGATCGACGACGCGATCCGGTCGGCGGTGGCCCGGTCGATTGCTGAGCTCGGGCTGCCTCAGGTAGTCCGCCCGCTGCCGCAGGGCAGCCTCGGATCGGGCGGCGGCGTCCTCACGGGTGCAGTGGCCGTGGACCCCAGTGTCTAGAGGGTTTGGGCCGATGGAAGCGAACGCAGGACACAGCTCTTCAGGGGACGCCCTCTGTCCGAGCGCGCCGCCCTCAGCAGACGCTGTGATCTTGGCGGTGGTAGGCGATGACGGCGGCCTTGCCTACGTCAGGCCGGCCCTTCCTGTAGGCCCCTTGGGCTCCGACTTCGAGTCAGGAGGCGCAGGATCGGCCCGCTTTGCGGCGCCGTGCCTCGAAGGTGGCTGCACCCACTGGCGGGACCAGCGGTGCAACCTCGTCGACACCTTGGTCAGCAGGAGCAACGAAACTCCGCGTCGGAATGACGCGCCTCGCTGCAGCATCAGGGCCATGTGCCGTTGGTTCCGGCAGGACGGGTGGCAGGCGTGCTCGGCCTGCCCTGGGGTGCGGCGGAACGATCTGATTGCCCGTGAGGACCTCGAGCGGGTCGCGTTGTCCCGCTCTGAGCCCGGACCTTCCCCCAGACAGGAGCCATGATGCCAATCCAGTACCGCGTCGACGAGGGCGATCCGTACCCCACCGCCGAACTCGCCCGGAAGGGTGACGGCCGTTACCGGTTGGAGCGCGACCTCGGTGGCGTCCAGATCCATGCCGTGGTGAGGGACGGGGAGATCGCCGCCTTTGAGGGGACCCGCGACGGGGCAGCCGTTCCCGTGACAGCCATCCAGATCCACGCGTCAGGGAACACGCACGGGATGCTTCCCGCCCGCAGCAGGTGCTGCATCTGCGTGCCGACAGAGTACGGCTACATCTGCTATGAGACGGACTGCTGAAGTGTCCGGACCCCGGACCAAGAGAGCGGCCAGGCCGCCTTGACCCGCCTGTTGACCCGCCTGGGTCGAGCGCGACCCACGCCACCGCCTGACGAGCCCTCGGGATCCGGCGGCGGTGCATTCCAACGCCGGTCAGGAAAGGCGGCCGGCGGAGCGGCCGCTCAGGCCGCTTCCGATGTCTGTATCTACGCTGCGCCTCGAGCAGGGGGGCGCTCGGGGGGAGCGGCCTGCGGGCTGGTTCCTCCGCAATAATTCACGAGGAGAAACCAATGCCCACGACCTACACCATTCACGAGGGCGAGCCGAGCGGCACGGCGAACATCGCAGCGAAGGGTGACGGCCGCCACCCCCTGGATCTGAGAGTGGACGGCGTCCAGATCTACGCGATCGTCAAGGACGGCCAGATTGCAGGCTATGAGGGCGAGCGCGACGGACGGCCGGTGGAGACGGTGACGCTCCACGAGGTCCGGCAGGGGCCCGCTGGTCCCGGTGCAAGCCCCACGATGCGCCCAGTCAACTGCTACGTCTGCATCTGCGACGACACCTGTCAGTGCTATCCGGTGGACTGCCCCGGCGGACGCTGAGACACGCGATCGACATCTGAGAACAGATCCACCAAGAGAAGAGAGCATGACGATGACCAGGACCTACACCGTCAGAGACGGAGCCCCAAGCCTGACAGAGGGGCTGGCCACGAAAGGCGACGGGCGTCACCAACTTGACGTCGACTTGGACGGTGCGAAGATCTTCGCAGTCGTGAAGGACGGGCGGATCACGGGGTACGAGGGCGAACGGGACGGGCAGCCCATCGAAACCGTGACCCTGCAGGAGATCCACGCACCGGGAGAGAGGATGGCACGCCGCTGCTACCTCTGTGCCTGCAGCGGAGACTCCTGCACCTGCATACCCATCGACTGCTGAAGGTGGCCGAGCCGGTGGTTGAGCGGACGAGCCGGTGGTTGAGCGGAGTCGAAACCACTTACGGGTTTCGACTCCGCTGCGCTCCGCTCAACCA
>NZ_BAAAQW010000010.1:120389-166093 GCF_039531875.1 Sinomonas flava | reverse complement strand
ACCGGCTGCGTCCGCTCCCCGACGCCGTTGGACTCCTCACCATTGAGGAAATGCGGAATGGTCTTGACAGTCATCTCATGTGCTCCTGATGAAGGTGCGGATCGGTGGTGTCGGTTCAGCCGAGGAACGGCCGCTGACGCGACTTGTGGTCGATGTAGGTGGCGAAGGCCTGCTTGGTGGACTCGAGCTCGGAGGCGCCGGAGACGGGAACGTCCCACCAGGACTCGGAGCTCGGGGCGTCCACGAGCGGATCGGACTCGATGTGGATCACGATCGGGCCCGAGCCCTCCGGCGCGGCCTTGGCCTTGCCGATGGCGGCCTCGAGGTCGGCGATGGCGTCGGGCCCCGGCTCGATCCGGTACACCGTCACGCCGAGGCTCTCGGCGTTCGTGGCGAGGTCGATCGGGAGCTTCTCGCCGTCGTCGAACGTGTGGTGCTCACGGTCCAGGGTGCGGTACTTGGTGCCGAAGCGCTGCGAGCCGAGCTGCTCGGACAGCGCACCGATCGAGGCGTAGCCGTGGTTCTGGATCAGCACCGTGATGAGCTTGATGCCCTCGGCGACGGCGGTGACGAGCTCCGTGTGCATCATGAGGTAGGAGCCGTCCCCGACCATGACGACGACGTCCCGGTTCTCCTCGCGGCCTTCTGCGCTGGGGCGTGCCGCGGCGTCCAGGGCCGCGCGCTTGACGCCGAGGCCGCCGGGGATCTCGTAGCCCATGCAGGAGAAGGCGTACTCGACGTGGTAGCCGAACGGGTCGCGGATCCGCCACATCTTGTGCAGGTCGCCCGGGAGGGAGCCGGCGGCGCAGATCACGACGTCGCGCGGGTCCATCGCGCGGTTGACCGCGCCGATGATCGCGTTCTGGGACACGAGCGGCTGGTGGTCCTCGGCAAACGCCGGACGTTCGGCAAAAGCAGTGTCGACCGTGTCGTCCCAGCGGGCCTTCTCGTCGGCGACCACGCGCTCGAGCTCCGCGCCGACGCGGTAGCCGCCGAGCGCCGTCGCGAGCGCCGAGAGGGCCTTGCGGGCGTCTGCGACGATCGGCAGGGAGGTGCCGTGCTTGTAGGCGTCGATGGGAGCGACATTGATGTTCACGAAGCTCACGTCCGGGTCCTGGAATGCGGTGCGCGAGGCCGTGGTGAAGTCCTCGTAGCGCGTGCCGATGCCGATGACGAGGTCCGCATCGCGCACGACGGCGTTCGCGGCCGTGGTGCCCGTGGAACCGACCGCTCCGAGCGCCTGGGGGTGGTCCCAGGCGAGGGAGCCGACGCCGGCCTGTGTCCAGCCGACCGGGATGCCCGTGGCCTCGGCGAACGCGCGGAGCTGGTCCGTGGCGAAGGCGTAGAGGACGCCGCCGCCGGCGATGATGACCGGGCGCTTCGCGGCGCGGATGCGGCGGGCGGCCTCGGCGATGTCCTCGGCCTCGGGCTCGGGGCGGCGGATGCGCCATTCGCGCTCGGCGAGGAACTCCTCGGGAACGTCGAAGACCTCGGCCTGGACGTCCTGCGGGAGGGCGATGGTCACGGCTCCGGTCTCAGCCGGGTCCGTGAGGACGCGCAGGCCGTGCAGGAGCGCGGAGAAGAGCTGCTCGGGGCGGTTCACCCGGTCGAAGTACTTCGAGAGCGGCCGGAACGCGTCGTTGACCGTGATGTCGTAGCCGTGCGGCTGCTCGAGCTGCTGCAGGACCGGGTCCGCGGCGCGGGTCGCGAACGTATCGCTCGGCAGGAGCAGGGCCGGGAGGCGGTTGGCCGTGGCCAGCGCCGCGCCGGTGAGCATGTTCGACGAGCCCGGGCCGATCGAGGTCGAGATGGCGAACGTCTGCCGGCGGCGCGTATGGCGGGCGTAGCCCACGGCCTGGTGGACCTGCGCCTGCTCGTTGCGGCCCTGGTAGTACGGCATCAGCGTGGGGTCGACGACCTGCCACTGCTTGAGCGCCTGGCCCACGCCGGCCACGTTGCCGTGCCCGAAGATGCCGAACATGCCCGGGATGAGCCGCTCGCGGTAGGCGCCACCGTCTGGGCCGCCCACCGAGTCCACCGTGTACTGGCGGCCGAGGAACTCGACGAGGGCCTGGGCGACCGTCATCGTGCGGGTGGATGTCACTTCGATGCCTCCATTGGCTTGGCCGCCGCAGCGGGGGTGATCTCTTCGGCGCGCAGCAGCGATGCTGCGGCAGCGACGGCGCCGGCCACGTCGCCGTCGGCCGGGTACAGGAGGGTGCGCCCCACCGTGAGTCCCTGCACGCCGGGAAGGGCGAGCGCCCGGCCCCACGAGGCGAAGACCTCGTCCTGGTGGCCGGCCGGATCGCCGCCGAGGAGCACGGTCGGCATGGTCGTCGCCGCCATGACGCGCTCCATGTCCTGCACCACCGGCAGCTTCATCCAGGTGTACGCGCTCGTGGAGCCGAGGCCGGACGCGATCGCGACCGACTTGACGACGGCCTCAGTGGAGAGGTCGTTCTTGACCTTGCCATCGACCCAGCTCGAGAGGAAGGGCTCGACCATCGCGATGAGGCCGTGGGCGGCGAGCGAGTCCACGGCCTTGGCCGTGTTCTCGAGGATGGACGCCGTGGCGGGATCGCCGAGGGCGATGCGCGTGAGCATCTTCCCGCCGTCGGCTCCGAGGGCCGCGAGCGCCTCGGCGGTGTGGCCGGTGAAGCGGTCGTCGAGCTCGTTGACGAACCCGGCGAGGCCGCCGCGGTTCATCGAGCCGAAGACGAGCTTGCCCTCGAGCGCGCCGAGCAGGAGCAGGTCGTCCATGATGTCCGGGCTCGCGAGCACGCCGTCGACGGCCGGGTTCGCGAGGGCGGTCTGGAGGCGGTCGAGGAGCTCGCGCCGGTCGGCCATGGCCTCGGGCTGGCCCTGCGCCGAGAGCGCCCCGCGGGCGGGGTGGTCGGCCGCGACGATGAAGTTCTGCTTCCCGAGGACGGCGCCCGGGTGGCGGCGGCGGGAGGCCGCCGCGCGGGCCACCGCCTGCGGGTCCTCGAGCCGGATCTTGGTCAGGTGCTCGTAGCGGCGCGGGTCGTCGTCGTGCGGGTTGGCGAGGGCTGCCGACGGGGACCCGGCGTCGGTGGCGGAGGCGGCAGTCACTGGGCCACCGCCTCGGGGACGAGGCGGCCGCGCTCGGCCAGCAGCGCGGTGACTTCCTCCGGCGTCGGCATCGCGTCGGAGCAGGCGAGGCGGGAGGCGACGATCGCCCCTGAGGCGTTGGCGTAGTCGAGGACTTGGGCGAGCGGCCATCCGGCCAGGAGGCCGTGGCAGAACGCGCCGCCGAACGAGTCGCCGGCGCCGAGTCCGTTGAGGGTCTCGACCGGGACCGGGGCGGAGACGACGCGCTCGGTGCGGGTCTTGGCCATGACGCCTTCGGGGCCGAGCTTGACGACGGCGATCTCGACCCCCGCAGCGAGGAGGCGGTCCGCCTGCTCGTCCGGGGTGCCGTGGCCGACGGCGACCGCGCACTCCTCCTCGTTGCCGATCGCGACCGTGACGTGGGGCAGGACCTTGGCGACCTGCTCGCGGGCGGCCTCCTCGGAGTCCCAGAACATCGGGCGGTAGTCCAGGTCGAGGACGGTGAACTGGCCCGCTGTGCTGGTGGCCTCGGCGAGGCCGGCGCGCGGCCGGGCCTCATGCGCGGCGATGTGCGCGGACCGGCTGGGCTCCTGGCACAGGCCCGTGACCGTGGACCAGAAGATGCGCGCATCCTTGACGGCGTCGAAGTCGAGCTCGTCGGCCCGGATCTGCAGGTCCGGGGCGGTGGGGAATCGGCCGTAGAAGTAGAGCGGGAAATCGTGCGTGGCGGGCATGATCGCGCAGAACGTCGCAGGGGTCTGGAGGCCGGCGACCGGGGTCACGAAGCGGTCGTCGACGCCGAACTTGGCGAGCTCGCGATGGAGGTACTCGCCAAACGGGTCGTCGCCCGTGCGGGTGACGACGGCGGTGGCGCGCCCATGGCGGGCAGCTGCGACGGCGACGTTCGACGGCGAACCGCCCAGGTACTTGCCGAAGCTCGTCACGTCCGCCAGGCCGACGCCGATGTCGTTGGGGTAGATGTCGACGCTGATGCGCCCCATCGTGAGAACGTCGTAGGTCACTACTGCGTGCCTTTCCTTGGGAGCCCGGTGACCCGGGCCGGCTTCGCTGCCTGTGGCGGCGGCCACAGGTCCACTCTGCTACAGATTTAATGTCCTGTCAAAGGTTTGTACTGACAAGTTGCCATTGTCGACCCAGCGGCGTCAGCGGGCAGGGACGGCCAGTTCTCCGGTCACGTACTGGGCCCGGCCGAAGCCGAAGGACCAGTCGCCGGCGGTGTTCTCGACATAGCCGATGAACACGTCCTCGCCCGGCACGCCCGCCTCGCCGAGATTCCGGGCGATCGCCTCGAACAGGCCCTCCTTGGCCTCCTGCGCCCGGCCGCCCTGGGTGAAGATCTGGATCATCACGACCCCGGGGGTCCGGTCGAAGCCGAGCCCGGCGTCCTGTGCCACGATCTGGCCGGGGGCGTGCTCGGTGATGATGTGGAAGTAGTCGCGTTCGGGGATCCGGTACTCAGCGAGGACAGCGTCGTGGATGGCCCGGCTGATGCCTGCGAGCTGCTCCGGGGTGCGGCCTGCGGCGACGTCGATGCGGATGAGGGGCATGGGCTCGAATCCTTTTGCTAGGTACTTTGTCCTGACATAACTACAATATGCGGAACCGGCTTTCTCTGCAACACTTTGTCCTGTCAAATCGTCGGACCGTCTCATCCCCGCCGTGAGAGAGTGGGGACGCCGCCAGGAACCGCATTCGACGTGGGAGCCCGCCGGCGGCCCCACGTCGAAAGGACTCCCCGTGACCAGCCGGATGAGCCGCGCCGCGGCGCTGGCCCTGCTCGCCGTCGGCCTCGTCTCGCTCAACGCCCGCGCGCCGCTCGTCGCGCTCGGCCCGGTGCTGCCGGACATCCAGAGCGGCACCGGCCTTGGGGCCGCCGTCGTCGGGCTCCTCACCGCGATTCCCGTCCTGTGCTTCGGGCTCATCACGCCGGCGGCGGCCTGGTTCATCGGCCGGATCGGGATCAACCATGCACTCCTGTACTTCTTCGGCGGCCTCGCGGCGGGCATCCTGCTGCGCTCGTATGGCGGGGCGGAGGGAGCACTGGCGGGCACAGTGGCGATCGGAGCCGCGATGACCATCGTCAACGTCGCCACTCCCCTGCTCGTGGGCCGCGACTTCCCGCACCGTGCGGCGCTCATGACGGGGCTCACGACGGCGGCGGTCAACGTGGGCACGACCCTCGCCTCGGCGCTCACAGCGCCCCTCGCAGCTGCAGTCGGATGGCAGGCCTCGCTCGCCTCCTGGCTCGCGGTCACAGCCGTCGCGGCAGGCGCCTGGCTGTTCGTCTTCCCGCCCGGCAAGGACGGGCCGCGGTGGTCGGACGCGGACTTCCCCGGTCCGCTCGCCAGGGCGGCCGCGCGCCGTCGTGCGCAGGCCGCACCCACGGCGACGGTCCCACGGGCGAAGGTGAGCCCGGCGAACAGGCGCATGATGTGGCTCTTCACAGTCACGTTCGGGCTGCACAATCTGGGCTACTACGCGGTCACGCTGTGGTTCCCCACGTTCCTGGTCGAGACCCGGGGCATGACGCCGTCCGAGGCCGGCCTCGCCGCGAGCCTGTTCCAGGTGCTCGCCATCGGAGGACCGCTGCTCGTCCCGGCGCTCGCGCACGCGTTCTCGTGGGGCCCGACCCGGCTCTTCGCCCTCGTCGCCGCGTGTTGGGTGGCCCTTCCGGCGGGGCTGCTCGCGGCGCCGGGCGCCTGGCTGGCCTGGGCCGTCCTCGGCGGCATCGCCCAGGGAGGGACATTCACGGTCGTGTTCACGGTGGTGATCCAGCGGGCCCGCACGCTCGACGAGAACCGCCGCATGACCGCCCTCATCCAGACCGTCGGCTACGCCGTCGCGTCCTCCGGGCCGATCGTGATGGGCGGCCTGCGTGCCTGGGCGGGCGGCTGGACCGCGCCGCTCACCCTCATCCTCGGCGCCGTCCTCGTCATGGCTGCCAGCGGCTTCGCGGCGATCCGGACGCGCTGACGCACGACGCCGCCCCTCCCCTCCCGCTCCCGGCGCGCCTAGCATCGTGTGGACGAGAGCGGGAACGACCCACAACGGAAGGAGCCGGCCATGCTGCCGGAGTCAGTGCAGGCGTTCATCGACGCCGAGGTCGCTGCGAGCACTACGGACTTCTCGGACCTGAGGGCGGTGTACATCAACGGCACGCTCAAGCCCAGCCCCGAGCAGAGCCATACCGACGGCCTCATTGCGGTCAGCAGGCGGGTGGTCGCGGGCGTGGGCGCGCGCGTGGACGAGATCCGGACGGTGGACCACGACATCCCGCCGGGGGTCTACCCCGACATGCGCGAGCACGGCTGGCCCACAGATACCTTCCCCGAGCTCTACCACTCCCTCATCGAGCCCGCGGACATCGTCGTGCTCGCCACCCCGACGTGGCTCGGCGACCAGTCCTCGGTCACCCGGCTGATGGTCGAGCGGCTGTACGGCTACTCCGGCGAGGCCAACGAGAAGGGGCAGTGGGCCTACTACGGCAAGGTGGGCGGCGTCATCGTGACCGGCAACGAGGACGGCGGCAAGCACTGCGCCTCGCAGCTGCTCTACGCCCTGAGCCACATCGGCTTCACGATCCCTCCGCAGGCGGACGCCTACTGGAACGGGGAGGCCGGCCCGGGCCCGTCGTACCTCGACGACAACCGGGGCGCGCAGAACCACTGGACCACCCGGAACACGGTGTTCGCGGCGTGGAACATGCTGCACACGGCCCGGCGCCTCAAGGACGCCGGCGGCATCCCGGCCCACGGCAACGTGATTTCGAACTGGGACCTGTCGAACAAGGAACACCCCAACCCCGAGTACCGCTGACGCACCCGGGCGCGCGGGCGCGCGTTCGCGCGATGGCGGCGGGGGTGGCATCGGCGCACACTGTCCCCATGGACATCGCCGAACCCGCGGAGACCCCTCGGTCCCTGGACAGCGGCCGCAGCGCACTGCGCGGCGGCGCCCTGACCGCCCTGGTCTTCGCCGGTGCAGTGGTCGTCGCGGGAGGCAACGCCGTGGCGATCCGCGTCAGCAACCGGGAGCTCGATCCCCTCTTCGGGGCGGCAGCACGGTTCGCCGCCGCAGCACTCGTGTTCGTGGTCATCATGGCCCTCAGCGGCAAGGCCTGGCCGCGTGGTCGGCAGCTTGCCGGGGCCCTCCTGTACGGGCTGCTCAACTTCGGGCTCGCCTACGGATTCATCTACGAGGGACTGCGCACCGTCCACGCGGGCCTTGCCCAGATCATCCTCGCTTCGGTGCCCCTGGCCACGATCCTCCTCGCCGCAGCCTTCGGGCTCGAGGTCTTCAGCTGGCGCCGGGTGCTCGGCACCGTCGTCGCGCTCGGGGGAATCGCCGTCGTCAGCGGGATCGGCACGGGCGGTGCGCCCCAGTTCTCGATCCTCGGCGTGCTCGCGATCACCGCAGCCGCGGTGTCGGTCGGCGCGGGAGCCGTCGTCGTCAAGCGGTTCCCGCCCCTGCCGATCGCCGCCCTCAATGCCATCGGCATGGCGGTCGGCGCCGGCCTCCTCGCCATCGCCTCCGCCGCAAGCGGTGAGCACTGGACGCTTCCCGCCGCTCCCTCGACATGGGTCGCGCTCGGCTTCCTGGTCGTGTCCACGGTGGTCATCTTCGCGGCGTTCCTGTTCGTCCTGCGGCGATGGAGCGCCTCCGCGACGTCGTACCAGTTCCTGCTGATCCCGATCCCCGCCATCGTGCTGTCCGCCCTCATCGACGCCGAGCCCCTCACCCCGGGCCTGGCGGTCGGCGGCCTGCTCGTCCTCGCGGGCAGCTGGGCGGGAATGCGGCCGGGGAAGGGCCGTTCCACAGCGCCTCAGACGAAGTCTGCGACGATGATCTCCACGTCCAGCCGGCGGATGAGCCGTTCGCGCTCCTCCTCGAGGACCTGACCGGGCAGCGGCGCCGCGCCGCGGGCAGGGGAAGGGACGGGGTTTCCGAGGCCGCGCGGAGCCCGCGGGATGCGCCGCTTCACCGCAGTCCCCCGATCGGGACCGAGCGGGAGTCCCGCAGCGGGCCGAGCCCCTCGCGGGCCAGGTCGTGGAGCATCTGGTGGTAGCTGGCCAGCGCGAGCGGCGGCATCTGGTGGAGGTCCGCGATCGTCGCCTGCGGGCGGTCCACGCGGTAGAGGGCGAGGATCGCCTGGTCCTCCTGGGCGTCGTCGAGGGCCCGGTACGGACCGACGGGACGATCGGCAGTGAGTGCTCGGGCGTAGCGGCCCAGTCGGTCATCCGGAGTTCCGTGACCGGCGCGGCTCCACACATGGACGACTTCGTTGACATCCACCATGGCCCCCGCCTCCTTAGGTCTTTCTCTGTGGCGGTCGGTCCGGGCCCCCATCCCGTTCCGCTGATCCTTAAACTTTAAACCTGTGAAATCACATGTCAAGAGTTATACTGAAAACATCCGCGGGAGGAGGATGGGATCATGACCAGCTGGAGGGAACAGCTCGCGTTCGCCCCTTTGGAGACCGGGGAGCGCGGCGAGGAGATCGGGCGCCGGATCCGCCACGCCATCGAGCTGGGGGTCCTCGAAGACGGGACCCAGCTGCCCAGCGAGACCGACCTGGCCGCGATGATGCGCGTCTCGACGCAGACGCTGCGGACCGCGCTTGCCGAACTGCGCCATCTGGGCCTCGTGGAGACCCGCCGCGGGCGCGGCGGTGGGAGCTTCGTCAAGGCGAACACCGGCGAGCTCGCCCGGGTGCGGCGGGAAACGCTCGCCGCCTACACGCTGGACGACCTGCGCGACATCCGCGAGTACCGCGCCGTCCTGGCCGGTTCGGCGGCTGCAGCAGCAGCGGCGAGGCCGCAGCAGATCTCGGTGGCGCGTCTGGCCTCGCTCGGCGCCATGGTGGAATCGGCCCCCGAGCCCGCCGGCATGGCCAGGGCGGACAGCAGGTTCCACCTCGAATTGGCGGCAGCGTCACGCTCCGTGCGCCTCACGCGCCAGGAGATGGCGCTCCATGCGGAGGTCGGGCCGCTCATCTGGACGAGCGCCGCGGGAAACGGACGCCGGGCGGCCGAGGAACACGCTGCCATCGTCGAGGCGATCCGGCTCGGCCAGCCCGCCGAGGCACGCGTGCGCGCGGAAGAGCACGTCCGGCACGAGATGAACGCCCTCATCGACCTGCGCATGTCCATGGACGGTTCGGCACCGATGGCCGCGCGCCAGCGCCGTGGCGGGAGCGCCGAGTCCGAGGCGGTCGCCGGCATCGAGTCCCTGGCCGTCGAGATCGAGAAGCGCGCCGTCGCTGCGATCCGCGCTGTCGACGAGGCCGTCCTGACGGCCCTCGACGCCGCGCCGGACAGGGGACTCGCCGCCCTCGAGGCCGTCTACGGCGTGACGCTGGGCTCCCTGTCCGCCGCCCGTCCGGTGCTCTACGGGGTCGGGTTCCTCGCCGACACGGCCTACTTCGGGGACACGGGCATCGTGTGGTCGTACGTGCCGGTGGGGCGGCCGTCGCCCGAGCGCCTGGAGATGGACCTCCAGTACTACGACTACACGAGTTCCCCGTGGTGGCCCAAGGATGAGAAGGGCAGTGTGCAGGCGAGCTACTCATACGTGGACGCGCTCGGCTCCAACGCGTACCTCGTCACGTTCAGCAAGCGGGTGGTGAAGGACGGCCGGTCGGTGGGCGTGGCGGCGGCCGACGTCCTTGTCTCACGGATCCAGGAGCAGTTCGCGCCCTTCCTCGAAACGCTTCCGGCCGGCTCATGCATTGTGGACCAGATGGACGTGGTCATCGCCGCCAACTCGGGCAGCCTCGTCGGCGACATCTTCTCCCCGGACGGCGGGGTGGCACGGAGCGTGGCACTCCCCGCCGTCCCCTGGCGACTGCACGTGGCCGCCGCGGAATGACCCGACGCCCCCTTATGCGCGTCTGGGGGTCACCTCCTGATGGCCAATGTCGTGACAAAGACCATCAGGAGGTGACCCCCAGAAGGTGACCCCTGGAAGGGCGGGGCCCTAGCGGAGCACCACCGTGCGGTTGCCGTTGAGGATCACGCGTCCCTCGCAGTGCCAGCGCACAGCGTTGGAGAGCGCCTTGCACTCGGCGTCGCGGCCCACGGCCACGAGGTCCTCGGGCGAGTGGGTGTGGTCCACCTCGATGACCTGCTGGGCGATGATCGGGCCCTCGTCGAGCTCGGCGTTGACGTAGTGCGCCGTGGCGCCGACCGTCTTGACTCCCCGCTCCCACGCCTGGTGGTAGGGCTTGGCGCCCTTGAAGGACGGCAGGAACGAGTGGTGGATGTTGATCACCCGACCGGACATCTTCGTCGCGAGCTGGTCGGACAGGACCTGCATGTAGCGGGCCAGGACCACGAGCTCCACCCCATACCCGTCCACGAGCGTCAGGAGCTTCGCCTCGGCCTCGGGCTTGTTCTCCTTCGTGACGGGGATGTGGTGGTACGGGATGCCGTGCCACTCGACCAGGCCGCGGTGGTCCTCGTGGTTCGACACGACGGCCACGATCTCCACGGGCAGCTCCCCGATCCGGGCCCGGAACAGGAGGTCGTTCAGGCAGTGCCCGAACTTGGAGACCATGAGCAGCACGCGGGTCTTCTCCCCCGCCGGCCGCAGCGTCCACTCCATGCCGAACTTCGAGGAGACCGGCGCGAACTCCTCCCGGAGGCGGTCGGCGGCGTCGGCACTCCCCTGCTCGTCACCCGGGGCCTCGAAGTGCACCCGCATGTAGAAGTGGCCTCCGCGGCGGTCGCCGAACTGCTTGATGTCGATGATGTCGCACCCGCGTTCGGCCAGGAACCCGGAGACCGCGTACACGATCCCCGGCCCCTCGGCACAGTCCAGCGTCAGGACGTATTCGGTAGTCATGCTTTCACCGTACGCCCGCTGCCGCGGCGCCGCTGACCGCGAACTCGCGCATCGCGTCCACGAGCCACCGGCCCACGTGGTCCGCGAACGAGGCCCGCGGCAGCACCCGGTAGGTGTCCTCGCCGGTCTTCCACAGGAGCACCGGCACGTGGTCCAGGACCGTCGCGATGGCCGTGCCCACCTCGAAGCGGCGCGGGTGCAGGTCGTAGGAGATGCCCTTCTCGAGCACCGCGAGCGCGCTCGGGCCGCTGAGCTCGAACGTGGTGCGGTTCGCCGAGAGGTCGACGACAGCGCCCGCGGCCCGCGTGCCGGCCTCGCCCAGCGCATCGCCCACCCGGGCGGCCTCGGCGGGTCCGCGGTCCTCGACGGCGGAGGTCGGCGTTTCGTCCGCTACCGCGAGGAACTCGTCCGGTCCAACCCACAGGAGGGTGTAGCCGCCGCCCGTCGTCGTGCGTCCGTGGCCCGAGGGCAGGGACGCGCCGAGAGCGGACTCGACGGCCGCGGCGCCGGCAGACCCGGGGACGGCGCGGACGCCGAGCTGGGTCAGGAACGGGATCTCGCGCACGGCCACGCCGCGCTCGCCCTGAACCGTCGCCGCCGCGAAGGCGTCCGCCAGTTGGGCGGCGGGGCTGCGGCGCAGGGCCGCGGCGTCTCCGCGGAGGGCGGTGGGAGCAGGTGCAGTCACTTCAATCGTCTCAGCCATCACGGCGCTTCCCTTCGGGGTCAAAGAGGACGGTCTCACCGACCAGGACATCCACGAGCCGGTCGCCGGCGACGGCGGTGAGGGTCTCGCCGATCCGGTTGCGGCCGTTCTTGATGAGCGCGAGCGCGAACGAGCGCCCGAGCGCCGCCGAGTGGTAGCTCGACGTGACGTGGCCCTGCATCGGCACGGGCCCATACGCGGGGTTCGTGGAGATCCCCTGCTCGATCACCTGCGTGCCCTCCGGGAGGCGGAAGGACGGGTCCACGGGGAGCAGCGAGACCATGTGCTTGCGGTCGGTGCGGGCGGTGTCGAGGCGGGAGTAGGAGCGCTTGCCCACGAAGTCCTTGGCCTTGGACACGATCCACTCCATGCCCGCGTCCTGCGGGGTCACGGTGCCGTCGGTGTCCTGGCCGACGATCGGGTAGCCCTTCTCCGCGCGCAGCACGTGCATGGTCTCGGTGCCGTACGGGGTGATGTTGAACTCCGCGCCAGCCTCGGCCACGTCCTCCCACACCTGCAGCCCGTACCAGGCGGCCACGTTGATCTCGAAGGCGAGCTCGCCGGAGAACGAGATGCGGCACACGCGGGCGGGGATGCCGGAGGCGAGGGTGGTCTCGCGCCAGGCCATGAACGGGAACGCGTCGTTGTCGACGTCGAGCTCCGGGGCCACCTTCGCGATGACCGCGCGGGACTTCGGGCCCACGACGGCGACCGTGGTCCACTGCTCGGTCACGGACGTGAAGTTCACGTCGAGCTCGGGCCACTCGGTCTGGTGCCACTCCTCGAGCCAGTCGAGGACCTTCGCGGCGCCGCCGGTCGTGGTGGTCATGAAGTAGCGGTCCTGGTCCAGGCGCAGGGTCACCCCGTCGTCGAAGATCATGCCGTCCGGGCCGCACATGACGCCGTAGCGACCCATGCCGGGGGCGAGCTTCTTGAACGCGTTGGTGTAGATGCGGTTGAGGAACTCGCCCGAGTCCGCGCCCCAGATCTCGATCTTGCCGAGCGTAGTGGCGTCCATGAAGCCCACGGACTCGCGCACCGCGGCACACTCGCGCAGCACGGCCTCGTCCATGGTCTCCTCGCCCTGCGGGAAGTACCACGGGCGAAGCCACTGGCCGACGAACTCGAACTTGGCGCCGTGGGCCACGTGCCACGGGTGGATCGAGGTGATCCGCTCGGGGTCGAACAGCTCCCCGCGCTTCCGGCCGGCCATCGCAGCGAAGGCGACGGGCGCGTACGGGGCGCGGAACGTCGTCGTGCCGATCTCGCCGATGCCGGGGGCGGCGCCTTCACCCTTGAGCGCCGCCGCGATGACGCCGATCGCGTTCACGCCCGAGGTCTTGCCCTGGTCGTTGGCGGTCGAGATCGAGGTGTAGCGCTTGACGTGCTCGACAGAGCGCATGCCGGCGCCGGTGGCGCGGAGGACGTCGTGGACGGTCTGGTCGCGCTGGAGGTCCACGAAGTGGGTGTTCCAGTCCGCGGGCTCGCCGGTCTCGCCCGGGACGAGCCAGACCTGGCGGGTCGGGGCGGAGGCGACGGCGGGGCGGGACGAGACCGCCGTGGCGTGCTCGCCGGCCTCGGTCACGAAGCCCGCGTTGAACGCGGCCACCGCGCCCGCGTGCGCGCCCTCGGAGACCACGTCGGAGGTCAGGTACGAGCCCCGGGCCGAGCCGACGATCTGCTGGCCGGTGACGGTGCCGGCCGGCACAAACCCGGCGAGGTCCTCGTCCCAGCGCAGCTTGCCCTGGCGCTGGCTGAACAGGTGCACGACCGGGCTCCAGCCGCCCGAGACGGCCAGGAGGTCCGCCTCGATGCGCTCGGCGTCGCCGGTCAGGGACACCGTTCCGTCGTCTTCGGACGTCACGCCGCGCACGACGACGGCGCTCACCCGGCCGCTCTCGGCCGAGCCCTCGGTGCCGCTCACCACGGAGCCGGCGATGACGCGCAGGCCAGCGGCCTCGGCGGCAAGGGCCGCCTCGGTCTTCTCGGCGCGGGCGTCGACGACGGCTGCGACCGGGACGCCTGCGGCGGCCAGGTCGCTGGCGGTCGCGTAGGCGGAGTCGTTGGTCGTGAAGACGACCGCGGACGAGCCCGGGCGCACACCGTACCGGTTGAGGTAGGTGCGGGCGGCGGAGGCGAGCATGATGCCCGGGCGGTCGTTGTCCGCGAAGACGACCGGACGCTCGTGCGCGCCGGTCGCGAGGACGACCTGGGCGGCGCGGATGTGCCACAGCCTCTGGCGGGAGACGCCCTGGGCGCTGAGCTCGCGGGCCTTCTCGGCGCCGAGGTGGTCGGTGCGCGACTCGAGGGCCACGATGTAGTTCGAGTCGTAGGAGCCGAACGCGTTGGTGCGGGTCAGCACGGTGACCTCGTCCCCGGCGGCGAGCTCGGCGGCAGCGGCCGCGATCCACTCGGGTGCGGGGACGCCGTCGACCGTCTCGCCGGGAGAGGAGAGCAGCGAGCCGCCCAGCTCGGGCTGGTCGTCGATGAGGATGACGCGGGCGCCGGTGGACGCGGCCTCACGGGCCGCGGCGAGGCCGGCGGGGCCGCCGCCGACGACGAGGACGTCGGTGTGGACGTGCTTCTTGTCGTAGACGGCCTCGTCGGTGCGCGGGTCGAGGGTGCCCAGGCCCGAGAGGTACGTGGCCTCGAGCCCTTCGGTGAGCTCGACAATGGTGGCCGGGAGCATCGTCTCGTCGACGCCGCCGGCGCCGCGGTCCTTGACGGTGAGCAGGCCGTTGGGCTCCTCGACGCCTGCGGCGAGGATGCCGCGCGGGCGGCCCAGGTACATGGACGGGCCGGTCTCGACGACGCCGTTGGCGAGGAGGGCCGAGGCGACCGTGTCGCCGGCGAAGCCCGTGTACTCGGTCCCGTCGACCGTGAAGCGCACGACGGCGTCGCGGTCGATCCGCTCTGTTCCGAACCGCCGTCCGGCGGACTTCTCGGCGGGGAGACGGTGGCTCTGGCTGGTCACTTCTGGCCTCCATTCGTGGTCGCGGATGCGCCGGTCTGCGCAGGTGCTGCGGTGGCTGCCGCTGGCGCGGCGCCGGTGTAGATGCTCTTGAACTCGTAGGTGACGGTGTCACGGATGGCGTTGAACCACTTGCGGCAGCCGCCGGTGTGGACCCAGCGCTCCGCGAAGGCGCCCTTCGGGTTCTCACGGTAGAAGAGGTAGCGGGACCACTCGGCGTCGGTCAGCTCGGCGGGGTTCTCGGGGTAGGCCACGTGGGCCTGGCCGCCGTAGTGGAACTCGGTCTCGTCGCGCGGCCCGCAGTTGGGGCAGGTGATGAGCAGCATGCTCGTGCTCCTTTCTGTGTCTGTCTGAGCCTGGGGCTCAGTGGGCCACGGCGGCGGCGCCGTGCTCGTCGATGAGGGCGCCGGTCTCGAAGCGCTCGAGGGCGAACGGCGCGTTGAGGGCGTGCGGCTCGTCGGTCGCGATCGTGTGGGCCATGGTCCAGCCAGCGCCCGGGGTGCCCTTGAAGCCGCCCGTCCCCCAGCCGCAGTTGACGTACATGCCCTCAACCGGGGCCTTGCCCACGATCGGGGACGCGTCGAGCGTGACGTCCACGATGCCGCCCCAGGTGCGCAGCAGGTGTGCGCGGGCGAAGATCGGGAAGAGCTCGACCGCGGCGGCCATCTGCTCCTCGATGACGTGGAACGCGCCGCGCTGGCCGTAGCCGTTGTACGAGTCGATGCCGGCGCCCATGACGAGCTCGCCCTTGTGCGCCTGGGAGACGTACACGTGGACGTGGTTCGACATGACCACCGTCGGGTGCACCTTGTGGTGGAGCTCGGAGACGAGCGCCTGGAGCGGGTGCGACTGGATGGGCAGGTCGAAGCCGGCGAGCTTGGCCAGGACCGAGGAGTGGCCGGCGGCGCAGAGCGCGACCTTGCCCGTGGCGATCGTGCCGCGGTTCGTCTGGACGCCGACCACACGGTTGCCGTCCTTGACGAAGCCGGTGACCTCGCAGTTCTGGATGATGTCGACGCCGAGCTCGTCCGCCTTGCGGGCGAAGGCCCACGCGACGTGGTCGTGCTTGGCGATGCCCGCGCGCGGCTGGTAGGTCGCGCCGAGGACCGGGTAGCGGATGTCCTCGCTGGTGTTGATGATCGGGCAGAGTTCCTTGACCTGGTCGGCGTCGAGCCACTCGGCGTCGACGCCGTTGAGCTTGTTCGCGCCGACGCGGCGGACGGACTCGCGCACGTCCTGGAGCGTGTGGGCGAGGTTCATGACGCCGCGCTGGCTGAAGAGGAAGTCGTACTCGAGCTCCTCGGGCAGGGCCTCCCACAGCTTGAGGGAGTGCTCGTAGATCGCCGCGGACTCGTCCCACAGGTAGTTCGAGCGGATGATCGTGGTGTTGCGGGCCATGTTGCCGCCGGCGAGCCAGCCCCGCTCGAGCACGGCGATGTTGGTCATGCCGTGGTGGGCCGCGAGGTAGTACGCGGTGGCGAGGCCGTGGCCGCCGCCGCCGACGATCACGGCGTCGTAGGAGGGCTTCGGGTCCGGGTTCCTCCAGAGGAAGTCCGGGTGTTCGGGCAGGAGGTCCGCCATCACTGGGCTCCGTTCTCGGTTGCGGCCCCGGACTCGGCCGGGGTCAGGTGCGGGTAGAGGGGGTGCTTGTCGGCAAGGACGGCGACGCGGGACCGCAGCGCTGCGGCCAGCTCGTCGTCGAACTCGGGCTTGAGGGCGTCGGCGATGATGTCGGCGACCTCGGTGAACTCGGCGGCGCCGAAGCCGCGGGTGGCCAGGGCGGGCGTGCCGATCCGCAGGCCGGAGGACACCATCGGCGGGCGCGGGTCGAACGGGACGGCGTTGCGGTTGACCGTGATGCCGATCCGGTGGAGGCGGTCCTCGCCCTGCTGCCCGTCGAGCTCCGAGTGGCGCAGGTCGACGAGGACGAGGTGGACGTCGGTGCCGCCGTTCACGACGCCGATCCCCGCCTCCGTGAGGTCGGACTGGGTGAGTCGGTCGGCGAGGATGCGCGCGCCCTCGAGCGTGCGGCGCTGGCGGTCGCGGAACTCCTCAGTCGCGGCGAACTTGAAGGCGACGGCCTTGCCGGCGATCACGTGCTCGAGCGGGCCGCCCTGCTGGCCGGGGAACACCGCGGAGTTGACCTTCTTGGCGAGGGCGGCGTCGTTGGTGAGGATGATCCCGCCGCGCGGGCCGCCGAGCGTCTTGTGGGTCGTCGTCGTGGTGACGTGGGCGTGCGGAACGGGGTTCGGGTGGAGGCCGGTGGCGACGAGGCCCGCGAAGTGGCTCATGTCCACGAGCAGGAAGGCCCCGACCTTGTCAGCGATGCGGCGGAACTCGGCGAAGTCGAGCTGGCGGGAGTAGGCGGACCAACCCGCGATCATGAGCTGGGGCCGGTGCTCGACGGCGAGCCGCTCGACCTCCGCCATGTCGATCCGGTGGTCCTTCTCGGAGACCTGGTACGGGACCACCTTGTAGAGCTTGCCGGAGAAGTTGATCTTCATCCCGTGGGTCAGGTGGCCGCCGTGCGCCAGGTCGAGGCCCATGATCGTGTCTCCGGGCTGGATGAGCGCGTGCATCGCGGCGGCGTTCGCCTGGGCGCCCGAGTGCGGCTGGACGTTCGCATACTCCGCGCCGAAGAGGGCCTTGGCCCGGTCGATCGCGAGCTGCTCGATCACGTCGACGTGCTCGCAGCCGCCGTAGTAGCGCTTGCCCGGGTAGCCCTCGGCGTACTTGTTGGTCAGGACCGAACCCTGCGCCTCCATGACGGCCGTCGGGGCGAAGTTCTCCGACGCGATCATCTCGAGCGTCCCCTGCTGGCGCCCGAGCTCAGCGGCGATGGCTGCCGCGACCTCGGGGTCGGCCTGGACGAGCGGCAGGTCGAGAAGGTTCTCCACGGTGCCTCCTTGGTCTGTCGTCTGCTTGATACCGGAATTGATATCTAACTAATCATCAACTGATATATTAGTTCTGGCATCGATACTATGGTTCACATCACAGGGGAGTCAAGCGCACCCCGGAAGGAGGCGAAAGGTGACCATCACAGCCCATGCCGAGACGGCCGGGGCGTCCGCCGCCTCGTTCGCCGAGCAGGCGTACCTGACCGTGCGGGACCGGCTCATCATGCTCGAGATCAAGCCCGGCGACCCCATCAACGACACCGCCCTGGCCGCCGAGCTCGGGGTCGGCCGGACACCGGTACGCGAGGCGCTCAAGCGGCTCGAGGTGGACCACCTCGTGGTGTCCTACCCCCGCCGCGGCACGTTCGCGACCATCGTGGACATCACCGAGCTCGCCGACGTCTCCGAGATCCGCGAGCAGCTCGAGCCGCTCGCGGCCCGACGCGCAGCCCGGGACGCATCGCCGGCCATTCGCGCAAAGCTGCGCGAGACTGCCGACCGCATCGAGTCGCTGTCGGAGCCGCTCGACCAGCGCGAGCTCATGCGCTACGACATCACGGTGCACCGTCTCATCTACGAAGCCGCCGGCAACCCGCACCTCACCGACACGCTCATCCGGTACGACAACCTCGCCACGCGCATCTGGTGCCTCGTCCTGGACAAGGTGCCCTCGGTGGCAGGGCACGTCAAGGAGCATGCCGATCTGCTGCGCGCGATCGCAGACGGTGACGAGGAGGCCGCGGGACGCATGGCCCTCGAGCACGTCACGAGCTTCGAGACCACGATCCGCCAGGCCCTCTGACCCGCCGACGTCACCCCGTGTGGCGCCGACGTCACCCCCTGTGGCGCCGACGTCACCCGCGCGATGCCGCCATCGCAGCCCGGCCTCGGCTGCGCCGTTGGAAGTGCCGTTCCCATCCATAAGTCGCCGTTTCGACGACTTGTCGACGCCAACGGCGCTTGCCACGTCGGCCGACGCCCCTCTCACGAACCCGACCCCCACCCGCTCGGAGGCCCTCATCGCGGCTTCGGGGGGCGGCACGGCGGGCGGAAGCCCGACGGGAGTCAGGCCTCGGCGCGCTTGGCCCCGTACCCGAGACGGGCGGACACACGCCCGGCAGTCTCGACGACCGCCCCAGCCAGCCGCTCGGCAACTTCGCCCCGGGCCCGCGAGCGCGGGGCGGACGCCGTCACGCAGCCGACCATGCGCCCCCGGTAGTCCCATACGGGGGCGGACACGCCGAATTCCTCCGGCGTCGTGGCGCCGTCGTTCACGGCGACGCCATCCGCCGCCACGTTGGTGAGCACATCCAGCGCCCGCCGGGCGGCGGCAGTCTGGGGCCCGGCGTCGTGCGCCCCGGGCAGCACCACGGCACCCGAGGCGAGCAGCTCGCGCGCCGCGTCCGGGGTGAGCCCGGCGAGGAACACCTGGACTGAGGACGAGGCGAACTTGTTGTAGCGCGTACCGATCGACGCGGTGTGCTTGACCTGGTGGGGGCTGGGGACCTGCTCGACGACGATCGCCTCCTCGCCGTTCCACACCGCCAGCGCGCTGGTCTCACCCGTCTGCTCGGTGAGTTCCTCGAGGTAGGGCAGGGCGGCGCGGCGGACGTCTAGATCCGCGAGCAGGGGGCCGGACAGCGCGAGGAGTCCCAGCCCGAGGCGGTAGCGGCCGCTGGCCTCGTCACGCTGGACGTATCCCGCCTCCGCGAGGCCGGCGAGGATCCGGGAGACGGTGCTCTTGTGCAGCCCTACGCGCTGCGCGATCTCGGTGACGCCGAGGATGGGCTTCTCGATCGAGAAGGCCTCGAGCACGCCGAGGCCGTTGAGCAGGGATGCAGCCGCCCCCTGGGGGGCCTCATCGCTCGTGCGGGGGCGTCCTACCACAATGCACTTCCTAACGGTCGGCTCGGCTGAACCATCTTAGAGTCCACGATCATCTTCGCCGCAACTCTTGTCCGATGCTAGGGCAGCAACTACTTTGGTCTCACAGCAACATCATGTGTGATGCACCTCACGGTGCGAAATGTCTTACCTGCCCGAAACCTACGTTGCTCTCTGCGCAAATACCTTGTGGAGTGAGCAACCCGCTACGTGCCGATCAGCCCACGACCGGCACCATCGAAAGGAAAGCCACATGAAGCGTATAGGCGTTGACGTCGGCGGCACATTCACCGACCTCTACTTCTCCGACGATGAAGTCGGGGCTGTCGTCATTGAGAAGGTCCCCTCCACGCCCGACGACCCCTCGCGGGCGTTGATCGACGGCCTCAACCGGCTCGTCGCGAAGGCCGGCACGAGCCTGGCCGAGATCGACCAGCTCGTCCACGGCACGACGGTGGCCACGAACATCGCCCTGACGCACACCGGCGCCGAGGTCGGCATGATCACCACCGAGGGCTTCCGCGACATCCTCCACATCGCCCGGCACAAGAAGCCCTTCAACTTCTCGCTCCAGCAGGACCTCCCGTGGCAGTCGCATCCTCTCGTGAAGCGCCGCAACCGCCTCACGGTCAAGGAGCGGATCACCGTTCCGAACGGCGACATCCTCGTCCCGCTCGACCCGGCCGAGGTGCGGGAGCGTGTGCGGCAGCTCAAGGACGCCGGCGTGGAGGCCATCGCAGTGTGCCTCCTCCACTCCTACCTCAACCCGATGCATGAGCAGGCAATCAAGCAGATCGTCGCGGAGGAGTTCCCCGAGGCGTACCTGTCCGTCTCCAGCGAGGTCGTCCCGCTCTACCGCGAGTTCGAGCGCTTCTCCACGACCGCGCTCAACGCCTACGTCGGCCCCAAAGTCTCCAAGTACCTCGACCGCCTCGCGAACGAGGTCAAGGCGCTCGGCTACCAGCGCGAGGTCCTGCTCATGCAGTCCTCCGGCGGCATGACACCCATCTCCCAGGCCGCCAAGCAGCCCGTCAACCTCCTCATGTCCGGACCTGTCGGCGGCCTCATCGGCGGCATCTGGGCTGGCCGGCAGGCGGGATTCGAGAACGTCGTGACACTGGACATCGGCGGCACCTCGGCGGACATCGGCGTCGCGCCGCAGGGCACCCTGCGCATGCGCCACCTCCTCGACACCAAGGTCGGCGACTACCAGGCGATGGTGCCGATGGTGGACATCGACACCATCGGCGCCGGCGGCGGCTCGATCGCGTTCGTCGACGACGGCGGCATCTTCCGCGTCGGCCCGCAGTCCGCGGGCGCCCGCCCGGGCCCCGCGTGCTACGGCCATGGCGGCACCGAGCCGACCTCTACGGACGCGCAACTCGTCCTCGGCCGCCTCCGGGCGCGGCGCAGCCTCGCGGGCGGCGACATGAAGCTCGACGTCGACCTGGCCCGCGACGCGATGTCCAAGGTCGCGGACCGGCTCGGCATGAGCATCGAGGAGGCGGCCCTCGGAGCGCTCCAGATCCAGAAGTTCGGCATGAGCCAGGCCATCGAGCTCAACTCCGTGCGCCGCGGCTACGACCCCCGCGACTTCACGCTCGTTGCGGCCGGCGGGGCCGGGGCCCTCTTCGCATGCGAGATCGCGGCCGAGCTCGACATCCCGCATGTCCTCGTCCCGGCCCACCCAGGCATCATCGCCGCGACGGGCCTGCTGGCCACGGACCAGAAATACGAGTTCGTCGCGACCGCGCGCTACTCGCTGCCGGACGCGGACGCCGCCGGCCTCCAGTCCCGCTTCGACTCCCTCGCGCTCGAGGCCAAGCACCAGCTCTCCGCCGACGGCGTCCCCGCCGAGCGGCAGAAGCTGCGCCGCCTCGCGGACGGCCGGTACGAGGGCCAGGGCTACGAGGTCCGCTTCGAGGTCCCCGACGGCGAGGTCACGCCCGAGTGGCTCGAGGGCCTGGTCGAGCTCTTCCACGAGGCGCACGAGGCCGAGTACGGGCACCGCTTTGCCACCGGCGGCGTCGAGATCGTCAACATCCGGGTCGAGGGCATCGGCACCATGGACGAGCTGCCCGCACCGAAGGCTGAGGGCACGACGACGGCACTCGCCGACGCGATCGTCGACCGCCAGTCGGTGGTCTTCGACGAGGGCGGGAAGGCCGTGGGCTTCGACACGCCGTACTACGACCGCTCCAAGCTGAGCGCGGGGGTGCGCATCGAGGGGCCGGCCATCATCGAACAGTACGACTCGACCGTCGTCGTGCCGCCGCACTTCTCGGCTGCGATCGATCCGCACGGCAACATCGTCATCGACTGCCCGAAGAAGGCCGCGGCCGACGCGGAGGGCGGCGAGCTTGCGACCCCCATCCTCATGCGCGTGATCGGCGGCGCGTTCAACTCCATGGCCAAGGAGATGGCCTCGGTCCTGTTCCGCATGTCCTACTCGTCGATCATCCGCGAGTCCGAGGACCTCGGCGCGGGCATCTTCGACGCCGAGGGGCACGTGCTCGCGGAGTCCGACTCCACGCCGATGTTCATGGGCGCCATGCCCAAGATCGTCCGCGGCGTCATCAGCGTCCTGGGCGACGACATCCACGAGGGCGACATCATCCTCCACAATGATCCGTACCTCGGGGCGACCCACTCCCCCGACGTCGCGATCATCATGCCGATCTTCCACGAGGGCGAGCGGATCGGCTTCGCCGGCGCATCGGGCCAGCTCCTCGACATCGGCGGCGCGTTCCCCGGGCTCGCGATCGACATCGTGGACAACAAGGCGGAGGGCCAGATCTTCCGCGCGCTCAAGATCCAGGAGAAGGGCGTGCGGCAGGAGTCGCTCCTGAAGCACATCCTCGGCAACACCCGCACGCCCACCCACAACGCGGGCGACCTCGAGGCCATGATCGCCGCGTGCGAGCTCGCCACGAGCCGCTTCCTCGACCTCACCCGCCGGTACGGCCGCGAGGCCATCGAGCAGGCGGGCCAGGGCTGGATCGACTACTCGGAGAAGATGCTCCGCGCCGAGATCGCCAAGGTCCCGGACGGCGTGTACGAGACGGAGGTCGGCTACCTCGACGACGACGGCAAGAACTACGGCGAGAAGCTGCCGATCAAGGTCAAGGTCATCATCGAGGGCGACGAGATCACCTACGACCTCACCGGCTCGAGCCCCCAGGTGCCCACCGCGTACAACTGCCCATTCGAGGGCACCACGGTCTCCGCGTTCACGTTCATCACGCGCATGATCTTCCTCGACGAGGTGGCCCACAAGGTCTTCGTGCCGCAGAACGAGGGCATGCTCAAGCCGGTCAAGGTCATCGCCCCCGAGGGCACGATCTTCAACCCGACGTACCCGGCGGCGTGCTTCGCGCGCTTCGCCCAGGTGCAGCGCGCCGTCGACCTCGCCCTCCGCGCCCTGTCCCCGGTCCTGCCGCAGCAGGTCACGGCCGGCAACTCGGCCCACATCCACTTCATCTCCTACTCGGGATGGAGCGAGAAGGCGGGCGAGTACTGGGTGTACCTCGAGGTCAACGAGGGCTCGTACGGAGGGCGCCCGGACAGCGACGGCCTGGACTCCGTGGACAACCTCATCGCGAACACCCGCAACAACCCCATCGAGGAGCTCGAGTGGCGGTTCCCGATGCGCACGGACCGCTACGAGCTCCGCAGCGACGCGGCCGCGGCGGGCGAGTTCCGCGGCGGCATCGGGATCGTCCGCGAGAACACGTTCCTCACCGACACGGTGGTCACGTGCGAGGGCGAGCGGCACGAGTCCGACGAGCCGTGGGGCGTCTTCGGCGGCCACGACGGGCTCAACGGCTCGCTGACGAAGAACCCGGGGCGCGCCGGCGAGGAGAGCTGGCCGTCCAAGGTCACCGCCCGCCAGCTGCACGCAGGGGACTCGCTCGAGATCACGGTCCCGAGCTCCGGCGGCTACGGCGACCCGCTCAAGCGCAGCCCGGAGCAGGTCCTCTCGGACGTCCTCGACGGCTTCACGACGCTCGAGCTCGCCGAGCGCGACTACGGCGTCGTGATCGATGCCGCGACGATGACGGTCGACGCCGCACGCACGGCGCAGCGCCGCTCCGCGGCGACGGTCCATGCCGCTTCCTGAGCGCGTTCCAGGAAGGCAACACCCAGCAGTAACGCACTGAATCCACTCACTGGGGCGGCCGGGGGGACGCACAGCGTCCCTCCCGGCCGCCCTTTCCATGCCCTCAACCACGTCCGCCCTACCCCAGGAGTACCCATGGAACCGATGGAAAGCACCCTCGACCCGACGACGGCGTCTGGGTCACCGCGCACACGCACGACGGCGGCGCCTCCCCCCGCAGGAGAGCTCACCGCGCGCGACGTCCGCATCGCCACCTGGATCTGCTTCTTCGCGTGGACGTTCGCCGTGTACGACTTCGTCCTGTTCGGCAATCTGCTGCCCGTCCTCGCGGCGGAGGTCGGCTGGGCCCCCGCACAGTCCACGGAGGTCAACACCTGGGTGACGGCCGGGACGGCCCTCGTCGCGTTCGCCGTCGGCCCGCTCGTGGACCGGATCGGGCGCCGCAAGGGCATCCTGATCTCCGTGATCGGTGCCGCGATCGCCTCGCTCCTGACGGCCGTCGCAGGGTGGGCCGTCGGCGTCGTGGGCGGGCTCGGGGTCGTGCTCCTGATCCTCGTGCGCTCGGCCGCCGGCCTCGGCTACGCCGAGCAGTCAGTCAACGCGGCGTACCTCAACGAGCTCTTCGCGCATGCCTACACGGATCCGGCCAAGGCGCGGCGGCGCGGCCTGATCTACTCCCTCGTGCAGTCCGGCTGGCCGATCGGCTCGGTGCTCGCGGCGGCGTCGATCTACCTGCTGTTCCCCGTGGGCGGGTGGGCGCTGTGCTTCATCGTCGCCGCCTTCCCGGCCATCTTCATCGTCATCGCGGGACGCTGGCTCAAGGAGAGCCCGCAGTTCGAGGCGCACCGGCACGCGAACACGGGCGGAGGGTCTCCCCTCGCAGAGGCGTTCCGGGGCGAGTCCCTGCGCTCGACTGTAGTGATCGGCCTGTCCTTCCTGCTCAACTGGGTCGGCGTCCTCGTCTTCGCGATCCTCGGCACGTCCCTCCTGAGCGCCCCGGACGGCAAGGACATCCCGTTCACGAACGCCCTGGTGATCCTCGTCGTCTCCAATGCCACTGCGTTCGCCGGCTACGTGTTCCACGGCTGGCTGGGCGACAGGATCGGCCGGCGCAACACGATTGCCCTCGGCTGGGTCCTGTGCGGCGCGTCGTTCACGGCCATGCTCCTCGCGCCCTCGGGGAACTTCGGGATCGTCGTCGCGCTCTACAGCGCCGGCCTGTTCTTCCTCATCGGCCCGTTCTCCGCCCTGCTGTTCTTCAACGGCGAGAGCTTCCCGGTACGGACGCGTGCCACAGGCGGCTCGATCATCAACGCCGGCGGGCAGGTCGGGGCGATCATCAGCAGCTTCCTCGTCACGCTCGCCCTGGGTGCTGGCTGGAGCTGGACTACCGCGGCCTTCTGGATCGGCTGCGTGCCGATCTTCGCCTCCGGGCTGCTCATCCTCGCCGCGAGGAACGTCAACCCCCGCACCATCCGCCAGGACTAGCCCCCGGCCGCGAGAAGAAAGTCCTCCGCACCCCTTGTGCGTTGCTGAAAGAGCAAATAGATTGGTGATACAGCAACACGCGAGATGCACATCACACAGTTTCCGGTTGTTGCTAAGACAGCAAATGGCCACTGAGCACAGCAAATGAAGGAGTACACCATGAGCCAGGACGTCGCAGTGAACCAGGACATCGAAGCCCGCCTTGCAGCAGTGCTGGAGGAGGCCTTCGAAGCCGGCACAGACATCTACAACGAGCGCGGCTTCAAGCGTCGGATCGGCTACGGCAACCGCCCCGCCGTCATCCACATCGACCTCGCGAACGCCTGGACCCGTCCGGGCCACCCGTTCAGCTGCCCGGGCATGGAGGAGATCATCCCCAATGTCCAGCGGATCAACGAGGCCGCACGCGCCAAGGGGGTCCCGGTCTTCTACACCACCAACGTGTACCGCAACCGCGACGCCTCCTCCGGGACGAACGACATGGGTCTGTGGTACTCGAAGATCCCCGTGGAGACCCTTCCGGCGGACTCCTACTGGGCCCAGATCGACGACCGCATCGCGCCCGCAGAAGGCGAGGTCGTGATCGAGAAGAACCGCGCCTCGGCGTTCCCGGGGACCAACCTCGAGCTCTTCCTGACCTCCAACCGCATCGACACGCTGATCGTGACCGGCGCGACGGCGGCCGGGTGCGTGCGCCACACGGTCGAGGACGCGATCGCGAAGGGCTTCCGGCCGATCATCGCCAGGGAGACCATCGGCGACCGTGTCCCGGGCGTCGTGCAGTGGAACCTCTACGACATCGACAACAAGTTCGGTGACGTGGAGTCCACGGACTCGGTGGTGGCCTACCTGAACGGGCTCCCGCAGTTCGAGGACACCGTCCCGAAGACCCTCTCGGATCCCCAGCCCGAGGTGGAGGCCCCCGCGGACCCGGCCTGAGTCGCCCCGCAGCGCCCGCTGTCTTCTTCGACAGCGGGCGCTGCCATACTCTGGCGTCGACACCCCAGACGCCCCCGAACGATCCCCAGCCTCCCCGGGAGCCCCTCCATGAACCCCGCAGTCCCCTCCACCCCTGGCAGCGCGACCGCCCCCGTCCCCCAGTCAGTGCTCCGCAAGGTCACCGGCGCCGCAGCCGCGGGCACCGTCGTCGAATGGTTCGACTTCGCCGTGTACGGCTTCCTCGCGACCCAGCTCGCCCACGCCTTCTTCCCCGCAGGCGACGATGTCGTCGGCCTGCTCCAGACCTTCGCCGTGTTCGCGGTCGCGTTCGCGCTCCGGCCCATCGGCGGGGCCGTGTTCGGGGTCCTCGGCGACCGGATCGGCCGCAAGCGAGTGCTCGCCCTGACCGTCCTCCTCATGTCCGGCGCCACCATGGCAATCGGCCTCCTCCCGACGTTCGGCGCCGTCGGCGTCCTCGCACCCCTCCTGTTGACCCTCGCCCGCAGCGTCCAGGGCCTCTCCGCCGGTGGCGAGTACGCCGGCGCCGTCGCGTACGTGATCGAGCACGCGCCCGCCGACCAGCGCTCGCGCTACTCCTCCTGGATGCCCGCGGCGACGTTCGGCTCGTTCTCGGGCGCTGCGCTGCTGTGCTGGGGGCTCACGGCAGGACTCGGCACCGCAGCGATGAACGAGTGGGGCTGGCGCATCCCGTTCCTCGTCGCCGCGCCGCTCGGCGTCGTCGCGTTCTACATCCGGCGCCGCCTCGACGAGTCGCCGGTGTTCCAGGAGGCCCTCGAGGCACAGCGGGGCAAGGAGCACGCTCCGCTCCGCCGCACGTTCGCCCTCCAGTGGCGGCCCATGCTCATCCTGGGCGGATACATCGCCCTCACCGCGCTGAGCTTCTACACGTTCTCGACGTACATGACCACGTTCCTGCGCGAGGTGGTGAAGATGCCCGCGGACCTCGTGCTGTTCAGCAACGTCATCGCCCTCGCGTTCGCCGCCGCGCTCGCCCCGGTCCTCGGCCGCGTATGCGACCGGATCGGACGCAAGCCCACCATGGTCGCCTCGTCCCTGCTGCTGGGCGCGCTCGCGGTGCCGGCGTACCTGCTGGCCTCCGGCGGGTCCTTCGGCGCGGCACTCGGCGGACAGGCACTGCTCGCCGTCGGCGCTGTGACAGCGAACGTCGTGACCGCCGTCCTGGTCTCGGAGGTCTTCCCGACCGAGGTGCGGTACACGGCGTCAGCCATCACGTACAACGTCAGCTACGCCGTGTTCGGCGGGACCGCGCCGTTCGTCGCGACCTGGCTCATCGCCGCCACGGGCAACCCCATGGCGCCGGCCATCTACCTCACGGCGATCGCTGCCGGGGCGCTCATCGCGGCGTGGCTGCTGCCCGAGACGGCGCACCGCCCGCTCGACGGACGTGTGACGGCGCCCCATGCCCCGGTCCACGATCGCGCCTGAGCGGGACAGCACGACGGACGCCCTGCCGCGGAGCGGAACGCCTTTCAGGCGCTCCGCTCCGCGGCAGGGCGTCGTGTCGTCTTGGGGGGGTCACCGAGTACTGGCGGGAGACGGCGCCGCCGTGGTCGGTCTTCCTCGCCGCGGGGATCACGACGACGACGTCGGCCCGCGCGGCAAGCGGCGAGTCGCGGTCGGTCGTGTAGGCGACGATGCGGGCCCCGACTGCAGCTGCGGTGCTCGCGGCCTTCACGACCCCTGCCGTGGTGCCCGAGCCGGAGGCCGCGATGAGCAGGTCCCCCTCGCGGATCGCCGGGGTCGTCGTGTCCCCCGCGACGTGGACGTCGAGTCCGAGGTGCATGAGGCGCATCGCCGCCATGCGGAGCACGAGGCCCGAGCGCCCGGCCCCGGCGAGGAAGACCCGGGGCGCCTCGCCGATAAGACGCGCGACGTCGGCCATGTCGCCGCGGTGCAGGGCCCCCGCGGCGGTGAGGACCTCGCCGTGGATGAGGCCCAAGTTATGGTGGACGGCGTCCGCGGTGACGGGCCGCGCCCGTGTGGTCGTCTGCACGCTCATACGCGCTCCTTTGCTGTCGGCCCGTGCATGCCTCCAGCATCCCGCCACCCACACGGGTGGGTCGCGGAGGCGCTGCGGACCGCACTGGCCCCGTATGTGCGCTGCTCCGCGCTCGTGATCTTCACCGAGGACTGCACGGGCCGCCCCCAGAAGAAGGCCGGGGCCGAGCACATCATCAGCCGGGTCTCGCTCGACGAGCTCGACGCGATCCGGTCCACCCTTCCGGATCGCGTCGAGCTACGCCACGGAGCTCATCGCGGGCGAGCCGCGGCCCGTCCTGGCGGCCCGGTCCGCGACGAACGCACTGCTGGTCCTCACCGACCCGTCGCCGGCGGCCGGGTGGCCGCACGAGGCGGCGATGCCCGCCGTCGTGCGCCTCTGGCACCTCGCAGCGGTGCGGATCCGGGACAAGGTGGCGGAAGCGGCGCCGTCGTACCTGCGGGAGTCCCGTGCGGCGAGCGCCGAGCGGTCCCGGCTCACGGCCGAGCTCACCGACCAGCACTCCACGACGCTCGAGACGGTCCTCGCCGCGCTCCGGTCCCCGCACGAGCCCGACGAGTCGGCACGGCGCGCGGCGACGGACATCGCGGCCGCGGCGCTCGTGCGGCTGAGAGCCTCGGCGGACCGCGCCGCCTCGCTGCTCGAGGAGCCGGTCGCGAGGGCCTTCGAGCGACTGCAGGGCGAGCTCCGCCCGCTAGAGCGCTTCAGCGGGATCTCACCCGCGTCCAGTGGGACTGCGACGGGACGAACCTCCTCATCGACCTCCGCGACGACGGGCAGGGAAGCCTCTCGCCCGCGCACGACGGCGTGCGGCGCATCGAGCAGCGCGTCCAGGCCCTCGACGGAAGGCTCCGGATCGAGGCAATGCCGGGATGGGGCGCGGATGTCTTCGTGTCCCTGCCCTCGACGCGCCGAAGCCCCCATCCCGCGAGGCGGCGGAATGGGGGCTGGGCGAGCGCGAGGAACAGGTCCTCCAGCTCCTCGGGGGGGCAATCGCCGTCGCCGCCGAGGCCCGGCAGAGCGGAGCCCGGGCCTGAACCGTGGTCAGCCCGGGGCCGAACCCCCGAACCACCCGCTGGGCGCCGGGGCGATGTTCTGCCAGATGTGCTTGGCCTCACGGTACTCGTCGAGGCCGGCGCGGCCGAGCTCCCGGCCGATACCGGACTTGCCGAACCCGCCCCACTCCGCCTGGGGCACGTAGGGGTGGTAGTCGTTGATCCACACCGTCCCATGCCGCAGCGCCGCCGCGACGCGCTGGGCGCGTGAGGCGTCCGAGGTCCACACGGCCCCGGCGAGGCCGTACTCGGTGTCGTTGGCGATCGCAATGGCCTCGGCCTCATCGCGGAACGTCTCGACCGTGAGCACCGGACCGAAGGACTCCTCGCGGACCACGCTCATCCCCCGCCGGCAGTTCCCCAGCACCGTGGGCGGGTAGAAGAACCCCTCGGCCAGGGCGCCCTCGTCGGGGATGTACCCGCCGCACAGCAGCTCCGCGCCCTCGGCGAGCCCGGCCTGGACGTAGGCGTGGACCTGCTCCCGGTGCCTGGCGGAGATGAGCGGGCCGGCCTCGGCCTCGGGGTCGAACGGGCCGCCGAGCCGGATCAGCCTCGCCCGCCGGACCACCTCGGCGACGAACCGCTCGGCGATCGACTCCTCCACCACGAGCCGGGCGCCAGCCGAACAGACCTGCCCGGAGTGCAGGAAGACGGCGGTGAGGGCATTGTCGACGGCGGCGTCCCAGTCCGCGTCGGCGAAGACGACGTTGGGGTTCTTCCCGCCGAGCTCGAACGCCACGCGCTTCACGGTCTGCGCGGCGGCGGCCATGATCGTCTGCCCGGTGGACAGCCCGCCGGTGAGGGAGACCAGGTCCACGCGCGGGTCCGCGCTCAGCGGCCCGCCCACCACCGATCCGCGCCCAGTGACGAGGTTCGCCACGCCAGCCGGCACGCCGGCCTCGGCGAGGGTCTCCATGAGCAGGATCGAGGTCGAGGGCGTGAGCTCGCTGGGCTTGAGGACGAACGAGTTCCCCGCCACCAGGGCCGGGGCGACCTTCCACGCCGCCTGCAGCAGGGGGTAGTTCCACGGGGCGATGAGCGCGCACACACCCAGCGGCTCGTACACGACCCGGCTGATCGCCCCCGGCCTGCCGGTGTCCACGACCCGGCCGGCGTCGAGTCCGGCGACCCTGCCGTAGTACCTGAAGCACGCGGCGATGTCGTCCAGGTCGTACTCGGCCTCGACCAGCCGCTTGCCGGTGTCCAGGGCCTCAGCCCGGGCGTAGGCGGCCTTGTCCCGCTCGAGGAGGTCGGCGACCCGCAGCATGACCGCGCCGCGCTCGGTGTCGGTCAGGCGCCGCCATGGGCCGTGGTCGAAGGAGGCCCGGGCACTGGCGATCGCCCGCTCGGCGTCCACGGCGCCGGCCGAGACGACGACGGCGACCTCCCGCCCGTCTGCCGGGCAGCGCACGGTGGAGGTCGCGCCGTCCTGTGCGTCCTGCCAGGCCCCATCCACGTACAGGCCCTTTGCGGGCCCGGCTGCGGGCCCGGCTGCGGGCCCGGCGGCTGCGTCGGGCCCAGCGTCTGCGGGCGCCGTCGCTACTTCAGCCATGCTGCGACCTTGTCGGGGTTGGCGTCGATCCACTTCTTGGCGGCGGCCGCCGGGTCCATGCCGTCGCGGGCGATGTAGCCGGCTACGGTGTTCTGGTCCTCGTTGGTCCAGCTGAAGTTCTTGACCAGCTTGTACGCGGGGCTGCCTGAGTTGGCGAACTTCGTGGAGGCGATCTTGTTCAGGTCGTACTTGGGGTAGTCGCAGGCGACCTTGGCGGCGTCCGCGTCGCAGCCGTCGGTGTAGGCGGGGAGGTTGACCTTGACCAGGGGCACCTCGGCCATGAACCACTGCGGGTCGTAGAAGTAGCCGATCAGGGGGGTGTGGTTCTGCTCGGCCTGGCGGAACGCCTGGATCAGCGCGGGCTCGGAGCCGGCGTAGACCACCTTGAAGTTCAGGCCGAGGTTCTTCACGAGGGCCTCGTCGTTGGTGACGAAGGAGGGGTCGCCGTCCAGGAGCTGGCCCTGGCCGCCGGACTCGGAGGTCTTGAAGAGGTCCGCGTACTTGTTCAGGTTGGCCCCGTCGGTGATGTCCGGGTACTGCTTGGCCATCCATGGCGGGACGAACCAGCCGATCACTCCGGTGTTGCCGGTCGGGCCGGCGTCCACGGCGGTCTTCTGCTGCTTGATGTACTTCTCGGTGAGGTCGGGGTGGCCCCAGTTCTCTATGACGGCATCGACCTCGCC
Source organism: Sinomonas flava (assembly GCF_039531875.1). Lineage (NCBI taxonomy): Bacteria > Bacillati > Actinomycetota > Actinomycetes > Micrococcales > Micrococcaceae > Sinomonas > Sinomonas flava. The sequence goes on along the minus strand of NZ_BAAAQW010000010.1, from coordinate 134,825 downwards.
ACTGCCGAAGCCCTGCCAGGCGACCTCTTCCTTGAGGGTCTTGTAGTTCACCGTGCAGCCGAGCTTCTCCTTGGCCAGCGTCCCGACGACGTAGGCGTCGGCCTCGTAGCCGACCCAGGGGTTCACGGCCATGTTGAACGTCCCGCACGGGGCGGCCCCGCCGGAGGAGGCGGTGGAGGCCGTGGAGATGTCCCCGCCGCAGGCGGTCAGGGACAGGGTCGCGGCGAGGACGACGGCGGCGGCGGCCTTCGCGGACCCGGTGCGCTTGAGCGGGCGGGGGCAGTGCTTGATCCAGGGTTTCATGGGGTTTCCTTCGTACGGGGGGGAGTTCCGTGGGACTAGACGCGGCCGTAGCGGGCAGCGGCGTGCTGGGCGATGCGGTCGAGCATGACTCCGAGTGCGGTGATGGCGATTCCGGCGGCCAGGCCCTTGCCGAACAGCTGGCCCTGGGAGAAGCCGGAGACGACGAGGTAGCCGAGGCCCCCGCCGCCGACGAGGCCGCCGACGACGACCATCGCGAGGACGTAGAGCAGGCCCTGGTTGGCGGCCAGGACGACTGCGGCGCGGGCCATGGGCAGCTGGACGCGGGAGACCATCTGCCACCCGGTCGTTCCCATGGACTCGGCAGCCTCCACGGTGACCGGTGAGACCCCGCGGATTCCGTCGGCGACGAGCTTGGTCGCGATCGGGACGCCGTACGCCAGGGCGGCGACGATGGCGGTGAAGCGGGTCGGGCCGAACAGGGCCAGGGCGGGGACGAGGTAGACGAACGGGGGGATGGTCTGGAATGCGTCCAGAACGGGGCGGATGGCCGAGTCGACGAGCCTGCTCCTGCCCATCCAGACGCCCACGGCGACCGCGGCGACGACCACGAGCAGGGTGGCCACGAGCGTGGTGGCGAGGGTCTTCATGCTCTCGTTCCACAGCCCGGTGCCCAGGATCACGGCCTCGCAGGCCACGGTCACGGCTGCCGGGCGCCAGCCGCCGAGGGTGAAGGCGAGCGCGAGCAGCACCAGCGCCATCGCCCACCACGGCGACTGCGCCAGGAGCGACTCGAGCGGGTTGACCAGGGCCGCGGTGACGGCCTCCCGGAGCCAGTTCGTGAAGCCCGAGAACGTCCCAACCGTCCAGTCCGTCGCGCCCGAGACCGCCTTCGCGAGCGGGGCGCCGAGGTCCGGTGATGCGGGGAACTGGGCGAACGCGAGGTAGGTGCGGGAGAGGTAGACGGCGACGGCGGCGACCCCGGCCCCGACGACGACGGCGATCTTCCTCCCGCGCCGGCCGCGCATCCCGGTCGGGGCCGTCCCGCGCTGGACGCGGGCCTCGATCCCCGAGCGCTCGGAGGCGGCCGTCGTCGTGCGGTCCAGCATGATCGCCATCAGCACGATCGCGAGCCCCGAGACGAACGCCGAACCGACGTCCAGGGACTGCAGGGCCTGGAGCACGGGTCCTCCGAGTCCGGGGCCGTTGATGAGCGTCGCGATGGTGGCCATCGAGAGCGCGGCCATCGTGCACTGGTTGATCCCGACGACGATCGTGCGCCGCGCCATGGGCAGCTGGACCTTGAGCAGGGTCTGCCACGCGGTCCCGCCCATGGACTCCACCGCCTCGAGCGTGACCGGGGAGACGGCGCGGATGCCGTGCTCGGTGATGCGCACGAGCGGCGGGAGCGAGTAGATGATCGTGGTCACGATGGCCGCGGCGGGGCCGATCCCGAACACGAGGGCGAGCGGGGCCAGATACGCGAACGAGGGCAGTGTCTGCATGAGGTCCAGCACCGGGGTGACGACCGAGGCGGCCCTGCGGTTGCGGGCCGTGAGCACGCCCAGCGGGAGCCCGACGACCGCGCAGATGGCGACGGCAACGAACGTCACGATGAGCGTGTCGATGCTCTGCTGCCAGTAGCCGAAGAACCCGAACAGCAGCACGCACGCCGCGACGAGCAGCATCGACCGGACCCCGGCGGCCGCAAACGTCGCCCAGGCCAGCAGCGCGACGACGCCGAGCCATCCGATCTCGGGCACGGGCCGCACCGCTGAGGGCTGGCTGAGCAGGTGCTGGAGGAAGGCGACGGCACCGTTGAGTCCGTTGGTGATCGGCTGGATGAGGTACTCGAACACGGCCGAGGTGCCGCGCGCGGCGTCGAAGCTGTCCCGGAGGCCGTTGAGCCACGTGTGGACATCAGTCCGCTCGGCCCCTCCCAGCTCGAGGGTCTGGCTGCCCCGCAGGGCCGCCCACGTCAGAAGCCAGACGAGGACCACGGCGCCCAGCACGGCCGCGCGCCAGTGGCGGCGCAGCCCGCCGGTGCGTGTCGGCGGCCGCGTGGCGGGCTCGGCGGCGCGCTCCCGCGCATTGGCGGGCGCCGACACCGCGGCGTCCGCGCGGTCCGTGGTGACGGTGCTCATGCCGCACCCCCGGGCGAGGCCGCCCCCGCGCCGCCCAGCGCAGCGGGCTCCTCGGCGACGACGACGCGGAGGACGTCCTCGTCGTCGACCACGCCCAGGAACCGCTCCCCCTCGAACACCCTCACCGGCAGCGCCGAGGCAAGGACCTGCCTTGCCGCGTCCCGCACCACGCAGTCGGCCTGCATGACCGGGCCCTCGAGGGACTCGCCCGCGCGCGGGGGCCGGACCACGTAGCGCAGCGTGAGCACGTGCGAGCGGGGCACGTCGGAGACGAAGTCGCGCACGTAGTCGTCGGCGGGGTTCGCCACGACCTCGGCGGGCGTGCCGATCTGGACGACCTCGCCGTCGCGCATGATGAGGATCCGGTCCCCGAGCTTGAGCGCCTCCTGGAGGTCGTGGGTGATGAAGACCATCGTCTTGCCCACCTCCTCGTGCAGGCGGCAGACCTCGTTCTGCATGTCGCGGCGGATCAGCGGGTCCAGCGCCGAGAACGGCTCGTCGAAGAAGAGGACCTGCGGGTCGACGGCCAGCGCCCGAGCGAGCCCGACGCGCTGCTGCATCCCGCCCGAGAGCTGGTCCGGGAAGGAGCCCTCGTAGCCGGAAAGGCCCACGAGGTCCACCATCTCCTGGGCCCTCGCGAGCCGCTTCGGCTTCGACTCCCCGCGGACTTCGAGGCCGTAGGCCACGTTGTCAATCACCTTCCGGTGCGGCAGCAGGCCGAACTGCTGGAAGACCATGGCCATGTGGTTCCGGCGCATCTGGCGCAGCCTGGCCCTGCCCGCCCGGGTGACGTCCTCGCCGTCGATCGTGACGGTGCCCGCGGTGGGCTCGATGAGCCGGGTCAGGAGGCGCACGAGCGTGGACTTCCCCGAGCCGGAGAGGCCCATGACGACGAAGACCTCGCCAGGGGCGACCTCGAACGAGACGTCCTTCACCGCCGCCAGGCACCCGGTCTTGGCCTGGAGTTCCTTGCGGCCCAGATGCTCGTCGGGCGTGCCGATGATCCTGTCCGCCTTCGCCCCGAAGATCTTCCACAGCCCCTCGACCTTCAGCGCGGGCTCTCGGGAGTCCCGGCCGGCGGCGGCGTGGCGTCCGGTCGCGGTCGGATCCAGGACGGTGGCGCTCATGCTGCCTCCTCGGTCTGGGCCAGTTCGTGGCGGTGGTAGGCGAGGTCCTCGGCGGGGAGGGCGCGTCCGAGGATGTGGTCTGCGGCCTTCTCGGCCAGCATCATGACGGGGGCGAAGATGTTCCCGTTGGTCACGTAGGGCATCGCGGAAGCGTCCACGACGCGCAGGCCCTCGGTGCCGTGGACCTTCATGGTCAGGGGGTCCACGACGGCCATGGGGTCCGAGTCGGGGCCCATCTTGGCGGTGCAGGAGGGGTGGAGGGCGGTCTCGGCGTCGCGGGCGACCCAGTCCAGGATCTCCTGGTCGGTGGTGACTGCGGCGCCGGGGGAGATCTCCCCGCCGTTGAACGGGGCCATGGCCGGCTGCCGGAGGATCTCGCGGGAGACGCGGATGGCCTCAATCCACTCGCGGCGGTCCTGCTCCGTGGAGAGGTAGTTGAAGAGGATGGAGGGGCGCTCGGCGGGATCGGCGGAGCGGATCCTCAGGTGGCCGCGGGCGTCGGAGTACATGGGGCCCACGTGGACCTGGTAGCCGTGCTGGACGTCGGCCTTCTTCCCGTCGTAGCGCACGGCCACCGGCAGGAAGTGGTACATGAGGTTGGGGTAGCCCACCTCGTCGTTGGAGCGGACGAACCCGCCGCCCTCGAAGTGGTTGGTCGAGGCCGGGCCGGTGCGGCCCAGGAGCCATTGGAGGCCGATGAACGGCATCCTCCACAGGTCCAGGGACGGCTGCTGGGAGACGGGCTGCAGGCACGCGTGCTGGATGTAGACCTCGAGGTGGTCCTGCAGGTTCTCCCCCACCCCGGGCAGCGCCACGCGGGGCGCGACCCCGACCGAGCGCAGGTGCTCCGGGTCGCCGATGCCCGCGAGCTGGAGCAGCTGCGGGGTGTTGAACGCGCCACCGCACAGGATGACCTCCCCGCCCGAGACCACATGCTCCTGCCGGCCCCGGCGGTAGCGGACGCCGGTGGCCCGCGCGCCGTCCATGACGATCCCCGTGACGAAGGACAGGGTCTGCACCGTGACGTTGGGCCGCCGGCGCGCGGGGCGGAGGTAGCCGCGGGAGGCCGAGTAGCGCTCGCCCTTGTGCACATTGCGGTCGAACGGGCCGAAGCCCTCCTGGCAGAAGCCGTTCACGTCCTCGGTGCGGGGGTAGCCGGCCTCGACGGCGGCGTCGAAGAACGCCTGGAACAGCGGGTTCTGCGCCGGGCCGCGCTCGAGGATCAGCGGGCCCTCGTGGCCACGGTACGGGTCCTCCGGGGCCGCGGCGAGGCAGGTCTCCATGCGCTTGAAGTAGGGCAGGCAGTGCGCGAAGTCCCAGGTCTCCATCCCCGCATCGGCGCCCCACCGCTCGTAGTCCAGCGGGTTCCCGCGCTGGAAGATCATCCCGTTGATGGAGCTGGACCCGCCCAAAACCTTGCCGCGGGCGTGCGCCACGCGCCGGCCGCCCATGAAAGGCTCCGGGTCCGACTCGTAGCGCCAGTCGTACAGCGGGTTCCCACTGGGGAACGTCAGCGCCGCCGGCATCTGGATGAACAGGTCCCAGGGGTAGTCGCTGCGCCCCGCTTCCAGGACGAGAACGGTGCGGTCCCCCTCCGCACTGAGCCTGTCCGCCAGGACCGAGCCGGCGCTGCCACCGCCGACGATGATGTAGTCGTACTGCTTGCCTGACATGATGTGCGCAGCTCCTTGAACCGGGGGTTTCTTTCCAGCGGGCATGCCTTCTCCTTCATCACTTGCAAAAGATGCAACAAGCTTCGGCATGCACAACAGTGATGTGCTTCACAGATGGCTGTCAAGCGTTTCGGGAAGCCGGAGAAGAATGTCACCGGCACGAAACACGGGCTGTGGCCAGGGCGTTGACCAGAGGCCAAAGGCTCCCTAGGCTGGTCAGGTATATCAGACGTGTACCTGAGCCGTGAGCGCCGATGCGTCCGCGCCCGACCGGCTATGGTCGTCTAGGCACCGTCCCCTCAGACCCATCTGGAGGTTCCTTCATGACCACCACCGCCAACGGAACGCAGCTGCACGAGGTGAGGGCCGTCGTCGTGCGCGAGAAGAACGCGCCCGCCACGGTCGAGACGATCCTCGTCCCGGACCCGGGGCCGGGCGAGGCCCTCGTCGACGTCCTCACCTGCGGCGTCTGCCACACAGACCTGCACTACAAGCTCGGCGGGATCGGGGACGACTACCCCTACCTCCTCGGCCACGAGTCCACCGCGGTCGTCTCGGCGGTCGGGCCGGACGTGACCGACCTCAAGCCGGGCGACCGCGTCATCCTGAACTGGCGCGCCGTCTGCGGCGAGTGCCGTGCGTGCAAGAAGGGCCAGCCCCAGTACTGCTTCGCGACCCACAACGCGACGCAGAAGATGACCCTGAAGGACGGCACGCCGCTCACCGCTGCCCTCGGGATCGGCTCCTTCGCGGAGAAGACGCTCGTCGCCGCCGGGCAGTGCACGAAGATCGACGACGACGTCGACCCCGCCGCCGTCGGCCTCCTCGGCTGCGGCATCATGGCGGGCATCGGCGCCGCGATCAACACCGGCGAGGTCAAGCGCGGCGAGTCCGTGGCCGTCATCGGCTGCGGCGGCGTGGGCATCGCCGCCATCGCGGGCGCCAAGCTCGCGGGCGCGACGACGATCATCGCCGTCGACCTCGACCCCGCCAAGGTCGAGCTTGCCAAGGGACTCGGCGCGACGCACGGCGTCGTGTCGAAGGAGACCGACCCGGTCGAGGCGATCCGCGACCTCACCAACGGCTTCGGCGCGGACGTGGTAATCGACGCCGTCGGCCGCCCGGAGACGTACAAGCAGGCGTTCTACGCCCGCGACCTCGCCGGCCGCGTGGTCCTCGTCGGCGTGCCGACGCCCGAGATGACCCTCGAGCTGCCGCTCCTGGACGTGTTCGGCCGCGGCGGCTCGCTCAAGTCCTCCTGGTACGGCGACTGCCTCCCGAGCCGCGACTTCCCGATGCTCGTCGAGCAGTTCAAGCTCGGCCGCCTGCCGCTGGACGCGTTCGTGACCGAGCGGATCGGGCTTGACGACGTCGAGGCCGCATTCGAGAAGATGCACCGCGGGGAGGTCCTGCGCTCGGTGGTCGAGCTGTGACGGCTCGGATCGAGCGCCTGGTCACGTCCGGCACGTTCTCCCTCGACGGGGGCACGTGGAATGTGGACAACAACGTCTGGATCGTGGGCGACGACGCGGATGCCATCGTCATCGACCCCGCGCACGACGCCGGGGCTGTCGCCGACGCCGTCGCGGGCCGCACCGTGACCGCGGTGCTGCTCACGCACGGGCACGACGACCACATCCGCCACGCGCGGGAGTTCGCCGACAAGGTCGGGGCGCCCGTACTCCTTCACCCCGGCGACCTCATGCTGTGGGAGGACGTGTACCCGGGAACCGCGCCGGACGCCGAGATTGCCGATGGGGAGGTGTTCAGCGTCGGCGGGGCCGAGCTGCGCGCCCTGCACACGCCGGGCCACTCCCCCGGCTCGGTGTCGTTCTACGCCGAGGCGCTCGGGACGGTCTTCACCGGCGACACGCTGTTCGCCGGCGGCCCGGGCGCGACCGGGCGGTCCTACTCGGACTTCGGGACGATCATCGAGTCCATCGAGGGCCGGCTGCTCACGCTGCCGCCCGAGACGGTGGTGAACACCGGCCACGGCGACTCGACGACCATCGGCGACGAGGCCCCGCACCTGCAGGAGTGGATCGACCGGGGCCACTGACCCCACCCCGCCCCGCCGCCGCCGAGGTCCGCCGAGGTCCCTCTGCGCCCGTCTGGGCCCGCCGAGGTCACCCCTAGTGGGCCCGAGGTCACCCCGCGTGAGCCCGAGGTCACCCCGTGTAAGGCCGAGGTCACCCCGTGTAAGGCCGAGGTCACCCCGTGTAAGGCCGAGGTCACCCCGTGCTGGCATCCAGAACGACCTGGACCGACGGACAACGGCCGGCACCTTCCCTGCGGAAGGTGCCGGCCGTTGTTGTGCCTCAACCGCCCGTCATCTCGAAACCTCAGCTGGCACCGCTCGGGGTGACCTCGACGCCACACGGGGTGACCTCGGCACCACACGGGGTGACCTCGACGCCACACGGGGTGACCTCGGCGCTCCGGGGGCCGGCTCGACAGGTCTGGCAGAATCAGGCCATGAGCAGAACATCCGGCGACGATGATCCGGACGTGGGCCGCTCAGCCAATGGCGTCCAAGCCGTGGAGCGCGTCGTCCAGGCCCTCGAGATCCTCGCCAGGGAGGGCAGCGCCGCCGTCGGCGACGTCGCGGACCGCATCGGCGTGCACAAGTCGACGGCGTCGCGCATCCTCGGCGCGCTCGAGGCCCACGGGTTCGTGCAGCAGAGCTCCCGGCGCGGCAAGTACCAATTGGGCGTGGGCCTCCTGCGGATCGCGAGCTCGATCCCGCGCCGCCTCAGCCTGGTCCATGCGGCCAGGCCCGTCCTCGAGGACCTCGCACAGCAGTACGGCGAGACGGTCAACCTCGCCGTGCTCCGCGGCGGGTACGCGGTCAACGTGGACCAGGCCATGGGCCCCACCAACCTCGCGAGCTTCGACTGGATCGGCAACCTCACGCCCCTGCACGCCACCTCGAGCGGCAAGGTCTTCCTCGCCTACATGCACCCGGGCCTGCGCGACGACGTGCTGCGGGATGCCCCTCCCGAGACGCTCACGCCGCGCACCCTCACGCGCCAGCAGCTGGACGAGCAGCTGCCCGAGATCATGCGCCTGGGCTACGCCGCGACCCGGGGGGAGCTCGAGGAGGGCCTCAACGCGATCGCGGCACCAGTCTTCGGGCACACCGGGGAGGTCATCGGGGCCGTGAGCATCTCCGGCCCTGCGTTCCGCTTCGACCCCGACACCGACCCCGCGCTCGTCAAGGCCGTGATCGCCGCGGGCGAGGAGATCACTGAACTCATGGGAGGTCCGGCCGCCCAGGATCGCTCCTGAACGGCCGGACCGTAGTGTCCTCGCGCTCCGTCGGGTCAGACGGCGCGCCCCATCCCCGACGCGACCGGCTGCTCGCCGCATGCCTGGGCTTCGCGCGCCGTCGCCTTCAGGTTCACGCCCTCCCGCTCAGCCGCCGCCAGCGCGCGGGCGTCGTCGAGCGGGAGCTGCAGCGCCGCGCCGTCGTGCGCCACGACGACCGGCGCGAGGGTGAGCGGGAGGTGCTCGAGCTCGATCCGCGGATCGGTGTCCTGATGGTCGACGACGTCGCGCGCCTCGGCCGCGCACACCCCCGCCGAAGTCACCCCCTCTGACCGCGAAGTCACCCCCTCTGACGGCGACGTCACCCCTTGAAGCACCCCACGGGGTGACCTCGGCGCCACACCGGGTGACCTCGGCGCCACACGGGGTGACCTCGGCGCCACACGGGGTGACCTCGGCGGGGGATCAGGGACGGGCGTCGTCCCGGAGCTGGGCGTTGCCGCGCACCAGCTTGACGGCGAACGCGAGCGCCCCGAGCTTCCCCCGCCCCCGCGGATCCCCGCCCAGCGCCGAGAAGATCCGCCGGAGCCGCTTGTGGAGCGACTGGCGCTCGAGGAAGAGGAGCTCGGCCGCCTCAGTGGCGTTGCACCCGGTGGTGATCCACACGTCGAGCGTCCGCACGAGCTCGCCGCCGTTGCGCTGATCGAGGCGGATGAGCTCGCCGATGGACTCTTCCACGATGGCGTCGACGGCCCCGCGGGACAGCGAGCGCTCGGCCATCCGCTCCACCAGGAAGTCGGACGCGTCGTGGATGGCGTCGGTCCACTTCGACGACCGGCCGATCCGCCACGTCGCCCTGGCCTCCGCGAGGGAGTAGGCGGCCTGGCGGATGGTCGGGGCGGTGGGGCCTAGGGCTCCTGTGAGCCCCCGGGGCGTGACAGCCTCGCGCAGGACGGCGAGTACCCGCTCCCGGTCCTGGGACCCGGCGCCCGGGGGCAGGGTCATGAGGATGTCGACCCAGTCGCCGTCGACCGCCAGCAGCGCCGACGGAAGGGCGGTGCGGGCCCGCTGCTCGATGTCGGCGGACCGGTCGACGGGCCTGCGGACCACGGCCATGACGAGCGGCTGCTCGGGAGGGATGCCGGCGGCCTGGCTGAGTTCGAGCAGCCGGTCGCCACCGCCGCCGGCGTCGATGAGCCGCAGGAGCTCGTCCTCGGCGAGACGCGCGAGGCTCGGGCGGTGCTGCTGGGCCAGGGCGAGCGCCACGATGCTGCGGACCCGCGCGAGGACGGTCTCGAGAAGCTCGTCGTCGGCGTCGCGGCCCCCGATGAGCTCGAGCCGGGCTGCACCGATCCCGCCGACGGCGAGCTCGGTGTCGGGACCGTGCGCGCCTTCGCCCGGCTCCTGGCCGGCCGATGCGAGCACGGCACCCCGCGTGTCGACCACCCGCACGTACACCCCCATCGTCTCGGCGATGAGCGCCACGAGCGGACCGAGCAGCGCCCCGGAGTTGGCAATGCGCTCGGTGAGGGCCTGCGAGAGGCTGTCCGCGAGCTGGAGGGCCGTGACCTGGCCCGAGACGATCCGCCGGTTGACGGACTCGGCCACCTCGACGAAGGGCACGACCTGCCTGAGCTCGATGAGCGGCAAGGCCGCCTCGTCCGCGGCAGCGACGAGCTCGGACGGCAGGCGCCTGCCGGTTCCCGCCGTCTGCACGGCGAGCGCCGCGACCCTCCGGTTCGACAGGCTCCAGATGTACTCGGACTGCGCGGCCGGCTTGAGCGCGAGGAGGGCGGACCCGCCGGTGAGCAGGAGCTCGCCGCCCGAGAGGAGCGGAGCGATCTCGAGGACTTCCGAGGAGTGCACCCATCGGACGCGCGCCTGCTCCACCGCGGCACCGCCGCCCACCACAACCGGCGCACCGACGGCGAGCACGCTGCTGGCGAGGACTTCGGTGAGAGGCAGGGCCACGGCAAATCCCATCGGAAGGAGACAGAGTGTCCCCCGCAACAGGCACTGCAGGCGACAGAACGAGTCTAGGTGGTGACGTGGCGCACATCTACGCTTGAAGGCAGCCGGCTACTCGCTCCCCCAAGCGATACCTTCGAGAAAGTAGTCTCACATGAGCCTTCGCACTCAGAGCAAGACTGAGGATGCCACGCACGTCGTCGAAGACGTGCTGCAGCCCGTCCCCGAGTCTGCTCGCACCACCAAGGTCTCCGGGCAGTTCTGGATCTGGGCTGGGGCCAACGTTGCCCCCATCAACTGGATCCTCGGCGCCCTGGGCATCAACATGGGCCTCGGCCTCGCGGACACCATGACCGTGCTCGTCCTCGGCAACATCATCGGCATGGTCGGGTTCGGATTCTTCGTCCTCCTCGGCCAGAAGACCGGCGCGACCGGCATGCTGCTGGCCCGCGGCGCCTTCGGCCGCCGCGGAGCCTACATCCCCGCGGCCATCCAGGCGATCGTCGCCGTGGGCTGGTCCGCCGTGAACACCTGGGTCATCCTGGACCTCGTCATGGCCCTGTTCGGCATGATCGGCTGGGTCGACCCGGCCGAGGAGAACCTCGTCTGGAAGATCGCCGTCGCGGCCATCATCATGAGTGTCCAGGTGGGCATCTGCTACCGCGGCTACAGCGCAATCGCCAAGTTCGAGCGCATCACCATGCCGCCCACGCTCCTGGTCCTGGTCGGGATGTCGATCATCGCGTGGACTCAGCTCCCCATCGACTGGTCCTACGCGGGCCCGGCTGGCGCCGTCCTCACCGGCGGCGAGCGCATCGCCGCGATGTCCGGGATCATGACCGCCATCGGCATCGGCTGGGGCATCGGCTGGTTCACCTACGCCCCCGACTACTCGCGGTTCGTGTCCAAGAAGATCCCCGCCCGCAAGCTCTACCTCACCTCGGTCCTGGGCCAGTTCCTGCCGGTCATCTGGCTGGGCCTCCTCGGCGCGAGCCTCGCGACCATGAACGGCACCGCGGACCCGGGCGAGCTCATCGTGAAGAGCTTCGGCGCCATGGCGATCCCGGTGATCCTGCTCGTGATCCACGGCCCGATCGCCACGAACATCATCAACCTCTACACGTTCGGCGTCGCGACCCAGGCACTCGACATCAGGATCTCCCGCAAGAAGATCTCGATCATCGTCGGCTGCTTCTCGATGTGTGCGGTCATCCTCTTCCTCTTCGCCGAGGATTTCGCGACCCTCCTGGACACCTGGGTCATCGCGATCGCGGCATGGGTCGCGACCTGGGGCGGGATCATGGCGGTCCACTACTTCATCTTCGAGCGCCGCCACAAGAAGTTCGACTACCTCTTCATGAGCCCCCGCGACACCCACCTCAAAGCGGTGAACCCGTCCGCGCTCATCGCCTTCGCTCTGGGTCTCTTCGCGACCTGGCTCTTCATGTACGGCGCGATCCCGATCTTCCAGGGCCCGATCGCCACCGCGATGGGCGGCGTGGACCTCTCCTGGCTGGCCGGAACCGTGGTCGCCGGCGGAACGTACTTCGCACTCGGCTACCCGCGCTTCCGCGACCGGATCCACCACGGCGTCCCGCTGGGCATCCGCACCGACATCCGGGACGAGGACTACCTCGAGGCCCACGGGAACGCGGCGCACGACGGCGAGTCCCCGGCGTCGCCCGCGACCTCGCCGGAGGTGCCGGCCACCGCGCCGGCCACCGCACCGACGATCCCCTAGCGTCCCGCGACACCACCTTCCGCCGGCGGCGGGGCACGACCCTCGCCGCCGGCGCCCTTCAGCACGCCTTCACACCCTGCATCCAGGAGGAACCATGGCCACCAGCGTCTTCATGGAGGAGCTCGACGCCTTCAGCTACCGGGAGGCAATCGCCTCCGGCGCCCCTGTCATCGTCCCCGTCGGATCCATCGAGCAGCATGGGCCGCACCTGCCGCTCAACACCGACGTCCTGCTGTCGAAGGCCATGGGCGAGCGCCTCGCGGCCTCGCTGGGAGGCCTCGTCGCCGCCCCGATCGTGTACGGCTACAAGTCGCAACAGCGTTCCGGCGGTGGCAACCACTTGGGCGGCACGACGAGCCTCGACGGCACGACGCTCATCTCCATCGCCAGGACACTCACGCTCGAGTTCGCCCGGCACGGGGCGCGGCGGATCATCTTCCTCAACGGCCACTTCGAGAACTACCAGTTCATCTACGAGGGCGTCGAGCAGGCCACAGCGGAGCTCGGCCTGCGCGGCCAGGACCTCTCCGCCGTCCTGCTCTCCTACTGGGACTTCGTCGACGAGGAGACGATCGAGGAGATCTACCGCGGCTCGTTCCCGGGCTGGGACGTCGAGCACGGCGGCGTCCTCGAGACCTCGCTCATGCTCCACCTCTACCCGCACCTCGTCCAGCTGGACCGTGTCATGGACCTCCCGGCGGCCCAGCTGCCCCGCTACGACGTGCTCCCCGTGCGCCCGGAGCTCACCCCGGCCTCGGGCTGCCTGTCCTCGGCCAAGTCCGCCTCGGAGGCGGCAGGGCAACTCCTGCTCGAGCGCACCTCCAAGGCCCTCGCGGAGTCCATCGCCGCCGAGGTCAGCCGGCCCTGACCACCGCCAAGTTGCGCTCATCGCAACTGAAGTGCGCGTGGCTTGACCGTGACGCGTACCACAGCTAGTCTGATGCAACGAGGTTGCAGCCAACGCAACCAATGACTTTCTTTCACACCACACAACGATCCCTGAAAAGGAGACACCATGTCCGTCGACACGGCTTCCACGTCCGTCACCAACGTCGCCGAGCTCGAGCGCCTCAAGGTGCTCCACAACGGCACCAAGGGCAAGCTCACGTTCTCCGACGCAGAGTTCGAGCGCCGCCTGGGCGGCCTCCGCCAGATCATGGCCGCCAAGGAGCTCGACGCCGTCATCCTGACGAGCTACCACGGCATCAAGTACTACTCCGACTTCCTCTACACGACGTTCGGCCGCAACTACGCCCTGGTCGTCACCGCCGACGACTCGGTGACCGTCACCGCGAACATCGACGCCGGCATGCCGTGGCGCACCTCCTACGGCGAGAACATCGTCTACACCGACTGGCGCCGCGACAACTTCTACTTCGGCCTCCAGGAGGCCCTGCGCCAGCGCGGCGTCCGGGCCAACCGCCTGGGCGTCGAGGACGACGCCCTCCCCACCCTGACCCGCGAGAAGATCGCCGCCGCGTTCCCCGGCGCCGCGCTCCTGGACATCTCCCAGGACGCCATGCGCCAGCGCATGATCAAGTCCGCCGAGGAGATCGAGGTCATCAAGCACGGCGCCCGCATCGGCGACCTGGGCGGCGAGGCCATCCGCAACGCGATCCGCGAGGGCATCACCGAGTACGAGGTCGCCCTCGCCGGCACCGAGGCCATGGTGCACGAGATCGCCAAGACGTTCCCGCACCGCGAGGTCCGCGACACCTGGGTCTGGTTCCAGTCGGGCATCAACACCGACGGCGCCCATAACTGGGCCACGACCCGCAAGCTCGAGAAGGGCGACATCCTCTCGCTGAACTGCTTCCCGATGACCTCCGGCTACTACACGGCCCTCGAGCGCACCCTCTTCCTGGGCCAGCCGGACGAGGAGAGCCTGCGCCTGTGGAACATCAACGTCGAGGTGCACCGCCGCGGCCTCGAGCTCATCAAGCCGGGCGCCGTCTGCAAGGACATCGCCGCCGAGCTCAACGAGATCTACATCGGCTACGGCCTCCTCCCCAACCGGACGTTCGGCTACGGCCACTCGTTCGGCGTCCTCTCGCACTACTACGGCCGCGAGGCCGGCCTCGAGCTCCGCGAGGACATCGAGACGGTGCTCGAGCCGGGCATGGTCGTCTCCATGGAGCCGATGATCACGGTCGCCGACGGCCTCCCCGGCGCGGGCGGCTACCGCGAGCACGACATCCTCGTGATCGGTGAGGACTCGGTCGAGAACATCACCAAGTTCCCCTTCGGCCCCGAGA
>NZ_BAAAQW010000010.1:113143-120317 GCF_039531875.1 Sinomonas flava | reverse complement strand
CGCGTCACATGATCAGGTGACCTTGACCACACGCTCAAAGAAACCTACATTGGTGCAATCGAGTTGCGCTAAACGCAACCCCAAGATACTGGTGGTTTCCTTTGAGCACTGAGAACTCCACAGCCCCCTCCGACATCCAGCAGGCCGACGGCATCAGCAAAGACGCACGCCGCCGCGTCCTGTGGGGCAGCTTCTTCGGCAACTTCGTCGAGTGGTTCGACTACGCGGTGTACGGGTACCTCGCGGCGACGATCTCCCAGGCCTTCTTCCCGGAGACGGACCGTCAGACAGCCCTCCTCGCAACGTTCGCGGTCTTCGCGATCTCCTTCTTCATCCGCCCGCTCGGCGGATTCGTCTGGGGCCACATCGGCGACCGGCTCGGACGCCGCACCGCCCTGTCCCTGTCGATCCTGATCATGAGCGGCGCGACGTTCTGCATCGCGCTCATCCCGTCCTACGCGGTGATCGGCGTGGGGGCGCCGATCCTGCTCCTGGCCGTCCGCGTCGTGCAGGGCTTCTCCGCCGCCGGCGAGTACGCCGGCGCCTCCGCGTTCCTCGTCGAGTACGCCCCCGCGAACCGGCGCGGCCTCTACGCGGCCGTGGTTCCCGCCTCCACAGCCGCCGGCCTCCTGCTCGGCTCCCTCCTGGCGGCGCTCCTGTCCATCGTCCTGACCCCGGAGCAGATGACGGAGTGGGGCTGGCGCCTGCCGTTCCTCCTGGCCGCACCGATGGGACTGATCGGGCGCTACATCCGCACCAAGCTCGAGGACACGCCGGCGTTCCGGGCCATCGAGGACCAGGCCGAGACCACCCACGCACCGGTCAAGGACATGTTCTCCAAGCACTGGCGCGCTCTGCTCCTCGCCGTCGGCGCGGTGCTCCTGAACGCCGTGGGCTTCTACGTGATCCTCTCGTACATGCCCACCTACCTCTCCGAGGAGCTGGGCTTCGGCTCCACGGAGTCCTTCTTCGCCACGACGATCGCGCTGACGACCTACATCGGCTTCATCTTCCTCACGGGTCTCGCCTCAGACCGGTTCGGCCGCAAGCGCGTGCTCCTGACCGCCTCGGTGGCGTTCATCCTCTTCACCGTCCCGGCCTTCATGCTCCTGGACACGGGAAGCTTCGCGATGGTGCTCCTCGTCCAGATCGCCCTCGGCGCGATGCTCACCCTCAACGACGGCACGCTCCCGAGCTTCCTCGCCGAGCTGTTCCCGACCCGCATCCGCTACTCCGGATTCGCGGTGAGCTTCAACCTGTCCAACGCGGTCTTCGGCGGCACCGCCCCGTTCATGGCGACCCTGCTCATCGGGATGATGCACACCAAGCTCGCCCCGGCGTGGTATCTCGTGGCCGCAGCTGCCGTCTCCCTCGTCGCCGTCCTGTGCGCGAAGGAGACATCCAACAGGCCCCTCGCCCACTGACGTGCCTGAGAACGGGTGCGCGCACGACGGCGGTCTCCCACCCGCCGTCGTGCGCGCACCCGCCGTGTGGCCCCAGGCATCCCTCATTCCCTAAGGTGTTGTCCCATGATCGAAAGCGTGAACGGCGAGGCCGCTGAGGCGCGCGGGTCGTCCCCCATCTCGAATGCCATCGCGGTGCTGCGCTGCTTCAGCGTCGACGAGCCCCTCATCGGGGTGACGGACATCGCGGCCCGCGTCGGGCTGCACAAGAGCTCTGTCTCCCGCATCCTGGCAACCCTCGAGTCGGAGGGGCTCGTGGAGCGCGACGAGCCGACGCGCCGGTACCGGCTCGGCCTCGGGCTCATCGCCGTCGCCGGCCCCCTCCTGGCCGACCTCGACGAGCGCCGCGTGGCGTATCCAGTGCTGCGCGAACTCACGGAGCGGACCGGGGAGACGAGCGCGCTGCTGAAGTGGAACGGCCAGGAGGCCGTCTCCGTGGAGCAGATCCCGAGCCCGCACCAGGTCAAGCACACCACGACGCTCGGGACCCGCTACAGCACCGCCGTGTCCGCCTCGGTGCAGGTTTTCCTCGCGGCCGAGCAGCCCGAACGGGCCCGCGCGCTCCTCCGCGCGGGCACTGTCGCGCTGGCGGAGACGGACGACGCCGGCCTGGAGGCCTTCGCGCGCCGCCTCGCCGAGGTGTCCCAGCGGGGGTACGCCCTCAACTACGGCGAGACCTCCGTCGAGGAGGTCGGCGTCTCCGCACCGGTCTTCGACCACCGCGGAGACGTCGTGGCCGCCGTGCTCATCTCGGCCCCCCGCTTCCGCATCTCCCCCGAGCACCTGCAGGTGCTCGGCGAGGCATGCGCCCAGGCTGCCCGGGACATCACGCGGCGCCTCGGCGGCAGCCCGGTCGCGGCTGCGGCCAGCTAGGACACTGCTGCGGCAGCCTCGGGCCCCGGCGCCACCGGCTCAGGCGTCCTCGGACCGGGCTACTCGGCGATGTCCTCGGCCCAGAGCGCGGGCTGATCCCGCTGGAACGCCTCCATCATCGCCACGCACCGCGGATCGTCGAGGACCTCGACCTCGACCCCTCGCGAGCGCAGGAGTTCCAGCTCGCCGGGGAAGGTGCGCTGCTCCCCGACCACGACGCGCGGGATCTTGAACTGGACGATGGTCCCGGCGCACATGGCGCACGGCGCGAGGGTCGTGTAGAGGACGGTGTCGCGGTAGGTGGCCTGCCGGCCAGCGGCACGGAGCGCGGACATCTCCCCGTGGGCGATCGGGTCGCCGTTCTGGACCCGCTCGTTGCGCCCGACGGCGAGGACCTCGCCCCCGCGGACGAGGGCAGCGCCGATGGGAATGCCGCCTTCCGCGAGGCCCGTCCGGGCCGCCTCGAGGGCCGCCTCGAAGCCGATGTCGCGCGTCACCGCTGCAGCCCGGGGACGAGCATGACCTTGACCGCACGGCGCTCGTCCATGGCCTTGTAGGCCTCGGCGGCCTCCTCGAGCGGCATGACCGAGTCGAACACGTGGCCCGGGTTGATGTCTCCGGAGAGCACGTCCTCGAGCAGCTCGGGCAGGTAGTGACGGGTGGAGGCGGCGCCACCGGCCACGGAGATGTTCTTCGAGAACAGGGTGCCGATGGGCAGCTCCGCGCCGCCGGCGGGGACGCCGACGAACCCGAGGCTTCCGCCCGGCCGGGTGCAGCGGAGTGCCTGGTCCATGGACTCCTTGGTGCCCACGCATTCGAGGACGGAGTCGGCCAGCACCCCGCCGAGCAGCTCGCGGACCTTCTCGGCGGCCTCAGCTCCCCGTTCGGCGACGACATCCGTGGCGCCGAACTGGCGTGCGAGCTCGGCGCGGTCCTCGTGCCGGGACATCGCGATGATCCGCTCGGCGCCCAGCCGCCTGGCCGCGAGGACCCCGGAGAGGCCGACGGCGCCGTCGCCCACGACCACCACGCTGCGGCCGGGCCCGACATGGGCGGCGACCGCCGCGTGGTGGCCCGTTCCCATGACGTCGGAGAGGGTGAGAAGGCTCTTGGTGAGCGCCTCGTCGGGGTCGGTCACGCCCGGCACGGCCACGAGGGTGCCGTCCGCCATGGGAACGCGGACCCGCTCGCCCTGGCCGCCGTCCACCGGGAGGCCCTGCTCGTCGCTGCCGCCCCAAGCGGCGCGGTGCTCGCACGCGACCTGGACGCCGTTGCGGCACGGCGGGCACGTCCCGCAGGAGATGGCCCAGGGCGCGATGACGAAGTCGCCGGGCTTCACCGCAGTCACCTCGTCGCCGACTGCCTCGACGACGCCGACGAACTCGTGCCCGATCGGCTTCGGCTCCGTCACCTCGCGCACTCCGCGGTAGGGCCACAGGTCGGAGCCGCACACGCACGCGGCCGTCACCCGGACCACGGCGTCGCCGGGCAGCAGCACCTCCGGGTCGGGGCGGTCCTCGACCCGGATGTCGCGGGTTCCGTGGATCATGGTGGCGCGCATGGATGCTCCTTGGTCATGTGGGGCACCGGGGCGAAGCCCGGCGGTCCGGCGGTCCAACCCGCCGGGCCGGCCCGGCGGATCAGCCCGGTGGTCCGGCTCGGCAGTTCAGCTCCAACCTACTCCGATCTATCCTCGAAGCGTGGCGGTCCCCAGCTCCGTTCCCCTCGCAGCCGACGGCCGGCGGCTGTACGAGGCAGGGTCTTGGACCCGAGCCCTCGAGGCCTTCGAGCGCGCCGACTCGGACACACCGCTGCCCGGCAGCGACCTCATGCTGACCGCGTTCAGCGCCTACCTCCTGGGACGCGAGGACCGCAGCATCGACCTCTTCGGCCGCGCCTTCCGCGACTTCCTCGGGACGGACGACGCCGCCGCTGCCGCACGCGCCGCCTTCTGGCTCTCCTTCGCGCACGACACCCGCGGAGACCGGGCCCACGCCGAAGCGTGGGGCCGGCGGCTCGCAGGGATCGTCGACGATTCCCGGCTCGGCGCCGAGCGTGCCCTGCTGCTCTCGGGCCTGGGTCACCGGTCCCTCGCCTCGTCGGACCCTGCCGACACGCGCCGGGCGCTCGAGCTGTCGCGCGAGGCCATCGCGCTCGCACGCCCCGCCGGGGACACAGACACCGAGGTCTTCTCGCGCCTGAGCGCCGGCTGGGCCCTCCTGCGGCTCGGCAGCACCGGCGAAGGCCTCGCCGAGCTCGACGAGGCGATGGCGACCGTGACCTCGGGCGAGGTGAACACGCCGATCGTGAACGGAGTGGCCTACTGCTCGGTGATCTCGGCCTCGCTGCGGTCCGAGGACCTCGCCCGCGCCCGCGAGTGGACGGCCACCGCCACCGACTGGTGCGCCCAGCACCCCGACCTCGTGCCCTTCCGCGGGCAGTGCCTCGTGCACCGCTCCCAGGTGAAGATGCTCGACGGCGACTGGTCCGGCGCGCTCGAAGAGGCGGCCCGGGCGGTGCAGCGGCTCCTTCCCGCCGACACGGGCCTGGCGGGCTACCAGCTCGGAGAAATCCACCGGCTCACCGGGCGCTTCGCTGACGCCGAGGACGCCTACCGCCTCGCGAACTCCGCAGGGCGCCGGCCCGAGCCGGGGCTGATGCTCCTGCGTCTGGCCCAAGGGCGGGCGGACGCGGCAGCCGTCTCGGCCCGCCGGCTGAGCCTCGAGCTCACGCGGCGGTCCGAGCGCGCCGAGTTCCTCCCGGCATACGTGGAGGTCATGGCCGCCGTCGGAGACATCGATGCCGCTCGGGCCGGCGCGGCCGAGATCGCCGCCATTGCCGAGAGGGCTGGGCCCTCGGGTGGGCCGGCCGCCGCCCTGTCCCGCGCCCGTGTGCTCACCGCGGAGGGCACGGTGTGCTGTGCCGCGGGTGAGGCGGCCCAGGCCGTGCGGAGCCTGCGGGACGCGTCGCTCGCATGGCACGACCTCGGCATGCCCTACCCCGAAGCTCGCGTGCGGGTGACGCTCGGCCGCTGCTACGCCGCACTCGGGGACGATGAGGCGGCAGCCCTCGAGGTGGACGCCGCACGGGAGGCCTTCCAACGGCTCGGCGCGCAGCCGGACCTCGCGGCGCTGCCGGACGCCGACCGCGGGTGGCGCCGCGCGCCGTCGCCCATGCCCCTGACGGAGCGGGAGGTCGAGGTGGTGCGGCTCGTGGCCGCGGGGCTCACGAACCGTGCCATCGCGAAGGAACTCGTCCTCAGCGAGAAGACGGTCGCCCGGCACCTCGCGAACATCTACGCCAAGCTCGGCATCGCCTCCCGCTCCGCGGCGACGGCTTACGCGTACGACCACTCCCTCGTCTAAGCCCCGCCCCCCGCCCGCTCAGCGCCCTGCCCCGCCCCACACCCTCCCTCGTTGCGGGGTCCCGTCCCGCCCCTTGCGGGGTCCCGTCCGACCCCTTGCGGGGTCCCGTCCGACCCCTTGCGGGGTCCCGTCCCGCCCCTTGCGGGGTCCCGTCCCTGCACACAAATGCCCATACCGCCGGCCTCACAGATACACGATCCGCCCGACGCGGCGCCCCCATCCGCGGCCGTACCGTCGAGGTATGACCAGCACCCAGCCCCGCATTCCCTCTCCCGCTCCGGCCGGCAGCGCCGCGGAGCACCGCATCGGCACGGTGATCGTGGGCGGCGGCCAAGCCGGACTCGCCACGGCACACTGGCTCGCCGACGCCGGCCTCGACTGCGTGGTCCTCGAGGCCCGCGACCGCATCGGCGACCAGTGGCGCGAGCGCTACGACTCCCTGCGGCTCTTCACACCGGCCCGCGTCAACGGCCTCCCGGGAATGCCGTATCCCGGGCCGAAGTCAGCCTTCCCCACCGGCCGCGAGCTCGGCGACTACCTCGAGTCGTACGCCGCGTCGCTCGGCGCCCGCATCCGCACCGGCGTCCGCGTTACCTCGGTGGAGGCCGTCGACGGCGGCGGGTTCCGCGTGGCGACAAGCGACGGCGAGCTGCGGGCGGACAACGTGGTGATCACGACCGGCGCCGACGCCGTGCCGAAGGTTCCCGCCGTCGCGGCGACCCTCGATCCCGGGATCCGCCAGATGCACTCGAGCGGCTACCGGAATGCCGGCCAGCTGCTGCCCGGGCCCGTGCTGGTGGTCGGTGCCGGCACCTCCGGCGCGGACCTCGCCCTGGAGTCCGTCCGGGCCGGCCACGAGACGTGGCTCTCCGGCCGCCATCCCGGGGAGATCCCGGGGGGCGAGCGCGTCCGCGGGCCGCTCTTCTGGTTCCTCGCGAACTACATCCTGACACTCCGGACTCCGGTAGGGCGCAAGGCGCGTCCCGCGATCCGTGCAGGCAGCGCTCCGCTCGTGCGCACGAAGCGCTCCGACCTCGACGCCGCCGGGGTCCACCGGGTGCAGGCCCGCACGGTGGGCGTGGCCGACGGCAGGCCCCAGCTCGATGACGGGACGGTGCTCGACGTGGCCAACGTCCTGTGGTGCACCGGGTACACCCACGGGTACTCCTTTGTCCGCTCCCTGGCCGTAGGGCCGGACGGCTATCCGCTGCAGACCGACGGCGCGGCCGAGGGCATCCCGGGCCTCTTCTTCGTGGGCCTCCTCTTCCAGCGCGGGCTGTACTCACACCTCGTGGGCGGCGTCGGCAAGGACGCCCGTCTCGTCGCGGAAAAGATCGCGGCCCGCACCCGCGCCCACGCCTGAGCCGCAGCCCCGCCTGAACTGCAGAGCCCATCTGAAGGTCACCTCCTGGAGGTCACGTGATGTGACCCTCAGGACGTGACCCCCAGACGGGTCTGGGGGAAGCACGACGG
>NZ_BAAAQW010000010.1:0-113118 GCF_039531875.1 Sinomonas flava | reverse complement strand
TGGGCCGGGTCAGAACCTCAGAGGTTGCTGTCCGGGAGGTGCACCGGGTAGACGGAGCGGAGGAGGTGGGCGGTCTCGGACGGCGTCTTGCCGACCTTGACGCCGGCGGCCTCGAGAGCTTCCTTCTTCGCCTGGGCGGTGCCGGAGGAGCCGGAGACGATGGCGCCGGCGTGGCCCATGGTCTTGCCCTCGGGTGCGGTGAAGCCCGCGACGTAGCCGACGACCGGCTTGGTGACGTTGTTCTTGATGAACTCGGCCGCGCGCTCCTCGGCGTCGCCGCCGATCTCGCCGATCATGACGATCGCCTTCGTGTCCGGGTCGGCCTCGAACGCGGCGAGGGCGTCGATGTGCGTGGTGCCGATGACCGGGTCGCCGCCGATGCCGATGGCGGTCGAGAAGCCGAGGTCACGCAGCTCGTACATCATCTGGTAGGTCAGCGTGCCGGACTTGGAGACCAGGCCCACGCCGCCCTTGCCGGTGATGTTGGCCGGGGTGATGCCCACGAGGGCCTCGCCCGGGGTGATGATGCCGGGGCAGTTCGGGCCGATGATGCGCGTGGTCTGGTTGCCCTCGGCGTCCTTCTTGGACTGCGCGAGCGCCCAGAACTCGGCGGAGTCCTGGACGGGCACGCCCTCGGTGATGACCACGACGAGGCCGATCTCGGCCTCGATGGCCTCGACCACGGCGTCCTTGGTGAAGGCCGGCGGCACGAACACGATCGAGGTGTCCGCGCCCGTCTCCGCCATGGCCTCCTTGACGGAGCCGAAGACCGGAAGCTCGACCGGGTTGCCGTGCTGGTCGTTGTGGGAGACCGTGGTGCCGGCCTTGCGGGCGTTCACGCCGCCCACGATGTTGGTGCCGGCCGCGAGCATGCGGGCGGTGTGCTTGGAGCCCTCGCCGCCGGTGATGCCCTGGACGATGACCTTGTTGTCCTTGTTGAGGAAGATCGACATTTTTCTCTCGTCCCTTACTTCGCAGCGCCCGAGTTGGCGAGCTCGGCGGCCTTGTCGGCGCCCTGGTCCATGTTCTCGGCGAGGGTCACCAGCGGGTGGTTCGCCTCGTGGAGGATGCGGCGGCCCTCGTCGACGTTGTTGCCGTCGAGGCGCACGACGAGCGGCTTGTTCGCCGAGTCGCCGAGCTTGTCGAGCGCGCCCACGATGCCGTTCGCGACGGCGTCGCACGCGGTGATGCCGCCGAAGACGTTCACGAAGACGCTCTTGACCTGCTCGTCGCCGAGGATGATCCCGAGGCCGTTGGCCATGACCTCGGCGGACGCGCCGCCCCCGATGTCGAGGAAGTTCGCGGGCTTGACATTGCCGTGCCGCTCGCCGGCGTAGGCCACGACGTCGAGGGTGGACATCACGAGGCCGGCGCCGTTGCCGATGATGCCGACTTCGCCGTCGAGCTTGACGTAGTTCAGGTCCAGGGCCTTGGCCTTGGCCTCGAGCGGGTCCTCGGACTCCTTGTCCACGAGCTCCTCGTGCTCGGGGTGGCGGAAGCCGGCGTTCTCGTCGATGGAGACCTTGCCGTCCAGGGCGATGATGTCCCCGGCACCGGTCTTGACCAGCGGGTTGACCTCGACGAGCGTGGCGTCCTCGCCCTTGAAGACGTCCCACAGCTTGACCAGGACAGCCGCGACCTTCTCGCGCAGCTCGGGGGCGAAGCCGGCGGCCTCGACGATCTCGGCGGCCTTGGCGGCGTCGATGCCGACGGCCGGGTCGACGGGAACCTTGGCGAGGGCCTCGGGGCGCTCGACGGCGAGCTGCTCGATCTCCATGCCGCCCTCGACCGAGCACATGGCGAGGTAGTTGCGGTTGGCGCGGTCGAGGAGGACCGAGAAGTAGTACTCCTCGGCGATGTCCGCGCCGGCGGCGATCATGACCTTCTTGACCGTGTGGCCCTTGATGTCCATGCCGAGGATGTTGGTGGCGTGCTCGAATGCCTCGTCAGCGGTCTTCGCGACCTTGACACCGCCGGCCTTGCCGCGGCCGCCGATCTTCACCTGGGCCTTGACAACGGTAACCCCGCCGATCTTCTCGGCAGCAGCCTTGGCTTCCTCGGGGGTGTGCGCAACGATCCCGGCCAGCACGGGAACGCCGTGTGCCTCGAACAGATCGCGCGCCTGGTATTCAAACAGGTCCACGGTTCAGTGTCCTCTACGTCGAAGTAGTTCTGACTCGGAGCACGCGCCGCAGAGAGCCTCCCCACGGCGGGCCTGATGCTCCAAGGGGCAACTCTAGTCCCTCCGCCCCGCACCAGTCCGCCCCGGGAGCCGTTCGTGACCAACCGCACAGCTCTACAATTGGTAGAAATCAGGGGCGGTGCTGTAGGCGGGAGCCGACGGATTCGATGACCTCGATGCTCTCCGCGAGCGGGTCGTGCGCCGCGAGCTCGGCCCGCACGGCCGCGACGCGGGCGCGCATCGCGTCGTCGGCGAGCACACGGTCGACGGCGGCCCGGATCGCCTCGGCGCGCGGGCGCTCGGTGCGCAGGTCCTCGGCGAGGCCGCGGAAGGCGAGCCGGGCGTTGACGTCCCCCTTGCCCTCGTTGAGCCCGGCGACCACCATCGGCACGCCGTGCGCGATCGCCATGAGCACCCCGCCCTGTCCGCCATTGGTGATGTAGACGTCGGAGACGGGCAGGACGGCGTCGAAGTCGACGAACTCCTCGACCACGACGTCCGGTCCCCCGATCCGCTCCCGCACCGGCGCCGCCGGCTGCCGTCCCGTCGACACGACCAGCTGCATGCCGCTCCCCCGCAGCGCCTCGACGGCCGGGTACACGAGCTTGGCGAAGTCGGCGGTGTCGATGGTCCCCTGCGAGATGAGCGCACGACGCCGGTACCCGCCGAGCGGGACATCGGCGCCCCGGTCTCCGCCCGGGTCCCGCCACGGCAGGAGCGCACCCACGTGCCGCACCTTGGGGTTGACGCGGCTGCGCGGGAAGTCGAGGCTCTGCGTGCCGGTCTGGATGACAGCGGTCGCGTAGCGATAGGGCAGGTCCGTCATGACAGTCCGCAGGCTGAAGGGCACCCCGTGCTGTGCGAGGATCTCGCGGTAGCGGACCTTGGCCGGGCGGAACACCACCTGGTTGGACACGTAGCGCGCCGCGGCGTGCTTGGCGCGGTCGAGCCGATTCCGTGCCTGCCCGAAGCCGAAGAACATCGGGGGCACGTCCGGGTCGCTCTCGATGTTCCCGATCACATTGACCGGCACGGAGTGGACGCCGAGCAGCCGCACGGCGAGCTCGGCAGCGAAGAACCCGGTGTCGTGGACGAGGACCGTGAAGGGGAACTCGCCGTGGATCTCGCGCAGGTCCTCGAAGAACCGGCCCACGTTGTCGGCGAAGATGGCCCGGCCGTCGAAGGCGATCTGCCGAGGCCCGCTGAGTTTCACGCGCTCGGGGAAGACCTCGTTGATGTTCTCCGCCGTGATCTCGACGGCCCGCCGGTAGGGCTCATGCCGGACGCCCATGCGCCCGAGCTTCCCCGCGTAGAGGCTTCCGGTGTAGAACGCGACCTCGTGGCCCGCGTCCTGAGCGGCCGCGGCGATCCCGGTGAGCGGGTTGAAGTGGCCGTCCTGGGTGAGGCTGGCGAAGAGGATCTTCATGGCACGGCTCCGTTCACGCCCAGAGACCACTCCTACGGTAGGCCGGGTCTGCGCCCGTGAGAAGGGCTGCGGGGCGTGCCGCCTCAGCCCACCTTCGTCAGGGGCGCGTACCGCAGCAGGAGTCGCTTCTCGCCGACGTCGAAGCTCACCTTCGCGACCGTCTTGTCGCCCGCGCCCTCGACCCCGATCACGGTGCCGTTGCCGAACGCGGTGTGGTTCACCTTGTCCCCCACGCTGACGGAGATGACCTCCTTCTGCGGCTGCACACGGCCCGTCTTCGTGGCCGCCGACGCGGGCGAGATCGTGGCGAAGCTCGCGTTCCGGCTCGCCCCGGCGCCCCACGAGGAACCGCCGTACCGGGACCCCGCGCCCCCGTACCGGCCGGTGAAGCCGTCTCCGGCGACGCCCACGGCCGGGGGCCGCTTGGAACCCTCGCGCTTCCACTGGATGAGCTCGGCCGGGACCTCGCCGAGGAACTGGCTCGCCGGGTAGTACTCGCTCTGGCCCCACAGGCTGCGGACCTCCGAGCGCGTGAGGTAGAGGCGCTTGCGGGCCCGGGTGAGGCCCACGTACGCGAGGCGCCGCTCCTCGGCGAGCTCGTCGGGGTCCGTGGCTGCGCGACGATGCGGGAACACGCCGTGCTCCATGCCGGTCAGGAACACCACCGGGAACTCGAGCCCCTTGGCTGTGTGGAGGGTCATCAGCGTCACGACGCCCTGCCGCCTCGCCTCGGCGACCGCCGCGTCGACCTCGGCCTGGGAGGCGCCGTCGGGCGTGTCCGGGATCTGGTCCGCGTCCGCCACGAGCGAGACCTGCTCGAGGAACTCCTCGAGGCTGCCCTCGGGGTTCTCGCGCTCGTACTCGCGCACGACGGCGACGAGCTCGGCCAGGTTCTCGACGCGCGACTCGTCCTGGGGGTCCGTCGAGGAACGGAGGCCGGCGAGATACCCCGTCTGCTCGAGCACGGCCTCGAGCGCCTCGGCGGCGCCGGAGCCCTCCGCGACGGCGGCCAGGTCGTCGAGGAGCTTGACGAAGGCGTTCACCGCGTTGAGCGAGCGGGCCGCCATGCCGGGCGCCTCGTCGGCGCGCCGCATCGCCGCCATGAATGGGACGCGGTCCCGCTCCGCGAGGGCGGCGATCGTCCCCTCGGCCCGCTCGCCGATGCCGCGCTTCGGCTCGTTGAGCACGCGGCGGAGGTTGACGTCGTCGTCCGGGTTGACGAGCACGCGCAGGTAGGCGAGCGCGTCCTTGATCTCCTTGCGCTCGTAGAAGCGCGTGCCGCCCACGACCTTGTACGGCAGCCCGACGCGCATGAGGATCTCCTCGAGGCTGCGGGACTGGGCGTTGGTGCGGTAGAAGACCGCGACGTCGCCGGGGCGGAACTCGCCGGAGTCGGTGAGCCTGTCGATCTCCTTGGCGATGAAGCGCGCTTCCTCATGCTCGTTCTCGGCGGCGTAGCCGATGATCTTCTCGCCGTCGCCCTCCGAGGTCCAGAGCCGCTTCTCGGGCCGGTTCGGGTTGCGCGAGATCACGGCGTTGGCGGCGGAGAGGATGGTCTGGGTCGAGCGGTAGTTCTGCTCGAGCTTGATGGTGCGGGCCTCGGGGTAGTCCTTCTCGAACTCGACGATGTTGCGGATGTCCGCGCCGCGGAAGGCGTAGATCGACTGGTCCGAGTCGCCGACCACGGTCAGCTCGGACGCCTCGTCCCCCTCCCCGACGATCTCCCGGACGAGCGCGTACTGGGCGTGGTTGGTGTCCTGGTACTCGTCCACGAGGACGTGGCGGAAGCGGCGGCGGTACATCTGCGCGAGCGCCGGGAAGGCCCGGAACATGTACACGGTCTCGGCGATGAGGTCGTCGAAGTCCATCGCGTTGGCCTGGCGCAGGCGCTGCGTGTAGCCCTTGTATACCTCGGCCACCCCGGCTTCGAAGGGGTCGTTCAGGTTGGCGCGCCCGGCGAAGTCGTCCGCGTCGATGAGCTCGTTCTTGAGCGAGGAGATCTTGTGCTGGACGGCCTTGGGGGCCACCTTCTTGGGGTCGAGCTCGAGGCCCTTGTGCACGAGGGTGATGAGGCGGAGGGAATCCGCCGAGTCGTAGATCGAGAAGTTGGAGTTCAGGCCCACGGACTTCGCCTCGCGGCGCAGGATCCGCACGCACGAGGAGTGGAAGGTCGAGATCCACATCCGCTGGGCCCGCTCGCCCACGAGCGCCTCGATGCGCTCGCGCATCTCCGCCGCGGCCTTGTTGGTGAACGTGATGGCGAGGATCTCGCCGTGGTGCGCCCGGCGCGTCGCGATGAGGTAGGCGATGCGGTGCGAGAGCACCCGCGTCTTGCCCGAGCCGGCGCCGGCGACGATGAGCAGGGGGCTCCCCGCATGGGTCACCGCCTCGAGCTGCTGGGGGTTGAGGCCCTCGAGCAGGCGGGCCGCCGACTCCTCGGCCTCGCGCCGGGCGTCCTCGGCGGGGTCGGAGGCCGGCAGCCAGCCGGCAGGCATGTCCTCGGGCGCGCCGTATTCCTCGTCGGGCACCGGCGGCAGCTCGTCGGGATCCGGTTCCTGCGCGCCCCCGGGCACACCGGGCTTGGGCACGTGGGCATAGGGATCGAAGAGCATATCCATGATCCCTCTATTTTAGGCCGCCGGTGCCGGCGGAGCGGCAGCCTGCGGGATCACCCGCCGGCGCCGTCCCTGCGCACCCCGTACCGGTGCCCCTCGCTGTCCACCTCGACCTCGATCCCGTCGACCTCGTGCTGGGTCCTGAGGTCCTCCGGGTTGGGCCGGTGCCGCAGCTCCTCTTGGGCGATGCGCCGGTTCGCGGGCCCGTAGACATCCCGCAGCCGGCCCATGACACGCATGAACGTGCTGACGCGCGTCTCCGGGACGCCTGGCTCGTGCTGGTTCTCGTTGTGGTGTCTCATCGTTCCTCCCGTCGTGGCTCCCCCGCTCAGTGGCGCGCCCGGCCCTCAGGGTCCGGTCAGTCGGGCCTGGCCTGGACCGTGTCCCCGCTGGCGAAGACGGTGCGCATGAGCCCGAGCACCTGGTTGCGCGAGGAGAGCTGCTCCGCGACGCACTTCTCGAGGCGGTCCGCGACGTCCCCTTCGAGCCACTCCCTGGCGTAGACGGCGAGCGGCTCGTACGCCGCGATGGCCGCGTACTGGATCTCGAGCGCGAGCGGCAGGACCGCGAGGTCGAGGATGCCCTCGTCGGTCTTGCGGACCACGGAGTGGACCTCCTTGTCGAGTCCGTCCGCCGTATGCGCGACCGGCACGGCGACGTTGCGCTCGAGTTCGGCGAAGAGGTCCTCGAGGGCGGCAGTATGGGCCCTGGCCTCCTCGGACAGGTCCCGCATGAGGGCCCCGACCTCCGCGCGCTGCGCGTGCTGCTCAAGGGTCCCCAGGGTCACGATCGCCCGCCGGGTGGTTCCCCGGGCGATGCCCATCCGGTACACGAAGAGTTCATGGGCCTCGGAAAAGTGCTCAAACATGGCAGTCCGTCGCCTCCCAGCTGGCGTGCGGCGGGCGCGAAGCCTGTTGGCACTTCTTGCGGGGCGTCCGCCTCAGTCCTTGGGTCCATTGTCCCGCCGCCTCACAGGGGCTGCAATGGACGCGCCATCGCCCATGCGGGCGGCCGGCCCCGCCTCAGCCGACCCGCGCCGAGGCGAGCGCTGCCACGACCTCCCGCACCGCCGTCGTGCCCCCCGCCGCGAACCAGGTGAGCCCGTTGACCTCCACGGTGGCGGTCGAGCCGCCCGCCGCGGTCACAATCGCCTTGCCGGGCAGCCAGTCCCACTGCGGGCAGGAGTGCTGGAACCAGACGCCGATCTCGCCGGTGGCGACCCGCGCGAGGTCGCACGACCCGGAGCCGAGGATGCGGATCGATGCAGCCTGGACGGCCGCGGCGTGCCAGGGCATCGCAGACAGCGGCTGCTCGAGCCAGCGCGGCTGGATGGACGTCGCCGCGCCGAGGAGCCCGAGCCGCGCGTCGGCCGGCCCAGCGAGCGCCTCGCCGTTGAGAGTCGCCGGCGTGGCGTCGCCTCCCACCCACAGCTTGTCCTCCTGGGGCTGGTAGATCGCGCCGAGGAGGGACTCCGGGTCGGCGTCGCTGTCGGCCGCCTCGCCGCGCAGGGCGAGCGCCGAGCACCAGTAGCTCGAGCCCGAGAAGAAGTTGAGCGTCCCGTCCACGGGGTCGATCACCCACGTGCGCCCCGAGGCCGAGGGCATCTGGGCGCCCTCCTCGCCGAACACGCCGTCGTCCGGGCGGCAGCGCCGCAGCTGGGCCAGGACGTAGGCCTCGGCGGCCTTGTCGGCGGCGGTGACGATGTCCGAGACAGAGGTCTTGCGCTCGGCGTCGAGTCCGTCCTGCCGCATCCGCAGCGCGAGGTCGCCCGCAGCCCGCACGAGGGCGGCGGCCAGCTCGGCGTCGTTCAGACCGGGGTCGAGGTCGGGAAGGGAATCGAGGTGCTCGCTCATCTCAGCCACGGGCCCCAGCCTACCGGCGCCCAGTCCGCCGGCGCCCGGGAGACGATAATGGGACCATGTCCAAGACCCCCGCCCAGCGGGCACGCAAGCACGGCGACCGGGCTGCGGCCGCGCCGGGAGCCCGTGCCGGCCAGCCCGTGAACCCGACGACCCAGCGGACGCCCGAGCAGGCCCAGGGCAACGCGAAGCTCATCATCATCGCAGGCCTCGTGGCGAGCGTCTTCATGTTCTGGTACCTCCACCTGCTGACCCTGACGCAGATGACCCAGCTCTCCGGCGGCCTGGCCATGCCGGACTCGCTCATCGGCGGATTCTCCCCCGACTACATCTCCCAGCTGCGCGGGGCGATGGACGACGACGCCCTCGGCCAGCTCAACTACGTGCACAAGACCGCGGGGACCATCTTCCCGCTCGCGGCCGGGTTCACGTTCCTGTTGGTGTTCGGCTCCTGGCTCAAGGCCAAGGCCCAGCGGTGGTCCGCCTTCGCGCTCGTGGCCGCGTTCGTCGTCGTGCGCCTGTCGGGCAACGTCGCCGTCGACACCGCGCTCGGCTCCCCCACCGACACCGGGGCAGCCGTGCTCGCGTCGGTGCTCGTCGTCGCCGGGTGGGTGCTGCTGGTCCTCATGCTCGCGGCGGCCGCCGCGGCCGTCCTGCTGGCCAGGAGGCGGCGCACGACGGCGTGATCCCGGCGCCGGGGCCCGCCCGCCTCAGGCCCGGGCCGCCCTGGCGAGCGCCCGCGCGGCCCGGCTGGGCACGCCCAGGCGCCACGCGAGGACGGCGCCCACGATGGCGATGCCGATCGTGACCGGGTAGCCCATGAGCCGCTCGAGCGTGCCGGGCTCGGGCACACGCATCTGCAGCGCCCCGCCCACGAGGGTCGAGGTGAGCGCCGTCGCGCCCAGGAGCAGGACCGGCCAGGCGGCGGCCGTGCGGCGCAGCCAGAGGAGTCCGAGGACCACGAGCGCGCTCGAGCCGCCCAGGAAGTAGGCGGTGGCGCCCGCCAGATGGACGGCCTCCACCGAATCCTGCGGGAAGAGCCCCACGACCGCCACGCCGATCCCCGCGGCCCCGAGCAGGAGCCGGACCGCGAGCGTGGCGAGCCGCGGGACGGCGACCTTCGCGTGGGAGGCGGGCGACGGCGTCGTGCGCACCAAGGCGGCGGTGAGGCGGCGCTCGGCGAGCACGGCAGGCCATTCGGCGGCGACCCGGAGCACCGGGGATGTCAGGAGCAGCGCGGCGATGACCATGCCGATCCCCTGCAGCACGAAGGAGAAGTCCATGAGGGCGTGCAGCGGCGAGCAGATGTCGCGGGTGCCGTGGAGGCCGCAGCCCACCTGGCCGAGGTCCGAGATGAAGCCGAGCCTGCGGCTGTACGGCGCGGGGCCGGCCCACCGTGCGATCGTGGCCGCCTCGGCTGCGAAGAACTGCAGGACGCTCACGGCCGACCACGCGCCGAGGTAGAGCCGGATGCGTTCCGTCCGGTTGCCGTTGCCCGAACCCTGCCGAGACCGTGCCTGTGCCACGTCGCCAGCCTAGCCTCACGACCTTGTATGCTGGTGCGTGCCCGCTCTCGCGGGCGGGCCCCCGTAGCTCAGTAGGATAGAGCGGCCCTCTCCTAAAGGGCAGGCCATCGGTTCGATTCCGGTCGGGGGCACTTGTCGTATCCAGTGCCTGACCTGTACGCGTTCCTCCGCGGCAGGTGGTTCGTCGAACGGACGATGCTGGACCGTGCGACCGGCGCGCGGGGCCGCTTCTCGGGCACGGTCACCTTCACGCCCCTCGGCGCGGACAAGGACGACGGCGCCCTGCAGCAGCGCGAGGAGGGCACCGTCCGCTGGGGTGCCCATGAGGGACCGGCGACGCGGGAGTACATCTGGCGGCCCGGAGCGCACCCGGGCGCGATGGAGGTCTTCTTCCCCGATGGGCGGCCCTTCCACTCGGTCGACCTCACGGGCGCGGCCTCCGACGGCACCCACTGGTGCTCCCCCGACGACTACCGCGTGCGCTACGAGGCGGCGGGCCCCGACGAGCTGCGCTGGACGTGGGACGTCACGGGCCCGGCGAAGGACCTGCTCCTGGAGAGCGTCCTGCGCCGGGCCCGCTGACCCTGCCGTCCCTTCACGCTGAGGGGCTCAGACGCCCTTGTTGTACACGTCCAGCCCGAAGCGGTTCAGGCCCGGGGTGCCCGCGTACCCGAGGTAGGGCAGCCCGTTGAGGTCCTCGATGCTCGCGAGCAGGCTGTAGTGGTTGTACGGGGTCGTGGACCACGTGCCGCCGGCCGTGAACGGCGAGAGCACGAGCGCACCGACGCGGCCGCCGCCCATCCCGGTGATGCCGGGCAGGGCAGCGTTGGGACCGGGCCCCTCGCCGCAGCACGCGCTCGCGTCCTGCTGCGGGCCGTCCGACTCGTCGAACGTGATGACCAGCACACCGTCCTTCTTGAATGCGGGCGAGTCCGTGATCGCGGGGACCCACTGCTTCAGCCACGCGTCGGCCGAGACGAGGCCGCCGGGCTGGCCGTCCACGCACGGCGAGTCGTGCCCGTCGTGGCAGAGGTTGGGCGTGATGAAGGAGACCGCCGGGGTGGTCGAGACCGAGGCGAGGTCGCCGCTCAGGGCGGTCAGGTCGACGTCGTTCTTGGCACAGTCCGGCGAGCCGGTGATGCCGGCGAAGTACACGAAGGGGTTGTGGCGGGCGGCGTATTGGTCGCCGACGCGGGCCTTCTGCGTGTCGTCCACTGCGCCGATCTGCGGGTGGCGGCAGGGCGTGCCCATGTCCTCCATGTAGCCCTTCCACGTCTTGCCGGCCGCCGTGAGCTGGTCCGCGACCGTGGGCACGCCCGCCGGGTACACGCATCCGCTGCCCACGGCCTGGCCCTGCGCAGCGGTGCCGGTCTGGACGAACGGCGAGTAGGTCTGGCAGTCGGCCTGGGTCTGGCTGTTCGGGCCCTGGCCCGAGATCTGGGAGATGTAGTTGTCCAGCGAATTGTGGCCGGTGCCGTAGTAGCTGTTCAGCAGGACCCCCTGCGAGCGCAGCGTCTGCGAGAGGTAGGGCGCCTGCGAGGACGAGCCCCAGGTCTCGTCGTAGCCCTTGTTCTCGAGGTTGATGACGAACACGTGCGAGCTCGAGGGCAGGTACTGCGGAGCGGTGTCGGCCGCGCTGGCCTCCTGGCCGGCTCCCGTGCGCACGAGCACGACGGCGGCGAGCACCAGCACGGCGACGGCTGCGAGGACGACGGCGAGCGGGCGCCGTCGTGCGGAGAGGGCAAGGGCGGCAGGGGCGAGCTGTGGGCGGTTCATGCGAGCTTCCATCCTTCCGCGATGGCGCGGTTCTTGAGCGGGTGCCACTCGTCCTCCGGGTCTCCGCCGGGGAGGGGTGTGCAGGGCGGGCCGGCGGCGAAGGGAGGGACCGTGTAGGCCGGGGCGGCGAGGTTGGGCGCCGAGGCGAAGTCGAGGACCTCGGCGATGTTGGCGGCGTTGGCGTCGCGCGGGGTGAGGGCCTGGAGGTTCCAGCGCCACTCGATGGCCTTGAGGACCGAGGTGTGGTCGTAGGTGCCGGACGCGACCGCGCCGCGGCGGGCGAAGGGCGAGACGACGAGGGCGGGAACCCGGAAGCCGCGCAGCGCCGTCGTCTGGCTGGTGTCGGGCGCCGTGGTCGGCGCGACGTGGTCGTAGAAGCCGCCCCACTCGTCGAAGTTGACCACGAGCATGGTGCGGGACCACGCCGGCGACGTCGTCACGGCGCGGTAGACCTCGTTGAGGAAGAGCTCTCCCGAGCGGACGTCCGCGTGGGGGTGGTCGTCGCCGGACGTTCCCGAGCCCTCGTCCATGAAGCGCGGGTCGACGAAGCTCACCGACGGCAGGGTGCCGGCGGCGCAGTCGCTGAGGAACGCCGAGTACGGCGAGGAGATCGGCATGTACTTGGTCCCCCACAGCGCGAGGAACGGCACGTCGGAGTAGTAGTACTTCCCGCTGACCCCGGCGGCAGCGAGACGGTCCCAGATGGTGGGGATGGTCGCGTTCGCGGAGGAGTTGTGGATGCGGTCCGTCTGGGCGGCGTGCTGGTAGAAGCGATTCGGGTACGTCTCTGCCATCACCGCCGCGAAGTAGTTGTCGCAGACGGTCCAGCCGGGCGCGGCCTGGGCGAAGAACGCGAGGTCGGCGTCCGTGTAGTAGCCGATGGCGAAGTCGTCGTTGTCGCCGGCGCGGAGCCAGCCGTCGCACTTGCCGTTGTTGTACTCGATGAGCCCGCCCTCCTGGGAGTGGTCGGGGTCGGGGTGGCTGCAGCCCTGGTAGTCGGTGAGGTGGTGCGTTCCGTGCGGGACGCCGTAGCGGTCGGTGTAGGTGAGGCCGCTCTGCTTCCCGTCGGCGCCGGGGAGCCATCCGAGGAAGTGGTCGAAAGAGCGGTTCTCCATCATGACGACGATGATGTGGTCGATCCCGGACGCGGCCGGGTCGGTGGGGAGGGCGGAAGGGGCGACGCCCCGGGCGGCGGACGGCGCGGCGGCCCCGGTGAGGGCTGCGGCGCCGAGGGCGGCGAGGGACGCTGCTGAGAGGAAGCTGCGGCGGGTAGTGGTCACGGCCCACCAAGTTACCGGCGGGTATTACCGCGGGCGCCGGACTTCATCCATTGTTCACCGCTGGTTCACGGACTTCCCACCCCGCGCCCAGCTTCAGGAGGCTGGCCGCGTCGAGCGGTCATGTCCCTGCCGCACGAGCAGGGGAAGGACGTGGTCCGTCAGGAGCGGCGCCAGATCTGCCGACGGCTCGGCGTCGGGATCGATCCAGCGGAGCTCCTCGATCTCGGCAGCGGGATGGACCTCGCTCGGGTTGTGCTCCCCTGGCGCGGTGAACACCGTCGCCTCGATGTCGGTGGCGGCTTCATTCGCGGCGAGCGCAATCCACGCGCCCAGCAGCACGAGGTCCTCGGCCGGGACGTCGATGCCCACCTCTTCGGACAGCTCGCGGCTCGCGGCCTCCGCCGCGGACTCGCCAGGCTCGGGCTTGCCGCCCGGATGCATGAAGCGGTCGGTCCCCCGTTTGCGGACGGTCAGGAGGCGCCCCTCCGGCGAGTAGACGCACACGGCAGAGACGGTGATCCGGGCAGGCACAGTCAGAGACTATCCCGAGGACCGTCGGCGCAGGGACATGACCCCTCAACGGTCTGCTCTACTGGGCGAATTCGTCCGCCACCGCGGATGCCTCCGCGAACTGGGTCGTGTACAGCTCGGCGTAGCGGCCGCCGGCCGCGAGGAGTTCGGCATGCGTCCCGCGCTCCACGATCCGGCCATCCTCCACCACGAGGATCTGGTCCGCGGCCCGGACCGTTGAGAGCCGGTGGGCGATCACGAGGGCGGTGCGCCCCTCGAGCGCCTCGGCGAGGGCCGCCTGCACGGCCGCCTCGTTGGTCGAGTCCAGGGCGGCGGTGGCCTCATCGAGGATCACGACCCGCGGCGCCGCGAGCAGGAGCCGCGCGATCGTCAGCCGCTGGCGCTCGCCGCCGGAGAGCCGGTAGCCGCGCTCCCCCACGATGGTGCCCAGGCCGTCGGGCAGCGAGCGCACCATGGCCTCGAGCCTCGCGCGGCGCAGCACGTCCCACAGATCCTCGTCAGAGGCGCCGGGGCGGACCAGCCGCAGGTTCTCGGCGATGGTCTCGTGGAACAGGTGCCCGTCCTGGGTGACCATCCCGACCGTGCCGCGCATGGACTCGAAGGTCGTGTCCCGCACGTCGACGCCGCCGATGCGCACGGCGCCTGAGTCGACGTCGTACAGCCGGGCCACGAGCTGGGCGACTGTGGACTTGCCCGCGCCCGAGGAGCCGACCAGCGCCACCGTCTGCCCCGGGTCGACCCGGAACGAGATGCCGTGGAGCACCTCCTCGCCGCCGCGCGTGTCGAGCACCGCGACCTCCT
Source organism: Sinomonas flava (assembly GCF_039531875.1). NCBI lineage: Bacteria > Bacillati > Actinomycetota > Actinomycetes > Micrococcales > Micrococcaceae > Sinomonas > Sinomonas flava. Next base: position 99,122 of record NZ_BAAAQW010000010.1, on the reverse strand, counting down.
CGAGGGACGCGAGGGAGACCTTCTCGGCGCTCGGGTAGGCGAAGCGGACGTCGTCGAACTCGACGGGCACCGCGCCCGAGGGCAGCGCCTTGGCGTCGGGCTTCTCGGTGATGAGCGGTGCGAGGTCGAGCACCTCGAACACCCGCTCGAAGCTCACGAGCGCGCCCATGATCTCCACGCGCGCGTTGGAGAGGTTGGTGATCGGCGCGTAGAGGCGGGTCAGGAGCAGGGCGAGCACGACGACGTCGCCCGCCGCGAGCTGCCCGCCGATCGCGAGCCACCCGCCCACCCCGTAGACGAGCGCGAGGGCGAGCGAGGAGACGAGGGTGAGCGCGGTGATGAACGTGAAGGTGAGCATCGAGGAGCGGATCCCGATGTCCCGCACGCGCCTGGCGCGCACGGCGAACTCGCGCGACTCCTCGTCGGGGCGGCCGAACAGCTTGATGAGCGTGGCGCCGGGGGCGGAGAAGCGCTCGGTCATCTGCGTGCTCATGGCGGCGTTGTGCGCCGCGGCCTCGCGCCGCAGGTCGGCGACCCGGCCGCCCATGCGCCGTGCGGGAACGAGGAAGATCGGCAGGAGGATGAGCGCGAGGACCGTCACGAGCCATGACTTCTGTGCCATGACGGCGACAGTGAGGACGAGCGCGACGGCGTTGCTGACGACGCCGGAGAGGGTGCCCGCGAACGCCGACTGGGCCCCGATGACGTCGTTGTTGAGCCGGCTCACGAGCGCGCCGGTGCGGGTCCGGGTGAAGAACGCGATGGGCATCTTCTGCACGTGGTCGAAGACGGCCCGGCGGAGGTCGAGGATCACGCCTTCGCCGATGGTCGCGGACAGCCACCGGGTCAGGAGCCCGAACCCGGCGTCGGCCACCGCCACGACGGCGATGAGGACGGCGAGCCACACGACGGTGGAGACCTCTTCGCGAGCGACGATCGCGTCGACCACCTGCCCGGCCAGGACCGGGGTCGCGACTGCGAGCACTGCCGCGACGACCGAGGCGAGCACGAACGCGACGAGCCGCCCGCGGTGCGGCCTCGCGAAGCCGAGGACCCGGCGGAGGGTCTCGCGGTTGAACGGGTTCCTGCCGTCCTTGGCCCGCGTGATCTGATGCAGCGAGCTCCACGCCGCGCTGTACATGCTGCTCATGAACTCTCCCGAGAAAGTGAAAGACCCGCCGACTCGCGATTGGGGGGTGCGCGAGCCGGCGGGCTAAGACCAGCATAGGGCAGCCCCCGGACAACGTAAAATCGACACGCAGGACCAAGCCGCCCGCCCGGGGAGCTCTCGCGCGGCTGAAATGGAAGGAGGGGTTCCGTGCCTGTCTCAGCGTTGGACTTCCGCCACTGGATGCAGGAACTCGCGCCAGGCAAGTCCGCCGCCGACATCTGCCGCAGGTCAGGCGTCAAGCGGAGCACCCTCGCCCAGCAGCTGGTCCGCGGGAAGGTCCCCGAGGCGACTGTCGTCGCCGTCGCCCGCGCATACGGTCAGAACCCCGTCCTCGGCCTCGCGCGCTTCGACCCGTACCGCGAGCTCGCGGCGAGCACTGCGCCTCCGACCGACGCCGAACTTCTCAGCCAGGTCCCCACGGCCCGCTTCCTGCGCGAGCTGCTGGTCCGCAGCGGCGAGCTGGCCCCCAACGGCACGCACCCGGTGTCGGGCGCGCCGGGCCATCCGGACGCGGCGGTGCGCCAGTGGGTCGAGGCGATCGACGACGGCGAGCTGCGCCAGCGTGTGAGCATCGCCTCCGGCGTGGCCCCCCAGAACTTCTCGGCCCAGCTGAGCGCGAACCGCCTGAGCCCCGAGCTCGCCGTCAGCACGGCGAGGGAGGCCGGGGTCGGCCTCCGGAACGGCCTCGTGGTCACCGGGCTGGTGACGGCAGGCGAGGCGGGATGGCCGCCCGAGGCCGCCGAGGGCGCGCTCAGGCGGCTCCCCGACGCCGAACTCGTCCTCATGGCCTCCGAGCGGCTCGCGGCCCTGGGCAAGAACCTGCGGCGCGCCGCCACCGACGAGCGCGCCGCGACGCGCGTCTGGGAGCACCTCGGATGACCTGGCTCGCCTGGATCACGTTCGGCATCGCCGTCCTGCTCGCCGTCGTGCGGATCCCCGCCGCCCTCCGCGGGGAGAACCGCCTGATGATGTGGCTCTTCACCCTGTTCGCCGCCACGATCCTCCTCAGCATCGAGCGGCCCTACCTCGCCATCGACGCCCTCCTCGGCGGAGTGAACCTCGCCAACCTCCTCCTGCGCTTCTTCATCTACGCGGTGTGCCTGCTGCTGGCCGTGCGGATCGCGCGGGCCTTCGGGTCCCGCGGGGCCGAGCAGGCCCTGTACGGCCCCTGGGGCCTGGGCGCGCTGGGGGTCGTGGCCGCGGGGACGGTGGCGTCCTTCCTCCTGATGGGCCTGCAGCCCTCGAGCGTGGGGCTGCACGAGGGCACCGACGAGGTCTGGTTCGGCGTCTACGCCGCCTTGGGGCGCGTGTACCCCACGTTCACCGGGGTGGTCCTCATTCCCTCGCTCTTCCGGGCAACGGTCGGCGCGGCGCTGCCGGCGCTGCGCGTTGCCGCCGGGCTGATCGGCGCAGGTTACACCCTGCTGATCTTCACGAACCTCTTCCCGCTCATGCCGCTCTCCTGGGTGCCCGTCATGCAGACGATGAACTACTCGGTGCTCCTGCTGCTCTTCGCCGGGCTGACGGTGATCTGGGTCGCCAGCCTGCAGGCCCGGCGACGTGCTGCATCCGCGCCGCGGCGTCTCACAAGGTAAAAATCCAGCACCTTGAGGAACTGAATTCACATTTTCATTAGGACATGCCACAATCATGATTGTGTGAACACGGCCTGTCAGGGGGACAGGGTGGTTCTTCATTGGGGGGATGAGTGGCGGCGGCCTTCGGGCCGCCACCACTCAGCCATTTAAGGGCAAGCTCACGCGCGGACCCGCGCCTCACGGACGGCGGAAGCGGAGCGTGACGAGCTCGAACGGCCGCACTCTGAGCCGGACCGTCCCGCCGCCCCCGCCCGCGATGGGCGAGGGCGCTCCCGGCGCGAGCGGACGCTCGAGCAGGTCGACCGCATCGATCCCCGCACACTCGAACCCCGCCGCGACCTCGGCCTCCGCCCTGGCACCGAGGGACTCGTAGAGCCGCACGACGACGTCGCCGGAACCGTCGGCGGCGAGCTTCACGGCCTCCACCACGAGCGAGGACTCCGGGACGGACACCAGGGCCTCGACGTCGCGCGCGCCCCGCACCGTCCGCTCGGGCAGGTTGACCTCGTAGCCCTCGCGCAGCGCGTCGGCGATCCCCGCCCCCGGCGCGAGGACGACCGTGAACCGGTGCAGTCCGGAATCAGCTGCCGGGTCCGGGTAGAGCGGCGACTTCAGCAGGGAGAGCCGCACGGTCGTCGTCGTGCCCCCGTCGCTGCGGACCGTGCGCGTGACGTCGTGGCCGTAGGTCGCGTCGTTCGCGAGAGCGACGCCGTAGCCCGGCTCGCCCACGTGGATCCAGCGGTGCGCGCAGATCTCGAACCTGGCCGCGTCCCACGACGTGTTCACCGCGACGGGGCGCCGCACATGGCCGAACTGCGTCTCCGAGGAACTGTGCTCGGCGCGGAGGTCGAGGCCGAAGCCGAGCTTGAGGAGCTTCTGGCGCTCGTGCCAGTCGACCTCGGTCTCGATGCGCAGGGACGTCGCGCCGGGGGTGAGCACGAGGCGCTGGCGCACCCGCGATGCGCCAAAGGACCGCTCGACCACGAGCACCGCCTCCCCCTCCGCCGCGTCTCCCGGCCCCACCGCGTCAGCGTCCGTGATCGCCTCGACGCTGTTGCGGTAGAACTCGTCCAGGTCCCAGGCGTCCCACTCGTTGGGGGTGTCCCGGTGCAGCTCGAACAGGTTCGAGCGCGTGCCCGGGGCGATCGCGTCGCGCCCCGACTCCGCGTCGACGAGCCCCACGAGGAACCCCTCGCCGTCGACCTCCGCGCGCACCGCGCCGTTCTCGAGGACCCAGCCCCCGCCCCTCGCGGCGAGGGTCGCCGCCCGCTCGGGGCGCACGACGGCGCCCGCGGCCAGGGCGCGGACGCCCGCCCGGGCCCGGGGTGCGGCGTTGAGCAGGATCTCGCGGTCTCCCGCGCCCACGAGCGATTCGGCCGCACTCGCGATGAGTTCCTCGAGGCCGTGCTCGATCGCGGCGTAGTTCCGCTCGGCGTCGCGGTGCACCCATGCGATTGCGCTGCCGGGGAGGATGTCGTGGAACTGCTGGAGGAGGGTGAGCCGCCACAGGCGCTGGAGCTCGTGCGCCGGGTAGGGCGCCCCCACCCGGACAGACGCCGTGGCGCACCACAGCTCGGCCTCGCGCAGGAGGTGCTCCGAGCGCCGGTTCCCCCGCTTGGTGCGCGCCTGGGCGGTGTAGGTGCCGCGGTGCTTCTCGAGGTACATCTCCCCCACCCACACGGGGGGAGACGCGTAGTCCGCCTCGGCCTCGGTGAAGAACCGCCGCGGCGAGGCCACTTCGAAGCGGGGCGAGCCCTCGAGGTCTTCCCAGCGCCGCGCGGCCGCCATCATCTCCCGCGTGGGGCCGCCGCCGCCGTCGCCGTAGCCGAACGGGAGGAGGGACACCGTGGCGCGTCCGTGCTCGCGGAAGTTCCGCTCGGCGTGGGCAAGGTCAGAGGCGCGCAGGTCCGAGTTGTAGGTGTCCGCGGGCGGGAAGTGCGTGAACACCCGGGTGCCGTCGATCCCCTCCCAGAGGAAGGTGTGGTGGGGGAAGCGGTTGACCTGGTTCCAGGAGATCTTCTGGGTCAGGAACCACCGGTTTCCCGCCAAGCGGGCAATCTGCGGGAGCGCGGCCGAGTAGCCGAAGGTGTCCGGGAGCCAGGTCTCCTCGCATTCGGCACCGAACTCCTCGAGCAGGAACCGCTTGCCCTCGAGGAACTGGCGGACCAGGGCCTCCCCGCCAGGCATGTTCGTGTCCGACTCGACCCACATCCCTCCGACGAGGACGAAGCGCCCCTCGGCGACCTTCTCCTTGATCCGCTCGAACAGCTGAGGGTAGCCGTCGCGGATCCATGCGAGCTCCTGGGCCTGCGAGCAGGCGAAGACCAGGTCCGGGTCCTCGTCCATGAGCGCGACCACGTTGGAGAACGTGCGGGCGCACTTGCGCTGCGTCTCCCGCACCGGCCACAGCCACGCCGCGTCGATGTGGGCGTGGCCCGTGCCGACGATCCGGTGGGCGCTCGCCGTCGCCGGCTGCGCGAGGACGCCGGCGAGCGCGTCGCGTCCGGCGGGCGCCGTGCCTGCGACGTCGGAGGGGTCCACCGCGTCCGCCATGCGCTCGAGCGCGCGCAGGATCAGGTGCCGCCGGGGCCGGTCGTCGGGAAGCTCGTGCATCAGGGAGTTGAGGGCCGAGGCGTCCTGGAGGAGCTCCCACGCGGTGGTGTCCCGCTCGGCGAGGACCATGCGGCCGAGCCGGTAGAGGGGTTCGGTGCCGGCCGTGGCAAGGTCGCCCAGCGGGGTCGGCTGGAACGTCCACCCCTGGGCGATGTCAGGATTCGCCGCCGCCTCGACGTAGAACTCGACATCGCGCCCTCCTCCCAGCGCGGCGAGCGGGACGTAGTGGTTGCGCGGGTTCAGTGCCTTGACGGTCGTGCCGTCGGCGCGCCATACGAGCCCTTCGCACTGGAAGCCGGGCAGTTCGGTCGTGAATCCGAGGTCGACGACGGCCTCGAGGTCGGTGCCCCGGCCTCCCCACCCGGGGGGAACCTCTGCAGTGAGGCGCAGCCATGTCGTGCTCCACGGCGGACCCCACGGGGCTCCTTCTGCGACCGGGACGAAGGCCTGCCGGAGGGCTTCCGCGACGGGCACGGGTTCCCCCGGGGCATCCCAGCGTGCCGCCGTCAGGGGGATGGAGCGGCGGTAGACCGCGCGCTGCAGGCGCTCCCGGATGAACCTGTCGATGCGCGCCTCGATGATCCGGCGGTCGTCATGCACGGAATATCCAATCAGTTGACAAACCTGTGGATACCAAAGCTACTCCGCCGTATCCCGCGGCGGAACGGACGGCCGGTCTCATTTCGGTACAGATCCGAGAGGTGCTAGGAAGTGGCCAGCCGCTCGTGTCCCGCGTAGACGTTGAAACCGTCCCCGCGGCTGAAGCCGATGAGGGTGACCCCGGACTCTTCGGCCAGCTCCACCGCCAGCGTCGACGGAGCGCTCACGGCCGCCAGGACCGGGATGCCTGCCATCGCTGCCTTCTGCACGAGCTCGAAGGAGGCACGCCCGGAGACCTGCAGGACCGTCCCGGCGAGCGGCAGCCGGCTCTCGCGGAGGGCCCAGCCCACGACCTTGTCCACGGCGTTGTGGCGCCCCACGTCCTCCCGGAGGCAGAGCAGCTCAGCCGAGGTCCCGTCGTCGCCGACCGAGAACAGCCCGGCGGCGTGCACCCCGCCGGTCCGGTCGAAGAGCGCCTGGGCCGCGCGCAGGCGGGCAGGCAGGCCGGCGACGAGCTCGGGGAGCAGCCGCACGCCGTCGTGCGCGGGGCTGTGGTGGGAGGAGCGCCGCACCGCCTCGATCGACTCGGTCCCGCAGATCCCGCACGAGCTCGACGTGTACACGTGGCGGCCGGTGTCGGGCAGCGGCACGCCGGGCCGCAGCTGGGCGTCGACGACGTTGAACGTCTGCCGGCCCTGCTCGTCCTCCCCCGCGCAGAAGCGCTCGGAGACGATCTGCCCGGACTCCCACACGACGCCCTCGGAGACGAGGAAGCCGGCCACGAGGTCGAAGTCGTCCCCGGGCGTGCGCATGGTCACGCTGTAGGTCATGCCGCCCAGCGGCGTGGACAGCCGGATCTCGAGCGGCTCCTCGACTGCGAGCACGTCCTCCTTGTGGCGCACGGGGTGCTCGCTGCCCAGGACGTACTTGTGCACCTTGCGGCGCTGGCTCAACCGGCCCATCACGGCCTCCTAGCTCGGTTCTCGCGGCGGCGTCAGCTCAATTGTCCCGCGCGTGCCTCGTCCTCAGCAGCCGCGTGGCGCTCGAAGCGGACGGTGATGGCCTTGAAGCCCGGCGTGTTGGACTCCCTGGCCACGTTGTCGCGGTGCACGAGCGCGTTCGCCTCCGGGAAGTAGGCCGCCGCGCAGCCCCTCGCGGTGGGGTAGGCGACGAGCCGGAACCGCTCGGCCCGGCGCTTCTCGCCGCGGAACACGCTCACGACGTCGACGAGCTCACGGTCCGCGAAGCCCAGCTCCGCGAGGTCCTCGGGGTGGACGAGGACCACGCGGCGTCCGTCGCGGATGCCCCGGTAGCGGTCGTCGAGCCCGTAGAACGTCGTGTTGTACTGGTCGTGGCTGCGGATGGTCTGGAGGACCAGATGCCCCTCGGGCGCCTCGAGGTACTCGAGGGGGCTCACCGTGAACTGGCCCTTGCCGGCCTCGGTGGCGAACGTCCGCGTGTCCCGCGGAGGGTTCGGCAGGACGAAGCCGTTCTTCGTGCGGATCCTGGCGTTGAAGTCCTCGAAGCCGGGCAGCACGCGGGAGATGTGGTCGCGGATCACGTCGTAGTCCTCCGCCATGGCGCGCCAGTCCACGGCGTGGTCCTCGCCGAGGGCCGCGACGGCCATGCGCGCGACGATGACGGGCTCGGCCAGCAGGTGGTCCGAGATCGGCTCGAGCCGGCCCTGGGTCGCGTGGACCATGGACATGGAGTCCTCGACGGAGAGGAACTGGCGGCCCTTCGGGTGCTTGTCGTCGCGGTCGGTGCGGCCGAGCGTCGGAAGGATCAGCGAGGTCTTCCCGTGCACCACGTGGGAGCGGTTCGGCTTGGTCGAGATGTGCACGGTGAGGCCGGCGCGCTGCATGCCCGCCTCGAGCGCCTCGGTGTCCGAGTTGGCCTGGGCGAAGTTGCCGCCCAGCGCCACGAACACGTCCACCTCGTCCTTCTCGAACGCGTGCAGCGTCTCCGTGGAGTCGAAGCCGTGCTCACGCGGGGAGGCGATCCCGAACTCCTTGTCCAGCGCCGCGAGGAGCCACTCCTTGGGCTTCTCCCAGATGCCCATCGTCCGGTCGCCCTGGACGTTCGAGTGGCCGCGGACCGGGCACGCGCCGGCGCCGGGCTTGCCGAAGTTGCCCTGGAGCAGGAGCAGGTTGATGATCTCGCGGATCGTGTCCACCGAGTGCGGCTGCTGCGTCAGGCCGAGCGCCCAGCACACCACGGTGGCCTTGGACTTGGCGAGGAGGTTGGCTACCGTGGCGATCTCGAGGCGGGACAGGCCGGTGGCCCGTTCCGTCTCATCCCAGTCGATCTGGGCGCGCGCGGCCGCGTACGCCTCGAAGCCCTCGGTCTGCGCCTCGATGAATGCGTGGTCGACGACCGTCCCGGGCGCACGCTTCTCCTCCTCCAGGAGGAGGTGGCCGAGGGCCTGGAACAGCGCGAGGTCGCCGCCGACCTTGATCTGCAGGAACTCGTCCGAGATCGTCGCGCCCTCGCCGACGTAGCCCGAGAGGTTCTGCGGGTCCTTGAAGTGCAGGAGGCCGGCCTCGGGCAGCGGGTTCACGGCCACGACCTTCCCGCCCTTCGCACGGCACTCGGCCAGGGCCGACAGCATGCGGGGGTGGTTGGTGCCGGGGTTCTGCCCCACGACGAGGATGAGCTCCGCCTCGTGGATGTCCTCGAGGGACACCGTGCCCTTGCCGATCCCGATGGTGGGGTTGAGGGCAGAGCCGGACGACTCGTGGCACATGTTGGAGCAGTCGGGGAGGTTGTTCGTCCCGAGGCTCCGGGCGAACAGCTGGTACATGAAGGCGGTTTCGTTGGCCGTCCGGCCCGAGGTGTAGAAGACGCAGCGGTCCGGCGTCGTGGCCCGGATGTGCTCGCCCACGAGGTCGAACGCCTCGGTCCAGGAGATGCGGCGGTAGCGGTCGTCGCCCGGGCGCAGGACGACGGGCTCGGTGATGCGCCCCTGCTTGGAGAGCCAGTAGTCCGTCTTGTCGCGCAGCGTCTCGATCGGGTGGGATTCCCACCACTCGGGCGTCACGGCGGAGACCGAGGCCTCCTCCGCGACTGCCTTCGCCCCGTTCTCGCAGAACTCCGCGGTCTTGCGCTTGCCGTCGGATTCAGGCCAGGCGCAGCCCGGGCAGTCGAACCCGCCGCGCTGGTTGATGCGCAGCAACGAACGGGCGGTGCGCCACGGGCCGGCCTGCTCGAGCCCGCGCTGGAGGGCGACCGTCACCGCCTTCAGCCCGGCGGCCGCCGTCTCGGGGGCCTCGACGTGCAGGGAATCCTCGTTGATGTCCGTCACCGGCGAGTCGTGCGTCATGGCACCATCGTGCTGTACGCCACAGGAGAAGGCGAATCGCCGCCCACGATGCGGGCAGCGGCGCGGTCAAGCGTCCAGGCCGCTCCAGTCGACGGGCTCCTTCGCCGCCACGGAGCGCCGTCTGCCCTTCGCGGCCGCAGGCTTGGCCGGCGTGTCCAGGGTCCGGCCCCACGGCAGGGGCAGGCACGCCACCGGCTGGGCGAGCTCGAGCCCGTGCGGAGGCACGACCATGAAGCCGTCCGCGCGCGCGAGCCCGCGCAGCATGCCCGACCCGATGCCGGTGGCCGGAGAGGCCATGCCGTACATCCGGCGGAACGGGAGCACCCGGGTGCGCTTGAGCTCAGCCTCGAACGCCTCCCCCGAGGGAAGCTCGACGGCGGCGAGCGGCTCCCGCCCGCACAGCGCGGCGAACAGCGGCTCGCCAACCGTCACGAGCCCGACGACGGCGGCCAGCGGGTTGCCCGGCAGGCCGAGGAAGAAGCGGCCGTCGGGGAGTTCGGCCAGCACCGTGGGGTGGCCCGGACGCATGGCCACGCCGTCGATGAGGAGCCGGCCGCCGAGCTCGGCGACCGTGGCACGGAAGTAGTCCGAGCCGCCGAGCCCGGTGCCGCCCGTCGTGATCACGACGTCGGCCGGCGGGGCGTCGTCGTCGTGCTCCCCGGGCGCGCCGCTGGCGGAGGACGTGTCAGCGAGCGCCGCCGCCCACTCGTCAGCACCGTCGCCGATCTTCTCGTGGGCGGCGAGGATCCCGCCGTAGGCCTCGACAAGGGGCGGGATGAGATAGCTGAACACGTCCCGCACACGGCCCGGCCCGGGCAGGCCCGCCTCGGTGACCTCGCCGCCGGTGCGCACGAGCTTGACCAGGGGGCGGCCCGTGACGGGGACCTCGTCGTAGCCGGCGAGCGCGGCGAGCGCGACCTGCGCCGGGCCGAGATCTGTGCCGGAGCGAAGGAGCACCTCGCCCTCGCGGGCTTCCTCCCCCGCGGGCCGGATGTCCGCGCCGCCGGACGGCGAGCCGGGCGGCGCGGCGGGGCCGAGGCGCAGGTGCGGGAGGCCGTCGTCGTCCGGGACCACCTCTCCGTGCTCGCGGCGGAGGACGGCGCGCGCACCGGGCGGGAGCGCGCCGCCGGTCACGATGGTGCTCGCCTGGTGCGCGTGCAGCGGCTCGCCCGGCTCGGCGAGGATCCACGGGCCGGTTCCGGACACGGCCCACCCGTCCATCGCGGACGAGGCGTAGTGCGGCATGTCGCGCAGCGCCACCAGGTCCCCGGCGAGCGTGCGGCCCGAGGCCCGTGCAAGGGGGGCGGACGACGGCGGGAGCGGGCCTGCCGCGGCGGCCGCTGCCGCCCGGGCCTCGGCCCAGGAGTGCCGGAGCGCGTGGTGGGAATCGGCCGCTTGCGGGCCGGGCGTCATCCCTCGGTCCCGGCCGTCCCGTGTGCCTTGGCCAGCCGCAGGGCGATCTCACCGGGGGTCTCGGCCTCCGGGCCCAGCTCGGCATCGGCGCTGGTGGCGGCGAGGCCCGCCGCGTAGCCGACGAGGTACGTGGTCAGAGGCGCGGCCGGGCGGACGATCGAATGCGCCGCGACCCCGGCCAGTCCGAGGACGGCATCGATGTCGACGTCGATCTCGAGCCCCAGCGCCTGCGCCAGCTCGGCGCACCAGGTCCGCAGCACCGCGTCCTGGTCCGGGGCACCGTCCTGGCGGCCGCCCTCCGGCCCGCCCGCTGTCGAGGGCTCAGTCATCACAGGTCCTCCTGCCGTGCCGTCCCGCCCGGGGCATCCGGGCGTCCGATGCCCCAGCGCTCCGCGGCGTCCCACGTGTCGACGTCGTCGGAGAGGCCTGCTGGGAGGCGCAGGGGCAGCAGGTCCAGCCTAGCAACGAGGTCCCGCATCGGGCGGTCGGCGAGCCCGCCGTCGCGGGCGAGTCCGGCGAGCACCTGCGTGAGGGGACCACGGCGGTAGGCGCCGAGGAGCGGCTGGAGGCGCCCGGCGTCGTCCTCCGCGACGATCGCGTCGGGCCCCCGCCCGCCCTCGGCAGCGGCCGCCTCCCGCGCGGAGCCCACCGCTGCGTCGAGGAGGAGGGGCACCGCATCGGCGGACCGGGGGACGTCGACCGCGAGCACGACCACCCACACTGCACCGTCCCGTGCGCCTCGCTCCAGCTCCGCGACTCCGGCGCCGAGCGCGGCGAGCGGGCCGCCGAAGCGGGGCTCCTCGAGGACGTAGCGCGCCGCTGGCGGCGCGCCGACGGCGTCCGGGACCGGGCCCACGACGACGGCCTGCCGGGCGGCGGAGACCGCAGCGAGGGCGCGCTCGAGGAGGGTGGCTCCTTCGAAGACCAGGAGTGGCTTGGGGAAGCCGCCGAGGCGCGTGGCGCGGCCGCCCGCGAGGACGACGGCGTCGAACGGCGGAGGGGCTTCCTGGCTCAGGCTGCCGACTCCGGGACGAGGAACGGGCTCCATTGGGCTGCCGGCTTCTCGAGTTCCTTGATCTGCCAGACCACGCCGACGGGCGGAGAGGGGCTGAAGCGCAGCTTCCACCCCATCTCCGCGGGCGTGTGGTCGCCCTTGACGTTGTTGCACCGCAGGCAGCAGGCCACCAGGTTCTCCCACGAGTCCGCTCCGCCGCGCGAGCGCGGGAGCACGTGGTCGACGGTGTGGGCTGACTTGCCGCAGTACGCGCAGGCATGCGCGTCCCGTCGGAGCACTCCGCGTCTGCTGACGGCGGTCGTGTAGGTCCGGCGGGGCCTGATGTACCGGTTCAGCAGGATCACGGACGGGCGCCCCAGCACTTCGCGCGGTCCGACGACTGGATCGCCGTCTTCCGCCACGACGCTCGCCTTCCCGGCGAGCACCAGCACGAGGGCGCGGCGGAACGTGACCACCGCGAGCGGTTCATAACCAGCATTCAGAACGAGTGTGCGCATGCGCGTTCCTCTTCACGGCCGCACCCGGTCAGGGGCACAGGGCCGGCTGCCCTGTGCGTAGCCGGGCTGGATCGACTCTCCAAGCGTACTGAACGGTTGCGTGATTAGACGAACAGACGGCATGCGGCGCCCCAACCGTCGGCCGAAGTTCACCCGCGCGTCATGTGCTGGCCGACGGCGGATTAAACCCTCAGGCGCCCCATTCCTCGCGGTATGGGGCGCCTGAGGCGCGCGTTCCCGGGGCCGTTCGCAGTGCCCGGGAGTGCGGTGTCGTGTGGGTCAGCCGCCGACGCGGATGAAGACCGGGCCGGAGCCCACGTTCACGCTGAACAGCGCGGTGGTGCCGCCGTTCCAGCCGCCGTGGACGGCCATGCCGTTGCCGACGTACACGGCGATGTGGGCCAGGCCCATGCCGCCGTTGGCGTAGTAGGCGAGGTCGCCGGGCTGGGCCTCGGCGGCGCTGACCGTGCGGCCGAGGGAGAGGTAGCCGGCCGGCCAGCCGTGGTAGTGGATGCCGACGGCGGCCAGCGAGTTGGTCACGAGCATCGTGCAGTCCTGGGCGACACCCAGCTGGGCGTACGCGGCGGCGGCGATGGCGGCACCCTGGCCGCTCGCGGCGGCGGGGGCCGGGGCGGGGGCCTGCACCGCGGTGCTGGCCGCGGCCTGCACCTTGGCGGGAGCCGGAGCCGGGGCCTGCGGGGCAGCCTGGGCGACGGGGGCCGGGGCCGGCTTCTCGACGACCGGGGCGGCGACGGACTCGACGGCGGGACGCTCGAAGGTGACGGCGGCCGTCGTCTCGGCCGAGATCGGCGCCTGGACGGCGCTCTCGACCTCGAGGGCAACCGGGGCCGACGCCTCGCGCTGGGACGAGACCTCAGCAGCGTTGGCGGCGACGCCGCTGGTCAGGACGAGGCCGCTGGCAGCCGCGATGACGGCGGCCTGACGTCCGACACCGCCGGCGTTCTCGGTGACAGCCTTGGCGATGATGGCAAGGGAGGAGGTGTTGTCGGCGCGGTGGCGCCCGATTCCTGCACGGGTGGTCATACGGGTGAGTTCTCTCTCTCGTGTCCCTCAGGCCGCAGGGGGACGGCCCTCGGAGGGCGCCGCAGCGGGGGTCACCGCCGCGCCCGGAAGTGGATGGTTCTCAGCTGAGGGTGTAGAAGACGGACGAGCCGGTCGCGGCCACGGCGTGCAGCAGCGTGCCCTGCGAGGGGTTGAGCGCGCTGATCATCATCCCGTTGCCGACGTAGATGCCAACATGGGCGCCGCCGTTCTGGACCACGAGGTCACCGGGGGCCGGAGTGGCGGTCTGGCGCATGATGCTCCATGCCTGGACACGCGGGATGCTGATGCCTGCCTGGGCGTAGACCCACTGGGTGAAACCCGAGCAGTCCCAGCCAGCAGGGGTGTTGCCGCCCCAGACGTAGGGGTGGCCGATGCCCGTGTAGGCGATCGCCGCGAGGCTCGAGCCGGCGGCGTTCACGGTGGCGTCCACAGCGGGCGACGACTTCGTCGCGACCGCGGCCTGCGCGGTAGCGGTCTGCGTCTGCGCGGCCGGAGCGGTGGACTGGGTCTTGACGGGCTCGACGACGGGCGCGGCGACCGACTCAACGGCGGGGCGCTCGAAGGAGACCTGGGCATCGGTGGACGCGACGACGCTCGGCACAGCAGTGCTGGCCACGTCGGAGAGGGCGGAAGCCTCGCGCTGGGCTTCTGCAGCCTGCGCGGGGAGCCCGGCGCTGATGATCAGGCCGGACGCCGCGGCGATGACGGCCGCCTGGCGGCCGATGGTGCCTGCATTGTCGGACACTGCCTGCGCGACAGCCTCGAGCGGACGGGTGCGGACCGGTACGGCGCGATGGCGCGCAGTCATGGTGCGTGACGACACAGAAGTAGCCTCTCCCAGTGCCTACGAGGTGAGCTGTCGGGTTCGGATTGGAAGTATCCGGCCTCCCGGCTCGCGCCGGGCTGCTTAACCCCAAGGCCCTCCCTGAGGAGGACCAAAAGTGGTTCCCCCGCCTCTGCCAAGCGGTGTGTGCGAACGGCTTCGGAGAGTGGCAGAGCTAGGCATTCCCTCCGAATGTTCCAACTTGGTAGGAGCTGGAACAGGAACGACCCTACAGGACACCGGACCATATGTCACATTCGGATCACGGTGTGTTTATCGAGGGTCACGAAAAGGACACGACGAAGGGCGCGCGCCCGAAAGCACGCGCCCTGGAGGGCAGGAGAGGGCCGCTAACGCGGCTCAGAGCCAGCCGTTGGGGTCGACGACGTCGCCGTTGACCATCACCTCGAAGTGGAGGTGGCATCCGGTGGAGGCACCGGTCGTGCCGCTGAGGGCGATGAGCGCCCCGCGGTCCACCTTCTGGCCCACCGAGACCGAGAACGAGGAGAGGTGGTTGTAGGTGGTCTCGAGCCCGTTGCCGTGGTCGATCACGACCCGGTTCCCGCCGCCGTAGGGGTGCCATCCGGCGAAGGTCACGGTTCCGCCGGCGGCTGCCTTGACGGCGGTCCCGCACTGGGCCGCGAAGTCCTGCCCGCGGTGGAACTCGCCGGCCCACCCGCTGATGGGGCTCACGCGGTAGCCGAACGGTGAGGACTTCACCATGGAGTCCAGGGGGGCGCCGAGGGAGTGCTGGGCCTGGGCGGGAGTGACACCCTTGGCGGACTCGGCCGTGAGCATCTGCTGGAGCTGGCCGTCGGGGTTGAGCGCGCTGCCCACGGAGGCCCGGCTGAAGGCGACGGGGGCGTCCTCGGGCGCCGTGACCTCAGGCAGGACGGCCGTGTCGACGACCTGGGAAGCCTTCGAGGCGGCGCCGGCCTCGATGGCACCGGTGGCGGTGGGGACCGTCACGGTCAGGACAAGGCCCGTCGCGGCGAGCGCGACCCCGGCCTTCTGCCCGACCCCGGCAACCGAGGCGATCTCGGCGAGCTGGCGGACGGGGCTCTGGCGCTCGGCGGCGCGGCGGCCGCGCCTACTGGCGTCCCGCGGGCGGAGGCCCGCGGCATGGTCGACATCAGCGAACGACGGCGACTGGGCGCGACGTCGACCGCGGACAGCTTGCTGGCTCAAGCGAATTCCCTCTCTCGTCAAGCGCCTGCGAAGTTAGCTGTCGGGTTCGAGCCAGAGAGTCCGGACTCGGCCCAGCCGCACGGGTCTGGGCACACGGGTATCCACGGATGGATCCTGCATGCCAGTGTCCCGAGCGTGCTGCGGGCTTCACCCCAAGGCGGCCTCGGCCGCCGCTGGTGGTTCCCCCGCCTCTGCCTTGGATTGCTGCATCCCGGTCCGCTGGCAGAGCTCGGCGTGCGGCTGGGATCACGCCGAAGTCTCGGCGCTTGTCTTCCAGCATAGAGGAACTCAAACCCGATGTAACGCTTTCGTGACCTTTAGTGAGAGGAAGCTCACACGGAATTGGCGTCGAACGGTTTACTCCACCGAGTAGAGGTTTTGTCCTCTTGTGTGAGGCCTTGTGCGACTCCCCAGTAACTACGCGGCTGGCGGGCCAGCTATGCCACCGAGACGAAGACGTGTGCCGCAACCTCGAGCGGCAGTTCCAGCGCGCCGTCGACCATTGCCACGCGCACCGAGATGTAGTCCCCCACCCGCTCGAGGGCGACCTTGGCGCCCGGACGGATGCCGCCCTCGTCGAGCTGGGCCAGCAGCTCCGGGTCCACCTGGATGGGCTCGGCGAGCCGGCTCACCACCACCCGGGAACCCGGGGCATAGGTGTCCATCGCCTCCACGAGCGTGACGACGCCGTCGGCGAACCCTTCAGAAGGGGTGCCGCCCAGTGCCTCGAGGCCGGGAATGGGGTTCCCGTAGGGCGACTCGGTGGGCCGCCCGAGCAGTTCGTAGAGCCGGCGCTCGACACGCTCGCTCATGACGTGCTCCCAGCGGCACGCCTCGTCATGGACGTAGGGCCAGTCCAGCCCGATCACGTCGGAGAGGAGGCGCTCCGCGAGCCGGTGCTTGCGCATGACCTCGACCGCCCGCCTGCGGCCGTCGAGGGTCAGCTGCAAGTGCCGGTCGCCCGAGACGACCACGAGGCCGTCCCGCTCCATGCGGGCCACGGTCTGGGAGACGGTGGGGCCGGAGTGGCGGAGCCGCTCGGCGATGCGCGCGCGCAGTGGGGTAATGCCCTCCTCCTCGAGTTCGAGGATGGTGCGCAGGTACATCTCGGTGGTGTCGATGAGGTCGGACATGCGGTGCTTCGAGCTCCTCGGGCGGTGGGGCGGTGCGGACGGCGTCGCTGCCGCAATTCTAGCTTATTTTGAACCGCTCAGATTAGACGGGGACTCCCGGGCGCAATGGTTCGCGACACCAATGCCGGTGCGGCAGACTTGACCCGGGGCGAAGGGCACGGCCTCCGCCTCCACCCTGACCCACAAGGAGGCTTCACCGTGGCCGAATCCAGCCAGCTTCAGATCCCCGCCGAACTCCTGCCTTCCGATGGACGCTTCGGAGCAGGTCCATCCAAGGTCCGCCGAGAGCAGGTCGACGCGATCGCGGCGGCGGGTGAGAAGCTGCTCGGCACCTCCCACCGTCAGGCGCCCGTCAAGAACCTCGTCGGCAGCGTCCGCGAGGGCCTCAAGCAGTTCTTCTCCGCGCCCGAGGGCTACGAGGTGGTCCTCGGCGTCGGCGGCTCGACGGCGTTCTGGGATGTCGCCTCCTTCGGCCTCGTCCGCGCCAAGGCCCAGCACCTCTCCTTCGGCGAGTTCGGCTCGAAGTTCGCCAAGGCCACGGACAAGGCGCCGTTCCTCGAGCGCTCCTCGATCATCACCTCGGAGCCGGGGACGCGCCCCTCCCCGAAGGCCGAGGCCGGCGTCGACGTCTACGCGTGGCCGCAGAACGAGACCTCCACCGGCGTCGCCGCCCCCGTGAAGCGGGTCGAAGGCGCCGACGCCGGCTCGCTCGTCGTCATCGACGCCACGAGCGCCGCGGGCGGCCTCGCCGTCGACGTCTCTGAGAGCGACGTGTACTACTTCGCCCCGCAGAAGAACTTCGCGTCCGACGGCGGGCTCTGGCTCGCGCTGTTCTCTCCCGCCGCCCTCGAACGCGCCGAGGAGATCAAGGCCTCAGGCCGCTGGATCCCGGACTTCCTGGACCTCAAGACGGCAATCGACAACTCGAAGCTGAACCAGACGTACAACACGCCCAGCCTCACGACCCTCGTGGGCCTGAACGCCCAGGTCGAGTGGCTCAACGGCCAGGGCGGCCTCGACTGGGCCGCCAAGCGCACTGCGGACTCCGCGGGCCGCGTCTACTCCTGGGCCGAGGCCTCCGCCTTCGCCACGCCGTTCGTGGCCGACCCCGAGGAGCGCTCGAACGTCATCGCGACCGTCGACTTCGACGACTCGGTCGACGCCGCGCAGGTCGCCAAGGTCCTCCGCGCCAACGGGATCGTGGACACCGAGCCGTACCGCAAGCTCGGCCGCAACCAGCTGCGCATCGCCACCTTCGTGGCGATCGAGCCGGACGACGTCACCAAGCTCACCCAGTCCATCGACTGGATCGTGGGCCAGCTCCAGGGCTGAGCACCCTCCGACGCACGACGGCGGGCCTCCACCTTCGCAGGTGGGGGCCCGCCGTCCGTCGGGGTCGGGGCCGCTCAGTCCTCGGTGGCAGGCGCGGCCTCCTCGGAGCCGCCCTCCGGTCCGGCCTCGGCAGGCGAGCCCTCAGCCTCAGGCGAGCCGTCGCCGTCATGCGCCTGCTGAGCCGGGGCAGCCTCGGCGGCCTCCGCCTCGGCGCGGGCGCGGTCCTCCGGGCGCACGCGGTCCGCCCACGGCACCCACTCGGGAGCGAGGACGGAGTCCTTGGACGGGACCAGGCCCACCTCGCTCACGGTCACCACCTTGGAGCGGGAGGTGCGCGCGACCGTCACGAACCACTGCCAGCCGCGGTAGCCCGGCAGCAGCGATTCGAACAGGTGGGTGACCACGCGCTCGCCCTCGCTCTTGGCCGCGACGTGCTCCCCGATGTCCTCGGGACGGGCCACGTCGGCGAGGGCCGCGCGCGCCTCACCCACGGCGGCGGCCAGGAAGGCATCCGGCTTGCCGATCCGCCAGATGGGGATGCCATCGGCGGTGGTCGGCAGGCCCTTCGGGGCGGTTCTCCTCGCGTCGGCCATGTCTACGCTTCGAGCTGGTCCGCGACCCGGCGGAGCACGGCGGCGATGGAGGCACCCTTGTCCGGGTACGTGCCCTTGGACAGCTGGCCGGAGAGGTTGTCCAGGACGCTGACGAGGTCCTGGACGATCGGGGCGAGCTCACGGGCCGGCATCCGCTTGGCCCGGGCGACGGAGGGCAGCTTCTCGAGGACCCTCGCGGACAGCGCCTGCGGCCCGCGGCGGCCGTCGGCGATGCCGTACTCGAGCCTCGTCCCGGTCTTGATCTCGGCGTCGGCGGGCACGGCGGACCCCGGCAGGAAGACCTCCTGACCGTCGTCGCCGGCGATGAAGCCGAAGCCTTTCGCCTTGTCGAAGAACTTGACCTTGCCAGTGGGCACTGCCACAACCCCCATCTGTGAGGACTCGAAGGAAAGCGCCGCCGTGGCACGGCGGGTCGGCGGGCGCAGAGGCCTGCCCGGGCCCGTCACGGGCGCTTGCTGTACTGCTCCTAGGTTACTGGCTCACGCGCGCAAAGTAGGCCCCTTGCCCGTCGGCCGGGCAACTCACTGTTAGGTTTAGGCCATGGTGCCTTCTCACTCGGACGGGGGACCCGCCGACAGACCGGCAGGGGCGGGCCCGGGGATGCACGACGACGTGCGCGGACGGCTGCGCCTCCTCACCGTGGTCGGCGGAGTCCTCGCGGTGGTCTCACTGGGAGCCTGGGCGGTGACCCTCGGCCTGGCGGCGTCCGGGAGTGCGGCGCCGCCATGGGTCGCCTCGGTCGCCCTGTACGGGCTGCCGGTCGCCTTCCTGATCATGGCCGCGGCCGTCGTCTGGACGGTCCTCGAGAGGAAGCGGCGCTGAGATGTCCTCGATCCGCGCGCTCGCCGAAGAGCTCTCCGCACGGGGCAACGACTCCCTGAGGCACCTGTTCGCGGCACGGCCGGACCTCATCATGCCTGGGGTGCCGGACTTCGCAGCGCTCGCCGCGCGGGCCTGCGCGAGGGTCAGCCTGCAGCGCGCCCTTGAAGGGCTGTCCAAGCCCGAGCTCCAGGTGCTCGAGGCGCTTGTTCTGACCACCAACGAGGACGAGGGCCGCAGCGGAAGCGCCGTCGAGCTCCGCCACGCCGTGGGCAACGCGACGCTGGGGACTCTCGAGTCCGTCCTGGCCGCCCTCTCCCAGCTCGCCCTCATCTATCGTGCGGACCCGCCGGACACCATCCACTCGGCCTCCGGGAGCCGGCGCCGCTACTACCTGCCCGTCGCCAGGATCCGTGAGGTGCTCGGAAGCTACCCGGCCGGGCTCGGCCGCTCCTACACGGACCTGACCACGGCGTCGGCCCTGTTCTCGGACCGGGCCGCCGCGATCGTGAACGCAATCCCCGGCGCCGTCCAGCAGCAGCCTGTGGAACACCACATCGCGGCCGCGTACGCCCTCGAGCGGTGGGCGGGGCTTCCGGAGGCCCTCGAGGGCGCTCCGCCGCGGACCGCCGAGGTCCTGGCGAAGTTCGAGAACTGGCCGGTGGGCGCGGTGCCTCACGCGCTCGCCCGCATCCGCCCCGGCCGCCGCACCGACAACCCGGTGGACTGGCTCCTTTCCCGCGGCCTCCTGGTCCCGCTCGACGACGAGCACGTGGAGCTTCCGCGCCCGGTAGGCCTCGCGCTGCGCGGGGGCAGGATCGTGCCCGGGCTCTCGCTCACGCCGCCCCCTGTGGAGACCACGACGACGACCGAGGCGCTCCGCCGCAACGCCGCCCTCGGGGCGATCGGGGACGTCCTGCGGACGGTGAGCGCACTCGCGGTCGAGGCCTCCGAGCGCCCCATCGAGACGCTCCGTGCCGGCGGCGTCGGCACGAGGGAGCTGCGCCGGCTGGCGACCGCGCTGCGCACTGATCCGGACCCCGCGGTGTTCGCCCTCGAGCTCGCCTCGGAGGCCGGCGTGCTCAGCCTCGACCCGGACACCTCGACGTGGCGTGCCACGGGCGCGGAGGCGTGGCTCGCGCTGTCGCGGCCCGAGCAGTGGCTCATCCTTGCGACCGTCTGGCTCGACACGCACCGGGTGCCCTCCCTCGCGATGTCCGCCGAGGGCAGCGACCAGCTCTCCCCGCTCTCCGGGGAGGGCCAGCGCCCAGACGCCCCAGTCGTGCGGCGCCGCGTGCTCGAGGTCATGGCGCAGATCGCGGCAGAGTCCGGCGCGCGCGGCACAGCGCAGGCCAGGGGCCGGTGCGCGGTGGCCGGGCCGGAGGCCCTGCGACAGCGGATCGACTGGCTCCAGCCGCGGCTGGGGCGCAGGCTGCGCGGCCTGCTCGAGATGGTCCTGGGCGAGGCGGCGCTCCTGGGCTTCACCGGCTCTGGGGCGCTCACGTCCGTAGGCGAGGCCGTGCTCCGGGACGACTTCGACGCAGCACGCGAGTGCCTCGAGGAGTTCCTGCCCGCCGGGGTGGACAAGGTCCTGCTGCAGGCGGACCTCACCGCCGTCGCGCCCGGCTACCTCGACCCCGTCCTCGCGCGGCGCCTCGCGCTGCTGGCGGTGCCCGAGGGACGCGGTCCCGCGACGATCTACCGCTTCTCTGCCGCGAGCCTGCGCCGGGCCCTCGATGCCGGCGAGGACGGGGCGTCGATCCACGCCTTCCTCGCCGAGCACTCGTCGACCCCGGTCCCCCAGCCCCTCGCCTACCTCGTGGACGACACGGCAGCGCGCCACGGGCGGATCCGCGTCGGCCGTGCGGGCAGCTTCATCGCCAGCGACGACGAGGCAGCCCTCGCGGGCCTCCTCGCCGACCCGGCTGCGCGCCCGCTGGGCCTGACGCAGATCGCGCCGACGGTCGTCGTGAGCAATGCCTCACCGAGCGAGGTCGCCGCGGTGCTCCGCGAGCTGGGGCTCTCCCCCGCCGTCGACGCGTCGCTGGACCCGGTGGTCCGGCTGCGGCGCCGCACCGCGGCGAGCCCCCTCCCCACCCCCGCTCCCCGGCAGAAGCAGCCGGACAGCGAAACCGTGGAGGCCCAGCTCGCGATCCTGCGCACGCAGTCCCCGATCGGCCTCAACGGGGACGAGGCAGCTCCGCTGATGGGCATCGAAACGCTGCAGAAGGCGATCCGGCTCAAGCGGGCGGTACGCTTGAACATCGTCGACGCGCTCGGCAATTCGAGCGTCGAGGAGCTCCGGCCAGTGTCGATCTCTGCCGGCCGCGTGCGCGTCTTCGACCCAGAACGAGAGACCGAACGCGTGCTGAGCGTGCACCGGATCATCGACGTCGAGCTGGCCTGACCGGCCGCGGGCGCCGGACCGCCGCCGCGATCGCCGGAAGGAGGCCCGCATGGGCGACGGACCGCTCATCGTCCAGAGCGACAAGTCGATCCTCCTCGAGGTCGACCACCCGCAGGCCACCGAGGCGCGCCACGAGATCGCGGCGTTCGCCGAGCTCGAGCGCGCGCCCGAGCACGTGCACACGTACCGGCTGACGCCGCTGGGGCTCTGGAACGCGCGCGCGGCGGGCCTCGACGCCGAGCAGGTCCTCGACACGCTCCTGCGCTTCTCGCGCTATCCCGTCCCGCACGCCCTCCTCATCGACGTCGAGGAGACGATGTCGCGCTACGGGCGGCTGCGGCTCGAGAAGGACCCGGTGCACGGGCTCGTGCTCCGCTCGGATGACTTCCCCGTGCTCGAGGAGGTCCACCGGGCCAAGAAGATCGCCCCCATGCTGGGCCCGCGGATCGACCCCCAGACCACCGTGGTGCACTCCTCCCAGCGCGGGGCGCTCAAGCAGGCGCTGCTCAAGCTCGGGTGGCCGGCCGAGGACCGTGCCGGGTACGTGGACGGGACCCCGCATCCCATCGCGCTCACCGAGACCGTGCCGGCCGCCCCCGGCACCGACGCCACCGGTGGGACGCACGACGGCGGCGGGTCGCCGGCGTCGTCCGCGCGTGCGGGCGGCGGGTGGTCACTCAGGCCGTACCAGCGCGTGGCGGCGGAGAACTTCTGGGCGGGCGGCAGCGGCGTCGTCGTGCTTCCGTGCGGTGCCGGGAAGACCCTCGTGGGGGCGGCGGCGATGGCGCAGTCCTCGACGACCACGCTCATCCTGGTGACGAACACCGTCTCAGCGCGGCAGTGGCGGGACGAGCTCCTCAAGCGCACGACGCTGACCGAGGACGAGATCGGCGAGTACTCGGGCGCGGTGAAGGAGGTCAAGCCGGTCACGATCGCGACCTACCAGGTGCTCACGGCCAAGCGCGGCGGCCTCTACCCGCACCTCGAGCTGCTGGACGCGAACGACTGGGGCCTCATCGTCTACGACGAGGTGCACCTGCTCCCCGCGCCCATCTTCCGGATGACGGCGGACCTGCAGGCCCGGAGGCGCCTGGGCCTCACGGCCACCCTCGTGCGGGAGGACGGCCGCGAGGGCGAGGTGTTCTCCCTCATCGGGCCGAAGAGGTACGACGCGCCGTGGAAGGACATCGAGGCGCAGGGGTACATCGCGCCGGCGGACTGCGTCGAGGTCCGGGTGGACCTGCCGCGCGACGAGCGCATGGCGTATGCGATGGCCGAGGAGGCGGACAAGTACCGGCTCTGCGCCGCGAGCGAGTCGAAGACGGACGTCGTGGAGCGGCTCGTGGCCAAGCACGAGGGCGAGCAGCTGCTCGTGATCGGGCAGTTCCTGGACCAGCTGGCGGAGATCGGCGAGCGCATCGGAGCGCCCGTGATCACGGGGGCGACCAGTGTCAAGGAGCGGCAGCGCCTTTTTGACGCGTTCCGCGCGGGCGAGGAGCGGCGGCTGGTGGTGTCGAAGGTGGCCAACTTCTCCATTGACCTGCCGGAGGCGTCGGTGGCGATCCAGGTGTCGGGCTCGTTCGGGTCGCGGCAGGAGGAGGCGCAGCGGCTCGGGCGGCTTCTGAGGCCCAAGGCTGACGGCCGCGGCGCCCGGTTCTACGCGCTTGTGGCACGGGACACCCTCGATGCGGACTTCGCCGCGAAGCGGCAGCGCTTCCTCGCCGAGCAGGGGTACGCCTACCGGATCCTCGACGCCAGAGAGATTGCATAACAGGCGTTTTCCCAGCTCATTGTGAGCTAGGTCACAGGTGAGTATGATGGCCGATGGCTGGGACGTACCGCTTCGGCGGTCCTACGGACGGCAGCTGGGGCCGGACCGCTTCTCGTGAAGAAACCCGCGAAAGCACATCCCCATGAAACTCATCCATCGCACCCGTTGGGGTGCGTGTCTGGCCGTGACGGCCCTCGTCACAGCTGGGGCAACATCGGCGCAGGCAAATCTGAGCGGCAGCTCCTTCGAAGGGGGCGACGGGAACCTCATCGTCAACACCTCAGGGAACACGGACTGGGCCAACGTAGCCGGCCTCAACACAGGCATCGACAAGGCATCGGGCAACACCGACAACTCATTCGGCCAGGGCACCAAGGAAGACGACCCGAACGCGACGGTCGTGACCGGCTCTATCCCGCCGAACAAGAACGACCTCACGAGGTTCTACGAGGCGTCCGAGACGGGAACCAACGGCCACATCTACCTGTACTTGGGCTGGGAACGCCTGGTCAACATCGGCAACGCGAACCTCGACTTCGAAATCAGCCAGAACCCCACCGCAGGCTTCACGGCTGATACGAAGGGTGGCGTGGCCCTCAACCGGACAGCAGGCGATCTCCTAGTCACCTACGACTTCGGCGGCAGCGGCACACCGACGCTGGGCATCCTGACGTGGCTCACGTCGGCCAAGGACAATGTGAGCGATTGCTTCTCCGCCAACGCCCTGCCCTGCTGGGGCAAGCGTGTTGTCCTCGGCTCGGCGTCCGAAGGCGCCGTCAACACAGTGCAGGTCACCGATCCCTTCCTGCCCGCCCCCGGCAGCCTCGGCGTCGGCCTCTTCGGCGAGGCAGCGATCGACCTGACGGCGGCAAAAGTGATTCCCGAGGGAACGTGCGAGGCGTTCGGCAGCGCCTTCGTCAAGAGCCGGTCGTCGTCCTCGTTCACTGCTGAGATCAAGGACTTCATCGCGCCGATCCCTGTCAACATCTCGAACTGCGGGACGATCACGATCCACAAGGTCACGGAGAACGGAGACTCGAGCTTCGCCTACACGACCACCGGCGGGCTGACCCCGGCCACCTTCAGCCTGAGCAACGGCGGATCCCAGAGCTACACGGGCGTCCCAACCGGGGCGTCGTCGGTGACAGAGAATCTCACCTCCGCCCAGACTGCGGCAGGCTGGACGCTCAAGAGCCTCGCCTGCACCGCCACCGGCTCGGGCACGAGCGCCACACCCAGCGGCGCAACGGTGAACATCCAGATGGGCTTGGGCGGCAACGTTGACTGCACCTACACGAACCACATCAACGCCAGCCCCACTATCGCGACGACGTTGAAGCCGGCCACGGTCACTGTCGGCGGATCGGTCACTGACTCCGCCGCCCTCACTGGGGCGACGTCCAACGCTGGCGGCACCGTGACCTACACGGTCTACAGCAACAGTGCGTGCACCACGGGCGCCCAGGCGGCCGGGACCAAGACCGTCACGAACGGTGTCATTCCCGACTCGGATGCGGTCACCTTCAGCACTGCGGGTGACTACTACTGGCAGGCGGTCTACAGCGGCGACGCGAACAACAACGGCGCCACGAGCACCTGCACGGAGGAGCATCTCGTGGTCACCAAGGCGCAGCCCACCGTCGCCACCGCGCAGGACCTGATCCCGAACGACAACTTCACCCTGTCTAGCGGATTCGGCACCCCGACCGGCACGATCATCTTCAACCTGTACGCGCCGAGTGACGCGACCTGCTCCGGGACTCCGGCCCTGACCCAGACGGTGACCGTCAATGGCAACGGCACGTACAGCACCACCAACAGCACGTTCCACGCCGCCACGACGGGAACCTGGCGCTGGGCATCGAGCTACTCGGGCGATGCCAACAACCTGGCGGCCTCGTCCGCATGCGGTGTTGAGAACTTCACCATCACCAATGGCTGAGTCCGTCTAGAACACCCGAAAGGACAGCGCCCCCGGCCCATGAGCCGGGGGCGCTGTGCCATACGCAGGACGTCGGAGATCGATTTTTCAATCAATTAGCTAAATCTGCTTTACAGTCAGCCTTGAGCGGCCTACCCTTGAGGTGCTGGGAAAGTTCTGAGGCCTCGTCATGAGCGCTCTGGCCGGAGCGCGAGGCCTCGGCCGACGGCCCATACCGGACACTCGCACTCTCCTCTGGAGCCTCCCATGCGCAAGGCATTCCTCGTTGTCGCCGCCCTGCTCTTCCTCGACACCATCGCCCAGCTCTACCTCGCCGCGTTCGGCACCTTCGCCTTGGACCTCATCCCGAATCACGAGTCCTTCGACTACCACGCGTTCAACGGACAGGTCGTCCTGCGCCTCCTGGCCCTCGTCGCGATCCTGTGCGCCGCGCTCGCGAAGGCGGGCAAGAACACCATCTGGCTCACCGTCGGGATCTTCGCACTCACCTGGGTCCAGCTGCTGGTCTTCATTGTCGGCGGCCTGCTCACCGGCGCCGGCCCGGACAACCCCACCGTCGCCGGCGCGTGGGCCGTCGCGACCCACGCGGTCACGGGCCTGCTGATCATCTTCTGCTGCTACTGGCTGCTGCTGCGGGCCCGCCGTCTCGACAAGACGGGCGCCACGCCTCGGCCGGCCGCGACTCCCGCCGAGACAGCCGCCGCCTGACCGGCGGCACCAGGAGGCACGCCATGGCCGGATCGGCCGTCCTCGGCATCGACCTCGTCCTCGCCGCCGCCTGCGCGGCGGCGTGGGCGGGGGCGCTGGCCGCAGCGGTGCTCAGGCGCAGCCCGACGGCGCCGGGCTGGCTCCCCGTTTGGGCACCCACCGCGGTCGCGATGCTCGCGGTCGCCCTCGGGGTCCTGCGGTTCGGGCTCCTGCTGGCAGCCGTCCCGGCCCTCGTGGGCGACCGCCTCCTGGGGGCCGCAGCGCTCACCGCCCCGGGCTGCCTGGCCGGCCTCGCCGCCGTCGTGCTTCCGCCGCTGATCCCCCGGCGGGCCCCGCATCTGAAGCTCCCTGCTCTGGCCTTGGCGGCGGCCCTGACGACAGCAGGGTTCCTCGCCGTCGTGACACTCGGGACGCCGGCCGGCTGGCTTCCGGCCGTCGTTCTGGCGGCGGTCGCGCTCCTGGGCGCGGCCGCCGCGGCCACGGGCTTCGCCCGGGGGTGGCGGCATCGCGCCATCAAGGCCGGGGGCGTCCTCGGCGTGGCCCTCATCGCCGGGTCGCTCGCGGTGGCGTGGATGGACAGCCGCGCGGCCGCGCCGTCGGCCTTCCATGCCGCGTCCCATCACTCGACCCTTGCCTCCACCACCACATCCACGGAGGCAACCCCGCGCGGCGTCGACACGCTCCGCGCGGGGGCGCCGCAGGGGCCAGTGCGCGACTACACGCTCCACGCCAGGAGCGAGCGGGTCACCCTCGACAGCGGCCAGACCGTCGACGCCCTCACGTTCGGCTCCCTCCCCGGCCCCGCACTGCGCGCGACCGAGGGCGACACGGTCCGGGTCACCCTGGTCAACGACGGCGTCCCCGACGGCGTGACGCTCCACTGGCACGGCTACGACGTCCCCAACGCCATGGACGGTGTACCGGGCGTGACGCAGGACGCGGTGATGCCGGGCCAGTCGTTCACCTACGAGTTCCCGGCCGTGCAGACCGGCACCTACTGGTACCACACGCACCAGAACGCGGCCGCGAACGAGCCGCTCGGCCTCTACGGCAGCCTCGTCGTCGACCCTGCCGACGGGCGCGACCCCTCCGTCGCCGACCTCACCGTTCCTGTGCACACCGTCGGCGGGGCCACCCTGTTCGGCGGCCATGCCGGCGTGTGGACGGAGACCGTCGCTGCAGGCCGCCAGGTGCGCGTCCGGCTCATCAACACGGACCAGCTCACCCAGCGCTTCAGCGTCGCGGGAGCCCCCTTCCGGCTCGCGGCAGTCGACGGCGGCGAACTCCCCGGCGGCGCGGAGCTGGCCCAGACGGTCCTGCCGCTCGCGGCGGGAGGCCGCTACGACGTCGTGCTCACCATGCCCGAGCACCCAGTCCAGGTGGCCGTGGAGGGCTCACGCGGCGGCGCCCTCGTGCTCGCACCGGACGGAACGCCGGCGCCCGCGTCCGTGCCCCGGTTCGTCCAGGGGCCTGAGATCGACCTGGCCGGGTACGGGGCGCCCGCGGCGCAGCCCGCACCGGCACCGGACCGGACAGCGGCCTACACGGTGGACCGGCTCCTGCGCTTCGTGGACGGCATGCCCCGGTTCGCCTTCACCGTGGACGGCGCGGTGTACCCGAACATCCCGCCCCTGGTAGTCCGCGAGGGCGAGCGCGTCCAGGTCATAGTCGTCAACCGCAGCAGCGAGGTCCACCCGATGCATCCGCACGGCCACCACGTGCGCGTGCTGAGCATCGACGGCCGGGCAGTCGCCGCGGACCTGCGGATGGACAGCCTCGACATCCGGCCGGGCCAGATCTGGACCGTCCTCCTCACCGCGGACAACCCCGGCATCTGGATGGACCACTGCCACAACCTGCAGCACGCCCGCGAGGGGATGGTCTTCCACCTCGCCTACGACGGCGTCGAGACCCCCTTCCGACACGACGCCGGCTCCGCGAACCGCCCGGAGTAGTGCACGCCCAGGCCTACGCGGTCTCGCGCACTGCATCGAGGAGGAACCGGGCCATCCCCGCGCGCGTGCGCAGGCGCTCGCGCAGGGCCGGCGAGTCGCCGTCGGCCAGCTCGCGCGGCGAGAGCGCGGACAGGCAGTTGAAGATCGCCATCGAGAGCACGTGGCCGCGGCGCACGACGGCGCGCGGGATCCTCGCGCCCGCCTCCTCCAGCCCGCGGGCGTACTCGTCCTGGACGAGAGGAGCCAGTGCCGGGAGGGCATCGGGTCCGAGCTCGCCGCTGTTGATGCGTCCCGCGAGCAGCTGGCCGAGGTCGAAGCCCACCGGCTGGAGCGAGTAGGAGCCCCAGTCGATGGCGGTCATCGAGCCGTTCGACGCGAAGAGGTTCTGCGGGCTGGCGTCCCCATGCGCGCGGAGCCGGGGCAGGGCCTCAAGCTCGGCAAGGTAGTCCTCGGCGCGGAGCGCGAAGGCGCGCAGGTCCGCCAGCAGCGCCGGGTCGGCGGCCTGGGCGATGACCGGGTTGTCCTCCGGCTCCCGGCTGAGGAGCCGCGGGATGAACACGTGCCGCGCCGCGCCTTCGTAGAAAAACCGGAGTGGCCGCTCGGCAGGGGGTGGCGTGGCCGGGGTGCCGGCGAAGCGGCCCAGGAGGTAGGCGGCCCGGGCGAAGCGGGCCTCCTCCCACGGCTCGGGACCGTCGAGGACGTCCTGCATCCAGATCGCGGCGTACTCCCCGGGCAGTTCGCGGACGAGATAGATGACAGGCATGGCCATACCCTCCGGGAGGGTCGCGGCCAACAGGCCGGTATAGGCGTCGAGCTCGGTGCGCCAGTTGATCACGCTGGTCAGGTACTCCCGGAGAGCCTCGGGCACCTGGGCGATGCCGGGCCAGTAGAGCGGGCTGCGGCAGACCTTGACGATGAGGGAGAACGGTAGCCCGTCGACGATCCCGCCGACGCGGTGGAGGCATTCGGTGGTCATGTTGTAGACCTCGCCCGGCACCGGCTCGACCGTCAGGCACTCAAGCTGCGGCGCGCCGTCGTACGCCCCCGCCGCGCGGGCCGCTATGGCCGCGAGCTCATCGAGGTCGATCTGTGCCCGGCCCAACTTCGCCGCCTGAGCCTCCTGAGAGGCATCCATGCCGAAAGTAAAGCACGTTTACTTTCCCCTACACTAGGGGGATGGGCGAGAACATCGCGAATCTCCTCGGGGCGGTCTTCGAAGCGTTCCGCGCCGAGCTCTACGCGAGGGACCGCAGCGGATTGAGGTCGTCACAGCTGCGCTACCTGACCCTCGTTCCGGACGACGGCGTGAGGGTGGGCGACATGGCTGCGCTGGCCAGCATGAGCAAGGCCGGGGCGGGGCAGTTCGCGGCCGCGCTCGAGGAGCAGGGACTCGTCGAGATGCTCACCGACCCCGCCGACTCCCGGGCCAAGATTGTCCGGCGCACCGACGCCGGACGCCGCATCGCGTCGAACGCGCTCTCCGCCGTCGCCGAGATCGAGGCGGCATGGAGCGCGTCGATCGGCGCCGAGCGGTACACGGCGATGCGCGCCGCCCTCGAGGAGATCGCCGGCCTCAGCCAGACGCCGTCGCCCGCCGAGCCGAACGCGGCATCGTCGGCGCCACAGACGCCTGCCGTATAGCCCAGTCGCAATCAGCGCACAGCGGACATCCAGACGATTCTCAGAAACTGAACGCACCATGGGAAGCGTGAAGAAGACCGAACCCGAGGCGAAGCTGCTCGTTGTCGACGACGAGCCGAACATCCGCGAGCTCCTGTCCACATCCCTGCGCTTCGCCGGCTTCGAGGTCATCGCCGCCGGCAACGGCCGGGAGGCGCTCACTGCGGCGGAGGAGCAGGCTCCGGACCTCGTCGTGCTGGACGTCATGCTCCCGGACATGGACGGCTTCACCGTCACGCGGAAGCTCCGCGCGGCCGGGCGCCACGTGCCCGTCCTGTTCCTCACCGCCAAGGACGAGACGGAGGACAAGGTCCAGGGGCTCACCGTCGGCGGCGACGACTACGTCACCAAGCCGTTCAGCCTCGACGAGGTCGTCGCGCGCATCCGGGCCGTCCTCCGTCGCACCCAGCCGCTGCTGGACGACGACGCCGTGCTCCGCGTCGACGACCTCGAGCTCGACGACGACGCCCACGAGGTGCGCCGCGGCGGGGTCACGATCGACCTCTCCCCCACCGAGTTCAAGCTCCTGCGCTACCTGATGCTCAACCCGAACCGGGTGCTGTCCAAGTCCCAGATCCTGGACCACGTGTGGGAGTACGACTTCAACGGCGACGCCTCCATCGTGGAGTCGTACATCTCCTACCTGCGCCGCAAGGTCGACGCGAACGGGCCGAGCCTCATCCAGACCAAGCGAGGAGTGGGGTACGTGCTGCGGACGGCGGAGAAGCGCTGACTGTGCTGGCCGCGTGGAAGAGGACGTCGCTGCGCACGCAGCTCGTCGCGATCATGATGGTCTTGCTCACGAGCGCCATCTTCTTCACGGCCGCGGCCACCGTCACGCAGCTGAAGACCTACCTGATCGGCCAGCTGGACCTCAAGCTCGCGACCGCCTCCGGGTTCGCGCGGGACAACCAGAACATCCAGCTCCTGACCGAGGTCAATCCCCTCATCCCGCAGGACTACATCCTCGTGCTGTACCCCGAGGGCGGGTCTCCGCAGACGTACATCCAGCCTGAGGACACCGAGGGGCGCCCCGACGTCCCCGCGATGAGCGTCGCCGACGCCGCAGCCATCCAGAAGTCGGGGCAGGTGCTGCAGACGCGCGGCACCGACCGGGCCATCGACTGGCGCTACACAGCGATCCCCGTGCGGATCATCGAGACCAACCAGCCCGCGGCGATGATCATCGGCCTGCCGCTGACGAGCGTGGACCAGGCCGTGGCGCACACGCTCTCGCTCACCGCGGGCGTCGGGATCATCACGCTCGCCACGGCGTTCGTGATCGCCACCTGGACGGTGACCCGGGCCTTCCGGCCGCTGCGGCGGGTCGAGAAGACGGCCGCCGCGATCGCCGCCGGGGACCTCTCGCAGCGCGTCGACGAGGAGGCGCCCGGCACCGAGCTGGGACGGCTCTCCTCGTCGCTGAACGCGATGCTGTCCCACATCGAGGTGGCCTTCCAAGCCCGGATGGCCTCCGAGGCCCGCATGCGCCGCTTCATCTCCGACGCCTCCCACGAGCTGCGCACGCCCCTCGTGACCATCCGCGGGTTCTCCGAGCTCTACCGCCACGGGGCCCTCGCCAAGGAGGAGGACGTGGCCACCGCGATGGGCCGCATCGAGAGCGAGGCGAAGCGGATGGGGACCATGGTCGAGGACCTCCTCACGCTCGCCCGCCTCGACGAGCAGCGCCCGCTCCAGCTCCGGCCGGTAGACCTCCTGCCTCTCGCGCACGACGCCGTCGTGGACGCCCAGGCCTCCGCCCCCCAGCGCACAATCCGGCTGGTGGGGCTCGAGGACGGCGCGAGGGCGGCTGCCGCCCCGACGCTGGGCGACGAGGCCCGGCTGCGCCAGGTCATCGGAAACCTCGTGGGGAACGCCCTCCGGTACACCCCGGGCGGCTCGCCGCTCGAGATCGCCGTCGGGACGCGGGCGACCGGAGGCCGGTACGTCGCCGCCGTCGAGCTGAGGGACCACGGGCCCGGGATCGCCGAGAAGGACGCCGCGAAGATCTTCGAGCGGTTCTACCGGGCCGACACCTCGAGGGCGCGCGATACCGGTGGGACCGGCCTCGGGCTCGCGATTGTCGCCGCCATCGTGGCCTCGCACGGCGGTTCGGTACGGCATAAAGACACCCCCGGCGGCGGTGCAACGTTCGTGATCGAGCTGCCGTACGTCGTCGTGCCCGACCGCCCGGCCGAACCGCCCACATCCACCGGCGTCGCGCGCGAGGACGCCGGCAGCCCCGAGACGGCGCCGCGCACGACTGCGGGTGGCGGCCGGGGCTCATAGCGCGCCTCCCACTGGTCCTCCACAGGCCAGGACTCGCGCCATTTGTCCACATAGGCGTCCCTTGGGCTGATCTCCGGTGGGAGGCCTTCCTAGGCTCGGCAGGGTAGGCGCGGCGAGGGCCGCGGATCCCGACGGAAGGCGGAGTGAGATGGCGATCATGAAGGTGGACACCGAGGCGATCGACTCGAGCGCCCAGGCGGTGCTGGCGACCTCGGAACGGGTGAGGGCGGAGGTCCAGGCCCTGCGGAACAACCTCGAGGCCCTCCGTGGGAGCTGGGAGGGCCAGGCGTCGAACAGCTTCCAGATCCTGGCCGGGGACTGGGCGCGCACCCAGGCGCAGGTCGAGACGTCCCTCGGCCAGATCGGCGCGGCGCTGCGCAGCGCCGGGTCGGCCTACGGCGCCATCGAGACCGACAACGCGCGGCGCTTCGCCGGGTGATCCTGCCTCCGCGGCGGCCCGCTCCGCAGCTGGGGACGGGCCGCCCGGGCTGTCGGCCGTGTCTGGCAGGATGGAGGCCATGACCATTACCGCCGCCGCCGACGGCTCCGCCCTCGGCAACCCGGGCCCGGCCGGCTGGGCCTGGTACATCGACGAGGAGCGCTGGCACGCCGGCGGCTGGCCGCACGGGACGAACAACCAGGGCGAGCTCATGGCCGTCCTGGACCTGTTCCGGTCCACGGCCCACGTTCCGGACGAGCCGCTCCACGTCCTGTGCGACAGCCAGTACGTCATCAACTGCGTGACGAAGTGGATTCCCGGGTGGAAGCGGCGCGGCTGGAAGAAGGCCGACGGGAAGCCTGTGCTCAACGTCGACCTCCTGCGGCAGATCGACGCCGAGCTGGTCGGCCGGAAGTACACCTTCGAGTGGGTGCGGGGCCACGCGGGTCACGAGCTGAACGAGGCCGCCGACGGGCGCGCGCGGGCCGTTGCCCTCGCCTACCAGTCGGGAGCGGAACCGGCCCAGGGACCGGGATTTGCCGCCGCACGCCACCCGGAGGCCCCGGCCCGCGCGGCCGCCCCGGCTCCGTCCATCGACCAGCCCGAGCTCTTCGCCGGCCCCGACGACGAACCGGCCGACCGCGGGGACGACCGTGACGTCACCGCAGTCGTAGAACTCGAGCAGGAACTGCTCAACCCCGCGGTCCGGGCCGACTACGGCCAGCTCGCCTACCTCCTCCACCCGGAATACCGGGAGATCGGCTCGTCTGGCCGGATCTGGGGCCGAGAGGAGCTGATCGAGGAACTGGTCGATGCGCCGGACCTGCAGGTCCGGTTCGAGCTCATCGACGCGGCCCCCATCTCGGAGGACGCGATCCAGGTGCTCTACCGCGCCGTCGGGGCGACGGGGGCGACTCTGAGGAGCTCCCTCTGGCAACGGAGCGACGACCGGTGGCGCCTCCGCTTCCACCAGGGCACCCCAGAATCCTGAGCCCCTCCCCTCCCCTCCCTACCCCCTGCTCCCTTCCCCCTCCCCCTCCCAGCCTTCCCCCTGCCAGCCTGCCAGCCTGCCAGCCTTCCCCACCCACGTTTCGGGTACAGCTATTCCCCTCCCAGCCACCTTTCGGGTACAGCAAGCTCTGCGCTCCGGGCCTCTCAGGTACGCCAAAGACGCCCCCGATTAGCCCTGTGGATAACTTGCGACGGACGGCGTCATAGGCCTATAGACTGGCCCCATCGCACCGGTCGCCCGTGTGGCGGCCGACCAACGACTTCGGGGGTGTCCATGGCGCACCATCGCGCACTTCGTTATGCCCTGCCCGCCCTGCTTCTCAGCGGTTCGCTACTTGTCTCAGGCTGCGGAGGCGGCGCGACCGCCGGACCGAGCTCGACGGGAGCGCCCTCTTCAGGGACCGCAACAGCTGACCCTCGACCGACGCCGGCAAGCTCCACCGCACCGGCGCGCAACGTTCCGGTTCCTGCGCTGCCGGAAGCTGCGAAGCAGAACACGCGGGAGGGATTCGAAGCCTTCGTCCGGCACTATATCGACCTTCTGGACTACGCGTACCAGACCGGGGATACGAAGCCGGCCCTGGCGGTGGCTGCGCCCGACTGCACCATGTGCAACACGATTACCAGCGACGTGAAGAAGACCTACACGACCGGCAAGTGGATCGTCGGGGGCGAGTTGACTCTCGAGAGTTACGCCTCCGACGGCACCCCAGACCTGGACGAGATTTGGTTTGCTTATCTCAAGATCAGCCAGCGTTCGTTCACTGATTTCAGCACTGACGGGCCTGGCGGATCAGCGTCAGGGGGAGTCGCGAACATTGGGGCAAGCGGCGAATTCTCTGGTGGCGCCTGGCGAATGTGGGACCTAGGCAAGGTCAAGGGCGACAAGTCATGATGACGCGGGTGCTCAGCCTCCTCGCCGCGGGCGCATGCTTCTTGTCCCCAATTCACTCTCAAATCCCTCGGGAGCCAGCGCCCTCCCCGCCCTCGACGTCCGCAGGCGCAACCGACGCCTCAATCGTCGTTGAAGCCCGGAAGCGGACAAAGGATACAAGGGCTTCAACTAAGAATGCGGTCGACTTGCCCGGAGGCCTCGTCGCCGGAGCCCCCCAACCCTACTGGGACCGAGCGTGTCTGACTGACCCGAACGAGGTGGCAACCAAGTGCCTTCCTCAGCAGGATCGCTGCGGCGGAGACGGTGAGCTGATGCAGCTCATGGTGCCCGTCCCGGGGGCCACGCCTGCCCGCTACGCGAAGTCGGGCACCCCGACGTGCCAGTTCCCGGACCAGCCGATGCCGGCGCAAGGACCAGCTGCGATTCCTCCCTTCACCCAGAAGGAGTTCCGCGAGCTGCCTTTGGCCGCCGCGATCATCGGGTCCCAGCCCGGCCGGCACACGCTCAAGGGCGCCGAGACCAACATCTACGCCGATGCCAAGGACCAGACGTTCAATCTCACCCTCGCAGGTCATGGCTTCGTCATCAGGGCCCGTCCCGCAGAGTACCGGTGGACCTACGGCGACGGCGCAGCACTCACCACCCCAGCGCCCGGTGGCCCCATCCCGGAGAGCCGCTGGGGCGAGAAGACCGTCACGAGCCACGCCTACGCAGCTACCGGCACCGTCGCCGTCGGACTCACCACGATCTTCACCGGCGAATACTCCGTCAACGGCGGCCCGTTCCAGGCGATCGTCGGCACCGCCGAGGTCCCCTCGCTTCCGCGCACGCTGAGCATCTGGCGCTCGGAGGTCAAACGCTACGCCGACGACTGCAACGTCAATCCGGCAGGCGACGGCTGCTCCTAGGCACACACCGCGCGTACCCGAGACAGAAACGCGGGCGGCGGGGCCCCCACCGAAGTGGGGACCCCGCCGTCGTGCGTGGGGTGTCCGGGCGGACATTCCGCGTACCCGGAACGTCAGATACGCGAATTGCCCGTACCCGAAACGGGGGGGTTAGAAGCCGCCCATGCCACCCATGTCGTCGGCACCGGGGCCGGCCGGAGCGGCCTTCTCGGGCTTGTCGGCGACGACGGCCTCGGTGGTGAGGAAGAGGCCGGCGATGGACGCGGCGTTCTGCAGCGCCGAGCGGGTGACCTTGACCGGGTCGTTGACGCCGGCGGCCAGGAGGTCCTCGTAGACGCCCGTGGCGGCGTTGAGGCCGTGGCCGGCGGGCAGTCCGCGGACCTTGTCCACGACGACGCCCGGCTCGAGGCCCGCGTTGAAGGCGATCTGCTTCAGCGGGGCGTCGATGGCGACCTTGACGATGTTCGCACCGGTGGCCTCATCGCCCTCGACCTGGAGGTTCGCGAACGCCTTGGCACCGGCCTGGATGAGGGCCACGCCACCACCGGCGACGATGCCCTCCTCGACGGCAGCCTTCGCGTTGCGGACGGCGTCCTCGATGCGGTGCTTGCGCTCCTTGAGCTCGACCTCGGTGGCCGCGCCCGCCTTGATGACGGCCACGCCGCCGGCGAGCTTGGCGAGGCGCTCCTGGAGCTTCTCGCGGTCGTAGTCCGAGTCGGAGTTCTCGATCTCGGCGCGGATCTGCGACACGCGGCCCGCGATCTGGTCGGCGTCGCCGGCACCCTCCACGATCGTGGTCTCGTCCTTGGTCACGACGACCTTGCGGGCCTTGCCGAGCAGCTCGACCGTGGCGTTCTCGAGCTTGAGGCCGACCTCCTCCGCGATGACCTGGCCACCGGTGAGGATGGCGATGTCGGTCAGCATGGCCTTGCGACGGTCGCCGAAGCCCGGGGCCTTGACGGCGACGGACTTGAAGGTGCCGCGGATCTTGTTGACGATGAGCGTGGCCAGGGCCTCGCCCTCGACGTCCTCGGCGATGATGAGGAGCGGCTTGTTGGTCTGCATGACCTTCTCGAGGACCGCGACGAGGTCCTTCACCGAGGAGATCTTGGAGTTCACGATGAGGATGTACGGGTCCTCGAGGACCGTCTCCTGGCGCTCCGCGTCGGTGACGAAGTAGGCCGAGATGTAGCCCTTGTCGAAGCGCATGCCCTCGGTGAGCTCGAGCTCGAGGCCGAAGGTGTTGGACTCCTCGACGGTGATGACACCCTCCTTGCCCACCTTGTCGAGGGCCTCGGAGATGAGCTCGCCGATCTGGGTGTCGCCGGCGGAGATGGACGCGGTGGCGGCGATCTCCTCCTTGGTCTCGATCTCCTTCGCGGAAGCGAGGAGCTCCTCGGTGACGGCGGCGACGGCCTTCTCGATGCCGCGCTTGAGCGAGAGCGGGTCGGCGCCGGCGGCGACGTTGCGGAGGCCCTCGCGGACGAGCGCCTGGGCGAGCACGGTGGCGGTGGTGGTTCCGTCGCCGGCGACGTCGTCGGTCTTCTTGGCGACCTCCTTGACGAGCTCCGCGCCGATCTTCTCGTACGGGTCGTCGAGCTCGATCTCCTTGGCGATGGAGACGCCGTCGTTCGTGATCGTGGGGGCGCCCCACTTCTTCTCGAGCACGACGTTGCGGCCACGCGGGCCGAGGGTCACCTTGACGGCGTCGGCCAGCTGGTTCAGGCCGCGCTCGAGGCCGCGACGGGCCTCCTCGTCGAATGCAATGATCTTGGCCATGACGGCTTCGGTCCTTTCGGGACGTGTCTGTCGGTGGGCCACCTGCTGCAGCGCCCGCGACGGCCGGCATCCCGGCCCGTACGGACGGGCCGCGGAAGCCTCACCACAGCGAGGTGTTCCTGTCTCCCGCGACCGAGAGCGTTAGCAGTCAGAGCGCGGGAGTGCTAAGTCAATGTTTAGCACTCGGCCCACCCGAGTGCAAGCGTGCAGCCCGTCTCCGACGCCCCCCCCCGCCAGCGTGTTCGCGGCAAGCGCACGACGGCGCGCGCGCAGCTATCGCGCGACGGTGACCTCGCCGTCGTGCGCGGCCAAGTTGTCCGCATGGAAGGCGAGCACCATGAACCGGCCAGTGGTGACATCACCGTGCCCGTCGAAGTCGATGGGCCCGGACTCCCCCTCGTAGTCCACCGCGGTCCCGCGGCCCTGCGCCGCGAGGCATGCGGCCAGGCCCGAGCACTTCTCGCGTCCGGCGGCCTGGCCCGGGCCCTGCCCGGCGGCCTCCCCGCCCGAGACGGAGGTGAGGCGGGAGGCGATGGAGGCGCCGGCGTCGTCGCCGGCCGCACCGGCAGCGAGGATCGCGAGGGCGGCGGCGTCGTAGGCCTCGGCGGCGAAGGTCATGTCCTTCAGGCCGGGCTCATGCTCGAGGACCGCGGTCTGGAAGTCGATGCTCGGGAAGGCACCCGGGACGGCGGCCCGGGCGCCGTCGAGCGCGCCGTTCGCGAGCGCCGAGCCGTACTGGTCCACGAGCCCGTCGGAGAGAAGGAGCCTGCTCCCGGGGATCCCGGCCTCGGCGAGCTGGGTGAGCACCGACCTGCCGTCCGAGCGCGCGACGACGAGAACGGCGTCGGCGTCCTTCGCTCCCGCGGCCTTGGACCGGACGTCGCCGCGTCCGAACTCGGCGCTCGCCGACTCCTCGAGCCCGGCGGCCGAGGCCGCTCCCGCCGCGCCGGCCGCGACGGCCTTCCCGTACGCGCTGTCCTCGTGCAGCACCGCAATGCGGTGGGCTCCGGCGCGCTTGGCGAGCTCGACGAGGGCGGCGCCCTCCGCGCCCTCGGGGGCGGCCGTGCGGAAGAAGAAGCCGCCGCTCCGGTAGTCGCTCAGGCTGGCAGCGGAGGCCGCTGGCGAGACGAGCGGGACCTTTGCCGCGGCGAGCGCGTCGATGGCGGCAGGCGCACGGCTCGAGTCCGTGGGCCCGACGACGACGTCGGCGCCTGCCTCCGCGAGGCGCTTCGCCCCACTGCCCGTGTCCTCGCCGACGGCTGCGTCCAGCAGCTCGACCGGCTTCCCCTTGAACCCGCCGGCGGCATTCGCCTCCTGCACCGCGAGCACGACGGCGGCGCGCTGGGCGTCGTTCAGATAGGCGGACTGGCCGGCGGAGTCCAGGATGAGGCCGAGCCTCAGGACGCCGTCGCCGGATGGCCCCGGCTGGGCGGTACGCGCGTCGCCGCTGGGCCCGCAGGCCGCAAGGGCAAGAGACGCGAGGCCTGCGGCGGCCACGGCAGCAAGCCGTCGCAGTGCGGCGCCGCGGCACCTCACCCGGCGTACCCGGGGCCCACCACCGCGGCCAGCGGCAGCCCGAGCGCCGGCGCCTCGAGCACGGTCTGGATCCCGAGGTCCGCCGCCAGGGCCTTCGCGGACCCGGCGTCGGCCGCCGAGCGGTAGTACACCACGGACGAGTTGACGGGGGCGCCGGCCCAGTTGCCCACGTCCGTGACCGTCCAGCCGGCGGCGCGAGCGGTGGTCGCGACGCGGTTGCCGAGCCCCGCCGTGCCGGTCGCGTTGTACACGCCCACCTCGAGGGCCTTGTTGGCGCTCTCTGTAGGCGGGGGGGCCGAGGTGGGCGCAGCTGAAGTCGGCGCCGGGGCAGGCGCGGAGGCCACGGGTTGGGAGGCCTCGGGGGCGGGCTGCGAGGTCGACGGCGCCGACGCCACGGCGGATTCGGACCCGCCGATCCCGAGGCGGGGGAGCAGGAAGAAGGCCACGGCCCCGATCACGAGGGCGAGGATGCCCGCGGCGAGGATCCACCCGAGACCCGACCGCCGCTGCGGCTCCTCCCCCTCCCGCGTCCTGTGCACGCCCTGCCTGCGGGGAGACTCGGGTACTGCATCGAATTCGTCGCGGGGGTACGTTCTCATGCCTGGGTCAGGGTCCTTGTCGGTGGCCTGCTGGGGACAGCGGGCAGCGTCAGGCGCCCCCACCGAGCCGGCGGGCGGTGCGCGCGCGCTGCCGCGACGTCCTCAGTCTACGCAACCTCTTCACGAGCATCGGGTCGTGGGCCAGTGCGGCCTCGGTGTCGATGAGGGTATTGAGCTGCTGGTAGTAGTGCGTAGCCGAGAGGTCGAAGAGGTCGCGGATGGCCTGTTCCTTGGCGCCCGCGTACTTCCACCACCCGCGCTCGAGGGCCAGCATCTTCACGTCCCGCTCGCTGAGCCCCTCCACGGGGCGGCCTGCCGCCGCCCGCTCGAGATCATGGGCCCTGACATGGGTCTGGTGCGCTGCTGCCGACATGGGTTCCAGTTTAAGAGGGAACTACAGGAGTGTCATTCCGGCGCGCCCGGCGCTGCGCCCTCAGCGTAGTCCGGGGGGCGCCGGGGAGCTCCCTCTGGCACACTGGCGTGGATGATGGACGCGGAACCCCTCTTCGACCTGCCGGCCCCCGCGGCGAGCGGGTCCGCCGCCGGCGAGCGCGCGACGTCGTGCGAGGAGGCCGCCAGCGAACTCGAGCGGATGGCGGCCGCCCCGCTCGCCGAGCTCGTCCACCCCGAGTGGGCTGTGGCCCTCGCGCCCTGCGAGCCGACCCTGCGCGCCGCGCTCTCGGCCCTCGCCCGCCAGGCGCACGACGGCGCCGTCATCCTCCCAGCCCCGGCGCGCCTCCTGCGGGCCTTCGCCCGCCCGCTGCACGAGGTGAAGGTGATCGTGATCGGCCAAGACCCGTACCCCACGCCCGGCCACGCGATCGGCCTCTCCTTCGCGTGCGACGCCCACGTCCGGCCCCTCCCCCGCAGCCTCGCCAACATCTACCGGGAGCTGGCTGCGGACCTCGGCGTGCCTGCTCCCAGTGACGGCGACCTGTCCCCGTGGGCCGAGGAGGGCGTCCTGCTGCTCAACCGGGTCCTGTCGGTGCGCGCCGGCGCGGCCGGGTCGCACCGCCGGCTCGGCTGGGAGGAGGTCACCGACGCGGCGGTGCGCGCGGTGGTCGCCCGCGGGGCCCCGCTCGTGGCGATCCTGTGGGGCAGGGACGCGCAGTCCGTCGCGCCTCTCCTGGGGG
Organism: Sinomonas flava; assembly: GCF_039531875.1. Taxonomy (NCBI): domain Bacteria; kingdom Bacillati; phylum Actinomycetota; class Actinomycetes; order Micrococcales; family Micrococcaceae; genus Sinomonas; species Sinomonas flava. The sequence goes on along the minus strand of NZ_BAAAQW010000010.1, from coordinate 58,867 downwards.
CGACGCCGGTCATCGCCTCGGCGCACCCGTCGCCGCTGAGCGCGTCCCGCGGCTTCTTCGGCTCGCGGCCGTTCAGCCGGGCGAACGAGCTCCTCGCCGAGCAGGGCGCCGCCCCGGTCCACTGGGCCTGACCCGGGCCCCGCGTCACGGGAGTCGGGCCGGAGCGGGCCACCCGGTAGTCTGGGGCCCATGACTTCGCCCGCCGAGAGCCCAGTGCCGCAGGGACCCGCCGCCGCCCCCGCGAAGAGGGCCCGGCCCACGCTCGACCTCGTGGTCGCGCGCACCGAACAGCTGACCTCCCACATGGTCCGGGTCGTGGTAGGCGGGCCCGGGTTCGACGCCTTCGTCGACAACGGGTTCACCGACAGATACGTGAAGATCGCCTTCCCGACCGAGCTGCCCGGCGGTCGCTGGCCGGACGGCCCTGTGGACCTGCAGGCGCTCAAGGAGTCCCTCCCGCGCGCGCAGTGGCCCGTTTCCCGCACCTACACGGTGCGCTGGTTCGACCCTGCGGCCAGAGAGCTCGCGATCGACTTCGTGGTCCACGGCGACGAGGGCCTCGCCGGGCCGTGGGCCGCAAAGGCGCAGCCGGGTGACCGGCTCGTGTGCACGGGCCCCGGGGGCGCCTACTCGCCGGCTCCGGACGCGCCGTGGTACCTCTTCGCCGGGGACGAGTCCGCCCTTCCCGCCATCGGAGCGGCGCTCGAGGCGCTGCCGGCAGACGCGACCGGGATCGCGTTCCTCGAAGTCGGAAGCGGAGACGACGTCATCGAGCTGCGCGCGCCCTCCGGGATCGATGTCCGGTGGCTCTCCCGCGAGGGCTTCCCCGCGGGCGAGACCCTGGTGCTCGCCGAGGCCGTCGCCGAGTCAACGTGGCCCGAGGGCATTCCCCACGTCTTCGCCCATGGCGAGCGGGGGGCCATGAAGGAGCTCCGCGCCGTGTTCAAGCAGCGCGAGGTGCCGCGCGAACGCCTGTCCCTCTCCGGCTACTGGGCCCTGGGCCGGGCGGAGGACCAGTTCCAGGCGGAGAAGAAGCTCCCCATCGGCCAGATCTGAACCGGCGTCCCGGGGGCCACCCCCCGGGGTACCTCTGGGGGTCACCTCCCGGGGGTCACCTCCCGGGGGTCACCTCCCGGGGGTCACCTCCGGCGGGAGCGGCGGCGCCGCTCGAGGGACGCCCCGCCGCGGGTGAACGGCCGCGCGAGGTTGTCTCCGAGCACGACGCCGGCCGCCGCCCCCAGGATGATGGCCATCGCCGTGAGCATTCCCCCGGCGCCGGTGGTGATCTGCGCGGCGTCGATGGTCGCGATGTACATGGAGCGGAAGATCGTCAGCCCGGGCAGGAGGATGAGCGCCGCCGGGACCGCGACCACGAGTTGCGGCGCGCCGAGCCGGAGGGCCACGATCCGCGCGAGGAACCCCATGACGACGGCGCTCACCGCGGGCGCGATCCTGTCCCCAACCCCGAGGAGCCCCACCCCGGTCAGGGCGAGGTACCCCACGACGCCGACGGCCGCCGTCGGCAGCACGAGCCTCCGGGAGGTCTGCTCGGTGATGGCGATCGAGGCGACGGCGGCCCCGATGAGCAGCACCTGGACGATGTACGGGTAGGCGGGTGGGAACGTCTCGGTGACGTCGATCCGCTCGATCCCGAGCAGCTCCCCCACGGCCGTGGCGACGGCGATCCCGGCCACGAGCGCGGCGAACGTGAGGAATGCCGAGAGGTACCGGCCGGCGGCCGTCACGGGGAAGCCGTTGATGGCGTCCTGCGTCGCGGAGACGAGCCGCGCGGTCGGCAGCAGCAGGAGGATGCCGCCCACCACGACGATGGCCGGCGCGATGGGCAGATGCGCGGCGAACATCAGCAGCGCGACCATCGTCACCACGAACGAGCTCGCGAGCGTGACGAAGAAGTCCGGGATCCTCCACCGGCCCATCACCCGCGCCACCACCGAGATGAGCAGGTTGGAGCCGAAGGCGATGAGGGACGCGAGCTGCCCCCCGCCGATCACGCCCACGAACGCTGCCGCGAAGACGCCGAAGGCGAAGGTCACCGACCATTTGGGGAACGGCTTGGCGCGCCGCGAGATGCTCTGGAGCCGGCGCATCGCCTCGTCGCGGCCCACGCCGCCGGCCGCGATCTCGGTGACGAGCTGGTGCACGAGCACGAGGCCCGCGTAGTTGCTCGTCCACGAGCGGACCACGCGCATGAGCGTGATCGGCGTCCCGTCCTGCGGCGCGAAGTTGATCGCCACGGACTGGTTCGTGATGTCCACCTCGATGTGCCGCAGCCCGAGGGCGGCCGTCGAAGCGATCATGGAGGTCTCGACTTCGAGGGCGCCCGCTCCGTAGCGGAACATCGTCTCGGCCAGCAGGAGCGCGAAGTCGAGGGTCCGCCGGGCGGACTCGTCGGGCCCGGACGGGATCGCGAGGTTCTCGTACGGGCTGCCGGCAAGCCGGTCCACGATGCTCATCGGAGCCGTGGGCGGGTTCTCGCCCCGCATGAACCGCGCGAGGACGCGCTTCGCGGCGGCGTTGGCGCGGACCTGCGAGGCGCTGATCGGCTGGGTGGCCGGGGTCCCCGGCGCGGCGGGCGGCGGTGCGACCGCGGGAGCGGCGGCCGGGGGTGCGACCGGCGTCGGCGTCAGGGCCACCGGGGCGACCGGCGCCGGCGTGGGTGCGTGCAGCGCGGGCGGGGCGGACGACGGCGCGTGCCCACCCGCCGTCGTGCGTTCCCCGGCGGCAGTGGTCGCCGGGCTGTCCGATGCCGCAGCGGGCGCATCGGTGAAGGCGATGGGTGTGATCTGCGGAATCACGCCGGCGGGGATGTCCCCGCCGGGCCCCTCCGCGCGTTCGGACTCCGCCATGCGTATCCCTCCCCCGGGACCCTCTCGTGGATCAGTAGAACTGCTGGCCCGTGCGGCGCGTGTAGACCTGGCGCGCGATCCGCTCGCCCGCCGTCGTCCATGCCCTGTAGCGCAGCGGGTCGATGACGAAGTCCCAGCAGCCCACGAAGTCCGTCACGGTCTTGGTGAACGAGGTCTTGAACAGGCCCAGTCCGTGGAACGGGTGGGAGGTGTCCTTCAGGCGGTCCGCCGGCGGGGTGCCGCAGAAGTCGTACTCGGTGCAGCCGAGCTCCTTGACGCGGTTGATCGCGGTCCACTGCACGAGGTGGGAGTCGCCGTACTGGGTCCGCTTCTGCAGCGAGCCGCCGTCCTTGTACGTGCCCTTGCGGCCGTAGTTGATGACGAAGGCCCCGACGGAGGGCCGGCCGTTCTCGTAGACGAAGTAGAGCCGCCCCTGGCCGCGCTGGGTGAATTCGGTCCAGAACTGGCGGTAGTAGTCGAAGCTGCGCACCTGCACGCCGGTGCGCGACTTTGAGTTCAGCGTCCCTGTCATCAGGGCGTGCATGGTGCGGTAGTTCTCGAGCGTGGGCTCCGCCTCGACCACCTCGACGCCCTCGCGCTCGGCGCGGCGGACGGCGTTGCGGCCGCGGGAGTGGAGGCTCTTGAGGATGAGCCGGGGCTCGGTGCTGATGTCGAGGATCGCCGTCGAGTCGTTGGGCTGAAGGTTGGGGACCTTGACGAGGCCGGCCCCGGCCAGGAGCGCGCGGGAGGAGTCGGAGTCGACGATGTCCGGCTCGATCTTGACGGCGAACACGCCGAGGCGCTCCCGGAGCACGAACTCCTTCACGGCGGCGAGGGCCGCGGGGACCTGCTCGGCTGCCGCCACGTCCGGGCCCTTGATGAGGTACCAGAAGCGGCCCAGCAGGGGGACGGACTTCTCCAGGACGAGGTTGTAGCTCGGCTGTGCTTCATGCTCGCCGGCGCTGCCCCCGTGGCTGCCGCGCGGCTCCAGCACGAGGTGCCGGACGTCCCACCCGAAGTTCCTCTTGACGGCCGCGAACGCCGCCGACTGGAGCAGGTTGCCGCCATTGGGGTTGGCCGTGACGTGCTTGTCCCAGTTCTCGATTTCGGTGTCGTTCGCGAAGCGGGCGGTGAAGGTGACAGTGTGGCTGGTCACGGAGGAGGGATCCCTTCGGTCTGGCTGCGGGCCTCTGCCAGTCTAGTCAGTCCGCGCTGCTGCCCCTCCCCCCGGGGCCGGTTTGCGCTCCCGGCGGATCGGGAAACCGGTAGGCATGGCACATGACATCACCGGCAAGAAGATCGCGTTCCTCCTGACCAACGGCGTGGAGCAGGCCGAGCTCACCGAGCCGTGGAAGGCCGTCGAGCAGGCGGGTGGCCAGCCAGTCCTGGTCTCCCCTGAATCGGGAACGATCACCGCGATGAAGGGCGACTGGGACCACGGGGATTCCTTCCCAGTCGACGTCCCGCTCTCCGGCGCCAACCCGGACGACTACGACGCGCTCGTGCTCCCTGGTGGAACCGTGAACGCGGACAAGATGCGCCTCGAGAAGGAGGGCGTTGCGTTCGTGAAGTCCTTCGCCGAGGCCGGCAAGCCCATCTCCGCGATCTGCCACGGCCCGTGGATCCTCATCGAGGCGGGCGTCGTGAAGGGCCGCACGATGACCTCCTACGCGTCCCTCGAGACCGACCTCACCAATGCGGGCGCGCAGTGGGTCGACCAGGAGGTCGTGACAGACCACGGCCTCACGACCTCCCGCAACCCCGGCGACCTCGAGGCCTTCTGCAGCAAGATGCTCGAGGAGATTGCCGAGGGCCAGCACAGGTAGGAGCGCCGCCCGCAGGGGCCCGGCACGCTCTCAGCCGCTGGGCCCCTAGCACTCCACCACGTTCACCGCGAGGCCGCCCATGGCGGTCTCCTTGTACTTGTGGCTCATGTCCTTGCCCGTCTCACGCATGGTCACGATGACCTCGTCGAGCGAGACGCGGTGCGTGCCGTCGCCCCAGAGCGCCATCTTGGCGGCGTTGATGGCCTTGGCGGCGGCGATCGCGTTGCGCTCGATGCAGGGCACCTGGACGAGCCCGCCGATCGGGTCGCACGTGAGGCCGAGGTTGTGCTCCATGGCGATCTCGGCCGCGTTCTCGACCTGGGCGGGCGTTCCGCCCATCACCTCGGCCAGACCGGCGGCGGCCATGGACGACGCCGAGCCCACCTCGCCCTGGCACCCCACCTCCGCGCCGGAGATGGAGGCCTGCTCCTTGTACAGGACACCGACGGCGCCGGCGGCCAGGAGGAACTTCACGACCACGTCGTCCTTGTCCTCCTGCGTCGCCTTGTCCATGCCGGGGGCATAGTTGAGCGCGTAGTAGAGGACGGCGGGGATGATCCCGGCCGCGCCGTTGGTCGGCGCAGTGACGACGCGGCCGCCGGAGGCATTCTCCTCGTTCACCGCGAGGGCGATGAGGTTGACCCACTCCTGCCAGTACTTGGGATCGCGGTCCTTGTCCTCCTTCAGCAGCCGCTCGTGCCAGTCAGGCGCACGACGGCGCACCTTCAGTCCGCCGGGAAGGAGCCCCTCGCGCTTGAGGCTCGACTCGACGCAGCCCTCCATGACAGCCCAGATGTGGAGGAGCCCGTCGCGGATCTCGTCCTCGGACCGGGAGGCCTTCTCGTTGACGAGCATGATGTCGCTGATCGAGAGGCCCTTCGAGGAGCAGCGTCCCAGCAGCTCGGCGGCGGTGCGGAACGGGAAGGGGAGCTCCTTCTTGGACTCGTCGAGCTCCTTCTGCGCGGAGTCCTCCTCGCCCTCGCGCACGATGAAGCCACCGCCCACGGAGAAGAACGTGGCCTCGTGGAGCAGCTCAGGCGACCCCTCGGCGTCGTCCGCGCCGAACACCTGGAACCTCATGCCGTTGGTGTGCCGGGGCAGGACGGTGAGCGGGTGCAGGACCATGTCCTTCACCCCGTACTCGAGCAGCACGGCGCCGGCGAGGTTGAGCTTGCCGGTCTCGTCGATCGCCGCGAGACGCTCCTCGACCTGGTGCGGGAGGATCTCCTCCGGCTCGAAGCCCTCGAGGCCCAGGAGCACGGCCGTGAAGGTCCCGTGGCCGTGGCCGGTCGCGGCGAGCGAGCCGTAGAGGTCGACGCGCAGCGAGGCGACGCGTTCGAGGATGCCCTTCTCGTGCAGCTCGCGTGCGAAGACGGCGCCCGCGCGCATGGGGCCCACCGTGTGGGAGCTGGAGGGGCCGATGCCCACGGAGAACAGTTCGAAGACGCCGACGGCCATGTCGGGGATCCTTCCTGAAGGAGTTGGGGTGCGTGGGCCCGGGGTGGCCGGGCCCACGCAGGGGGTCACGCCAGGTCGGAGACCCCCGGGTAGAGCGGGTGCGCCGCGGCGAGGGCCTCGACGCGGGCCTTGAGGCCGGACAGGTCGCCCTCCGGCCCGGCGATGAGGGCCTCGGCGATGATGTCGGCAACCTCGCGGAACGCCGCCTCGCCGAAGCCGCGGGTGGCGAGCGCCGGCGTGCCGATCCGCAGGCCCGAGGTCACCATCGGCGGCCGCGGGTCGAACGGGACGGCGTTGCGGTTCACCGTGATGTCGATCGCCGCGAGGAGGTCCTCGGCCTGCTGCCCGTCGAGGGCGGCGTTGCGGAGGTCGACGAGGACGAGGTGGACGTCGGTGCCGCCCGAGACGACGCCGATGCCGGCGGCCTTGACATCATCCTGCGTGAGCCGCTCGGCGAGGATCTTCGCACCGGCGAGGACACGCTCCATGCGCTCCTTGAACTCCGGCGAGCCGGCGATCTTGAACGCCACGGCCTTGCCGGCGATCACGTGCTCGAGCGGGCCGCCCTGCTGGCCGGGGAACACCGCGGAGTTGACCTTCTTGGCGATGTCCGGGTCGTTCGTCAGGATGATGCCGCCGCGCGGGCCCGCGAGGGTCTTGTGCGTCGTCGACGTGACCACGTGGGCGTGCGGGACGGGGCTCGGGTGCAGGCCCGCGGCCACGAGGCCGGCGAAGTGGGCCATGTCCACCATGAGGTAGGCGCCCACGGAGTCGGCGATCCGGCGGAACTCGGCGAAGTCGAGCTGGCGCGCGTAGGCGGACCAGCCGGCCACGATCAGCTGCGGCCGGTGCTCCTGGGCGAGGCGCTCGACCTCGGCCATGTCGATCCGGTGGTCGTCCTCGCGCACCTGGTACGGGATGACGTTGTAGAGCTTGCCGGAGAAGTTGATCCGCATGCCGTGGGTCAGGTGGCCGCCGTGGGCCAGGTTCAGGCCCATGATCGTGTCGCCCGGCTTGATGAGGGCGTGCATGACCGAGGCGTTCGCCTGGGCGCCGGAGTGCGGCTGCACGTTGGCGTACTCGGCGCCGAAGAGCGCCTTGACGCGCTCGAGCGCGAGCGTCTCGATGACGTCGACGTGCTCGCAGCCGCCGTAGTAGCGCTTGCCGGGGTAGCCCTCGGCGTACTTGTTGGTCAGGACCGAGCCCTGGGCCTGCATGACGGCCACGGCGGTGTGGTTCTCGGAGGCGATCATCTCGAGGCCGCCGCGCTGGCGCGCCGCCTCGGCGTTGATGCTCGCAGCGACCTCCGGGTCGAGGGCGGCCAGGTCGGCGTCGAGCGACTCCGAGCGGACCTGCTCGAACTGCGCCGCGCCCTGCACGGGGGCGCTCACAGCTCGCCGCCGTTCTTCTCCGCGTACTCCTCGGCCGACATGAGCGGGCCCTCCTCGGAGACCTGGACGGTGAAGAGCCAGCCGGCGCCGTAAGGGTCCTCGTTGACCAGGGCCGGGTTGTCGATGGCCTCCTGGTTGACCTCGACGACCGTGCCGGAGACCGGCGAGTAGAGGTCGGAGACGCTCTTCGTCGACTCGATCTCGCCGCAGGTGGCGCCGGCGGTGACCTCGCTGCCGGCCTCCGGCAGGTCGAGGTAGACGACATCGCCCAGCGCGTCAGCGGCGACCTGGGAGACGCCTACCTTGGCGGCGGCGCCGCCGTCGGTATCGAGCCACTCGTGCTCTTCGGAGTAACGGAGGCCGGTCTGGACCTTGCTCATAGTGGTCTTCCTTTTCTTCTCTGAAGGGAAAGCGTGGAGCGCTACTTCTGGCGCTTGTAGAACGGGAGCTCGACGACCTCGAAGGGCTCGGCCTTGCCGCGCAGGTCGGCGTCGAGCTTCGTGCCGGGAGCGGAGAGCTCCACGTCGACGTACGCGAGCGCGACCGGGTAGCCGAGGGTGGGGCTGGGCTGGCCCGAGGTCACCTCGCCGACCTGGGCGCCGTCCTTGAGGATCGGGTAGTGGCCGCGGGCGGCACGTCGGCCGAGTCCCTTCAGGCCGACGAGGCGCTGGCCGCTCGTGGTGCCCTCGCCGGAAGCCTTCTTGGCCTCGAGCGCGGAGCGGCCGACGAAGTCGCCCTCCTTGCTCTTGAGGGCGACGACGCCGCCCAGGCCCGCCGCGAAGGGCGAGCGCTCACGGGAGAGCTCGTTGCCGTAGAGGGGCATGCCGGCCTCGAGGCGCAGGGAGTCGCGCGCGGCGAGGCCGCACGGGATGAGGCCGTGGCCCTCGCCGGCGGCCTTGAGGGCGTCCCAGAGGGCGGCGGCGCTGTCGTTGCCGACGAACAGCTCGAAGCCGTCCTCGCCGGTGTAGCCGGTGCGGGCCAGGAGCACCGGGATCGTGCCCTGCTCGAGCTCCACCTCGACCTCGACGGCCGCGTAGTACTTGAGGCCGGTCACGGCCTCGGCGTCCTGGGCGCGCACGACGGCGAGCACGATCGCCTCGGCGTTCGGGCCCTGAACCGCGACGAGCGACGTCTCGTCGGACGCGTTGCGGAGGGCGACCTTCCCGGCGTCGGACGACGCCGAGAACGCGGCGAGGCGGTCCTCGAGCTCGGCCGCCACCGTTAGCGCGTTGCCGGCGTTGGGCACCACGAGGAAGTCGTTCTCCGCGACACGGTAGACGATGAGATCGTCGATGATCCCGCCGTCCTCGGCGCAGATGAGCGAGTACTTGGCCTTGCCGACCGCGATCGCGGACAGCTTGCCCACGAGCGCGTAGTCGAGGAACGCGCCGGCGCCGGGGCCGGTGGCCCAGACCTCGCCCATGTGGGAGAGGTCGAACAGACCCGCCGTCTCGCGGACGGCGCGGTGCTCGGCGAGCTCCGAGCCGTACTTGAGCGGCATCTGCCAGCCGCCGAAGTCCGTGAATGACGCGCCGAGCTCGGCGTGCCTGTCATACAGGGCGGTGTGGCGCTCTGTGGTGGTACGACCAGTGGTGGTCTCAGTCATGGAGAGTCTCCTTGCGGTGGTTGAGCGAAGCGAAGCGGAGTCGAAACATGGTCTGGAGCCGGTTTCGACTCCGCTCAACCAGCGTGGTCGGTCAGTTCTCGAATGCTTCGAGGGGCGGGCACGCGCAGACGAGGTTGCGGTCGCCACCGGCGCCGTCGATGCGGCCGACGGGGGCGAAGTACTTGTCCTGCGTGTGGACGGAACCCGGGAAGGCGGCCTGCTCCCGGCTGTAGGGGCGGTCCCAGTCGGAGGAGACGACCGCGGCGGCCGTGTGCGGCGACCGGCGCAGCGGCGAGTCGTGGACGGTGAAGTCGCCGGCAGCGACCTGGTCGATCTCTGCGCGGATGGCGACCATCGCGTCGATGAACCGGTCGATCTCGCCGAGGTCCTCGGACTCGGTCGGCTCGACCATGAGCGTCCCGGCGACCGGGAACGCGAGGGTCGGGGCGTGGAAGCCGAAGTCGATGAGGCGCTTCGCGACGTCCTCCGCGGTCACGCCGGTCTTGGCGGTGAGGTCGCGCAGGTCGAGGATGCACTCGTGCGCGACGAGGCCGCCCTCTCCCGTGTAGAGCACGGGGAAGGAGGAGTCGAGGCGCTTGGCGATGTAGTTCGCAGCCAGGAGCGCGGACTTCGTGGCCTCGGTCAGGCCGTCGCCGCCCATGAGCTTCACGTACGCCCACGAGATCGGGAGCACGCCGGCCGAGCCGAAGCGCGAGGCGGAGACCGGCACGTCAGCTCCGCCGTCCCACGTCGCGGCATCGCCCGGCATGAACGGGGCGAGGTGCGCGCGGGCTGCGACCGGGCCGACGCCGGGGCCGCCGCCGCCGTGCGGGATGCAGAACGTCTTGTGCAGGTTCAGGTGCGAGACGTCGCCGCCGAACTTGCCCGGCTGGGCGAGGCCGACGAGCGCGTTCATGTTCGCGCCGTCGATGTAGACCTGGCCGCCCGCGGCGTGGACCGCGTCGCAGACCTCGCGGACGTCGGCGTCGTACACGCCGTGCGTGGACGGGTACGTGATCATGATCGCGGCGAGCTCGTCGCGGTGCGCCTCGATCTTGGCGTTGAGGTCGGTGTGGTCGATCGTGCCGTCGGAGGCCGTGGCGACGACGACGACCTTCATGCCCGCCAGGACGGCGGAGGCCGCGTTCGTGCCGTGGGCCGAGGCGGGGATGAGGCACACGTTGCGCTGCGCCTCGCCCCGGGAGGCGTGGTAGCCGCTGATCGCGAGGAGGCCCGCGAGCTCGCCCTGCGAGCCAGCATTCGGCTGGATGGAGACCTGGTCGTAGCCGGTGATGGCCGCGAGGTCCGCCTCGAGCCCGGAGATGAGCTCCCGCCAGCCCTCGGTCTGCGAGTCCGGAGCGAACGGGTGGATGCCCGCGAACTCGGGCCACGTGATGGCCTCCATCTCGACCGTCGCGTTGAGCTTCATCGTGCAGGAGCCGAGCGGGATCATCGTGCGGTCGAGCGCGAGGTCGCGGTCGGAGAGCTTGCGCAGGTAGCGCATCATCTGCGTCTCGGAGCGGTACGAGTGGAAGACCGGGTGGGTCAGGTACTGGCTCGTGCGCAGCGCGTCGGACTCGATTGCGAAGCCGCCGTCGCCCGTCCCTGTGCCGCTGGCGCCCAGGTGGACGTCGACGCCGTCGCCCGCAGCGCCGGCGCCGAACACGCCGGCCACGGTCGCGACATGCTCGGACGTGGTGGTCTCGTCGCACGAGATGCCCACGGTGTCGGCGTCGACGAGGCGGAGGTTCACGCCCTGCTTCTCGGCCTTCTCCACGAGGGCGGCGGCGCGGCCGGGGACGCGGGCCGTGATCGTGTCGAAGAAGCTGCTGTGGGCGATCTCGACGCCGGCGCCCTCGAGGGCCGCGGCGAGCGAGCGCGCGTGGCGGTGCGTGCGCTCCGCGATCGCCCGGAGGCCCTCGGGGCCGTGGTAGACGGCGTACATGGACGCGACGATCGCGAGGAGCGCCTGTGCCGTGCAGATGTTGGACGTGGCCTTCTCGCGGCGGATGTGCTGCTCGCGGGTCTGGAGCGCGAGGCGGTAGGCGGGGACACCGGCGTCGTCCTTCGAGACGCCCACGAGGCGGCCGGGGAGCTGACGCTCGAGGCCAGCGTGGACCGCCATGAAGGCGGCGTGCGGGCCGCCGTAGAAGAGCGGGACGCCGAAGCGCTGGGCGCTGCCCACGGCGATGTCCGCGCCCTGCTCGCCCGGGGACGTGATGAGGGTCAGGGCGAGGAGATCCGCGGCGATGGTCACCATCGCGCCGCGCTCCTTGGCCTGGGCGATGAGGCCCGAGGCGCTGGCGACGAGGCCGGACGCGCTGGGCTGCTGCAGGACGATGCCGTTGATCGGGCCGTCGGGCAGGCCGGCGGAGAGGTCGGCGACCTCGACCTCGAAGCCGAGGGCGGCGGCGCGGCCCTTGACGATCGCGATCGACTGCGGGAAGAGGTCTGCGTCCAGCACGGTCCGGCCGTTCGCGGCGGCCTTGTTCTTGTTGGCGCGGCGCATCAGCAGCACAGCCTCGACGACGGCGGTGGCCTCGTCCAGGAGGGACGCGTTGGCGATCGGGAGGCCGGTGAGGTCCTCGACCGCTGTCTGGAAGTTCAGGAGGGCCTCGAGGCGGCCCTGGGAGATCTCGGGCTGGTACGGGGTGTACGCCGTGTACCAGGCCGGGTCCTCGACGATGTTCCGGCGGATGACCGGAGGGGTGACGGTGTCGTAGTAGCCCTGACCGATCATCTGGACGCGGGGCTTGTTCTTGGCCGCCAGTGCGCGGAGGGAGGCGAGGGCCTCGGGCTCGCTGAGCGCCGTGTCGAGCGTGAGGGGCTGCTCCTGCTTGATGCTGTCGGGCACGGCGGCCGAAGCGAGCGCGTCGATGCTGTCGAACCCGACGGTGTTGAGCATGTGCTTGATGTCGGCGTCGCGCCGGACGCCGATGTGGCGGTCGACGAAGACTGCGGGGGAAAGGTCCGTCACGGGGAACTCCATCATTTCGGCCCACCTGGTGGGGTGTGGCGATGTAACAGGTTCCTCCCCGCTCTGTATGGGACCTGAGAGATTCCGCCGGATGGTTCCGGCTTGCACCGTCGGTGAGCCCAGTTGGGCCGCTTTCCAGAGTTGCCTTGCCGCAGCGGTACAGGTGCCTGAGAGATTCCTGGGGAGGTGTTGCTCCTACGGCGCCTGCTTGCTCTTGCTCGCAGGACTCTCCCGCCGCAGATCAGAGGCTGTCTTCAATTGTGCGCACACCCCGAGCGTTCGGCGCCGTGGTGTACGTCCAATTCTGCTATGCCAAGGGTCACATCGGCAAATGCCTGCCTCATCCGGGCTCAACTGAGAGCCACCTCCCGGACGCCGAAGGGCCCCGTCCTGGCGGACAGGGCCCTTCTTGTCTGGCGCAGCTCAGCCGGCAATCGGCGACCGCTCGCGCCGCAGCCGCTCCTGCGCCGCCTCGGCCGTCTGATGGATTCCCTTGAAGGCTCCCACCATGAGCGTCGTGCCGAGGAATGCCAGGACACCGAGCCCGAACAGCAGCGCGCCCAGCGCCACGGTGCCGAAGAAGACGGCCGTCTGAAGGTTGAAATCGAACATCGCTCCACTCGCTCCGGCCCCTCCCCTAGAAGGACCACCCCTCAATTTTCGCTGCCTGGCGGCGGCCGAATGGCGCGGAGGCAGACGCGGCGGCTGTGATATTCGACACGCGGGTCAGTTGCAGGCGATCCCGTCGCCGTTCCGGTCGAGCTGGAGGCTGTACCCGGCCTCGCCTGCGGTCAGCGTCGCGATTCCCGCCGCCCGCAGCGCGCCGCAGTTCTTGTAGCTCGGGGTGGGGGCGGGGCGGGCCGGCGCCGGGACCATGGCCTGCGCAGGTGCCGGCGGCGCGGTGGCCGCGGACTCGGGCTGCGGGACGGGTGGCGCCGAGGGGGCCTGGCTGAGGGCAGCGCGCGGCGCTTCCGGCGCGGCCGTTGTGGCGGGGATGCTCGTCGGGGCTGCGGACGCGGACGACGGCCCCACGGCGGGCTGCGTCGTCGTCGCACCCGGTGCCGGGGCACGGCCCGCGGGGGCGGCCAGGCCGCTGAGGGCCGAGGACCAGGCGCCGGCGACTCCCTGCACCGAGGCTGCTCCGAGCGCGAAGACGAGGGCCACGATGCCTCCCCACACGACAGTGGTCGGCACGAAGCCGGAGCCGGCGGACCTCCGCGCGGAGGACTTCCAGAAGAGAGCGAGGCACAGGAGCACTGCCGCCACGACAAGGACAGCGGCTGGGGCAACCACGAGACCGGCGACCGCCGCGCCCGCTGCCACGGCCACGAGAAGCGTCGTGAGAGGACGGATCCGGGTACGCTCGCGGCGCTCCCTCAGGCCCTCTCCGGGCCCTGGAGGAGCCTCGTCGTGGGGTCCGGTCTCAGGTAGCACCGCATGCCATTCTGCCACGCGGCTGCGCTCGGCCTCAGAGACGCGGGCCGCCCCTGGCACCGCGGTGGGCTTCCCATTCTTCCCGCAGCACCCCGTAGACGACCGCGTCGTAGAGCTCGCCGCGGACCTTCCGGGCCTTGCGGAACCGGGCTTCCTCGGTGAAGCCGAGCTTCTGGCCCACCCGGCACATGCCGACGTTCCCGCTCCAGGTCGCGAAGTCGAGCCGGCCGCTGTCAGTGGCCGCGAAGAGGTAGTCGGTCCACAGTGCCAGCGCCTCGGTCCCGTACCCACCCGACCAGTGCGCAGGGTCGAACACGACGAGGCCCAGCCGCCGCCACGGCAGCAGCGCGGTGCCGTCAGCGGACTCCTCCCCTGGCTTCTCCTCCCAGTACCACGAGGCCTGGCCCACGAACTCGCCCGAGGCCGCGTCCACCACGGCGAGGTTCTCGCGCACGGCCGGCCAGTCGGCGTCGTGCGCCCGCCGCAGGAGCCCGTCGCACCAGCGGTTCGCGCCGTCGGCGGTCCACCGCGAGTAGAACGGTCCGTCGAAGAGCTGCCACTCGTGGAGCCCGCTGGGGGTCGTGCCGGGGGCAGGAGGGACAATCCAGCGCCGGTAGGCCTCGATGTCTTCGGGAGTCCAGTCGCGCAGCACCACGCGCGACCCGGTCAGGAGCACAGGGGAGATCACCTGCGCCACCGTACACGCAGGCCATGCCCGGCGCCGTCCGAGGTAGCGGCGCCGGAGCGGCCGGCCCTCAGGCTGTGCCGGCACACGGCTCGCGGGCGGCGCCCAGGCAGCACTGCCGCGGCGCTAGGCATGCACTGCCGCGGCGCTCAGGCGAGCCCCGCCCTGCGCAGCGCCTCCGCCAGCGCGGTGTCCGCGGGTTCTGGCCGGTTGCCCCGGGGCGCACCGCCTCGCTGGGCACCGCTCCGCTGCCCCTGGCCGGGCTGGCTGCCGGTCCGCTGCTGGCTGCCGCCCTGCCGCTGTCCGCCCTGCTGGCTGCCGCCCTGCCGCTGTCCGCCCTGCTGGCTGCCGTCCTGCCGCGGTCCGCCCTGCTGCTGGCCGCCCGGGCGCTGCTCCCGAGGCTTACGACGCCGGTCCTCCCCGCCGCGTGTGCCCGCCCCGGCGTTCCGCCCGGCTCCGGGCTCGTCATCGAGGCGCAGCGTGAGCGAGATGCGCTTGCGCGGCACGTCGACCTCGAGGACCTTGACCTTCACGACCTGTCCCGATTGCACCACCTCCCGCGGATCGGCGACGAACCTGGTGCTCATGGCCGAGACGTGCACGAGGCCGTCCTGATGCACGCCGATGTCGACGAAGGCGCCGAACGCAGCGACGTTGGACACGGTGCCTTCGAGGACCATTCCCGGCGTGAGGTCGTTGATGGTCTCCACTCCCTCCTTCAGCGCAGCCGTCACGAACTCCGGACGCGGGTCCCTGCCAGGGCGGACGATCTCAGCCATGACATCCTGGACGGTGGGCAGCCCGAAGCGGCCGTCGACGAATGCCGCGGCGCTGAGGGTCGCGACCCGTTCCTTCGACCCCCCGGCCGACGCAAGGATCCTCTCCGCGAGGCCGTAGGCCTCCGGGTGCACGGCCGAAGCGTCGAGCGGCTGCTTCCCGCCGGTGATCCGCAGGAACCCTGCGCACTGCTCGAAAGCCTTCGCCCCAAGCCGGGGGACCTTCTTGAGCTCCGAGCGCGATGCGAAGGCCCCGTTGGCATCCCGGTACTCGACGATGTTCCTGCTCAGGATCGGGCCCACACCGGCCACCCGGGCGAGGAGGGCGGGGGACGCGGTGTTGACGTCGACCCCGACCGCGTTGACGCAGTCCTCGACGACCGCGTCGAGCGAACGCTCGAGCTTGGACTGGGTGACGTCGTGCTGGTACTGCCCCACGCCGATCGACTTCGGATCGATCTTGACCAGCTCGGCGAGCGGATCCTGGAGGCGGCGCGCGATCGAGACCGCGCCCCGCAGGGACACGTCGAGGTCCGGGAGCTCGGCCGAGGCGAGCGCCGAGGCCGAGTACACGGAGGCTCCCGCCTCGGAGACGATGACCTTCGCGCTTCGCGGCATGCCGAGACGTCCGACGAGGTCCCCCGCGAGCCGGTCCGTCTCACGGCTCGCCGTGCCGTTGCCGACCGCGACCAGCTCGACAGCGTGCTTCCGGGCGAGCCGTTCGAGGACCGCGAGCGACTCCTCCCACTTCTTCGCCGGCGCATGCGGGTACACCGTCGCCGTGTCGACGACTTTGCCCGTCGCGTCCACGACGGCGACCTTGACGCCGGTGCGCAGGCCCGGATCGAGCCCGAGGACCGGACGGTTGCCGGCGGGCGCCGCAAGCAGGACGTCGCGCAGGTTGGCGGCGAACACCTTCACGGCCTCGTCCTCGGCGGATTCGAAGAGGCGCGAGCGCAGGTCGGACTCGAGCTTGGCGAGGAGACGGCCCTGCCACGCGACCTTGACGGTCTGGGCCAGCCACTTCCCCGCGGCGGTGTCCGTCCCGCCCCGCACGCCGAGGGCCCGGGCGACCGCCCCCTCGTACCGCGACCGTGCCTCGGCGAGCGCCGACTCGTCCCGGGGGTCCGCCTCCGCGATCTCGAGGGAGAGCTCGCCCTCCCGCTCCCCGCGCAGGAGCGCGAGGACTCGGTGGCCGGGCACGGTCCCGACGGGCTGGACGTAGTCGGCGAAGTCCGCATACTTCCCGGCGCCGGCGTGGTTCTCAGACGACGCCGAGGTCCCCCGCGGGCTGGCGTCGTGGGCGCCAGCGGCGCCGCCCTTCGCAGCCGAACGCAGGCGGCCGCCGGAGAAGAGCCGTTCGCGCAGCGTGGCCACGAGCTCGGCGTCCTGGCCGGCGCGCTCGGTGAGGATCGCCCGGGCACCCGCAAGGGCGTCCTGGGCTGAAGCGATGCCGCGTTCGCCGTCCACGTACTCCCCGGCGAGCGCCTCGAGGTCCTGGGCGGGATCGGCAAGGAGTGCGTCCGCGAGCGGCTCGAGACCGGCCTCTCGGGCAATCTGCGCACGGGTGCGGCGCTTGGACTTGTAGGGGAGGTAGAGGTCCTCGAGCTCGGACTTCGTCGAGGCGGCAAGGAGCGCCGCCTGCAGGTCCTCCGTGAGCGCACCCTGCTCGGCGACGGCAGTGAGGATGGCGCGCCGCCTGTCCTCGAGTTCGCGGAGGTAGCGCAGCCGCTCCTCGAGGGCCCGCAGCTTGGCGTCGTCCAGCGTCCCCGTGGCCTCCTTCCGGTACCGGGCGATGAACGGCACCGTGGCACCGCCGTCGAGCAGGCCGATCGCCGCCCGGACCTGCCACGGCTCGACCCCGAGCTCGGCCGCGATCGTCTTGGCGATGTCCTCGGCAGTCTGCTCCGGCGTCGGCAGGGACGGCTCGTGAAGGGCAGCCGGGCGGGAGGCGGGAGAAGTCGCTGTGCTCACCCTCCTACTGTGCACCATGGCACCGACACTCCCCATGCCAGCCTCCCCCGCCCCGGCGCCTCATCGGGCCAGGACCCCGAGGTTCACCGCAGCCCAGAGGATGCCTGCCTTCCCGAGCGCATAGAGGGCAGTGCCGACCCCAGCGATCGCGTAGACGCTGACGGGGACGAGCATGAGCCACTCCCGCCACGACCCGGCGTCGCCGAGGACAGGGATCGAGAGGTGGCCGCCGCGGCGCCACATCCACCGGATGACGGGGACCTTGTGCAGGATCTTGGGCCGGCGGAAGCGGAACGGCCAAACGAGGTTGCAGCCGCCTGTCGTCAGCATGTCCCCCGCGATGTGGACCGCGGTGCCGAGCGCGACGGCGAGCGGGAACCAGTCCTCCTGGTCGGGGGCGAAGGCGGCCACGAAGAGGGCCAGCGGAACGGCCAGGAGCCACGGGAGCTTCTGGACGCCGTCGGGCAGGATGCCGAGGACCTTGGCGGCGAACGAGACGAGCAGGAGCGAGGCCAGGCCTGCCCCAACGTACACGGTCCCCCAAAGGTCGGTCTCGACCGTCCACTGCCCGGCGAACCAGGCAAGCGTGACGAAGGCGGCGATTCCCACGAGGGAGTGGGTGCCGTTCCGGTGGCCGCCCGAGACTGTGCCGATCCCCGCGCAGAACGCATTGGAGACCGGCGGCAGGGACTGGGCGATGGTCGCGCTGCGGTGGTCAGCGTCGGGAAGGAGTGCCGCACCGGCGGTCACGAGCGCGCCGACGACGACCCCGGCGGGCGTGGACTCGAAGAGCGGCCATCCGATGTCCACCCCAACGTGCCCGAATCCAAGCGGGACGGTGGCGGGAGAGAGGTCGATGGTGAATCTGGTGGTCACCGCGACCCAGGCTGCTGCGCCACAGGCCGCGTGATGGGCTCCCATCATGCGCGCGGAGCCCTCCCGCCGGGGACGGGACGGTAGTGCGAGAGGTTCAAGGCCGGGCGCTCACCCGAGGCAGCTGGCGCAGGCGCCAGCTTCGAGGTCGGCGTCGGCGAGGATCCTCCCGCAGTCGCGGCACTCCATGTGGAGGCTGAGATCCTCGCAGTCCGCGCACCGGTGCTCCTCGAACTGTGCGAGGGCGTGGCCGCAGTCGCGGCACGCGTCCGCGGCGAGGTGGAGGGGACGGTGAGACGCGGCCTTGGGGTGGGTCCGCTGAGGCGAGGCGATGACTGCTGCAGTGCTCATGTTTTCAGGCTAGAGAGCGGCTCCGACATTTCTCGTACGGCGGCCCGGAGAGTTGCGATCCCACGGCGTAGGCTGGCGCACATGGCCAGATTCTTCGACGTCCACCCGGTCGACCCGCAGCCGCGCGCCATCAGCCAGGCGGTGCAGATCCTGCGGGACGGTGGCCTCATCGCCTATCCGACAGACTCGTGCTACGCGCTCGGTGCGGTGATGGGCAACCGCGAGGCGCTCGACCGCATCCGGCAGATCCGGCACCTCGACGACAAGCACCACTTCACGCTCGTGTGCCGCGAGTTCGCCCAGCTGGGCCAGCTGGTGGACATGCCGAACGACGTCTTCCGTGCCATCAAGGCCGTCACGCCGGGCCCCTACACATTCATCCTCCCCGCCACGCGGGAGGTGCCCAAGCGCATGCTCCACCCCAAGAAGAAGACCGTGGGCGTGAGGATTCCGGACCACCCGGTGGTCCGGGCGCTCCTGGCCGAGCTCGGAGAGCCGCTCCTCTCCTCGACCCTCCTCCTCCCCGACGAGGAGGAGCCGCTCACCGACGGGTGGGAGATCAAGGAACGCCTCGACCACGCGGTGGACGCGGTCATCGATGCCGGCGAGTGCGGATCCGAGCCGACCACGGTCATCGACTTCTCCTCCGGCGTCGCCGAGATCGCCCGCTACGGCGCCGGGGATGCCAGCCGGTTCGAGTAGCCCCAGCGCCGCTGCTGGCACGACGGCGGCGCCCCGCGCGCCGTCGTCCGCCCGCCGCGCGCAGGCAGCGAGGCACGCAGGCGGGGAAGCCTAGGCGAGCCGGGAGCGGACGATCTCGCTGACCGCCTTGCCGTCGAAGCGTCCGGCGACCTTCGCGGTGACCGGTTTCATGACCTGGCCCATCTGGCGCATCCCGGGTTCCGTCCCCCCGGCTCTGAGGTCAGCGAGGACCTCGTCGACGATCGCCTCGACCTCGTCGCGGGTAAGCGGCTTCGGAAGGTACGCCTCGATGACCTCGGCCTCAGCGATCTCGGCAGAGGCGCGCCCCGCCTCACCTGCCTGCGAGTAGATCTCGGCGGTCTCGCGGCGCTTGGAGGCCTCCTTCTGCAGGAGCGAGGTGAGCTGGGCATCATCGAGGGTCACGGGAGCCTTCCCGGACTTCTCCCGGGTCTCGATCTCGCCGAGAACGTTGCGCACCGTCGTCAGCGCGGTCCTGTTGCCCGACTTCATGTGGGCCACGACATCGGCTTGGAGCCGCTCCTTGAGCGTGGACATGGGGACACCTTCCTGACGCTGAAACCTACCTTTCACAAGGGTAGGCGCTCCTACAATGGAGGAAGCCAGAGGAGGTCCCGTGGGGCACATCCACTACCGGGTCCGGGGGGCGCGGCACGGACGGTCGTACCGCACCTCGGCTGCTGCCCGCCGTCCCGCCCCGCTTCCCGTGGAGCGCCAGGCCGAGCCCCGCACACGCGCGACCCGACCGCGGCGGGAAGGCCTCGGCGTCGTGAGCCAGCAGACCACCTCCGCCTGGCGCGCGCTCCTGGCCCCGGACGGCACTCCTCCCGCGCAGCCCCTGCAGATTGCCTACGTGCGCAGGGCCGTCTGGCAGCAGACCGGCCAGACACCGAGCCTCCGCCGGCTCACGATCGGGCAGGCAGAGCGCATCCTGCGGGCAGTCGGCGCCGACCCTCGGCCCCTGTGGCGCGCCGGGCGCAGTGCACCGCCGGTCAATCTCGCCGCGTTCGGGGCCCGCTGGCTCGTGCTGGTGCTCGTGTGCCTGGCCTTCCTCGACATCGGGCGGGTCGCCGGGGTCCCGTTCGTGCTGGTCGTCGTGGGCTCGAGCTGGCTGGCGTTCCTCCGCCGTCAGCGGCGGCAGGGCTTCGAGGACCGCCACTACAGGCCGGCTGCCCGGCCCGACGCTTCCCCGCCACGCCCCGCGCCGCCGGCGGACCCTTCGCAGCCCCCGCCCGGGAGCCCCTATAACGTTGACACGTACCTGAGGCGCCTGAGTGAGGACGGTCCTTGATGAGATGGTTGTCCGCCCTGGCTGGAACCTTGGGGAGGCTCGTCGCCTTCCTCGCCGTCAGCGCCTTGTGCGGTGTCCTGGCGGTCGGATTCCTGGCCCCGACGGTCGCCGCAACGTGGGGCGCCGCGAACGGTTCCGTGCAGTTCTTCGACAGCCTCCCCTCGGAGCTGAAGGTGACGCCACCGGCGCGCGTGACGAAGGTCGTCGCGGCGGATGGGTCGCCGATCGCCTCGGTCTACAGCGAGAACCGGACACCGGTCCCCCTCGCGGCCATGTCGCCGAATATCACGAATGCCATCATCGCGATCGAGGACTACCGCTTCTACGAGCACGGGGGCGTGGACACCACCGGCATCCTCCGGGCCGTCATGGCGAATTTCCGGGGCGACAGGCAGGGCGCCTCCACCCTCACTCAGCAGTACGTCGCCAACGTCCTCAAGGAGAACGCCATCGCCCAGGGCGAGGACCCGGCGGTGCTGCTCAACGGCCAGAAGAGCATCGGCGACAAGCTCCGCGAGATGAAGCTCGCGATCGCGCTCGAGAAGCAGTACTCCAAGGACCAAATCCTCGAGGGGTACCTCAACATCGTGTTCTTCAACCGCGATGCGTATGGGATCCAGGCCGCAAGCCAGCACTTCTTCTCGGTCGACGCGAAGGATCTCACGCTTCCGCAGGCGGCCCTCCTCGCCGGGCTCGTCAACGGGCCCTCGGTCTATGATCCCGTCACGAACCCGGACAACTCGCTCCAGCGCCGCAACCTGGTCCTCGACGCGATGCTCAAGCGGGGGTACATCACGCAGGCCCAGTACACAGAAGCCGTCGCGACGCCGATCCAGCTGGCGGTCAAGCCCACGATGCAGGGCTGCGCCTACGCGGCCCAGGCCCAGTACTTCTGCGACTACGTCCTCCACCAGATCCTCAATGACCCCGCCTACGGCGCGACGGCGGATGACCGGCTCCAGCTGCTGACGCGCGGGGGCCTGACGATCACGACGACGCTCGACCCGCGGCTCCAGGCGCCCGCGCAGGCCCAAGTGGATGCGACCGCGGGGGCCAACCCGGACAAGTGGGGCACCGCGCTCACAACGATCCAGCCGGGCACGGGCAAGGTGCTCTCGATGGCCCAGAACACGCGGATGCTCCAAGGCCAGGGGTTGGACTTCGTCACGTCCTACAACTTCAACGTGGATCGCCTCGACGCGAACGGGAACGACCTCGGGGGAGCCGGCGGCTTCCAGCCGGGATCCTCGATGAAGCCGGTCACGCTCACGGCATGGCTCAGCGAGGGCAAGCCGACCGACCAAGTCGTCAACGCCGCCCAGCGGCGGTACCCGCTCAACTACCCGTGGAAGACCACGTGCACCAAGGTCACCGGCGCCTTCGACGACACGACGGTGGGCCTCGGGACGGCTCCCGACCTGCAGAACAACGAGCCGCAGTGGTATCGGCCCATGCCGGTCCGTGAGGGGATCTACCAGTCGATCAACACCGCGACTTTCGCCACGGCGGCCGGCCTCAACGACTTCTGCGACATCCAGCGGGCAGCGGACGCGCTCGGACTGCACGACGGCGAGGGCAAGGACCAGAAGCTGGACATGTCCACGCTGGGCAACCTGCTGGGCGGTCCGAACGTGTCGCCTGTGACGATGGCGAGCATGTTCGCGACCTTCTCGGCCAACGGGACCTACTGCGTCCCGATCTCGATCACCGAGGTGAAGGACGCCAACGGGCAGCGGATCGGCGGCCAGGAGCAGAAGTGCCGGGCAGGAGCGATCAGTCCCGACGTCGCCAAGGCCGTGACCAACGTGCTCCAGGACGTCCTGACGAAGGGCTCCGGCTACAACATCAAGGACGACGCCGGGAAGACGATCCAGCTCGGGGTCCCGGCGGCCGCGAAGACCGGCACGAACCAGTACAACAGCCAGACCTGGGTCATGGGGTTCACCAAGGGCGTCGCGACGGCGTCGTTCTTCGGCGAGGCGCTGCGCAACCCGGAGGACCGGGTCGGGCGGAACGTCGTGGTCAACGGCAGGTTCTGGCCGAGCGTCGACGGCGCCTACATCGCCGGACCGCAGTGGGCCTTCTACATGCAGAAGGTGGTCGGCCTGTTCGACCACGGCGGGTTCGATCCTCCACCGCCTGTGCTCATCACCGGCAAGAGGTAGCCCAGCAGGGGGCCGGCCCGGAGGTGGCCGATGAGGTCACCTCCGGGGGAACGCGCGCTTCTCAAGCACGTCCATCATAGGTCCGCTGGGCCTTTGAGGGTGGTGTCGAGGAGCTCGCGCAGCTCGCGGAAGTGGCGCTCGGCGGCCTCCTCGTTGTAGGCGGACGTGTCCGCCATCGTGTAGCCGTGGGCGGCGCCGGAGTAGATGACGTTCGATGCCGTCAAGCCGGCTTCCGCGAGCGCCGCATCGAGGCGCGCCACGGCCTCGGGACCCATGCTCCTGTCGTGGTCGGCGTGGCCGAACACGAAGCGCGCCCTCGCTTGCCGCAGGCCCAGATGAGGGCTGTCCGCCTCGTCCGTCGCGAGGCCGCCGCCATGGAACCCGCCGCAGGCGGCAACCGCCTCGGGGTGGGCCGCTGCCGTCCGCACGGCAAGGCGCGCACCCATGCAGTACCCGGTCGTCCCGATCGGTCCGGGTGCGGCCCCGGGGAGTCCACGAAGCGCGGCAACCCAGGCGTCGATATCGGGCAGGGCCTTGGACGCAGTGAGGCCGCGGACCCGCGGGAAGGCGGCCTTCCCTGCCGCCTCGCGACCTTCAGGCGTGGTCATGTCGGTCTGAGGCGCGAGCTCGGCCGCAGCGCCCTCGCGGTAGAAGACGTTCGGGGCCAGGACCACGTACCCCCAGTCCGCAATGCGCTGGGCCATCTCCTCGATGCGCGGGCGGAGGCCGAATGCGTCCATGTAGAGGATGACGCCGGGAAACAGACCCTCCCCGGACGACGGACGGGCGACGATGGCTTCCGCGGTGCCATCCGGAGCAGGAATCGTGATCAGTTCAGTCGACACGGCGTCAGGATACCGGCGGCTGCTGGGCCCCGGCCCGGGCAGGTTCTGCCAGTCCCTCATCCGGAGGCCCGCCCTGCAGGCGCCGTCCGCCAGCGCCTCCGCTGAGGGAGAGTGTGGCGAGGAGACCCACTGCAAGGAATCCGGCGGCCGACCACGCCGCCAGCCGCGTCCCCTCGGAAAACGCCACGCGCGAATCAGAGGCTGCCTGCGCGGTGGCGGGTGACCCGGCGAGACTTGCGATGGCGCCCCCGGAGCTGTCGACGACGGCGGCGACGATGGAGTCGCGCTGGTCCGCGGGCACTCCCCGCGCATCGAGCGAGCTGCCCAGGACCCCGGCGGCGGAAGAGAAGAGGACCGTCCCGAGGACGGCAATGCCCAGGGCGGAACCGATCTGCCGCGACGTGCTCTGGGTTCCGGATGCCTGCCCGCTCAGCGTCACCGGGACGTCCTTGAGCACGACGCCGGTCAGCTGCGCTGTCGCGAGTCCCACGCCGAAGCCATAGACGAACAGGAAGGGGACGAGGAGGCCCCAGGTAGTGCCGGGCCCGATGACGATGCCGAGGCCGGCAACCCCTGCGATCTCGGCCGCGAGGCCTACCCGGACCACGATCACTGCCGAGGCGCGGTGCCCGACTGCGCCGGCAAGACCACTGGCCGCGAAGGAGCCGATCGCGAGCGCGAGAAGGATCAGCCCGGTCTCCAGGGCGCTGAACCCGAGGACGTTCTGGAGCCAGATGGGGAGCACGAGGATGATTCCGAACTCGCCAAGCGAGACGATGAGCGCCGCGATATTTCCGTTGCGGAACGATGGTATGCGCAGGAGCTCAACGGAGAACATGCTTCCCTTGCCGTAGCGATCGCGCCGGATGGCCCAGAAGGCGCAGGCGAGAGCTGCCATGACCGCGAGTCCCAGGACGTAGGGGATCGGAGAGATGTCGCCCGGCCACTCCCAGGATCCGACGCGCGGGCGGTGCTCCACGGCCCACCACCCATAGGCGCGTCCCTCGATGAGGGCGAAGACCAAGGCTGCCGACGCGACGACTGACAGCACCGCCCCTACCGGATCGAGACGACGACGGGTTCCGTCTCTGGACTCGGCGACTGCGGCAAGGGCTCCGACCACGATGACCGCGGCGATCGGGATGTTGATCCCGAACGCCCAACGCCACGAGAAGGATGTAGTCAGCCAGCCACCGAGCAGTGGGCCGACGGCGGACATTCCTCCGATTGTCGAGCCCCACACCGCGAAGGCGATTCCACGCTCCGGTCCCCTGAACCCCGCATTGATCAGCGAGAGGGTGGACGGCAACACCATCGCCCCGCCCACACCCTGGACAAGGCGCGAGGCGACGAGGACGCTACCGTCCGAGGCCAGCGCCGCCACGACCGAGGAGAGCGCGAACACGACGACGCCGATCAGGAGCAGCCGTCGCCGGCCATACCGGTCCCCGAGCGTGCCGAAGACAAGCAGGAGCGCCGCGAAGACGAGCGTATAGGACTCCTGGACCCACTGCACTCCCGTCGAATCGATGCCGAGGTCCTGAACGATGGAGGGGATGGCGACGTTGACAATCGTCGAGTCCACGATGATGAGCGACACGGCGAGGCTTATCACAACGAGCCCGATCCACCGACGTCGCCCTTCCATCGCCGGCGCTGAGGCCGCGTTCCCCGCTGTCTGGGGAACCAGCCCACGGGACGGGCGAGACGTACCGTTCATGTCAGAGCCTCCCGGCGGAGCAAGTTTTTCGATGATCTTACTTCTCGATTTTCGAGAGAACAACGCTTCGCCTGCGCCGATTCCCTGGGCTACCGCCACCGTGCGTCTGGTTGCCGTCGCTGCGGCGGGGAAAGGAGGTCCTCAGGCACCGTCTTCCGAAGGAGCAGACATGCGCATCGCCGTCGTCGGGGCGACAGGAAACGTGGGAACGGCACTGCTGCGGACCCTCTGCGCGGACGGAGGCCACGAGCTCGTCGGGGTGGGCCGCCGGGAGCCCGATGCGGCGTCGGCGCCGTACCGGAGTGCCTCCTGGCACGCCGTGGACATCGCCGCCCCCGACGCCACGGTGGACCTGCGGTCGGCGTTCGAGGGGTGCGACGCCGTCGTCCATCTCGCCTGGGTGATCCAGCCGAACCACCACGAAGAGGAGCTCCGCCGGGTCAATGTGGACGGGAGCGCCCGGGTGTTCGACGCCGCGGCGCAGGCAGGCGTCAAGCACCTCGTCTATGCCTCGTCGGTGGGCGCGTACAGCCCCGGGCCGAAGGATCGCCGAGTCGACGAATCGTGGCCGACCGGCGGACTCCACACCTCGCACTACAGCCGGCAGAAGGCCGACGTCGAGCGCATTCTGGACCGCTTCGAGGCGGACCACCCGGAGATCGCGGTGGCCCGCCTCCGTCCCGGCCTGATCTTCCAGTCGGGGCAGGCGTCCGAGGTCGGGCGGTTCTTCCTCGGGCGGTTCATCCCCCAGCAGGTGGCCCGGGTGCGGGTGCCCGTCCTGCCGATGCCGCCGGGCATGGTCTTCCAGGCCGTGCATGCCGAGGACGCCGCAGACGCGTATGCCCGGGTCCTCGCGGCCCGTGCGCGCGGCGCCTTCAACATCGCCGCGGAACCCCTGCTCGACCCGCAGACGCTGCCTCCCGTGCTCGGAGCCCAGCGATCGGTCCCCATCCCGACGGCGGCGCTGCGTCCCGGAGACCGGGGCGCCACGAGCTGAGCCTGCGGGAACCGGTGACCGGGGCTCAGACGAACTTCGCCATGCGGGCCTTGACCTGTGCGACATAGGTCTTGGTGTCCTCGTACATGCCTCGGGTCTGCACCGAGCCGAGGCCCTGGTAGTAGCCGGCGATCGCCTGGTCGAGGCTGGCCGCGTTCGAGCGGAGCCAGCGGAGCAGGGCCACGCCGGCGGCGATGTTGTCCGCTGTCTTCGTCAGGTCGAGGTTCGGCCGGCCGGTGAGGCTGGCGAGCCAGTCCCTGTTGGCGGGCATGATCTGCATGACTCCCACCGCCCCGACGGATGAGGTGACGTTCTGGCGGAAGCCCGACTCCTGCTCGGCCACAGCAAGTGCGAGTGCGGGGTCGACCCCCATCTGCGAGGCGGTCTGGCGGACCATCGACTGGATCTGGGCGGGAGACTCCGTCGCCGTCGGAGTCGGCGCGGCGATGATCGTGCCCGTGCTTCCGCCTGCCCGGAGCGAATCGACGACGGATACGCCGGAACCTGGGCGCCATTCGATGCGACCGCCCTCGAAGTCCTGTGCCACGCCACCCGTGATGGCGTACTCGTCGTTCGTGGGGTAGCCGAGGGTGCCGCCCTCATAGCCGAGTCCCGCCCATGCCTGGCGGATGGCTCCACCCGACTCGTGCGCTCCCGTCTTCGGCGACCAGATGATCGCGCCCCCTTGGTACATCTGGTACACGCCGCCGTCGCGCAGGCCCCGGATCTCGTCGGTGGTCGGGTATCCGAGGTAGCCGTTCTCGAAGCCGCGCCGCTGCCACGCCGCGCGGATGCCGCCGCTCGATTCGTGCGCTCCGGTCGTGGGCGACCACATGATCAGTCCACCTTGGTAGGCCTGGTAGGAGCCTCCATTGCGCAGGCCCCTGACCTCGTCCGTGGTGGGGTAGCCGAACTTGCCGTTCTCCAGCCCGAACCGCAGCCATGCTGCCCGGATCGCACCGGCGGACTCGTGTGCGCCCGTCTGGGGGGACCAGACGATGGCACCGCCCTGGTACATCTGGTACACACCGCCGTCGCGCAGGCCCCTGACCTCGTCCGTAGTGGGGTACCCGAGGTAGCCGTTCTCGGACCCCTGCCGCTGCCACGCGGTACGGATTCCTCCGCCGGACTCGCGAGCCCCCGTGGTGGACGACCACACAATCATGCCGCCTTGGTAGGCCTGGTAGGAGCCTCCGTTGCGCAGGCCCCGGATCTCGTCGGTGATGGGGTACCCGAGCTTGCCGTTCTCGAGCCCGAACCGCAGCCATGCTGCCCGGATTGCACCGCCGGATTCGAACGCTCCGGTGAGGGGATTCCAGACGATCGCGCCCCCTTCGTACATCTGGTACACGCCGCCGTCGCGCAGGCCCCGGATCTCGTCCGTAGTGGGGTACCCGAGGTAGCCGTTCTCGAAGCCCTGCCGCTGCCAGGCGCTCCGGATCGCGCCTGTCGAGACGCGCGCTCCCGTGACCGCCGTCCAGACCACGGCACCCCTCTGGTACATGCGGTAGAAGCCGCCGCTGCGGATGGCGCCGAAGTCGCCATAGGCAGGACCCAGGCCGGCCTGGGAGGCCTTCGCATCGATGAGTGACGCGACGGCGGCTGGCGGCGCGTTCTTCGCGGCGACGGTGACGGTCGCCGTCGCGCCGACGGCGTCGACCGAGACCCTCGCCCCGCCGGCGGTGGTGAAGGTCTGGCCAGGCTGCCAGGCCAGATCAGTGGCGTAGTAGCCGGCGAACGGGCGGGTACTCGGAGGGATGAGCAGTGACTCCGTCTCGTCCAGGCTGCCCTTGATGATCTCTACACCGCGGTTGCCGCCGAGGGCGGTGGGCGCGTCGTACCCGGTCGGGGCTTTGAACTGCAGGTAGTACCACTCACCGGTCGCGGGGTCCCGGAACTTCACGGCCCTCCTGGGGCCCGTGCCCGCCCACGGCGTGAGGATGTAGCTCGTGGGGGACGCCGGAGTGCCGATGTCCAGGACTTCGTCCCCGCGTCCGAATCCGCCGTACTCGAAGAGGTAGGAATTCAGGTGCGGCTGGCTCCATTGCGACACGCCCATCAGGTCGGTGCGGTCGCCGTACTCGCGGGTGCTGCAGGCGCTGTCGCTGAAGCGCCCGACGGACCGTGTCGAGTCCGCTGCCCCGTTGGTGCACTGGAGGGTGTTGGCGTGCCCGAGCCCGAGGACATGCCCCATCTCATGGGCCGTCACCGGAGCCGTGAAGTTGGACTGCTTCGGGAGGAGGATGCGCCCGCTCGTCTGCCCCGACTCCCATCCCGCGCCGAGGTTCCCTCCTGCGCCGTATACGACGACGTCGTCGCGCGGAATCGCCAGCATCAGGACGTTGGCCGTGCCCGGGGTCCATCCGATCTCCCTTGCAACGGTATCCATGATGACGGTGAAGTCGTCCCCGGAGGCGGCTGAAGTCCGCTGGCCCGTCAGGACGCGGTCGAGGCGCAGCCCGATCCTGCCAGCCGACATCGACGACCAGTACGCACTGGCCGACTGGATCGCGGTGCGGTAGGCCGCCACATCCAGTGATGCGGCATCCGCAGCGGTCTTGTCCCGCGTCTGCAGCGTGACCAGGGTGACGCTGATCTGGGCCGTGCGCTGGGGGTAGGCGGTGGCCAGAACGGACGGCGCCGACTTCGTGCTCTGCGCATCGGCCACGGCCTGGGCAGCGGTCGCGGTCGCGCCCTGCTGGACGGCAGCGAGCGCCACGGCAACGGCAACGGCTGCCGCCGCCCGGGGCGGGGCAGCCGCAGGACGCTTCGTGCGCTCGGCGCGGTGCTTGGGGGTGCGACGGCGCATGGGTGTCCTCCGGTAGGGCGAATTCTCGCCCGAGATCAGTGAAAGTCGGACATGTAAACGCCCCTACCTCCAGAGGATCTTTTACATGTAAAAGGGATGATATACATGTTCCCGAACAGGCGTCGCCGGAGTCACCCGTGGAAAAGGGCCAATCCGCGCCACAAGCCCTGTACCAGCGTGCGGAGGAGTTGACCATGGGTGTCCGATTCGGCGCTCGCCTGCAGTCGAAGCGAATGGAGAGAGGCCTGTCGCAGGCCGAACTCGGCAGGAACCTCTGCTCCGCGGTCTATATCTCGATGCTCGAGTCCGGCCTTCGTGAACCGACTCCCGGCGTCCTCGCCGAATTGGCAGACCGCCTGAAAGTCGCCCCCAGCGACCTCGACCCACTCCAAGAGGCTCGTGCCCACGACGCCGAATTCGTCCTCGCTGAGCTCAGTGCCCGCGACGCGTGGGACGGGAGGGACTACGCCCGGTCAGCGTCGCATGCTGAGGCGGCGGCGCAGCTGGCCCTGGCGAGCGGCCACCACAGCGACTGGTGGAACATGACGTACATGCAGGCCGAGTGCGCCCTCAAACTGGGAGACCTCGCCGAGTGCCAGCGACTCGCCGATCAGCTCCTCGGACACCCGATCGTCGCAGAGTCCCCTTCCCTGGCTGGCCGGGCACAGCAGCTGCTTGCTGCCTCGTGCCACGGCCTCGGCCAGCTGGATGCCGCGGTAGAGCGGGCCCGGGAAGCCGTCGCACTGGCCGAACGGCACGCGCACTCGTCGACGACCCACGTCAGCGCCCTGAATGTCCTGGTCGCCGCGCTGGCGGACCGTGGGCACCTCGATGAGGCGTGGGAGCACTGCCGGCACCTCGCCTCGTTCGTCGAAGGCACATCGCCCCAGCTCGCGGGCCAAGTCGAGTGGGCGATCGGCAATGTCGCATTCATGCGCAGCGACTGCGAAGAGGGAGTCGACCGTCACGAGCGCGCCGCGGCGCTCCTCTCCCCCGCCCAGGACCTGGGGCTCTGGGCCCAGTTCAATAAGGCCACCGCCGCCGCGCGGCTCGCAGCGGGGCGCGTCGAGCCCGCTACCCTCGCCGCCCTTGAACGGGCGGAGATGTCCCTCGAGATCGTCGGCGGCAGCCCGCGCGACCATCTCGACGTCGCGCTCATCCGCGCCCAATGGCTCTATCTCTCGGGAGACCCCGCCGCTGCCGCGGAGCGGCTCGAGGACCTTGCACCGGAAGCCCTCGACCTCGGGTCATACCCCGCCGGGGAAGTCGCGCTCCTCTACGGGCGCACGCTCGGGACACTCCGCCGCACCTCCGACGCGCTCGAACAGCTCGACGCCGCACGGCAGCACTTCGCCGACGCCGGGGCATGGAACAGGGTCAACGAATGCATCAGCGCTGCAGTCGAAACACGCACCTCGTTCCGCACGTCATCTGGATGAGTCGGGCTGCCCCTGGCTCCCCTGACCCTGGCTCCCCTCGCCCTGGCTCCCCTGGCCCTGCAACGGCTTTCCACTCGGTGCCCGGCTCACGCCCTTGTCGTCGGGCCTCGTCGCTTCCTCGGTGCTCCCGTCGTCCCGCCCAGAGGGAGGTGGCGCCGGCTTGCCGGCGGAATCCCCGTCCTGGGCCCGCGGCTCCGGGCGAGCCGTCGGCCCGGCACCCCCGCGGGAGGTGAGCCCCTGGTCGACGTCGGACTTCTCGTGGCTCCGTTCGTCGCGCGACGATCCGGGGCCAGCAGCCGCGCCGTCGGCATGGCCCGACGGCGCGGCCGCCGGCTGAGAGCAACCGGGGTCGCACGCCCACCACGGCAGCTGGGCTGCCGGCGAGTCCCCCTCAGACGTGGGGGCCATGTGGCCGTTTCCGGCATCCTCAGCCGCGCTCGTCGCCGGCGGGGCAGAAGGCGCGCCCTCTTGAGGCGGCCACAGCTGCTCGAGCTGCTTCAGGGGCGGATTGACCACGGCCTGAAGAGCTGACACCCCCGTGAACGTCAGGGTGGCCGTGACGCACGCGTACCCGAGAATCCGGAGTCCGCTCCTGCGCGGCGTCATCCCGCAGCCCTGACAGGCGACGCATACAGCATCGACTCTGCCTGCCACAGCGCACCGCGCTCACGGTCGGTGAAGAGCCGTCCGCCCGAAAGCACTTCGCAGTCGATGAGCTCCACGACAGCCCGATGCAGGTATGCCCTCGGTTCCCCCGAGAACACTCCGTGGGCCGGCGTCAGGCTGCGGTGGACCACCACCTCTGGATACGCCGCCGTGGTGCGACGCCACACACGGACGAGCCTGAGGAGCTGGAGACGGTGACGAAGGCCCAAAGGGCCGAGGTGGCGGAGCAGTGCCGGGAGGGTCAGCCCGAGTGCCATCACCAGCATCGAGGTCCCACCGAGGACGAGGCTCAGCGAATCCAGGGGGACGGCGCCGAGCTCGGGTCGGCCGAGCATGATGAGGACTCCCCTCGTTTCCTGCACAGCCTGGGATCCGATGCGCAGCACGCTTCCTGCGCCCACGCAGGCAAAGCCCATGCGGAAGGCCGTGGACGCCATGTCGGGCACGTGTCGGAGGCACGCGCGCAGGACAGAGAGCGAGGCGAGCGCCAAGAAGCCGTTCAGCACGGTCCCGCAGACAAACGCTCCGACATCCGATTCCTTGGCGACCCTGGTCAGGAGCGCCTCGCCGACTCCGGGGTTGCCCGGCGCGACGAGCCACATGCAGAGGAAGGAGCCGAGGTACATCGCGGCGGCGACGCAGGCGAGGAGAATCGCGCGCTGGACTTCGTCCTGGACGTCCGTCTCGGGGACGACTGCTCTCAGGACAGACAGGCGGATGGCGCCGAAGGCCGCGATCATGAGCAGTCCGCCCAGAAGCGCGGCCATCCCGCGCACGCCCACCGCGGCGTCCACCGCCGTTGCGATCGGGGCGACGTCCAGGGCCGAGGCGACTGCCGCGAAGACTGCGACGAAGAAGACGCAGTCTCCCCGCCTCACGAGTGTGGGCAGGCGGAGCAGAGCCAGGAGGCCCAGAGCCGCTGCAGCCGCAACGTGCACCGTCATCCGAACACTTCTGAGAACTTGAGCGGTTCCCCTCCGGACGACCCACGCGAGGCGCTCAGGCCTTTCGCGAGCAGATCGGCGAGCACCTCCGCGGCGAGTTCAATCCGGCTCCGCTCGCGGCAGCGGGCGAGCGCGCCTTGGATCAAAGCCGCCGGCAGATCGGGAAGAAGGGAATTCTGAGCCATGGAACCCGTTTCCTGAAGATCGTGTCCCAGAATCATGTGGGCGAGCTCGTGCAGAATTATCTGTTCCCGATAAAGCTCGGATTCGGTGTGGACGTGGAGGATCAACTCGGCGTCCCGCATGGACAGCCACAGTGCACTGACCTCACCTTTGCCGAGGCTCGGCACAGCCCTGATATCGAGCCGGGTTCCGCGGAACCGGGCCACCGAATCCACCAGCTCTTGGAAGCCAAAGGCAGAACCGAGGCCGAGTCGGGAAACAGCCTCGGAGGCTTCACTCCGGACAGCTCCGAGGCCATCACGCCGGAGGCGCCTCCTCACGGCGCCATTCCGCCGGGCAAATTCTCTCGCATGAGACCAAGACTAACCTCCGCCCGCACTCACCGCAGACGCGGTCATTCGCCTCCTCAGCGGGGCCTGATTCGCCGGGGGCGGGAAAGGCGGGTAAAGCGAGAAATCGTTATGATAATCAAGACCGAGGAGGTACCACATGCCTGAACCGCTACCGCCCTCCGCGGCGGCACTGGCCCAGCGGCTCAACACCCTGCTGGACATCGCTGCCGCCGAGCGCGGAGGAGAGCGGCCGCAGTTCCCGGAGATCAAACGTGGAGTCGAGGAACGTGGAGCCCAGGTCTCGAGACAGCGGTGGCACTACATGCGTGCTGGCACTGGCCCGCTTACGACCGATACCAAGCTCCTTCACGCCCTGGCCGACATGTTCGGCGTGCCCGTCACCTACCTCACGGACCCGGAGCCGGAGATCCCGGACCGGGTTGGAGCCCAGCTCGAGCTGCTCCGCACGATGCGCGAGGCAGAGGTGAAGTCCTTCGCTGCCCGCACCTTGACCTCCGACCTCTCCGTGGAGACCCTGCTCGAGATCAGGGACATCATCGACCGCACCCTCCGCGAGCACCGCTGACTCTGCGGATCCGTCCAATTCCCGACAGGGACACGCGAGGCGCTAGTCTGGATTGGTGCACGCCGCAGGCACAGCCTGCGCGGTCGCCCTGCCTCCTTAGCTCAGTTGGCCAGAGCATCTGTCTTGTAAACAGAGGGTCGCCGGTTCGAATCCGGCAGGGGGCTCCAAGAACCCCTCTTTGACCTGCGGAAACGCAGATCAAGAGGGGTTTTACTCTTCCTCCCTGCCGACCGCTCCCATGGAAACACCTGCAACAGTCTTCCCGTTCGCCGGACAGAAGCCTCTTCCGTTCGGCGGCAGGCTGACCGCGTCCGGGATGAGGCTCACGGCGCCGACCGTGCCCTGGATCGTGCAGACCACCGTGAGGCCCGTGAAGGCGCGCATCGTGAGCGGCTGCTCGGCCGGGGTGAGGGTGGCCCAGGACTGGATGTGGTTGGAGAGCGGCACCTTTTGGGGCAGCCAGAAGGTGTTCATGGGGCAGTTCCATACCTCGACATCCTTCTCGTCCTGCCGGGCGACGGGCCGGGCGGTCAGTACTTGGCCATGCGCGCCTTGACCTGCGAGACGTAGACCTTGGTGTCCTCGTACATGCCCTTGGACTGGACCGACCCCAGGCCTTGGTAGTAGCCGGCGATGGCCACGTCGAGGGAGGGCGCCTGGCCGCGCAGCCAGCGGAGCATCGCGACACCGGCCGCGATGTTGTCGGAGGCGTTGCGCAGGTCCAGTGCGGGCCGGCCGGAGAGCGCGGCGAGCCAGTCCCGGTTGGCGGGCATGATCTGCATGACGCCGATCGCCCCGACGGACGAGGTGACGTTCTGCCGGAAGCCGGACTCCTGCTCGGCCACGGCGAGGGCCAGGGCCGGGTCGACGCCCATCTGGGTGGCGGTCTGGCGCACCATGGACTGGATCTGGACGGCGGTCTCGGTCCCGGACGCCGGGGCGGTGGGAATGATGGTGCCGGTGTTTCCCTCGGGGCGGAGCGGGTCGACGACGGTCGTGCCCGAGCCGGGCCGCCATTCGATGCGCCCGCCCTCGAAGTCCTGCGCTTTGCCGCCGGAGATCGCGTACTCGTCGCTTGTGGGGTAGCCGAGGTTCCCGTTCTCGTACCCTGCCTTCGCCCAGGCCTGACGGATCGCACCACCGGACTCGTGCGCCCCGGTCTTCGGGGACCATACGATCGCCCCTCCCTGGTACATCTGGTACACGCCGCCGCCCTTGAGGCCGCCGATCTCGTCGGTGGTGGGGTAGCCGAGGTAGCCGTCCTCGAACCCGCCCCGCTGCCACGCGTTCCGGATGGCGCCGACCGACTCGTGCGCCCCGGTCTTCGGGGACCACATGATGAGCCCGCCTTCGAAGGCCTGATAGGAGCCGCCATCGCGCAGGCCCCGGACCTCGTCGCTGGTGGGGTACCCGAACCTGCCGTTCTCGAGCCCGAACCGGGCCCATGCTGCGCGGATCGCGCCGCCGGACTCGTGCGCCCCTGTCCTGGGTGACCAGAGGATGGCCCCGCCCTGGTACATCTGGTAGGCCCCGCCGTCGCGCAGGCCGCCGATCTCGTCGGTGGTGGGGTAGCCGAGGTAGCCGTCCTCGAATCCGGTGCGCTGCCAGGCGTTGCGGATGCCGCCGAGGGACTCGTGTGCCCCGGTGGTCGGGGACCACATGATGAGCCCGCCCTGGAAGGTCTGGTAGGAGCCGCCGCTCTTGAGGCCGCGGATCTCGTCGCTGGTGGGGTATCCGAATTTGCCGTTCTCGAGCCCGTTGCGGGACCAGGCGTCGCGGATGGCCCCGCTGGACTCGAAGGCGCCAAGGGTGGGGTTCCAGATGATGGCCCCGCCCTCGTACATCTGGTAGACGCCCCCGCCCTTGAGGCCGCCGATCTCGTCCGTGGTGGGGTAGCCGAGGTGTCCGTCCTCGTACCCGTTGCGGGCCCAGGCGGTGCGGATGCCGCCGGCGGAGATGCGCGCGCCGGTGAAGGAAGTCCAGACGACGGCGCCGCGCTGGTACATGCGGTAGAACCCGCCGCTGCGGATCGCGCCGAAGTCGCCGATGGCGGAGCCGAGCCCGGCTTGGGCGGCCTTGGCGTCGATCACTGTCGCGACGGCCGCGGGCGGGGCGTTCTTCCCGGCGATGGTCACGGTTGCAGTATCCGCCCCGACTGAGTTCACGGTCACACGGGCGCCGCCGGCGGTGGTGAAGGTCTGCCCGGCCTGCCAGGCCAGGCTGCTGGCGTAGATCCCGGCGAACGGGAGTGTGGAGGGCGGGATGAGCAGCGATTCGCTCTCGTCGAGGCCGCCCTTGATGATCTCGATCCCGCGGTTGCCGCCGACTGCGATCGGGGCGTCGTAGCCGGTATTGGTCTTGAACTGGACGTAGTACCACTCCCCGGTGGCCGGGTCCTTGAACTTCAGGGCCCGGTGCGAGGCTGTCCCTCCCCAGGGGAGGAGGGTGTAGGTGACGGTGGCTCCGGCGGTCCCGGCGTCGGTGATCTCGTCGCCGCGCCCGAACCCGCCGTACTCGTACAGGTAGGAGTTCAGGTGGGGCTGGCTCCACTGGGAGACGCCCATGAGGTCGGTGCGGTCGCCGTAGGCGCGGGTGCTGCACGATGCGTCGGCGAAGCGGCCTGCGCCGCGGGCGGAGTCGGCGGCACCGTTGCTGCACTGGAGGGTGTTGGCGTGGCCGAGGCCGAGGACGTGGCCGACCTCGTGCGCGGTGACGGGGCCGGTGAAATTGGACGGCCGGGGCAGCAGGATGCGGCCGCTGGTCTGCCCGGCGGCCCAGCCGGCGCCGAGGTTTCCGCCGGAGCCGTAGACCATGACGTCGTCGCGGGGGACGGCGAGGATGAGGACGCTGTTCCCTCCGGCGGACCAGCCGATCTCGCGGGCGACGGTGTCCATGATGACGGTGAAGTCGTCGGCGGAGGACGCGGAGGTGCGGAATCCGGCGAGGACCCGGTCGACCCGCATACCTATGCGCCCGGAGGACATCGAGGACCAGTAGGTGCTGGCCGAGGAGATGGCGTTCCGGTAGGCGTTGACGTCGAGCGCTGCGGCGTCCCCGGCGGTCTTGTCCCGGGTCTGCAGTGTGACGAGGGTGACGGAGAGCTGCGCGGCCCGCTGCGGGAACGCGGTCGTGACGGCGGCCGGGAGGGTGGCCGCCTGGGCTGGCTGGCCGATGAGGACGGGGCTTGCCAGGACGGTCAGGACGAGGGTGGCCGAGGTCACGCCGCGCCGTGCGGCGCTGTGCCGGTGCCCCCTGTCGGGGCGCCGCTTCTTGGCGGGCACGGCTCGGTGTCTGGGCGCGCGTCGGCGCATGGGTTCCTCCAAATGCGGGGGTGGTGGGGCTGGCCTAGGCGGCAGTGGAGCTGCCCGGGGCGGTCGGGGCCGGTGTTCCGCCGGGGGCGTCGCCTTCTCCGCACCGTGCGGGGCCGGGGCTGCGGCGGTGCGTGAGGGCGGACCCGAGCACGAGGTTGAGTGCTGCGCAGCCGATCAGTGCCGGTTGGTTCCGTGGGCGGGCTGGGGGTTGGGGGGCGGAGTGGGCGGTCGCCGTCGTGCTCGTGTCGGCGGCCTGGACGGGCGACGGCGCCGCCGAGGGCGCGCGCGCGGGCGCTCGGCGGGGACGCGTCAGAGGGGGCACGAAAACATCGTCTCTGCCTGAAAGCCTGCGATTCCCGTTCCTGCGCCAATCCTGCGGTGATCCTGAGGGCTTGCGCCGCCTTGGAGGGCCCGATGGCTCCCATCCCGGCAAGCAGAAGCGCCCACCAGCCCCCTGTCCAGGCGGTGCCGGTGTGCGGCGGCCGGCGGTGTCGGTTTGCCGTGCTGGGGGCGGACGCAGCCGTGCATGGGTCCTTCGGGATTGGAACGGACCGCATGCGTCGGGACAGCCGAGGTCCCTCACCAGTGGCCGGTGCAGGCACAGAGAAGGCGCCGGGCACGCCCTGGCGGTCTACGCTGAGGGCTGAGCGTGCTGATCTCCTCCGCGGTCAGACCGGGTGCGGGGTGGCGTTCGAGCCAGTTGGCGGCGGCCTCGATGGCAGGGCACCACACGGCCCATGTGGGGGGCGAGCGAGCCCGGAGACAGCCACGGCATGGCCCCGGTACCCGGGCGTGCGGGCCAGGACAGAAACGACGAAGCAGGCGACGGCGACGGCCACCGTCACAGCCAGAGACCACAGGGTCAGGACCCGCACGGCGGCAAGCAGCGCGCCGAGCGTCACGATCGCGATCCCGGACCAGCCCCTGGCAGTGGACTGGGCACGGAACCACTTCCGGGCCTCCGATTCGGCCACGGATGCGATGCGCTGGTCGGCCTCGGCGCAGGCGACCGCTGCGTCCTAGAAGGCGGCGAGCTCAGGCCGTGCGGCCAACGCCCCCTCGCCTGCCTCAGAGAGGGTCTAGGGCGGCAGCGCACCGGCCCTTCCGCCGCGGCAGCGCCGCCTGCCCGGCCCGCCACGCGACGACGTCCAGCGCGCGCAGCGGCGTGATCGGCGGGTCGGTCTAGATCGCGGCCAGCTCAGCCCAGGCCCCTGGTGGCAGGCAACTTGTTTCTGTGGCCCCTCGGCCGTGAGGGCTCAGCCGCGTCCAGCTGCGTGGGGTCCCGAAGGACCAGGACAGGCCGTTCCTAGCGGACTGCTCGGCGCTGTCTTCGAGCACCTCGCTGGGCATTCCGGGTACCGCTGCTACAGCTCGCGCTCGTCCCGCGGCTCCGCCCCGGAGATCTGCCGGCAGACGGGGCGAAGGTCCGAACTGTTTTGAGCGCGGATCCTGACGATGTGGCCGAGCTCGGTCCCGAACCGGTCCATCCGCGTTGGTAGGCGACGCCTCAACGCCGCCTACCTAGCCGGTCCGTCGATCCGGTCCACGCGGATTCCACCATGTTACGGGCGAATGCTGATGATCGTCTTTCCCTTGCGGCGGACGGTCGGGTTGAGGGCTGACACCGCCTCGTCGAGGGGCGCGATGGTGTCGATGTTCGTCCGCAGTCGGCCGTCCCGGACCCGCTGCACGATCTCGACCAACTCGGCGCGATCGGCCTCCACGACGAAGTCCACCGCCAAGCCATCGGCCGGGTGGGCCTCGACCGGCCCGACGATGGACACCAGCGTTCCCCCAGGCTTGATGAGGGCCGCGGACCGCTTCTGAATCTCGCCTCCGATGACATCGAAGACCAGGTCGACGCGGCCGACAGCGTCGAGCGCATCGTTCTCGAGGTCCACGAACTCGTCCGCGCCGAAGTCGAGCGCCTTCTCCCGGTCGGCGGCGCGGCCCGTGCCGATGACGTAGGCTCCAGCCTCGCGGGCGAGCTGGGTCACCATCGTCCCGACCGCCCCGGCGGCGCCGTGGGCAAGGACTGCCTGTCCGGCTTGCAGGCGGCCGTGCTGGAACAGGCCCTGCCACGCGGTCAGGCCTGAGATCGGCAGGGATGCGGCAACGGTGAAGTCGACGTCGCCGGGCAGCGGGGCGAGGTTGCGTGCCTCGACTGCGACATACTCGGCGAGGGTTCCGTCGCGATGCCAGTCGGCGAGCCCGAAGACCCGCTGTCCGATCGACAGTCCGGTTGTGCCGTAGCCGAGGGCGCTGACCACGCCCGCCACCTCATGTCCGGGGATCGACGGTGCCTTGTCGTGGCCGGCGCGATCGGTCCAGGTCGACGGCCAGTCCATCTCGGTCGGAACGAATCCCGATGCGTGAATCTGGACGACCACGTCGTTTATTGCCGCGGTCGGCTCGGGGCGCTCGGTCAGCGTCATTCCGGCAAGTCCTGCTGCCTGATCGGTGACCACGATGGCTTTCATTGGTTTCTCCTCTGTCGTGGATCTGTTTCGCGGGAAGTTGAAGCGGACGTGCCGGGCTAGTTGGGGATGAGCGCGGCGCACTCGGTGGCAGGTAGGTCAGGTTCCGTCGTCCAGATCGTCACCGGCTGGCCTCTCTGACGGCTGCCCGCTACGCTTACCGGGCTCTCGCTGATCGCAGGTGTGCGTGGGTTGTGCGCCGAGAGGGCCGTGAACAGCGTGGCGAGGAGGGCGAGGCCGCCGTATCCGAGTGAGATCTGCGGCAGCGAGAAGGCTCCGGAGAGCTGAGCCGAGATGAGGCTGGGAATGCTCGCCCCGCTGTAGGAGACAAGGTAGACCACAGCGAGGATCGGCGCCCGGTCGGCTGAAGTTCCGCCGTGCAGGAGTGCCCGGGTGGCTGCGCTGATAGCGACGCCCTGGCCGGCGCCGGCGAGGACCGTTGCAGTGATGAACACCGGAAGCGCGCCTGTAGCGATCGCGGTAACAAGGCCCATCCACCCGGCCACGAAGCCAACCATGCCGACGCGCTGAGCCCCGGCCACGGTGAACCGGCCGCCGATGGGAGCACCCAGTGCGCTCGCGCCCATGTAGGCGGCGAACACCAGTCCAAGCACGAGCGGGCTATCGGTGCCTAGCTGGTCTTTGACCAGTGCGGGCACGAAGGCCTGGTAGAAGGCTCCAGTTGCCCAGATAGCAAGGAAGACCGCGGCCGCGACAGGGAGCAGATCCCTGACTCCGACGGGCAGGTGGACGCTCGGGCGCAACGACCGCCAACCACCCGATGTCCGGGTCACGGTTTCGGGGCTGACGGCGACCATCACGGCTGCGAGCAGGAGGAAGCCGATGTCGACGATGTACACGAGGTCGCGCGGCCACGGCCCGAACTGGACCAGGGCACCGGATACGACGGCGCCCACGGCCAGCCCGAGCATGACCGGCTGGCTGGAGGCCACCGAGGCCAGCCATGCCGGCCGGGCCGGTGCCGCGTCGACGATGTAGGAGGTAAGGCTGCTGCTGGCCAGCCCGGCACCGAATCCCATCAGCAGCCGACCGGCGATCAGGATGCCTATGTGGTGCACGTTCAGCAGCGTCAGCGTTCCCGCAATCAGAAAGGCGAGGCTGGCGATGGAGACGGGGCGCCTGCCCGTGTAGTTGGACAGGCGCCCCGTGCCCAGCAGTGTTCCGAGAGTTCCGACCGAGTAGGCGACCACGGTCAGGGAGATGTCGGCACTGCTGAAGCCGTCCTGAGCCCGATAGATGTTGAACAGCGGAATGGTCGAACCCACCGTGGCGAATGAGGCCAGCAAGGCGACCACCGCCGAAGCGAAGGCCAGCACTAGGCCCTCCTGGCGGCCGAATCGATCTTTCGCTGGTCCTGATTGCTGCTCGAGAGCCAAGTCCTGTCGCGGCACAGCAGATCACCTCCTTAGTGGGGTCTGGAACGAGAAGCCACTGGAACCCTGACCCGTCGATCCGATTTTTTGGGCTTGCCAGCCCATTTCCTCC
Source organism: Sinomonas flava (assembly GCF_039531875.1). Lineage (NCBI taxonomy): Bacteria > Bacillati > Actinomycetota > Actinomycetes > Micrococcales > Micrococcaceae > Sinomonas > Sinomonas flava. Next base: position 18,658 of record NZ_BAAAQW010000010.1, on the reverse strand, counting down.
ATTAAGCGCGGCTATGAGTGGGCTGTCAAGCCCACTTTTGATCTATGCTTGGAAGCATGAAAGCGAGTGCGGGGATTCGGGAGCCGCGGAAGCTCACCGGCAAGGGGCAGGCGACCCGCGAGCGGATTCTGGAGCAGGCCGCGGAGCTCATCTACACCAAGGGCGTCCATGCGACGAACAACGAGCAGCTCCGACGGGCGGCCGGCGTCAGCGGGTCCCAGCTCAACCACTACTTCCCGACCAAGGAGAGCCTCATCCTGGCCGTCATCGAATGGCGCGCCGAGCGGGTCCTCTCGTTCCATCGCAGCGAGCGGTTCGCCAGCTTCGACAGCCTGGACGCATTGCAGGAGTGGGCGGACTTCTACGTCGGCTTCGAGCGCGCCCATCAGGAAGGCTGCACTCTCGGGTCGCTCGCGAGCGAGATCATCAAGACTGACCTCGACGTCCACGATCAGCTCGCGGACGCGTTCGACCAGTGGCGGGACATCTTCCGCAACGGACTACAGCGCATGCAGGAGCTCGGCCGGATCAGCGCCGATGCAGATCCCACCCGCCTGGCCAATCTTCTGCTCTCGGCGTTCCAGGGCGGGATGCTCCTCTCCCAGGTCCAGCGGAACGCGGCCCCGCTGAGAGACGCCCTGCAGGCCGCCATCGACTATGTGCAGACCTTCGAGACCGCTCTCGACTGCGCCTCACCCCGGCTTCAATAGCCCGCCAATGATCAAGGCAGGTCTACAAATCCGGGTGTCGCCCACGACGATACCCTCGGGAGCCGCCACCCCTTCTAACGAGCAGTGACCGATCGGTGCGCATCCGGCAATTTACACGATGAGGCAACCCCCGCACGGGGTATGTAGGTGTAGGCCACCTCGCGCCGGCACCCGAGGAGACAGCGGACGCGGGGAGGGTGGAGGTCGTGGCCGAGCTCATCCTGGCCCACCGGCAGACCCGCAAGGCGGGAGTCCCGATGTGCACCTGAGACTCGAGTTCACCGGGTACGCCTCCTTCGACTCCGACTGCGCCAAGCACTTGGGGACGCTGCCCGCCGCGCTCCCCTACCCTGCGACGACCCGTCCGGTCTTCTGCTCGTGCGCCCCCGGATGCGGGCGCCCGGTGGCTTCCAGGGCGTTGACCCAGGGCGGCGTGCGGCGCGGGCCATGCGTCGAGTCGCACGTGGACTTGAGCAACCGAACCGACTGCTCTCGGTTTCTGCTTCCTGCTGATCGGGTATCTCCTTTGGCATGCCCTATCAAGAACCGGCCTCGCCGCTGCACGGGACGATGCTCGAGCTGATCGGCGAGGCGCGCCGACGGCGGATGTCGCACAGCAGGTACTCACTCGAGGGGTGCGAGGTCCTGCTCTGGGTCCATGCTCCTGCCGACGAACATGCCGCAGCCGCCTGTGAAGGCTGCCTGGAGCGCTGGCCCTGCCGGACGGTGTTAGGGATTCTCGGCGGTCTGGAGGCCTCGTCCCAGCCAGGCCGCCTGCGCCTGATCCGCGGCTGATTACGGCCTTGCCGCGCCGACGCGCAGCTGACTGGTGTACGGTAGCTGCTCTTGCCCCCACCATTGAGAGGAACACCAGCACCGTGGCCGCCGACTTCGACGAACTGCGCTCCGACGTGAAGGAATCCCAGAACGAATCGCTTGAGGCGGTGAAGTCGGTGAGCGCCCCCGATGCGCGCAGCGTCGTGCGCGAGCTCGACGTGGACGACAGCGGCGAGGCCGGGGAACTGCGCGGCGGCGAAATCCTGACCGACGAGCTCACTGTCCAAGTAGTCCCGCAGGGCGAGGACGAGTTCGTCTGTCAGTCCTGCTTCCTCGTCCGCCACCGCTCACAGAAGGTGGAGGTCGGCGGTCAGGCCTTCTGCCGCGACTGCGAAGGCTGACGCGGCAGGGAGGCTGACCTCCTCATCTCCGCGGTGCAGGCCCTGCCGGATCATCCACGGCCTCGTCCTAGGCCGGGGCCTGCGTGTGCTCAGTTCAGGGCCGGCGTGTCCTCGGGAATGACGCCGGAGCCGTAGAGGTCGGCGGCGAGGTCGCGGAGCGCGCGCAGGGCAACCCGCTGGGTGTAGGGCCCGTAGGAGATGCGCGCCACCCCGAGTTTCTGCATCTCCGCCGCCGGCAGCGCGCCGGGGGCGCCGATAACGGAGAGCTTGCCCGCCCCCAGCCCGTCCACGAGAGGCTCGATGGTGTCGCGGGTGAGGGCACCGGGAACGAACACGAGGGCGGCGCCGGCGTCGAGGAACGCCTGGCCGCGGCGGATGGCGTCCTCGATGCTCTCCTGGATCGAGCGGCCACCACCGCGCACGATCGCGTCGGTGCGGGCGTTGAGCTGGAACTCTATGCCCTCGCTCTGGGCGGCCGCAGTGATCGCCTCGACCCGCGCCACAGCCTGCTCGAAGGGCCGAAGGCGGTCCTCGACGTTCGCGCCCACGACGCCTATGCCGATCGCCCGGCGGACCGTCTCGGCCGGGTCGTCGTAGCCGTCGTCGAGGTCAGCGGTCACGGGCAGCTCGACCGCGTCGACCACAGCCTTGACCCCCGCCAGCGCCGTCTCCAGTGGCATCCCCCCGTCGGGATAGCCGTAGGAGGCCGCGATCGAGTGGCCAGCCGTGGCGATCGCCTTCGTCTCGGGCAGGGCCGCGACCGTGGCCGCACTGACGGCGTCCCAGACGTTGACGACGCGGAGGATCTCCGAGGCCTCATGCAGCGCCTTGAGGGTCTGCGCCCGCTCTGCCGTGGTTTTCCCAGCCATACCCATTCCTCCTTCTCGGTCCTTCCGAACCAGGCAGCCGGTCCGGTGCCTGACGATGGTCTGCGCAGCGTCTGGGGCGCGCGGAAGGCGCCCGACCGGCCAATGGCCTCCCTCAGGACCGAGCGCCAGCCTGACGCCTCCAGCACGTGCAATGTTGCGAATCAGCAGGCAGGGACTACGCCGTCGCACGCTGCCACTGTTTCTACCAGACAGTACCCAGCCATGGACAGGGTGGGTTGGGCGTGTCCCGGCAGGTCTCCCGAAGGCCACGCAGCCGTTCCGGGATGCGATCCGCCGCTTCTTCGCGAAGTACGCCACCTTCACGGGCCGCGCCGGACGCGGGGAGTACTGGTGGTGGGTCGTCGCCAGCATGATCGTCAGCGTCATCCTGTCGTCATCACCGCCAGCATGAGCCTCGCCGTGCTCGTCATGGTCCTGCGGCCGTCCAGCCGGCAGGGCAGCGGTTCGACTGGCCCACTGCGGGGGCCACAAGGCCTGACCGCGCGGCACCGCGAACTCGAGCCCGCGGGCCCTCACTTCGAGCGGCCGGGGTTCCTGCTCCCGAGTCCCGCCAGATCGCCTTCGCCTAGCGCATCGGCGTCAAGTCCGTCTCGTCAGGCCGCACTTCCCGATCATCCGCACCAGATGTCACCGCCCAGCAGCCTCGACGCCTCGGCCCTTGCCTCCGAGTCACCGAGCCCGGCCTGCCTGAGTTCGCGGAGCAACCGCGTCCTCTGACGGTGGGGGGCCGGAGCGAGATCCGAGCCGGGGTGCTGCTCACGGTCCGGATGAGCCCGCGGGACGGACTTCTCGGAGTGGAAGGTAGTTCTGGAGTGACTGCTTCGAGGAAGCATGGAAGATCTGCCTGCCCTGCCCTCACTCGACGTCGTCGAGGGGGCATCATTCTCAACGCGCAGCCGGGGTCCCAGACTCTTGAGGCCCATTGCGCTCCCACCATTCTCGCCGCTCACTGCGATGACGGGTAGTCCGCATCTGGACGGGGAAGCCCTCGCCGCCGCGGGCAGGCGCTGAGACGTGTCCCGGCCCTGGAGGGGCCCCAGCTGCCGGGCCCCTCCGTGCCGGGTCGCGGGTTACCAGCCCGCTGAGTCCATTGGGAGAGGGAACTCGTACGGACGCTATCCGGCACATCCCCGGGCCAAACCACCCCGGCGGCATGCCGTGCGTCACGGACTGTTGCAGGGGCCGCGCATAGGATCATGGGGTGAGCACGCCCCAGCCCCGTCGGCCGACCCTGCACAGCCTCGGCCTCGACGCGGTCTGGCTGGCCTCACGCATCGAGGAGAACCCGGTTTTGCTGGGTCTCACCGACGGCACGCCCCGCTTCGAGCGCACCATCCTCCGGCCCGGCACCGACCGGTTCGCCGTCATCCTCTTCGACCCCGCTGGCGGCACCCGCCTCCTCGTCGAAGTCCAGCTCGCCGACGCCGACGCCGGCCAGCTCGCCCGCGCCTTGGACCTCTGGGCCGCAGAGCACACCCGCCTCCCTGTCGGGCACCGCCTCGTGCTCGCGGCCGAGCACATCCCCGCCGACGTCGCCCACGCCGCCGCCTCGGCCCGGGCCACGGCGCCCGTGGAGCTCCTCGAGCTCCGCGCTGAACAGACCGGCAGCATCGTGAACGTTTATGGAGAGCCCGTCCCTCTCCGCAGCGGCAACGGCCCCACCCCAGCCCTGCCCTGAGCTCCGGGCGCCCCGCCCTGACCTCCGGGGCGCTGGGTGACCCGGGGTGCCCGCTTACGGTCGCCGAGACGCATCAGCGGCCCCTGACGGAGAGCCATAGTGCTCGCCAAGTCTCGCGAGCCCCTCATCGAGCGAGACAGAGGGTGTCCAGTCGAGGAGCGCTCGGGTCTCACGCTGGTCGTACCAGTGGGCCGTGGAGAGCTGCTCGGCCAGGAATCTCGTCATCGGAGGCTCCTCCTTGCGCCCGGCCCAGGTCCAGAGCTTCTCCACCACCGCGCCCGCCGTCCGAGCTACGGAGCCGGGCACGGCCCGCGACGGCGCCGGGACGCCGGCTGCGCGGCAGATGCCTGCGAGCAGCTCGCCGATCGGGCGCGGCTCGCCGTTGGTCACGACGACGGCCCTCCCATGGATGTGGTCCATGCGGTGCAGCGCAGCGACGATGGCGGAGGCAGCATTGTCCACATAGGTGGTGTCGACCAGCGCGGCACCGGCGTCGAGCAGGGGCAGGCGGTGGTGCCTCGCACGGTGCAGGACCCGTTCCACCAGTTGGGTATCGCCGGGGCCCCACACGATGTGGGGGCGCACCGCGCCGACCCGGAACCCCGGCGAATCCGCCGCCAGCGCGAGGAGCTCAGCCTCGGCCTTGGTGCGGGAGTAGTCTCCGTGCGCGCGCTGCGGGTCGGCGGGCTCGGCGCCCAGGCCCGCGATGGCGGCGCCGGAGTTGGCCACGGACGGGGACGACACGAACACGACTTCCCGCACGCCGGCCGCGCGAGCGCACCGGAGGAGGCGGCGGGTCCCCTCGACGTTCACCTCGTGGAACTCAGCCGCTCGGCCGGTGAAGGAGACCTTCGCGGCCAGATGGACGATACCCTCCGCACCCTGAACGGCCGCCCGGACAGCGTCCTCGTCGGTGACGGAGCCGCGGAGGTCAGCGGCGCCGTCGACCCCTGACGCCCGTCGCTGGAACGTGGTCACGGCGTGCCCTTGGCGGACCAGGAGCCGCGCAACCTCACGTCCGAGCAGCCCGCTGGCGCCCGTGACGAGGACCCTCATGGCTTCCCCGGGCGGCCGCCGGCCAGCACTCGGGAAGCCCAGCGGGACAGACGCGTCCTGTCGATCTTCGCGTTGTGCCGGATGTCCGTGGGGAGCGCTGGAACGGCCAGCACCGCGGAGACCGCCACGCCGGCCTCACGGGCCGCCTCCCTGACGCGCGCCGCGAGCCGCGGCGCCGCAGGGCCCGCGCTCCGGGTCTGAGGCGAGGTCTCGACGACGGCGACCACCGCCTGCGTGCCAGCCGGCCCGACACCGGCGATGGCGGCCAGCCGAACGCAGTCGAGACGTTCGATTGCCTGCTCCACGCCGACAGGCGTGACCACGGCGCCCGGCGCCGTCACGACGTGGGCCAGGCGCCCCTCCACCCAGAGGCGGCCGGCCGCGTCGAAGTGCCCCACGTCGCCTGTGCGGTGCCACCCGGGAACGCTGGAGCTCTCCCGCTGCGTCAGCCAGAGCCTGTCGTAGGCGTGCTTGACGTGCGGCGCGCTGACCAGGATCTCACCAGTCACGCCCGCCTCGGTCACAGGATGGGATCCGTGCGCACTGCCGTCGGCGGCCAGCGGAACGACAGCGACGCGCGCACCATGCACCGGCAGGCCGACACACACGCCATTGCCCGCACCCGGCACGGTGCCGGCGGAAGCGTCGACGTCGGCGGCCTGGATCTGTTCGAGGCTGATGTCCGTGACGGGCAGCGCTTCCGTCATCCCATAGGGGGTGTGCAGCGAGGCCCGCGGAAGGAGCCGCTGCACCTCGGCCAGGAGCGGTTCGGGGACAGGCGCCCCGGCGGACAGCAGCAGTTCGACCCGCTCCAGGGCCTCGCGCCCCGCCGCTCCCACGCCATCCTGGGTAGCCAGGACATTGCGCAGCGCCGCCGGCGAGGCGAAGACCACGGTGGCTTCGATGGCCGCCGCAGCGTCCCCCAGCGCGCGCGCCGTGAGGGTGCGGGGAGCCGTGACGTCCATCGCAGGTGTCACCGAGACTGCCCCGAGCGCCGGTCCGAGGAGCGCGAAGGGGGCGAAGCCCGCCACCAGTCTGGCCCCGCGGCGGATCCCGAACGTCTGGGCCACGGTGTTCCGCATCGCAGAGAGCTGCCGATGGGTGTAGGCAACCCCCTTCGCGGGTCCGGTCGAGCCGGACGTGAACAGTACGGCGGCGGGGGCCGTCGGATCCGGATCGGGCAGCGGCCGGCCCGCGCCCAGCGCTGCACCGCGCCGCGCGAGGGCTGCGAGCGAGGCTTCGACTCCGAGGATGCGGCGGCGGACCTCCGGCAGCTCCTGCACGCTGATCCGCCGGCCGGGCCAGCCGAGCGCCGCGGCAGCCGCGAGTGCCCTGTCGATGCCGATCAGGAAATCGGGGGCTGCGCCCTTCACGGCCCGGCTCAGGCCCCTGGCTCCGAGCCCGGCGTCGGCCACCACGACCACGGCGCCAAGCCGCAGGCACGCGTAGAGCGCCACGGTGAGGTCCACCCCTGGCGGAACCATGAGGCTCACCCGGCTGCCGCTGCCGACGCCGGCATCCCGCAGGCCAGCAGCGAGCTCGGCGATGCTCCAGCCTAGCTGTCTCCACGTGAGCAGACGGCTGACGGCGCCCGCCGGCGACATCTCGGCCACAGCGGTTTCGTCCCCTCCGGGGCCCGCGGCCTGCTCGTCGAGCTCCGACCAGAGTGGGCGGAACGCGCCGGGCCGCTCCTCGGCGGCCGTCGGCTTGCCTGCGTCGGGGATCGGTGCGCCCGACGCCGCGTGGTCGCCGGCGTGCGTGCCGACCGCGTGGTCCGCGAGCCACTGGAAGACCGGTGCGGCGATGTCGCGGTCCTCCGCCACGAGGTGTCCTGCGCCCTCGAAGCGGTGCACGTCCGCGTGCGGGAGCCGCCCGATGAGGTCTTTGAGGTAGCGGTCGGAGAAGACGGGGTCGCGCGGCCCCCAGAGCAGCAGCGCCGGCACCCGGAGCCCGCGCACCCCTTCCGCTACCGCGCGGAGCGCCAGGAAGCTGGGATGGGAGGCCTCCGTGGGGATGTCCGCCACGAAGTTCCCCACCCCCGCCCGGCGGTGGGAGCTGCGGTACGGGGCCATGTAGGCCCTGCGGACCTCGGGGGGCAGCTGTGGGCGTGCCAGGGCGTGTGTGACCCGCAGGAAGGCGTCCGACGTCGTCGTGCCCCAGCGGTGGACCGCGGGGTGCAGCGCAAGCCGGAGGGCGGGCGGGATCCCCGAGCCGGACGGCTGGTGGACGGCCGTGTTGGTCAGCACGACTCCGGCGAGGTGCTGGCGGTGCGCCAGCGCCCAGCCGAGGCTGACCACCCCGCCCCAGTCGTGGCCCACTGTGACCACCGGTCCGTCGAGGCCCAGTGCGTCGGTCAGGTCTCCGAGGTCGTTGATCCGGTCACGCAGACGACGGAATGTGCCGGTCCGCTCCGAGTAGCCCATGTCAAGCTGGTCCACCGCGACGACGCGCCACGGATGGGCCGGCTCGGATCCGGCTGCCAGAAGGGTCCGCCACAGGTACGCCCAGGTCGGGTTGCCGTGGACGCACAGCAGGGTGCCTGCCGGCGCGAGACCCCGCCGGGAGATTTGTGGGCCGTTGTCCAAGACGTGCCAGCGGCGCAGTGTGCCCGGAGGGTCCACCGCGGAGGTGGAATGAACGGTGATCGTCCGGGACCATTCGGGGTCGACCCCGGCCCAGGCCTCGGCTACCAAACGATTTCCACCATGCCCGTATTCAGTCCCGAGCCCACGCCCATGCACAGCACGCGGTCTCCCGAACTCAGCGACTGTGCCTCGGCTGCCAGTGTCATGGGCAGGGAGGCAGGACCCACGTTGCCCCAGTAGGGGAAGGTGATCGGAACCTTGCCCGGGTCGAGGTCGATGGCCTTGATGATGGCCTGGGTGTAGGCGTTGCTCACCTGATGGGTGACATAGCGGTCCATGGAGGCCCAGTCCCACTCTGGCTGGGCCTCGTGCCAGGCGTCGACCACAAGCTGGAGGCCGCCGTCGAGCAGGCCCTTCGTGTCGGTGGACATCCCGTCGACGCCTCCCACGCACAGGTCGTGGTGCTCGGTGCCGGCTCGCATCACGCCCCCGACGAGCCGGTGGGCCCCCGGGTGCTCATCGGCAGGACCCAGGACGGCTGCGGCTGCCCCTGAGCCGAGGGTGAGCGTGGCGAACTCACGGGTGAAGTCTTCGCGGGTCGTGTCCGGCCGCTGCAGTCGTGCCAGCGTCGCCTCCTGTGTGGCTTGCGAGTCCTCGCCGTTGACGATGACGGCGTACTTGATCTGGCCGGAGTCGATCATGTTGGCCGCCAGGATCATGCCGTTCACGAACCCGAGGCACGCGTTCGCAAGGTCGAAGTTCATGGCCGACGAATTCAGGCCCATCCGGTGGTGGATCTTCACCGCGACCGACGGCTCGAGGCTGCGTCGCGTGACTGAGGTGTTGATCAGGAGCCCGATCTCGGATGCTTCCACACCCGCCTCTGCCAGCGCCTTCGCACCCGCTTCGGCCGCGGCGTCGTCGAAGGACGTCCCGGGGGCCCACCAGCGGCGGTGTGTGATGCCGGCGACGCGCTCGAGCAGCCGGGGCGGGAACCTGAGCCGCTGCAGGGTCGACGCCAGGCTGTGGTCGAAATCCGTCGAACTCACGATCCTCGGAGCCTCGACGCTGCTCACCGCAAGCAGTGCGGTGTTGCCGTGCCGAAAGGTCGCGTTCCCTGCCAAATCAGGCCCCTGTTCGTTTCCGTGCTGAATCCATGCGGTGACAGTACCCACATGAGCGGAAGGCTAAGACAGATGCCCAGGCTGGTTCACGATGTCGGCGCTGAAGAATACTCTGCCAGAGGTTAGGCGATCGCGCCTCTCGCCTTCGCCTTGACCTCCTTGACGTCCGCACCGCGTGCGCGGAATCTTGACGGTACGAACAGCTGGGGCCCATCTCATCGGACTGAGGAAGGGTCGCCGATGGACCTCGATCTCCTGACAGTGCTCATCGCCGTGGGCGGCATGGCCACCGGCGTCGGTGCCATCTGGGCGGCCTGGGTCGCACGACGGCAGCTGAGGGCCCACGCGGAATTCGTCGAGGAGCAGAACGTCCTCATGAGACGCCAGACCGAACTGACAGCGCAGAGCGTGGCCGCGCAGCTGAAGTCCCTCCAGCTGCGCGACGAGCGCGAGCGGATCCGGCTGGAGGTCAGCGTGATGTCGCAGCTCTGGGAGGAGTGGACCGGACCCATCTTCCAGCGGTACCGGCGGGCGAGTTTCCAGTACTTCCTCGACCACTATCTGGTCGATGGGCAGCTGCGCGAGCCACAGTACATTGACGGCGCCACTCGCGCCCTCTTCAACTTCTATTCCGAGCTGGGGTACCTCACGAGGACTGGCGTACTCAGGGCAGAGCGCGTTCTCGACCTCCATGGGAATTCCATCCGGCACGGCTGGGCACTGTGGAGGCCGGCGGCGATGCGGGAGCGAGAAATGTGGTCCGACCCGGCCCGATATGCCGACTTCGAGTACCTCTACGGGCTCGCCGTGAAGTACCGGGACCGCGGGGAACCCTCCCAGGAAGAACTGCTGCTCTTCCTCCGCAAGCAGGGACGAACGGAGGAAGAAATGCTGGCCGCTGCGGAGTCCCCCTTGCCGGCGCGGGAGCGGGCGGCCCCGACAGACTCCTGAACTCCCGCGGGTCCCCGTGCTGGTCCCGTGGGCGGCCTCAGCTCGGGCTCACCCACCGCGGCCCCAGCACGCCTTCGAGCAGCGCGCGCCGCTTCTCGCACAGCACGCCGCGGCGTTCAACATCCCGCTGGCCCTCCAACCACGAACCGAGCCTCGCTTCGACCCGGTCGCTCGATCTCCAGTCGGGGATGCCGCCGCCTTCCTCACGGAATGCCTCGAGTTCCACGATGGCCGCCGCGAATTCCTCGTCGCGCGGTTCTCTCATGCGGTCGAGCCCTGTGATCTGCCTGGAGAGATAGCGCTTCATTGCCTCGTCCACGATTGATTCCCCCCCCAATAACTCTCCGACGTCGCGTTGACGCATTCTAGCCAGATCGCGCGGTCCTACGGGAAGCTGCAGCCCCCAAAAGGCATCGCTACATTCCGCGCCGTGCGGGCGGCATATCCGCTAATGTTGTACACGTCCAATGCGGACGCTGGGGGTTCGCTTTGGAGCGCCCGCGGCCGCCTCGAAACCGTGCGAACGGTAAGGCGGCCGCGGGTGCGGTGTCACCCCGGGCGGCGGAGACAACAGGAAACACAAGAGGGGGAATGATGGGCCCTGTGGGGGACGGCCTCGTTCAGGAGAGCCTCCTGGATGCGCGGGCAGAGTCTGCAAGGCTGCAGGCAGCCCTGCACAGGAAGGCCTGGATGATCCCCAAGGAGCCCTTCATTGCCGCCGGCAGGCTCGTGCTGGCCCTCGCCGGAATGCTCGGCGTCGTCGCGCTCGGCCTCCTGCTCGCGGCAGCCGTCGCCCTCGTCCAGATGCACATCCGCTGACGGCGACGGTCTCACCGGACTTCTGCTCCAACGACAGCCGGCCCGGCCCCCGCGAGGGGACCGGGCCGGCGTCGTACGTTTCGGTCAGGCAGCCTTGGCAGCGATCGCGGCGTCGAGGAACGCGTCGAAGCCCTGCTGCGCAGAGTCCCCGATGCCCCACTGCTTGCCGTCCACGAACGCCGTTGGCGTGCCGGTGACGCCCGAGGAGGTCGCGAGCTGGGTGTCGTACTTGACCATCGGCCGGTAGGTCTTGTCGTCGACGCACTTGTCGATGTCTGCGCCGAGGCCCCGCGCGATCTCCTTGAGCTTGTCATCGGAGAGGCCCGCGCTGCCCTCAGCGGGCTGCTGTGCGAACAGCGCCGTGAAGAAGTCGGCGTACTTGTCCGGGTAGGAGTTCGCGACGCAGGCGGCGGCGTTGGCGGCCCGCGACGAGTAGTTCGTCGTGGACTGGCGGTCCAGGAAGCCCAGCGGACGGTACTCGAGGGTGATCTTGCCGTCGTTGCGCGCCTGGTTCAGCTTCTCGCCGTACGTGTCCTCGAACTTCTTGCAGATCGGGCAGATGAAGTCGATGTAGACGACCACCTTGACCGGCTCGGCCTTGGCGGACGGCTCGATGCCGGGGGCGTTGGCGGCCTGGCCGGCGCTCGGCTGGCCGGTCGCTGGAGGGATCGATGCGACATCGACGGTCGACGCCGGAACGGCCTTGACCTCATTGCCCTTTCCGAGCGTCACACCGCCGTTCGCGTTCATATTGGCCGCACGGGGCCCGGTGTCCCCGATCGGCGCATTGGAGCGCATCGAGCTCGTGACCACGAGCGCAACCACGGCGATCACGGCCACGAGAGCGACCACGACGCCCCACCGAAGCAGGAGACGATTGCGCTTCTCCCTCTTCTGCTGCTCCTCACGGATCTGGCGGGCCTTCTCCCGGGCGGCGGCGGTGCGCTCTGCCTTCGTCTGTCGTGGCTGATTGGCGGGGCTCATCGTTCCTCGTGATCGGTTCGCGGCGCGCGGTGCACGCTCGTGGTCGGCGACGGGGTCAGTGTAGTGCAGGCGGCTGGCGCCGGGTCCCGCCCTTTCCTTCCCCTCGCCGGGGCTTATTCCCCCGCAACGTTCCGCATCTGGGGTGAGTTCCATATTCCGCGTGTGACATGCAGCCCACGCCGCGGCGGGTAGTGTTGAGGAAAGTGACAGGGATCCGAGGGGACTGAACGTGAGCCAGCAGACCGCCAAGAAACCGACCGAGGAAGACAACGGAATCCCCGCCAGGACGCACATCTACGACTTCCTCGTCGTCTCCAACCGCCTGCCTGTCGACAGGGTCGGCGAAGGCGAGGATGCAGGGTGGCGGCGCTCTCCCGGCGGTCTGGTCACGGCGCTCGCCCCGGTGATGGAGAAGTCCGACGGCGCGTGGGTCGGCTGGCATGGTGCGCCGGACGAGGAAGTGGAGCCGTTCGAGCACGAGGGGATCTCCATCCTGCCGGTGCCGCTCTCGGCCGGGGAAGTCGAGACGTACTACGAGGGCTTCTCCAACGCCACCCTGTGGCCCCTCTACCACGACGTGATCGCGCCGCCGGAGTTCCACCGGACCTGGTGGGACGCGTACCGCAAGGTCAACCAGAGGTTCGCCGACGCCGTCACGGCCTGCGCCGCCGACGGCGCCACGGTCTGGGTGCAGGACTACCAGCTCCAGCTCGTCCCGGCGATGCTCCGCCGACAGCGCCCGGACCTGAAGATCGGCTTCTTCAACCACATCCCGTTCCCACCGCAGGAGATCTTCGCCCAGCTGCCCTGGCGGCGCCAGGTCCTCGAAGGACTGCTCGGTGCGGACCTCCTGGGCTTCCAGCGGCCCAACGACGCCTCGAACTTCGCCCGCGCCGCGCGTCGGTACGCGGGAGCGAGCGGCAAGGGAACCCACCTCGTCGTCCACGATCCAACGCGCCACGACGGACGGCGCGAGGTGCGCGCGGAAGCCTTCCCCATCTCGATCGACACGGCAAGGATCGCCGAGCTCGCCTCCCGCCCCGAAATCATCGAACGCGCCCGCCAGATCCGCCAGGATCTGGGCGACCCCAAGGTGATCATGCTCGGGGTCGACCGGCTGGACTACACGAAGGGCATCCGACACCGGCTCAAGGCCTTCGAAGAGCTCCTCACCGACGGGCGGGTCAAGGTGGGGGAAGTGACTCTCATCCAGGTCGCGAGCCCGAGCCGCGAGCGGGTCGAGCAGTACCGCCTCCTGCGCGAGGAGATCGAGGGCACGGTCGGGCGGATCAACGGCACGTTCGACACCATGCAGCACACCGCCGTCCGCTATCTGCACCATTCGTACCCGACCGAGGAGATGGTGGCGCTCTACCTCGCAGCGGACGTCATGCTCGTCACGGCCCTCCGCGACGGCATGAACCTCGTGGCCAAGGAGTATGTGGCCTCGCGCCTCGACGGGACAGGGGCGCTGATCCTGAGCGAATTCGCCGGCGCCGCCGACCAGCTCAAACAGGCACTGCTGATCAACCCGCACGACATCGCGGGCCTCAAGGACTCGATTACCACGGCCATCAACCTCCCGCCGGGAATCGCGGCGCGCCGCATGAAGACGATGCGCCGCCAGGTCCTGGTGCACAACGTCGAGGAATGGTCGTCCATCTTCCTCGCCCGACTCAAGGAGGTCTGCCCGTGACCATCGACGACCAGCTCCGGGCGGCACTGACCCAGCTGGCCGGCGTCGACCGGCTCCTCGTCGCCCTCGACTTCGACGGCGTCGTCTCGCCCATCGTGGAGCGCGCCGAGGACGCCCGGCCCCTCCCGGCGACCGCGGCCGCCGTCGTGCGCCTCGCGGCGCTGCCGGAGACGTGGACGGCCTACGTGTCGGGCCGGGCACTGACGAGCCTGCTCAAGGTGGCCTCGCCGGACGACCGGACGCTGCTCATCGGGAGCCACGGGGCGGAGGTCCGGCTGGGCGCCGAGGAGCACCCCGTGGCGCTCGACCCCGACCAGCGCGATGCGCTCGCCGACCTCCACCGCACGTTCACCGAGGTCTCCACCCAGGCCCCAGGGACGTGGGTCGAGGAGAAGCCGGCGGGACGCGTCCTGCACACGCGTCAGGCCGACCGGGACGATGCCGCGGCCGCCGTCGCAGCCGCCCGCAGGCAGCTCACCGGCCGGGGGGACATCTTCCTCAAGGACGGCAAGGAGGTCCTCGAGGGCTCGGTCGTGCACGCGACCAAGGGTGAGGGACTGGCCTTCCTGCGCCAGGTGACCGAGGCCGAGGCTGTCCTGTTCGCCGGCGACGACGTCACGGACGAAGACGGCTTCCGCGCCCTGGAGTCCGGTGACGTGGGGATCAAGGTGGGTCCGGGCGAGACCGCCGCGGGCTTCCGCGTCGAGTCCCCCCAGGACGTCGCCGAGGTCGTCGGCCTCCTGGCCGAGCTCCGCGCGGACCTCGGTGCGCAGAGGCGCCCTGACACCGACGGGGCGTCCACATAACGGGATGTTACGTGCACCACATTTCCCCTCGAATGTGATCCGTGCCATACTCGTCTTGTTGAGCGAGGGCGCTGCCCCCGATCATCGGGTTGTGCCAAAATGGGCGACGCCAGCACGGGCGGCCCGTTCTGGCCGCCATGAGGGACACAACTGAACAACACGAACCATTCACTACGGATCGTCCGGCACGTACCTGCCGGTGAAGGGACTGATGACTGTGGCTACAGTTACGTTCGACAATGCGACGCGCCTGTATCCGGGCACCGACAAGCCCGCCGTCGACAAGCTCAACATCGAGATCGCAGACGGCGAATTCCTCGTCCTGGTCGGCCCGTCCGGCTGTGGCAAGTCGACCTCCCTCCGCATGCTCGCCGGCCTCGAGGACGTGAACTCGGGCCGCATCCTCATCGGTGAGCGCGACGTCACGGACGTCCCGCCGAAGGACCGCGACATCGCGATGGTCTTCCAGAACTACGCGCTGTACCCGCACATGACGGTCGCGGACAACATGGGCTTCGCCCTCAAGATCGCCGGCGTCTCCAAGGAGGAGCGCGCCCAGCGCGTCAAGGAAGCCGCCAAGCTGCTCGATCTGGAGCAGTACCTCGAGCGCAAGCCGAAGGCCCTCTCGGGTGGCCAGCGCCAGCGCGTCGCCATGGGCCGCGCGATCGTCCGCAACCCCCAGGTCTTCCTCATGGACGAGCCGCTCTCGAACCTCGATGCCAAGCTTCGCGTCCAGACCCGCACCCAGATCGCCTCGCTGACCCGCCGCCTGGGCGTCACGACGGTCTACGTCACGCACGACCAGGTCGAGGCCATGACGATGGGCGATCGTGTCGCAGTCCTCAAGGACGGCCTCCTCCAGCAGGTCGACACGCCGCGCAACCTCTACGACCGCCCGACCAACGTGTTCGTAGCCGGATTCATCGGCTCGCCCGCCATGAACCTGCTCGAGCTCCCGGAAGCCGACAACGGCGTGAAGTTCGGCGGCACGGTCTACCCCGTGGCCCGCGACGTCCTGTCCGAGGCCCACGGCTCGACCGTCACCCTCGGCGTCCGGCCCGAGGACCTCGAGACCGCTCCCCAGGGCGAGGGCCTCGAGGTTGAGGTCGACGTCGTCGAGGAGCTCGGTGCCGACGCCTACATCTACGGCCACACGATGCTGGACGGGCAGAGCCACGACATCGTCGCTCGGACCGACGGCCGCCGGCCCCCGATGAAGGGCGAGAAGATCTGGGTCCGCCCGCAGCAGGGCCACGTCCACCTCTTCGACACCAAGACCGGCCTCCGCCTCGGCGACTGACCCCTGACGCGGCGACGCCGCGCCATCACGAGAGCGCCCGCCAGGCCCCGCCCGGCGGGCGCTCTCATGTCATGGGGCTGCGCGCCTCGGACGAACCGCGGAAGAATGGAAGACATGACGGAACAGAGCAGCGCCACGTGGCAGGACGAGCCGACGGACTACGCCGAACTCGGCAAGCTGCCGAGGCGCTCTCCCCTGCCCGACCCGCCGCCCTCGCCGGTCATGGGCTCACTCAGCATCACCGCGGCGGCAGCGGACCCGGAACTCCTGGACCTGCCGTGGCACATGGCGCTCGAAGAATGGCCCGAGGAGTACCTGGCTGCGCTTCCGCGCGGCATCTCCCGGCACATTGTGCGGTTCGCGAAGTTGGGCAATTCCGTCATCGCCGTGAAGGAGACCGGCGAGCATGTGGCCCGCCATGAGTACCACATGCTGCGCAAGCTCCAGCGCCTCGACGTCCCGTGCGTCGAGCCGGTGGCCGTGATCCGCGATCGGCAGACCCCCCAGGGCACCCCGCTCGACCCCTGCCTCGTCACCAGGCACCTCAAGTTCTCCCTGCCCTACCGTGCGCTGTTCTCGCAGACGCTGCGCAAGGACACCCTCACACGGCTCATCGACGCGCAGGCCCTGCTGTTGGTTCGGCTCCATCTCGTCGGGTTCTACTGGGGGGACGTCTCGCTCTCGAACACGCTGTTCCGCCGCGATGCCGGCTCGTTCGCAGCCTATCTCGTGGACGCCGAGACCGGCGAGCTCTACCCCGACCTCTCCACCGGCCAACGCGAGTACGATCTGGAGATCGCACGCGTCAACATCGCGGGCGAGCTCATGGACCTCCTCGACGGCGGCCTCATCGACCCCGAGGTGGATCCCGTCGCCACCAGCGAGAGGATCATGGACTCCTACCGGAACCTGTGGGCCGAGCTCACGGAGAAGGAGTCGTTCGAGCTGGGCGAACGGTGGCGTGTGGGCGCCCGCATCCGTCGGCTCAACGAGCTCGGCTTCGACGTGGAGGAGTACGCCATCAAGACGACGGCCGGGGGCACCACCATCCAGCTCCAGCCCAAGGTCGTCGACGCTGGCCATCACCAGCGCCGGCTCCTGCGCCTCACCGGCCTCGATGCCCAGGAGAACCAGGCCCGGCGCCTGCTGAACGACATGGACTCGTTCCGCGCCGACAACTACCCCGGCCAGGACGAGGAGATCAGCGCCCATGCCTGGGTCACCCAGGTCTTCGAGCCCATCGTCAGGGCGATACCGAAGGAGCTGTCGGGGAAGCTGGAGCCGGCCGAGGTGGTGCATCAGGTCCTGGAGCACCGGTGGTACATGTCGGAGAAGCTCGATCGCTATGTTCCGCTCGCCGAGACGCTCCAGTCGTACATCGACGATGTCCTCCGCCACCGCCGCGACGAGGCGGCCATCATGCTCAACCCGGACACCCAGCTCCTGAAGGTTATCGAGACCGAGGAGGCCCGTCACCGCGAGGATGACGAGGACGACGACGAGCACCTCACCGAGGACTGAGTCACCCGCCCACGTGGTCCGTCAGCCACTCGACGAGGGGCCGGAGCCCTGACCAGGCGCTGCGCACGTGTACGAGGGCGTCCGGTGTCCCGAGCCAGACCGGCATGCCGTATGCCTTCCCGGCAGTGAGCGACTTGTGGGTGAGCAGCTCACCCCTGGGATGGTCTCTCGGATACTCGCGCGGAACGGTCTTGAGACGCTCTCCGTCAATGGCGAAACCAGCGCTTCGCAGGGCTCCGACAATGGCATCCAGCTCCGCTCCTGAGGAAGGGGCATCGACGGCGCCCCGGTAGCGGGCGACCTGAGCCGGCGTATGCGAGTGGTACCCGCCGCCCACTCTGAGTCCGTCAGCGTCGAGGTGGAGGTAGTACCCGATGCCCTGAGCAGTCTGCGCGAAGCCGCCCTGATGGGTCTTGTAGGGCGACTTGTCCTTGCTGAACCTCACGTCCCGGTACGGGCGGAAGGCCTTGGCCTCGCCGAACTCCCCTGAGAGCTCGTCCAGAAGCGCCGTCATCGGGACCCTGACCGCCCTCTCGTAGACCTCCTTGTGCCCCGTCCACCACTCCTTGGAGTTGTTCAGCTCAAGGTCTGCATAGAAGGCAGGTCCCTCCGGAGGGAATCCCGTGAATTCGCCCATGGAAGGCATCTTCCGCCCGGTCCGAACCGTCCGTCCAGTCTCAGGCTCCGCCGCCTGCGAGCTCTTCGACAGCCGCCGGGAGCTGGCCGAAGAACGCGGCGAACCGCCCCAGGATTGCACGCCAGTCACCGGACCGGTCGAGCTGGGCATCACTGCCCGGTCCCGACGCCGACCCAGCCTGCGTCACGGTGACAACGGTTCCGCCGGCGGCATGACCCGACGCGTCCTCCAGCGCCACCGTCACCGTGGTCGGGCTGCCAGCTGGTGCCCCTTCGGACCAGGAGAACACGATGTCCGCTCCGGCCTCCTCGTGCCGCACCTCGGCCCACACCACTGTCTCGCCGTTCACCCCCTCCTCGCCCACTACGCCGTCTTCGATGAAGACATGCGTCCCCTCGCCGAAGCGGGTCAAGTCCGCTGGCCACCACAGGTGGACGTCCCCCACGAACGCCCGGTAGACAACGTCTCGGGGCACGGGCAGCTCGAGGCGGTACACGCGCGCCGGCGGTGCCTCGCCGCGCGCTGCCCGGTCGGGCTCCGAGCGCGGAGAGTGTGAGAAGAGGGGTTCCATGCAACGATCCTAGGGCCGTGCAGCTACCCTGCACGTCGGGTCTTCTGCCGAGCCGTCGTTAAATGCAGGGAGCCCCCCGGCGGGGGCTGGGGGGCTCGACCTGGTGGTGTTGTCCGGCGGTGTCCTACTCTCCCACACCCTCGCGGGTGCAG
>NZ_BAAAQW010000009.1:139894-145380 GCF_039531875.1 Sinomonas flava | reverse complement strand
GCCCCTCCAGTAGAAACAACCACCACCCGGCGGCCGCCCCGTCCCGAAGCAACTTCTCAAACCTACCAGATCATCTTCCCGGCCGCAAACTCCGCATTCGGAGCGCATTTCGTTGAAATGATCCTTCCCGGCTGTTCTGCCCACGCCTGAGCGCTGCTGCTTTCAGCTGGTTTGAAGGGTTCTTTTCGTCTTCGTCCTCGGCGTTGTGAGCGCCTCAGTCCCTGACGACTCGGAAAACATTACCCGCTGCCCTGGTGCCTCGCAAATCGACTGGGACGCCCGGGCGTGTCGTGCGCTGCCGGCCTCGCCGGGCGCCGTCCATCGCGCGGTCGTCCCGGAGACGCCGAAGGGGCGGCACCCGGGATGGGTGCCGCCCCTTGGGACGGGTCTTTCGTCTCTCGCGAGCCGTGCCGAGTCCTACCAGGAGGACTTGGTGACGCCCGGAAGCTCGCCCTTGTGCGCCATGTCGCGGAAGCGGACGCGGGAGATGCCGAACTTCTGGAACGTGCCGCGGGGGCGTCCGTCGATCTGGTCGCGGTTGCGGAGGCGGACCGGGGAAGCGTTGCGCGGAAGCTTCTGGAGGCCGAGGCGGGCGGCCTCTCGGGCCTCGTCGGTCGCGTTCTCGTCGACGAGGGTCTTCTTCAGCTCAGCGCGCTTCGCGGCGTAGCGCTCAACGATGGCCTTGCGCTGCTCGTTGCGGGCAATCTTGGACTTCTTGGCCATGTCTTAGCGCTCCTCTCGGAAGTCGACGTGCTTGCGGACGACCGGGTCGTACTTCTTCATGACCAGACGATCAGGGTCGTTACGGCGGTTCTTGCGGGTGACGTAGGTGTACCCGGTACCGGCCGTGGACTTGAGCTTGATGATGGGACGCGCGTCCTTGTCCTTCTTCGCCATCAGAGCTTCACACCCTTCGCAAGCAGCTCGGCGACGACCGAGTCAATGCCACGGACGTCGATGGTCTTGATCCCACGGGCCGACACCGTCAGGGTGACGTTGCGGCGCAGGGACGGGACCCAGTAGCGCTTCTTCTGGATGTTCGGGTCGAACCGACGCTTGGTGCGGCGGTGCGAGTGGGAAATGCTGTGACCGAACGCGGGCGATGCCCCGGTCACCTGGCAATGCGCTGCCATGTTTCGCTCCTCCAAGGTGTAGTCAAACAGTTGCAGTAAAAATGGCGGTCCGCAGATGCGTCCCGCCACCTCGATGCACCGTTCGTTCTGCAGCTTTCCGGAGGGTGACCAGGCGGGGTGAGAACCAGCCGAAGTATCCTCGCCGCGGTTAGACGGTGACTTCAGTGCCGAGAAGTGGACTCCACTGCATACGACAGCCTTAAATACTAGGCGCCGCGCCCCGAGGCCGCAAATCAGCGCCGCAGCGCGGACCGCGCCTGCTGGAACGCCTTCCCGGGCAGCTGCGACCACGCCCCGCGCGCCTGGCGCTCCTCGTCGAGGGCCGCCCTGAGCGCCCGCACTTCCTCGAGCAGCACCTCCTGGCCGCGCTGGAGCTCATCGATCCGCGCGTGGAAGCGGCCGACCTCGGCCGCCATCAGCTCCCGCTGGTAGACGAGCGGCCCCAGCCCGTACGCCGCCGCGTGCTCCCGAACGAGCCGATCCCGCACCTTGAGCGAGTAGACATGGTGGTCGAGATCGCCGGCGATCACACTGTTCGCGTCGGCGTCGGTCGCGCCGCGCCGCTGGTTCCAGAACGCGAGCGGGCGGCCCTTGACGTACCCGATGTGGTGCCGGACCAGGAACCGGAGGTGGAACTCCCAGTCGCCCACCACGGCGAGGGACTCGTCGAAGCCGCCCAGCTCGTCGTACACGGAGCGGCGGAAGAGGAACGAGATCGGTACGAAGCGGTTGTAGTGCAGTTGGTCCACCAGGGTGATGGCGTGCAGCTGGGGCTCGAAGATCACCCGCTCCTCGACCTCGCGGCCGGTGTCGGTGAGCTTCTCGAACACGATCTCGGTCTCGACGGTCACCCCGCCGTCGTCCGGGTGGGAGTCCAGGTGCGCGACCGTTGTGGCGAGGAACTCGGGCGCCCACTCGTCGTCGTCGTCGTGGACGGCGATGTACTCGCTGTCGGCAGCGGCGATGCCGCGGTTCGAGGCGGCCTCCATGCCCAGGCTCTCGGCGTGGTGCAGGACGAGGAGGCGCCCGGCGAGCCGCTCCTGGAAGTCGGCCAGGACCGCGTCCACGTCCGCGCTGTCCCCGCCGTCATTGACCACGACGAGGGTCCAGTCCCCGAAGGTCTGCTGGAGGATGTCCTCGATGGCGCGGCGCAGCAGGCGCGGCCGGTTCTTGGTCCGGGTGACGATAGCGACGCGGGCAGATGGTCGGCTCACGGTACTCATTTCGGGCGAGGCGGGCGATTCGAGGCAATGCTACGGCACCGCTCCCTCCCCGGCGCGCCGCCGCGCCTGCGGGCCCCGCGCCCAGTGCGCCCTGAGAATGAGCGCAAGCGCGGCAGCTGCCGCGCGCCTGTCAGAGGGGGACTCATGACTCAGCGCTCGACCCTGCCCGCCGCCTGCGCACTGCTCGCCATGGCCCTCGCACTCGCGGGCTGCTCTGGGACGGGCGCGCCGCCCGGAGCCTCCCCCGCCACGGGCTCAGGCGGCGGCACTGCGGGGAGCACGACGCCGGGCGGCTCCACCGGGACCGGTTCGCCGAGCGCTGCACCCACTCCCTCGGACCCGCTGGGCGTCCCATCGTCCGCGCAGAGCATCATCGCGCAGGATGCCCTCGTGTCGCAGACGTGCACGGCAGACGCGGCCGGGGCGTGGAGCTTCAGCGGGACCGTGCGCAACGACAGCCAGGAGCGGCGCACCTACACCGTGGCCATCGCCGTGACCGACGGGCCGAGCGTAGCGGGCCACTCACTCCAGACCGTGACCGTCAGTCCGGGCGGCACCGCGGAGGTGCGTGCGGAAGCCTTCGCGGTCACGAGCGGCCAGGGGCCGTCCGGTCCCGCGCAGCTGAGCTGTGACGCCGTCGTCTCCCAGGAGGTGGCCAAGTGACGCACCGCCGCCGGTTCCTCCCCGCGCTCCGTCCCGCAGCGATCGCCGCCGTCGTGAGCCTCGCCTCGGCCTTGGCCGCCGTGCCCGCCGAGGCGACCACCGCGCCGTCGCCCGTGCCGGTCCCGACGGCGACGGCAAGCGCGACGGTGGAGGCCGGCACCCCGGCCCCCAGCACCATGCCGTCCACCACCACCACGTCCAGCACCGCCGACCCCTCGTCAACGTCTCCGACGAGCTCCCCAGCCGCCCCGGCGACGGCACCTTCCACCGCGTCAGCTACCGCATCCGCCAGCCCGTCCGCCACGCCATCGGGGACGACAGGCACCTCGCCGTCGGCGGCTCCGGCTGCGACAGCCGCCGCACTCCCCTACTCGGTGGGCGGCGCGATCGGAGCGGTCTGGACCGCGGCTGGGGGAGAGTCCTCCTTCCTCGGCCTGCCGGTGGGGTCGGAGACCTGCGGCCAGCCCGACGGGGGCTGCTTCCAGGCCTTCCAGCACGGCTACATCTTCTGGTCCCCCGCCACCGGCGCGTGGGCCGTCAACGGGGCGATCCTAGGGACCTACGCCGCGCTGGGCCACAACCGCGGCTGGCTCGGCTACCCCACCGGACCCGAGACCTGCGGCCAGCCCGACGGCGGCTGCTTCCAGGCCTTCCAGCACGGCTACATCTTCTGGTCCCCCGCCACCGGCGCGTGGGCCGTCAACGGGGCGATCCTGGGGACCTACGCCGCGCTGGGCCACAACCGCGGCTGGCTCGGCTACCCCACCGGACCCGAGACCTGCGGCCAGCCCGACGGCGGCTGCTTCCAGGCCTTCCAGCACGGCTACATCTTCTGGTCCCCCGCCACGGGAGCGTGGGCGACCGGCGGCGCGATCCTGTCCCGCTACGCAAGCTACGGGCACAACCGCGGCATCCTCGGGTACCCGGTGGGCCCCGAGGTGTGCGCCGGCGGCGAGTGCATCCAGACGTTCCAGGGCGGGCTGATCGGCTGGTCGCCGGCGCAGGGCACCACCGTGTACGCGATGAGCGAGTGCAACGCCCTCAACAACGGCCGAAGCGTCTACGGCGCGAACGGCTCGGCGAGGGTGACCTTCGCGATCGCCGAGGCCTACGGCGTGACGGGCGTGACCGCGGTGAACTGCTTCAAGGTCGCAGGGCTGTTCGTCCCGCAGTGGATCACCGATGGCCAGGCGGGCAAGGCAGGATTCAAGGCCCCGGGCGTCCCCTCGGGCCCCACCCGCTACGACTACTCCCCGAGCGGGTCGTACACCGTCACCGAGGCGTTCGGCATCGGGAACCCCGGCACCGCCCTGCAGTACACGACCCTCAATCCCAGCTCCCGCTGGGGCGGGAACCCGTGGACCCCGACGTACAACACCTACTTCGAGTCGAGCTCATGGGTCGGGTACGACGAGAACATGTGGTACTTCGCCACCCGTTCCACGCACGACTACCGGCAGGGCGCGGTCATCAACTACAACCGCCCGCCGGACAGCGAGATCGTCCAGGATGCCGGCTTCGCCATCTTCCTGCACGAGAACAAGTCGCCCACGGCGGGATGCCTCGCGCTCGACGACTGGGCGGTCGTCGACTTCCTCCAGCGGTCCCGGCCCGGCGACCGGATCATCATGGGGGTGCGCGGAGACCTGTTCCGATGAGCCGACCGCGGGTGGGCCGGGAATGAATGCGCAGCGCTTTGAGTTGTAGCTTCAAGTAAGGCCCGAACGGCCACCCCAGCGACGAAAGCCCGCCACCGAGCTTCCGCCCTCTACGGAAAGAAGACCAGGATGACTGACATCACCATCATCGGCACCGGCAACATGGCCCGCGGACTCGCGTCCCGCGCGATCGCGGCCGGCAGGAGCGTCCAGCTCCTCGCGCACGAGGACAAGGCCAAGGCCGAAGCGCTGGCCAACGAGCTCGGGAGCGGCGTCACCACCGGCGTCCTCGGCGATTCCGTCGAGGGGCAGATCGTGATCCCCGCCGTCTACTTCGACGCCTCGAAGGCCATCGTGTCCCAGTACGGCGAGGCCCTCTCCGGCAAGGTGTACGTGGACATCACCAACCCCGTCGACTTCTCCACCTTCGACAGCCTCGCGGTGGCCGCAGGGTCCTCCGCCGCGGAGGAGCTTCAGAAGATCACGCCCGCCACCGTGGTCAAGGCCTTCAACACGACCTTCGCCGGCACGCTCGTCTCGGGCGAGGTCTCCGGGCAGCAGCTGGACGTCCTCATCGCAGGCGACGACGAGTCCGCCGTCAAGGCCGTCTCCGACTTCGCCTCCGCGGCCGGGCTCAACGCGATCACCGTCGGCCCGCTGCGCCGCGCCCAGCAGCTCGAGCAGACCGGCTTCCTGAACATCCTCCTCTCCGCCAACGACGACCTGCCCGACTTCCAGTGGAACTCGGCCCTCAAGTTCCTCCCGGCCGTCTGACCCCCTCCCGACCTCCGCGCACGCACGACGGCGGC
>NZ_BAAAQW010000009.1:135202-139868 GCF_039531875.1 Sinomonas flava | reverse complement strand
CCGGGTGCGGCGCCGCCGTCGTTCCCCAGGCCGTCCGAGGGGGGTCGAGCTGGGCTTGGCTCGAGTGGGCCCGGAGCGTCGCTAGGGTGGGCGCATGAGCAGCGCCCGGACCCCCTTCATCCTCCTGCACGGCTGGGCCTGCCCGCCGGCGAACTGGAACGCGGTCGCGCGGCTCCTCACAGCGGGAGGGCACCGCGTCGTGACGCCCCACCTGCTCGGGTACGGGCCCGGGAGCGTCGGCGCCGACGAGGACGCGTGGACGCTCGAGGCGGCCGCGGACGACGTCGTGCGCCTCCTCGAGCGGCTCGGCTCGCCTGCCGTCGTGGCCGGGCACTCTCTCGGCGGATCCATCGCGGCGACGCTCGCAGCCCGCCGGCCGGACCTCGTGAGGGGACTCGCGTTCGTCGGCATGGTCCCAGTGGGGCCCAGCGCGGCGACAGCCGAGCGGCTCACGAGGCTGTTCCTCGGGCCGACCGCCCCCGCCGGACCTGACGCCGCCGCCATCGAATCCGTGCTCACCGCCTGGTACGGCGTCGCCCCGACCGATCCCGTCCTGCGGGCCGAGCTCGAGGCGCCGTTCCGCGTCCGCCCCGACGTCCTGCGGGGCTCCCTCCGCGCAGCCCTCGGCGGCGTCGCGCCCGAGGTGCACAAGAAGATCGAGGCGCCGGTCGCCGTCGTGCTCGGAGCCGGAGACCGGACACGGCCGGCGGGGCCCATCGAGGCCCTCCTCGCCGCGCACCCGGGCTGGACCCTCACGAGCGTGCCGGACGCCGGCCACATGGTGCATGTGGAGGCGCCGCAGCAGTGCGCCGACGCCCTGCTCGCGCTCGCCGCGTCGGTCCCGACGGCGCCGGTCGTCCCCCGACACTCGCGGCAGCCAGAGGCCCCTACCCGCGAGTAGGGACGCGGCGTACCATGGTCTGACAGCTTGGGGTCACCGGCCCGCGGCGCCCCTCGGACGACAGGGGGCAGCCATGAGCACCGAGACCGATCCGACAACCTCTGCCGCACCCCCAGCCGCACCCCGTGTCGCGCCCCCTGCAGCCGGAACCGGCGCCGCCCCGGGCGAGCCGATCACCACGCCCGAATCACACAAGGAGGCGGCCTGGGCCGAGTCCCGCGCTGTGGCGGAGGCCAGCCGGCAGACGGAGTGGGAGCGCCCGAGCTTCGGCAAGGCCCTCTACCTCGGCGACTTCCAGTGGGACCTCATCCACCCCGTTCCCGAGCCCGCGGCCGAGGATGTCGAGCGCGGCGAGGCATTCCTCGCGCGACTGCGCGAGCTCGCCGCCTCGATGGACGGCCGCCGCATCGAGGCCGAGGACCGGATCCCGGACGAGTACCTCCGCGCCCTCGCCGGGGTCGGCGCCTTCGGGATGAAGATCCCCACCGAGTACGGCGGTCTGGGGCTCACGCTCGCCTACTACGGGCGCGCGCTCATGCTCCTGGGCTCGGTGCACCCCTCGATCGGCGCGCTGCTCTCGGCGCACCAGTCGATCGGGGTGCCGGAGCCCGTGAAGATGTTCGGCTCCATGGAGCAGAAGAAGACCTTCCTCCCCCGCTGCGCCGCGGGCGCCGTGACGGCGTTCCTCCTCACCGAGCCCGACGCCGGCTCCGACCCTGCCCGCCTCACGACCACGGCCCGCCTCGCCGACGACGGCGAGAGCTACGTCCTGGACGGTTCGAAGCTGTGGACCACGAACGGGGTCATCGCAGAGCTCGTGGTCATCATGGCCAAGGTCCTCCCGCATGAAGCCGCCGGCGACGTGCCCGCGGGCAAGGGCGGGATCACGGCGTTCGTGGTCGACATGGCCAGCCCGGGCATCACCGTGGAGAACCGCAACTCGTTCATGGGGCTCAAGGGCCTCGAGAACGGCGTGACGCGGTTCGACGGCGTGCGTGTGCCCGCCGCGAACCGCGTGGGACGGGAGGGGCTCGGGCTCAAGATCGCCCTGACGACCCTCAACACGGGGCGCCTCTCGATCCCTGCCCTCTGTGCGGGCGGTGCGAAGTGGGCGCTCAAGATCGCCCGCGAGTGGTCGGCGGCGCGGGTGCAGTGGGGCCGCCCGATCGGCGAGCACGAGGCGGTGGCGAGCAAGATCGCCTTCATCGCCGCCACGGCCTTCGCCCTCGAGTCCGTCTTCGAGGTGTACGCGGCCGTCGCTGATGCCGGCATGAAGGACGTCCGGATCGAGGCGGCCCTGTCCAAGCTGTGGACCTCCGAGATGTCCTACACGGTCGCGGACGAGCTCCTCCAGATCCGGGGCGGCCGCGGCTACGAGACCGCCGAGTCGCTGCGGGCCAGGGGCGAGCGTGCCGTCCCCGCGGAGCAGCTCGTGCGGGACCTGCGGATCAACCGGATCTTCGAAGGGTCCACGGAGATCATGCGGCTGCTCATCGCGCGCGAAGCGGTGGACGCCCACCTCGCCGCGGCCGGAGACCTCGCCCGCGGCGACGCGACCTTCGCCGAGAAGGCCCGGGCGGCGCGGGACGCTTCTGGCTTCTACGCGAAGTGGCTGCCCAAGCTGCTCGCGGGCGAGGGCAATGACCCCCGCGCCTACCGCGAACACGGGCCCCTCGGGCGGCACCTGCGCTACATCGAGCGGGCGTCGCGGCGCCTGGCCCGCCACACCTTCGCGGGGATGGGCCGGTGGCAGGCCGGGCTCGAGCGCCGGCAAGTGTTCCTGGGGCGGGTCGTGGACATCGGCGCCGAGCTCTTCGCCATGGCTGCCACGTGCAGCCGCGCCGAGCAGCTCCGCTCCGCCGGAGCTCCGGGCGCCGAGAGCGCGCGGGACCTCGCCGAGGCGTTCTGCGGGCAGTCCCGCCGGCGGATCGAGACGCTGTTCTCCTCGCTCTGGGACAACACGGACGACGCCGACCGCCACCTCGCCCGCCGCGTCCTCGCCGGCGACTTCGCCTGGCTCGAGGAGGGCGTGCTCGACCCGTCCGAGGGCACCGGGCCGTGGATCGCGCCGCCGGCCGCCGGGCCGAGCACAGCCGCGGACGTGCACCGAAGCGTGCGGTAGCCAATCGTCCTGGCCCGGGCGGACGCCGGCTCAGCGGTCGAGGGTGACGGTGCGCAGGTCGAGGCGGCGCAGCACGCGGTCGACGAGCTCCGGGTCGTTGCCCGGTTCGTTGCGGGCGGCGAGCATCTCGCGGCGTGCGGCGTCGAGGGCATCGCGCTGGGCGCGGTCCATCACGGCGAGCACGGCTTGGAGCCTGCGCATCTTCTCGGGGTCTTCGGCGTAGTCCGACTCGAGGATGCTGTGGAGGGAGGACATCCGCCGGGCGAGCGCCTTGCGCCGTCCTTCGGGGAGCTTCCGTGCGGCCGGCGAGCTGCGCAGGGCCTCGAGTGCCACCCGCTCGGCCCGGCGCGCGAGGCCCCGCTGCGCCTGTTCCTCCGCTGCGCGGTCATAGGGCAGGCGGAGCACCCGCATGAGCCAAGGCAGTGTCAGGCCGGGAAGGACCAAGGTGGCCACCAGGACGGACACCGCCACCGCGACCACGAAGTTGCGCCCGGGAGTGGGCGACCCGTCGGCCAGCGTGGAGGGGAGCGCGAGGGCCAGGGCAAGCGTGGCGAGGCCGCGCATGCCGCACCACGTCAGCACCACGACTTCCTTGAGCGTGCCCGGCGTCCTCTCGCGCCGCTCCGCTCCCCCGATCCGGTACATTCCGTACATCCACACGAACCGCACCAGGATGACAGTCACGCAGATGGCCGCGATGCCGGGAATGAATGTCACGAGGTTGGGGCCCTCCGCCACAACGACCGTGCGCATCTCGATCCCCACGAGGCCGAAGGCGATCCCCGTGGTCAGGAGCTCGAGCACTTCCCAGAAGGCCGAGCGGGTCAGCCGCTCCTCGGAGTCCTGGGGCCGGGCCCTCCGGCCCAGCTCCACCGCGGTGACCACCACCGCGACCACCCCCGAGCAATGCACCACCTCGGCCAGGAGGTAGACGGCGTAGGGTGCCACGAGGGTGGCCGCGCTGCGGGCCACGAGGTTGGGCACGAACCGGGTGAGCGCGCCGACGACCCACGCCATCGCGAGCCCCAGCAGCACCGCCCCGGCCGCCCCGACGAGGAACCGCGGCACAACGTCCCAGCCGACCCGCTCATGGTTCACAGTCGCTGACACGGCGGTCTGGAAGATCACGATGGCCATGGCGTCGTTGAACAGGCCCTCGGTCTGGAGCACCGTCAGCAGCCTGCGCCGCATGCTGACCTTGCCCGCGACCGCCTCCACGGCCACCGGATCGGGCGGGGCGACGACCGCTCCGAGCGCGATCGCCAGCGGCACCCCGACAGCGGGAACCAGCCAGGACGTCACCGCCGCCACGGCCGCCACCGTAGCGACGACCAGCAGCACGGCCAGAAGCACGAGCGAGCGCCAGCGGAGCCGGAACACGGACCAGCTCGAGCGCTGGGCGGCGGCGAACAGGAGCGGCGGAAGGAAGAGCGGAAGGATCAGCTCCGGCTCGATGTGGGTGGCCGGGACGAAGGGCAGCGACGCGGCGAGGGCCGAGAACACCAGCATGAGGATGGGGTACGGCAGGCGGATCCGCTCGCCGATCCCGACGATGACCACCGTCCCGAACAGCAGGCCGACCACAAGCAGCAGAAATTCCATGCGCTCCCCTTCGCCTCAGGAGCATCCTTCCACGCCGCGGG
>NZ_BAAAQW010000009.1:24947-135160 GCF_039531875.1 Sinomonas flava | reverse complement strand
CGGCCGCCGTCGTGCGCCGGCGGGAATCAGCGTGCTGGCTCGGGGATGACCCATTCGAAGGCGCGGGCCCGGGATCGGGCCCCCTGGGCCGCGCGCGATCGGTTGGGCTCGTCGAGGTCGGCCAGGAGGGCCTCGGAGATGCGCACGAGCTCGGCGAGGGCCTCCGGGGTGAACCAGTCGGGCCGGGTCGCGAACAGGATGTCCTCGCTCGAGGTGTTGCCGCTCGCGCCCGGGGCGAAGGGGCAGCCGCCCAGTCCGCCGAGGGCCCCGTCGACCATCGACGCGCCCGCCTGGATCGCTGCGAGCGTGTTCGCGACGCCGAGACCCCACGTGTCGTGGCCGTGGTAGACGATCTCCCGCTCCGGTGTCTCTTCGCGGACGCGCCCGATGAGGTCCGCCACCTGGGCCGGGACGGCCTGGCCCAGGGTGTCGCAGATGACGACTCCCTGGGCGCCCTCGGCGCGGGGATCGTTGGCGATCGCGATGACCCGGTCCGGGTCCACCGGGCCGTCGAACGGGCAGGTGAAGGAGGTCGCAATGCACAGCTCGACGGCGGCGCCCGCCTCGCGGGCCATGTCCAGGGCGGCGGGCATGGCCGCCAGGCTGGCCTCCGTGGTGCGCCCGATGTTCGCGAGGTTGTGCGCGTCCGTTGCTGAGAAGCAGTACTGGAGGTTCCTGGCACCCGCCTCGAGCGCGAGCTCGACGTGCTTGGGGGTCGCGACCCACAGCCAGCAGGGGGCGAGCTCCTCGGGCGTGAGGGAGCGCACGACGTCGAGCGTGTTCGCCATGGGCGGGACCTTGTCCGGCCGCGCCATCGAGCCGATCTCGAGGGCCGGGACGCCGAGGGCCAGCAGCCTCCGGACGATCTCGACCTTCCGCTCGGTCGGCAGCACCTTGCCCGTGAGCTGGAGCCCGTCGCGGAGCGTGACGTCGCGGAGCCGGGCCGCGGGGGCGAAGGCGAAGCTCATACCGCCACCCCCTCGGCCGCGCGCAGGATGGCCCGGATCTCGTCCTCGGACTTCTTCAGCAGGTCGCGGCAGATCTCCTCGGTGTGCTCGCCGAGCTCGGGGCCGAGCGAGCGGATCGGCAGCGACTCGCCCCCGAGCACGGGGACGATTCCGGGGAAGCCGACGTCGGGGATGGTGCGCTCCCCGGTGGAGACGTCGAACCGCTGGATCATGTTCCTCGCTGCGTACTGCGCGTCGCCGCAGATGTCCTCGGCCGTGTAGATCGGCCCGGAGGGCACGCCGGCGTCGTCGAGCACCGCGAGGGCCTCCTTCGGCTCGAGGGTGGCCGTCCAGGCGCCGATAGCGGCGTCGAGCTCGTCGCGGCGCGCCCACCGGCCGGCGTTGCTGGCAAGCGAGGGGTCCGCGGCGAGGTCCGGGCGACCGATGATCTCCATGAGCCGGCCGAAGATCGAGTCCCCGTTCCCGGCGATCACGATGCTGCCGCCGCCCGCGCACACGTACGCGTTGCTCGGCGCGATGCCCTCCATCCGGCCGCCCGTGCGCTCGCGGCGCACGCCATAGGCCTCGAAGTCCGGGACCAGCGACTCCATCATCGAGAACATCGCCTCGTTGAGCGCGACGTCGACCATCCGCTCCCCGAGCGGGAGGCTCCGCTGGGCGCCCTTGGCCCGCTCGCGCTCGAACAGGAGCATGACCGAGCCGAAGGCCGCGTAGAGCCCGGCGATGGAGTCCCCGATCGAGATGCCCACGCGCACCGGGGGCCGGTCGGGGTCGCCCACGAGCTCGCGGAACCCGCCGACTGCCTCGGCGACGGCCGCGAACCCGGGCCGCGCCGACAGGGGGCCCGTCTGCCCGTAGGCGGACAGGCGGGTGACAATCAGGTCCGGGTTGGCCTCGCTCAGCACGTCGGGGCCGAGGCCCCACCGCTCGAGGGTGCCGGGGCGGAAGTTCTCGAGGAGGACGTCGCAGTGCCGCACGAGGTCCAGCACGAGCTCTCGCCCGGCATCGGAGCGGAGGTCGAGGGCGATGGACTTCTTGTTGCGGTTGATGGTCCGGAAGAGCATCGAGGTGCTGCCCTCGTAGAGCCGCCAGTTCCGCAGCTCGTCACCCGTCCCCGGCCGCTCGACCTTGATGACTTCGGCCCCGAAGTCGGCGAGCATCCGGCCCGCGGTGGGCGCGGCGATGTAGTTGCCCAGCTCGAGCACCCGGATCCCGGCCAGGGGCGCCGGCCGGGATCCGTCCTCCGCGGGCCGCGGGTGGGGCTCAGGCCGAGACGTAGTCATTGGTGTACGTCTTGCTCAGGTCGATGTCCTTGTTCCCCACCTCGGGGTTGGCCACGCGCTGCGTCTTCAGGACCGCCTCGGTGCCGTCCTGGGTGAACTTGCCGTCCTTGCTCAGCGTCTTCTTGAGATCGTCGATGACCTTGGCGTACTGGGCCTTGTCGCCCCCGGAGAACTTCTCCGGCATCTTGTCCGCGATCTCCTGGCCGGAGTGCTGGCTGATGTAGTCGAGGGTGCGCTTGATGGCCCGGGCGAGCTTCTTCCCCGTGTCCTCGTTCTGCTGGAGCCAGTCGGTCTTGGCGTACAGGCAGGCGGACGGCCACGAGTCGGTCCCGAACACCTCCTTGAGCCCTTCGACGGACCGGACGTCCTCGAGGATGACGGGCTGCTTGCCGAGCTGCTTCGCGAGCACCGAGATGTCGGGCTCGAGCATGACCGCGGCGTCGACCTGGTTGTTCTGCACGGCGGCTACGGCGCTCGAGCCGGCGCCGATCGCGGAGACCGCGGCGTCCGTGGGCTGGAACCCGTTCTTGGAGAGGAGGTACTTGACGAACATGTCGGTCGAGGAGCCGGGGGCGGTGACCCCGACGTTCTTGCCCTTGAGGTCACCGATCGACTTGATGCTGCCCTCGTTCTTGGGGGCCACGATGAGGGCAAGGCCGGAGGACAGGCCCATGTCGACGAAGGCCTTGATGCTCTGGTTCTTCGCCTGCATCTGGATGGTGTGCTCGTAGTACCCGCACGTGACCTGGGTGCTTCCGCCGAGCATGGCGGTGAGCGCCTTCGACCCGCCCTGGAGGTCCTGGAGCTCGACGTCCACGCCCTCCTCCTTGTAGTAGCCGAGCTGCTCGGCGAGCGTCGCCGCCATGTAGGTGAGGAGGGTCTGGCCGCCGACGCCGATGACCACCTTGGATCCGGATCCGCCGCCGGCCGCCCCGGAGGCTCCCGAGGGCGCGTTCTGCCCGGGCGGCGCCGAGGACGGGGCGCCGCAGGCTGCGAGCGCGAGCGCCGCTGCGGTACCTCCGGCAACCGAGAGGACCCGGCGGCGGGTCCAGCCGGCCGTGACCGCGGGAGCCTGCTGGGATGGGCGAGACGACGTCATAGGGAATGGTCCTTCCTGGGACAGGGAGCGGGATTCTTAGGCGGACTGGGCGGGACGCCAGCGCAGCAGGTGGCGCTCGATCCGGTTGACGATGAGGTCGATGATGAGCACGACGATCATGAGGATGAACATCCCGGCGAACACCCCCTTGGTGTCGAAGACGCCCTGGGCCTGTGCGATGGCGTAGCCCACGCCACCGGAGGCGCCGAGGTACTCGCCCACGACCGCGCCGGTGATCGCGAACCCCACGCTGATGTGCAGGCTCGAGAAGATCCACGTCAGGGCGCTCGGGATGAAGACGTGGCGCAGCAGCTGCTTCTCGCTCGCGCCGAGCATGCGGGCATTGTCGATGAGCACCCGGTCCACGCTCTTGACTCCTTCGAGAGTGTTGAAGAAGACGATGAAGAAGACGAGCGTGAAGCCGAAGGCGACCTTGGACCATATGCCCAGGCCGAACCAGAGCAGGAAGATCGGGGCCAGGACGACGCGCGGGAGCGCGTTGAACATCTGCAGGAACGGCTGGAAGAGCCGCTCGAGGAAGGCGACGCGTGCAAGGACGAAGCCGAGCGCGAGGCCAGCCGCCGCGCCGACCGCGAAGGCCAGCAGGGCCTCCTGCATCGTGATCCACAGATGCGGGAAGACGTAGCCCGAGGAGATCCACAGCCAGACGGTCTGGAAGATGTCCGAGGGCAGCGGGAAGAAGAACGGGTCGATCACGCGGGCGCGCACCAGCAGTTCCCACGCCACGAGCACGACGACGGCGAGGCCGAGCTGGAGGAGGCGCATCCCTGCGGTCTGGGCCGCGCGCGTGCGGGGCCCCTTGCCCCGCGAGCCCGAGCTGCCCGCCACAGACCGTCCCATCGGCTTGGCTCCCTGTCGATTGACGTTGGCGACGGTCATTCCGCCCCACCTCCCGCAAGTGCCGAGGACTGATAGGTCTTGGAGACTTCGACGCGGAGGCGCCCCCAGATCTCGCGGTGCAGCTCGACGAACTGCGGGTCGTCGCGGATCTCGAGGAGGTCCCGCGGCCTGGGGAGGGTGATGTCGTACGAGGCCACCACGGTGCTGCCCGGGCCGGCGCCGAGGATGACGACCTCGTCGGAGAGGGCGATGGCCTCGTCGAGGTCGTGGGTGATGAAGATGACCGCCTTGCCGGACTCCTGCCAGAGGGCCAGGAGCTCGTTCTCCATGATCTGGCGGGTCTGGACGTCGAGGGCGGAGAACGGTTCGTCCATGAGCAGGATGTCCGGGTTGACGATCCACGCCTGGGCGACGGCGGTGCGCTTCCGCATGCCGCCGCTGAGCTGGTGGGGGTAGCGGTCCGAGAAGTCCTTCAGGCCCACCTTCTCGAGCCACCTCTGCGCCTCGGCCCGGGCATCCGCCTTGCCCACGCCGGCCATGGTGAGGCCGAGGCTGACGTTGTCGATCACGGTCTTCCAGGGGAGGAGCCCGTCCTGCTGGAACATGTAGGACGCGCGCCGGTTGACGCCCTTGACCTGCTGCCCGAAGCTGCGGGCGGTCCCCTCGGTCGGGGACAGGAGGCCAGCCGCCATGTTCAGGATCGTGGACTTGCCGGAGCCCGTGGGGCCGACGACCGAGACGAACCGGCCGGGCCTGACCTTGAGGTTGATGTCGCGCACCGCGACATAGGTGTCACCGCTGGGCGTCGTGAATTGCTTCGTGCAGCCCTCGAGGTCCACCGCGTACTCGTCGACAGCCGTGTGCCGGACCATCCCCACTCCCCTAACCTCACCACATCGTGGGTTCAAGTTCAGAATATGGGTCGAGCGTAGCAGTGACCCCCGTCACGCTCAACCCCCGGGGGCGGGTTCGACGGCGCAACCGCGCACTCCTACACTCAGTCCATGACAGAGCGGGACTCGGCGGCCGCACCGCTGCTCGTGCTGAAGAAGATCACCGCGATCCTGAGCGCCTTCTCGCTGGCCCGCCCGGAGCTCGGCCTCGCGGACATCCGGGCATCCACCGGCATTCCGCACTCGACCGTGCAGCGGCTCGTGGCGAACATGGTCCAGGAGGGCCTCCTGGACCGGCACGGCGACAGGTACCGGGTCGGGCTGAAGGTCGCGCACTGGGCCGCGCCGGCGACGCAGGGGATCGACTATCTCGAGCTCATCACCCCGGTGCTGCGCCGGCTGCGGGACCAGCTCACCGAGACGGTCTGCCTCTTCAGGGCTTCGGAGGGCCGGCGCGTGTGCGTCGCCGTGGCCCAGACGCAGCACCTGCTCCGCCGCGCCGTGGAGGTGGGGAGCATCATGCCGCTCCACGTCGGCTCTGCGGGGCGCGTCATCCTGGCCTGGTCCCCCGAGGTCGCGCAGGAGGTCTACTCCGCCGGCCTGGATGCCATCACCGACCAGACGATCACGAGCCCGGACGCCCTCCGGCAGGCCGTCGCCCAGACCCGCGCGGACGGCTACGCCATCACGACCGGCGAGCGCGTGACGAGCGCGAGCGGCCTGTCCGCGCCCGTCTTCGGCCCCCAGGCCGAGCTCTTCGGCGCCCTGTCCGTCATGGGCCCGACGGTCCGGATGCCGCGCGAGGTGTGCGAGTCGTGGGTCGAGCCCCTCCTCGCGGCCGCCGAGGAGGCGACCCGCCTCCTCGGCGGACGGATCCCGGCCGCGGCCTGACCGCTGGAGCGCGGCGGGGCTCGGGAGGCTACCGGTGCTCCAGGACAGCGAGTCCGCGCCGGAACGATGCGGCGACGGGCTTGCCCCGGGACCACCGGATCATCCTGCAGACCAGCTTCCCCCGCACGGTCGTGCCGGTCCGGTCCCACGTCACGTGGACGATGCTCCCTCCGGCCGCACGCGGCCGGATCTCAGCGGCCACGTAGCTGCCGGGAGCCGAGAAGTTGCTCGCCTGGACGGTCCAGCGCACCCCGCCCTGGGACCACTCATAGCGCTCGCGGGCCCACACGTTGCCACCGGGACCCCTGCTGCCCTCGCGGACCTCGGCGCTGGTCTCGCCGACGGAGTACACCTCGTAGAGCGAGGGTTCGATCCCGGGCCACAGCTGAGGGCGGCGCTCAGAGAAGTCGAGCAGTGCAGCCCGTACCTGCTGGGGGCTCGCGGTCGTCTCGAGATCGAATTCAACAGCCATGCCGTTCATGTCTCCAGCATCCGGCGTGGGGAGCACGGCCCGCATCGCGTGATCGCGCCATGGCCCGCACTCAGGGGTGGGGCCATGGCGCGACAGCGGGACGCGGCTGCAGGGGTGCGGGAGGCTACGCCTCGGGCGAGCCGGCCGCCGACGGCGAGCGCCCGCCGTCGTGCGCGGGAGCCGCTCCGAGCGCGCGCCGGGCGGCGCGGCGCCGCACGAACGGGTAGACGACGAGGAGCAGCCCGAGCGCCCCGAGGCTGAGCCAGACCTGGGGGGCGGCGTCCGGGTCGAGCGCCATGAGCACGACGATGAGCCCGACGGCGGCGAGGACCACCGCGTTCAGCCACGGGTGCAGCCACATCTTCAGGGTCAGCCCGGCCTTCTCCCGGTCGCTCATGCGATTGCGCAGGCGCCACTGCGTGAGGGCCACGAACGCATAGACGAAGAGGGCCACGCAGCCCGCAGAGTTCATGATGAAGTCGAAGACGTCCTTGGGCGCCACGTAGTTCGCCGCGATCGCCACGTAGCCCACGACGGTCGAGAGCAGAATCGCCTTCCAAGGCACCCCCGCGCGGTTGCGGTCCTCCACCCAGCGCGGCGCGTAGCCGTGCTTCGAGAGCGCGAAGAGCATGCGGGAGCCCGAGTAGAGGCCTGAGTTGAGCACGGACAGCGCCGCGGTGAGCACGACGGCGTTCATCACCTGCTCGGCGCCGGGCAGCCCGAAGCGGCCGAAGGCGAAGGCGAACGGGCTCACCTTGGCGGGCAGCTCGTCCCAGGGGACGACCATGAGAAGGATCGCGACGGAGCCGACGTAGAACAGCAGGATCCGCCAGACCACCGTGTTCGTGGCCCTTGCGACCCCCTTGGCCGGCTGGTCCGACTCGGCGGCGGCCATCGTGACGATCTCGGTGCCGAAGTAGCTGAAGATCACGACGGCGACGCCGTTGAACACCGCAGCCCAGCCGTGCGGCATGAAGCCGTGGTCGGTGATGTTGGCGACCGAGCCCGTGGAGCCGGGGATGATTCCCAGGACGTAGAGCGTGCCGACGCCGAGGAACACGACGATCGTGGTCACCTTGATCGACGCGAGCCAGAACTCCGTCTCGCCGAAGGACCGCAGGGACATGAGGTTCGTGAAGGTGAACACGAGCATCCCAGCGAGCGCGAACGTCCAGTCCGGGACGCTCGGGAACCACTCGTGGAAGATCTGTCCGACGACGACCGCCTCGAAGGCCACGACCCCGACCCAGAAGTACCAGTAGAGCCAGCCAATGGTGAAGCCCGCCCAGTTGCCCAGCCCCTCGCGGGCGTACTCCATGAAGGAGCCGACGACGGGCCGGTTCGTGGACATCTCGCCCAGCATCCGCATGACGAGGACGACGAGGGCGCCGCCGATCGCATACGAGAGCAGGGCCGCGGGTCCCACCGCGCGGATCACCGAGCCGGAGCCGACGAAGAGGCTCGCTCCGATGATGCCGCCGAGGGCGATCATGGTCAGGTGCCGCGGCCGCAGCCGGGCGCGGGGGTCGGACTCCGTCGTCCGGACCGCGCCGCTGCCGGGGGCCGCGCGGTCCGCTGGGTCTTCTCGGGTGGGCGCAGCGAGGTTGTCAGGTGCCTGCATGCGGATCTCCGTTCCATCCGGGGCGATCGGCGTGGTGCCGATCACAGTGCCCCGTCAGGATGCGCGATCCAGGTCACATCGCGCGATGGAGGAACCGCACTGCGCAGGCTCCGACGGCTGGATGCTTCGTCCTTGCCGTCAGTCCTTTCCCAGCCACGCCGAGGCAGCGACCACGAGGGCAGCCGTGCCGGTGCTGAGCGTGGGCTCGAGGGCCGGGGCGAACTTCGGGGAGTGGTTCGCGGGGAGGGAGCTCACCTCGCCCGCGGCCTCGGCTGCCCGGTAGGCCTCCGGATCGACCATGCCGACGCCCCAGTACGTGTAGGGCACACCGAAGGCAGTGGGGATGTCGCTGAAGTCCTCGCTGGCCGTCTGGCGCCCGTAGTCGCCGACGGCCTCGGGCGGGAAGTACGCCGCGAACGCCTCGGCGACCTTGGCGGTGACGCCCGGGTCGTTGTCGGTGAGGGGGTAGCTGTTGTAGATCTCGATCTCGGGGTCGCGGGGCGAGCCCGACGCCGCCGACTCGGCCTTCGCGATGCGCTCGATGGCCGCGAGGAGCTGGTCGCGGATCCCCTGGCTGTAGGTGCGGATGTTGAGCTCGAGGACGGCGTGGTCGTCGATGATGTTGCTCTTGGCGCCCACCGCGATGCGGCCCACCGTCAGCACGGCGAACTCGCCCGGCGGGACCTCGCGGGCGACGACCGCCTGCAGCCGCACCACGACCATCGAGGCCAGCACGGCCGGGTCGATCGACAGGTGCGGCATGGATCCGTGGCTGCCGCGGCCGTAGAGCGTGACGCGGATGCTGTCCGCCATGGAGAGGAACGCGCCCGCGTACGTGCTCACGGTTCCGGCGGGGTGCACGAGGATGTGCTGGGCGAGGGCGACGTCGGGCTTCGGCACTGTGGTGACCAGACCGCCGTCGACCATGGTCTGCGCACCGTCGCCGAGCTCCTCCGCGGGCTGGAACAGCGCGATGAGCGTCCCGGACCAGGCGCCGCGCTCCTGGGCGAAGAGCCTGGCGGCGCCGAGGAGGCAGGCCGTGTGGGCGTCGTGCCCGCACGCGTGCATGACCGGCGTCTGCTTCCCCGTCTCGTCCGTCGCCGTCGCCTGGCTCGCGTAGTCCAGGCCCGTGGCCTCGGCGACGGGCAGGGCGTCCATGTCCGCGCGCAGGAGGACCGTGGGGCCCTCGCCGTTGCTGAGGACTCCCGCGAGGCCCGTGCCGCCGATGCCCTGGTGGACCTCGTACCCGGAATCCCCGAGCTGCTCGGCGACAATCCCGGAGGTGCGGACCTCCTGGTGGCTCAGCTCGGGATTGAGGTGGAAGTCCTTGTAGAGCGACTCCTGCCAGTCGGCGATCGCCGCCTGGCCGGAAAGGATGGTGCGTGCGGATTCAGCAGATGCCATGGCCTTCTCCTTGCTGCAGCAGGGGCTGTCGGACTGAGACTACTCCGCCCCTCACTTCGCCGGCTCTGCCTGTTCCCTGCCCTTCGGGACGGTGACCATGATCGAGACGATCGCGACGATGACCATGAGCAGGTTGAAGGCGAGGGCGACGACGGCGGCCTGGCGCAGCGCCGTATTGTCGGTGCGGCCCTGGTTGATGAGCACGTCGCCCACGAACTGGGCGGCGCCACCGGTCCCGAAGGCCGTGAACAGCGCGAGGGAGATTGCGGCGCCGATGGCGCTGCCCAGCGACGAGGCCATCTTGTAGATGCCCGCGCCCGCGCCGGCCTGGTTGGCCGGGAGGTTCGCCAGGGCGGCATCGGTGGACGGGGTCGCGTAGAACGCGAGGCCGAGGCCGAACAGCGCGTAGGCGGCGACGGCGAGCCACGAGTACGTGCCCAGCAGGAGGTTGGTGGGCATGAGCAGCAGGACCGCGAGCATGACGATGAGCGAGCCCCAGATCATCGGCTGCCGGGGCCCGAAGCGCTGGAGGAGCTTCTCGCCGAGGCGGATGAACGCGATGATCGTAACCGCGTAGCCGAGGGTCAGCAGGCCAGCGTCCGAGGCCTTCATCCCGCCGGCGAGCTGGAGCAGCTGCTGGGTGACGATGAGCAGGCCGATCGTGCCGTTGAGCAGGAAGTTGGAGATCGTCGCGCCGGTGAACGTGCGATTCGAGAAGAGGGCGAAGTCGATGAACGGCTTGGGAGCCCGCCGCTCGATCCGCACGAGGAAGGCCAGGCCCACGACGGCGACGACGGCCAGTCCCAGCGTGATCGGGGACGCCCAGCCGATCTTCGCCCCGAAGATCAGCACGATCATGAGCGCGAGCATCGAGACCATGAACACCGCCACGCCCGGGAGGTCGAACCTGAAGGCCTCGCCGGTCTGGGCCACCCTGCTCTCCGGCGTGCCGCGCAGGAGCAGGATCGAGATGACCGAGATGACGATCGAGGCGATGAAGATCCAGCGCCAGTTCACGAGGGTCGAGACGTAGCCGCCGAAGATGGCGGCGAGCCCGGACCCGCCCCATGAGCCGATCGACCACATGGACACCGCGCGCTGCCTCCCGGGCCCGTCCCAGTAGGTCTTCACGAGGGCCATCGTCGCGGGCATGATGCACGCCGCGGAAAGGCCCTGGACGGCACGGCCGCCGAGCATGAGCGGCAGCGCGAGCGGCCCCGTAGCGAGGACGATCATGAGCGAGCCGAGGATGCCGAGCCCGTTGCCGATGAGGCTGATGCGCACGCGGCCCACACGGTCCGCGAGCCCGCCGGCGACCACGATGAACATGCCGGAGAAGAGCGCCGTGATGGACACCGCGAGGTTCATTGCGTCCACGCCGACGAACGGACTGTTCCAGGTCTTCGCGACAGGGTCCGAATAGGGGCCGTTGACGTCGGCGAGGATGTTCGGGGCGACGGTTCCCATCGTGCCGGCGAAGAGCCAGAAGGTGATGACGCCGAGCACGATTCCCAAGAGCAACTTGTCGTTGCCCTGGTAGGTGGTCCGGGCTGGGGCTGGGGTGGTGCTTGCCATGACAACTCCTCGCTGGAGCGGCTGCCGCCTTAATGGTTGATTCTTCAACTATGCGCCCGGAAAGGCGTGCTTTTGGCACCGTTTGCCATCCTGTGCCAAGTGTCGTCCGTCACGCGTAGGCGGACACCGGGACGTTGGGCCCTCCTGTGAGCCCCTTCGCCCGCCGCCCGTCAGCGGAGCGCGAGCCAGAGGTGCGCCGCGACGTCGGGATCGTCGAGGTCGACGCCGAGCAGCTCGCCGGCCCGGGCGATCCGGTTGCGGACGGAGTTGCGGTGCACCCCGAGGTCCCGCGCCGTCCCCTCCCACTGGCCCCGGTTCTTCAGGTACGCCCGCACGGTCGGGAGGAGCTCGCCGCCCGCGTCGGCCAGCGCCTTGGCCCATTCGTCCGCGGGGAGCTCGAGACCGTGCCCCACGCGCACCAGCGTGCCCGCGGGGGCCTGCCCGGCGGCATCCGCCACCTGCCCGACGATCTCCCGCACCCGGCGCAGCGGCACCGGGCCGCCCCAGGCACCGCGGGACCCGGGTGCGAGCCGCGGCCGCGGGGTGTCGGTGGGCAGGAGGACGTACAGGAGGCCGCCGAGCTCGAACGCGAGCGCCTCACCGGGGAGGCTGGGACCGCCGCGACGGGGCGCGGCGTCGAGGACCGCGAGGTACGCCGACTCCGGCAGCGGGGTTCCCATCTGGTCGGCCAGGAGACGCGCGGCGTCGTCATGCCCCCCGAGGACGAGGGCGACGAGCATCCCGTCGCTGCGCGTCCGCTCCTCCTCGGCCCGGCGCAGGCCGGCAGCCCGGTGGGCGAGGAGGGTCGAGGCCGTGAGGAACAGGTGCCGCTCCGCGGGGGCCAGCTGCCCGCCGCGGCCCAGCGCGAGGTACGCCCCGCCGGAACGGCTGTCGGAGAGCGGGTACAGGGCGGCCGGCCCTGAGGAGAGCTCGAGCGTCGCGGTCGCGCCGCGGCCGGCGGCGCGGAGGGCAGCCGCCTCCCGGGCGAGTTCGGCCAGCAGGCCCGCTGGGGCGTCGTCCGGTCCTCCGGGCCCCGCGCACGACGGCGCCTTCTCGCCTTCCGGCAGGTAGGCCACCCAGGTGCCGAGAGCGTGGGCGAGCTCGCGCACGATGGCGGGCTCGGCGTCGCCCTTCGACGCTGCACGGGTGAGCGCGACCTGGAGGCCGAGCAGGGCGGTGAGCTCCGCCTCTCCCCCACGGCGGACCAGCTCCCAGTACGCACGCGACACCGCCAGGAACGGCGACTCCCGCGGAACCGTCAGCAGCGGCAGGCCGGCCTCGACGCACGCCGCCCGGAGTTCGTCGGGCACCATGCTGTGGCCGGACCCGAGGCCCAGGCCGAGTGCGGCGACGCGCCCCTCGACGAGGCGCCGCACGTAGGCGGTGGCCGCCTCGGCGCGCTCGGCCCCGTCGCGCCCGGCCAGCTGCATCCCGACGGTCAGGAGCAGCTCGCCTCCGTCGAGGAACACGGTCGGGTCCTCGAGCTCCGAGACGTGGACTCCCGTCAGCTCCACGCGCGGCAGCGGGACAGGCCAGTACGGGACGAGGTCCCCGCGGGCGGCGTCCGCGAGCTGAGCGAGGGTGATCATCGCCGCGTCCGGTTCTGCTCAGTTCGGAGGACGAGCACCGGCGTGTCGCGGCGGGACACGCCGCGGCGCGCGGGTCGCCGGGCGGCAAACCGAGCAGGAGCGGACGCGGGGACCCCAGCCCCGCCGGGCTGCGCCGCCGCGCGTGCCCCTCGCACACATTCGGTTTGTGCAGTAGGTCTCATGAGACCCCAGTATGGGTCATAACATCCACAGACTGGGCGTCGCGCGGTCCCTAGTGTGGTCTCAACCACACAGCCTTCCATGACCGGGAGAGATCCATGACTGACATCGCCGTCGCCCCATCCTCCGCAGCCGCCGTCGCCCCGCGCGCCCGGCGCCTCGCCACGGAACTGCCCGGACCGCGCTCCCGCGAGCTCGAGGCCGAGCGCCGCCGCCACGTCACGGACGGGTTCGGCGTGACGCTGCCGGTGTTCATCGACCGGGCGGAGGGATCGCTGCTCGTCGACGTAGACGGGAACCGGATCATCGACTTCGCGGCCGGCATCGCCGTGACGAGCGTCGGGGCCGCGAACCCCCGCGTCGCCGAGCGGGCTGCTGCGCAGCTGTCCCGGTTCACGCACACGTGCTTCATGGTCACGGAGTACTCCTCGTTCGTGGAGGTCTGCCGCTGGCTCAACGAGCACACCCCGGGCGACTTCGAGAAGCGCACCGCGCTCTTCTCCACCGGGGCCGAGGCCGTGGAGAACGCCATCAAGATCGCCCGCTCGGCAACCCGCAGGCCCAACGTCCTCGTGTTCGACGAGGCCTACCACGGGCGCACCCAGCTCACCATGGCCATGACCGCCAAGGAGAACCCGTACCGCATCACCTTCGGCCCGCTCCCGGGCTCGGTCTTCCGGGGCCCGACGGCGCCCGCGCACCTCGCGCCGTCGGCTGCGGGCGAGGCGGACCGGACAGCGGCCTTCGTTGCCCAGGCCCTGGCCGGCGTCGAGGAGGTCCTCTCCTCGGCGGGCCCCGAGACCTTCGCCGCCATGGTCATCGAGCCGATCCAGGGCGAGGGCGGGTTCGTGGTCCACGCCCCGGGCTTCCTCGCGGGGCTGCGGGAGCTCGCGACGCGCCACGGGATCGTCCTCGTGATCGACGAGATCCAGGCCGGCATGGGTCGGACCGGCACGCTGTTCGCCTCCGAGCACGACGGGATCGCCGGGGACATCACCCTCTCGGCCAAGGCGCTCGGTGCGGGCCTCCCGCTCTCGGCCGTGACCGGGCGCGCCGAGCTCATGAACGCCGTCCACGCGGGCGGCCTCGGGGGAACCTATGCGGGCAACCCGGTCGCGTGCGAGGCAGCCCTCGCCGTGTTCGAGCTCCTCGAGGACGGCGCCCTCCTCGCCGGGGCCCGCGCCGTCGAGAAGGCGGTGCGCGAACGGTTCGAGCCGCTCCTTGCGCTCGACGGCGTCGTGTCCGTGCGCGGACGCGGCGCGATGATGGCGATCGAGTTCGGCGACGCCTCCGGCCCCCGCGCCGACCTCGCGAAGGCCGCCTCCGCCGCCGCCAACGCCGCCGGCGTCCTGACGCTCACCTGCGGGACGCACGGTAACGTCATCCGGCTCCTGCCGCCGCTCGGCATCGAGCCCGAGGTCCTCGATGAGGGCCTGGCGGTGCTCGAGGCTGCGGTGCGGGAGGCGCTGTCATGACCGCGATGCCGGGCCGTGCCGGCGGTGAGGTGCCGGCGGGAGGCGGCCCCGCGGCGTCGTGCATCACCGAGCCGGCCGACGGCGCCCCTTCCTTCGGACAGGACCACGCGCCACAGCGCGGGGTTCCGTCCCAAACGGGGGGCCGCGCTCCGGGCACAGCCCCGCTCGCGGGAATCCTCGTCGCAGACTTCTCGCGGGTGCTCGCGGGGCCGCTGGCGACGATGACGCTCGCGGATCTGGGGGCGCGGGTCGTCAAGGTCGAGCGGCCGGGCACCGGGGACGACACCCGGCACTGGGGCCCGCCCTTCTCCGCGACGGGGGCAACCTACTTCGAGAGCGTGAACCGGAACAAGGAATCGGTCGAGCTGGACCTGGCCGATTCGGAGGGCCGCGCCCTGGCTCGGGAACTGGCGCTGCGGGCCGACGTGCTCGTGGAGAACTTCAAGCCCGGCGGCCTCGAGAAGCTCGGGCTCGGATACGAATCCCTCGCTGCGGAGAACCCGCGGCTCGTGTACGCCTCGATCTCCGGGTTCGGGTCCTTCGGCGGGCGGGACCTGCCGGGGTACGACTTCATCGTCCAGGCCCTCGGCGGGCTGATGTCCATCACCGGCGCAGCCGATGGCGAGCCGGGTGCGGGACCCACCAAGGTTGGAGTCGCCGTCGTGGACGTGCTCACGGCCAAGGACGCGACGATCGGCATCCTGGCGGCACTCGCCGAGCGGGCCTGCACGGGCCGCGGCCGGCGGGTCGAGGTGAACCTGCTCTCCTCCCTCCAGGGCGCGCTCGCGAACCAGGGGCAGGCGTACCTCGGCGCCGGGGCCACCCCGCGGCGGATGGGCAACGACCACCCCTCGATCGTGCCGTACCAGCTGCTCGCGACCGCGGACGCGCCGCTCGCCGTCGCCGCCGGGAACGACGGGCAGTTCGCCCGACTGTGCGAGGCGATCGGGTCCCCCGAGCTCGCCGCGGACCCGCGGTTCGCGACGAACGCCGCGAGGGTGGCCCACCGGGCCGAGCTCGTCCCGCTGCTCGAGGCCGGGCTCTCGACGGCCTCGGCCGAGGTGTGGCAGGACAAGCTCGCCGGCCTCGGTGTCCCCTGCGGGCGCGTGGCCGGGATCGGGGAGGGGCTCGACT
The DNA here is from genome assembly GCF_039531875.1 of Sinomonas flava. Classification (NCBI taxonomy): domain Bacteria; kingdom Bacillati; phylum Actinomycetota; class Actinomycetes; order Micrococcales; family Micrococcaceae; genus Sinomonas; species Sinomonas flava. Next base: position 119,715 of record NZ_BAAAQW010000009.1, on the reverse strand, counting down.
ACGCCGAGTCCCTCGGCCTCGCACCCACGGTCGAGGTCCGTGACCGCTCGGGGGCGGCGGTGGGCCGGCAGGTCCGCCACCCCATCACCTGGACCCCGCCCCTGCCGCCCCGCACCCAAGCCCCGCCCGCGCTGGGAGCGGACACGGCCGACGTCGTGCGCTGGCTCCGCGAGTAGCCGCGCCACCGCTCCCACTCGCCCTTCTGGGTGTTGTGGGGTCCTTGGCGGGGCGTTCTGGAGTCTCTGGTCACGGCCAGGGACCCCACAACCGGCCGCCAGGGACCCCACAACCGGCCGCCAATGACCCCGCAACGTGAAAGGACCTTACCGATGACTGCCACCGCTAGCCTGACGGGCATGGACACCGCCGTCTCTGACCTGGCCACCCGCCGCCTCCCCGACCCCGCCGACCTGATCTCCTTCGACTCGCTCCTGACGCCGGAGGAACTCGCCCTCCGCGACACGGTGCGGGCGTTCGTGAAGGAGCAGATCAAGCCGAACATCGCCCGCTGGTACGAGGCCGCGCACTTCCCACTCGAGATCGTCCCCGAGATGGCAAGGCTCGGCCTGCTCGGGATGCACCTGCACGGCTACGGCTGCGCCGGCCGCTCCGCCGTGGAGTACGGCCTCGCCGGGGCGGAGCTCGAGGCCGGCGACTCCGGCCTGCGCACGTTCGTCTCCGTCCAGGGCTCCCTGGCCATGTCCGCGATCCACAAGCACGGCTCCGAGGAGCAGAAGGCCCAGTGGCTGCCGCAGATGGCCGCCGGCGAGGCGATCGGCTGCTTCGGCCTCACCGAGCCCACCGCCGGCTCCGACCCCGGCTCCATGACCACCCACGCCCGCCGCGACGGCTCCGGGGACACCGCCGACTGGATCCTCACCGGGAAGAAGCGCTGGATCGGCCTCGCGAACGTCGCCCAGGTCGCAGTGATCTGGGCCCAGACCGGCGAACACGGAGACCCGCGCGGCGTGCGCGGCTTCGTCGTCCCCACAGACACCCCCGGCTACACCGCCACCCCCATCGAGCCCAAGCTCTCCATGCGCGCCTCGATCCAGTGCGAGATCGAGCTCGATGAGGTCCGCCTCCCCCACGACGCCGTCCTGCCGGACGTCACCGGGCTCAAGGGCCCCTTCTCCTGCCTGAACGAGGCCCGCTACGGCATCATCTGGGGCGCCATGGGCGCCGCCCGCGACGCCTTCGAGGACGCCCTCGCCTACTCCAAGGAGCGCCTCCAGTTCGGCAGGCCCCTTGCCGGGTACCAGCTCACCCAGGCCAAGCTCGTGGACATGGCCCTGGAGATCAACAAGGGCTTCCTCCTGGCCCTGCACCTGGGCCGGCTCAAGGACGCCGGCAAGCTCGCCCACCACCAGATCTCCGTCGGGAAGCTCAACAACTGCCGCGAGGCCATCGAGATCTGCCGCGAGGCCCGCACCATCCTCGGCGGCAACGGCATCACGCTCGAGCACTCGCCGCTGCGCCACGCCAACAACCTCGAGTCCGTGCGCACCTACGAAGGCACCGACGAGGTCCACACCCTCATCCTCGGCCAGCAGCTCACCGGAGAGGCGGCCTTCCGGTGAGCGCGGGGACCGACACAGCGCGGGTTTCGACTCCGCTTCGCTCCGCTCAACCACCGCAGCTGCGGCTCCTCATCGGCGGCGAGTGGGTGACGGGCGACGGCGCCCCGCTCGCCTCCCGTAACCCGGCCCACCCCGAGCAGGTGGTGGCGGAAGGCACCCAAGCCGTCCCCGGCGACGTCGACCGCGCCATGCGCGCGGCCCGCGCCGCCCAGCGCGAGTGGGCACGCACGCCGATCCACGAGCGCGGCTCCGTCCTGGCCCGCGCCGCCGCGGACCTCGAGGAGCGCGCGGACGAGCTCGGCCTCGAGCTCACCCAGGAGGAGGGCAAGACGCTCGCGGAGGGGCGGGGCGAGGTGCTGCGCGCGGCGCAGATCCTGCGCTACTACGCCGGCGAGGGCGACCGCGTGGCCGGCGAGCACTTCGCGTCCCCGCGCCGCGGCGAGCGGATCCTCGTCACGCGCAAGCCGCTCGGCGTCGTGGGGATCGTGACGCCGTTCAACTTCCCAATCGCCATCCCGGCGTGGAAGATCGCGCCCGCCCTCGTGTACGGGAACGCGGTGGTGTGGAAGCCGGCGTCGACCGTGCCGCTGCTGGCGGTGCGCCTCGCCGAGGCGCTCGAGTCGGCGCTGGCGGCCGCGGGCATGCCGGGCGGCGTGCTCAACCTGCTCATCGGGCCGGGCGCGCTCGGCACCGAGCTGGTGCGGCACCCGGAGCTGGACGGGCTCTCCTTCACGGGGTCCACGGGCGTGGGCCGCATGCTCGCTGGCGAGGCTGCCTCGCGCGGCGTCCCGTTCCAGGGCGAGATGGGCGGGAAGAACGCCGCGATCGTGCTCGCGGACGCGGACCTGGACCTCGCCGCCGAGCAGGTGCTCTTCGGCGCCTTCCGCTCGAGCGGGCAGAAGTGCACCGCGACCTCGCGTCTCGTCGTCGCCGAGGAGATCGCCGACGAGTTCCTCGCCAGGCTCGCGGCGCGTCTGGACACGTGGCGCGTAGGCGACCCCAGCGACCCGACCGTGCACATGGGGCCGCTCGTCACGGGCGACGCCGCCCGCTCCGTCCGCGCGGCCGTCGCCGCCGCGGAGGCCGACGGCGCACGGGTCGCCTACCGCGGGCAGGTGTCTGACGGCGGCGTCTCACCCTCCGCGTTCGTGCCGGCGACGGTCCTCGAAGTCGATGCCGAGAGCTCGGTCTGGCGCGAGGAGCTGTTCGGGCCAGTGCTCGCGGTACGCCGTGCGGCGTCGGCCGAAGAGGCGTTCGCCCTCGCCGAGGACTGCGAGTTCGGGCTCTCCGCGGCCCTGTTCACGCAGGACATCGCCACCGCGCTGGACGCGGTGGACGCCCTCGACGTCGGCATCCTGCACGTGAACTCCGAATCCGCCGGCGCCGACCCGCACGTGCCCTTCGGCGGGGCGAAGAAGTCCGGGTACGGGCCCAAGGAACAGGGCGGCGCGGCAAAGGAGTTCTTCACCCACACCACCACGGTCTACCTGCGGGGGTAGTGCACGACGCGCCCGATGCAATCCACGCGCGCGCGCAGGAAGCCCGTCTGGGAAGCCAGATCAGTCCGGCTCCCCGACGGGCTTCTCGCGCTGCTGATCCTCCCTTTGAGCGCTCTCGTGCTTCGCTCCCTCGATCTCCCCCCGCAGCGACAGGTACAGGTTCGCCACGACGGCCGCGTCCGTCAGGCTCCCTCCGAGCAGGTCCTCCGCCTTGCGCAGCCGGTACCGCACCGTGTTCCCGTGCACGAACAGGTCACCGGCGGTCGCAGCGACGTCCATGCCGCGTGCAAGGTACCTCACGATGGTCGCGAGGAGCTCGGGGTCGCGACGCAGCGGGGCGGCGTACCGCGCCACCTTGTCCCGGTCCCGCCGGGAGCGCCGGCGGGCTAGGAGCCACGAGGCGGGGTCGACGTCGTCGATCTTCACGACAGCGCCGAGCCCAGGACTTCCCTGGGCACCCACTCCCAGGCGTTCGACGGCGATCTCCGCCGCCGCTTCCGCCTCGCCGAACGCGTCCGGCGCCGCGGAAAGGTCCGTAAATGGCTCCGAGAGGCCGAGCGATGCGCGCGACGACGCGGCGGCGGTCCAGGGTTCGAGCCCGGGACCGTCCGCGACGAGGGCTGTGAAGCCGGGCGGTGCCGCGGGCGAGCGCCCGCTCTCGGCCAGAAGGAGCCCGAGCGTCTGCTTCTCGGCGCCTTCGAGCAGCGACTGGATCGCACCGCCGTCGAGCGCGCGGCCGTCGACACTGCGCGCCACGAGGGCCCGCACGGGCGCGAACGGCCGGAAGAGGAACGGCTCGAGCCGTTCCCAGTACCGCTGCTCACGCCCGAGCGGGATGCCGTCCTGGAGGTCCGTCAGCAGCTGGACGCCCTCGTGCCGCTGCCTCGAGACGGCGAGCCGGTTGATCGCGTTGATGCCGCCGAGGAGCCGCTGCGCCGTCTCCAGGAGCATGGATCCGAGCTCGACGACGGCGCCCGGGGTGCGGCTCGCGATCGCGATGATGTACATGTTGCCGCGCAGGGCGACGGAACGGCCCATGACGGTCCAGCGGCCGATCTCGAACGCCGGCCCGGACCAGCGCCGCTGCTGCAGCTCCGCCCAGATGAGCTGGAGGGGCCCGGCGCCCGTCGACTCGACCGTCCTTCCGGTCGGCCCGTAGAGTACCGCCGTTCCCCGGGCGAGCGAGGCGAGCCGAGCGACGAGCGCCTTGGTGGGCTCCTCGCTCGAGAGCGAGTCGACGAGCTCGTTCGTCAGCCGGACGGCGCGCCGCAGCTGGTATGCCTCGGGGGCGCCGGCGGATGCGTTGATGTAGTTCTCGACCCGGTAGAACGGGACCTCCGCGCCGACCTCGTACAGCGGGAGCCCTGCGGCCCGGCAGGCGGCTACGAGGGCCGCCGGCACGTGCGAGAAGTTCACCCCGACCCCGAAGAAGAGCGCGACGACGCGTGCCCGCTTGAGGCCCTCGACGAGCCGCCGCGCTGTTTCCCCGTCCGTCTCGACGCCGACGAGCCGCAGGCCGGTTGTCAGCATGACGGATTCCGGTTCGAGCCATCGACCGGGATCGTCGATCTCGCTCGAGTGCGCCGAGCGCACGACCAGGGAGGGCTCTCCGGGGACGACGGCAGCGAGGTCGAGGTCGGGCTGGGCCAGCACGTCGCCGAGGGTCACGGCTGGCAGGGTCACGGCGGGCAGGCCCACGGAGGGCAGACCCCCTGCGGTGCTGGGCTCGTCGTCGTCCATCATTCGGGTCCCTTCCGGCGCCAGTCCGGCTCGTTTGTGAGAATCACAACACAGGCGCTGGCGCTCTTCAATTCCGCCAGTGACAGAGACGCGGGTCACAGTGGACTCTGGGATGCATCCCCACTCCCCTTCTGGAGGAATTACAGATGACCAACGTACGAGTTGCCGTCGACGTCGGCGGAACGTTCACCGACGTCTGCATCTTCGACGAGACGACGCGCACGATGCGCGTCACCAAGGTCCCCTCGACGCCTGCCGACCCGATGGTCGCGGTCATGAACGGCGTCGAACGGGCCGAGATCGACCTGGCCGACGTCTCGCTCTTCTCGCACGGTACGACCGTGGCGACGAACGCCCTCATCACGCGGAACTTCCCGGCGGCGGCCATGGTGACGACACGCGGCTTCCGCGACGTCATCGAGATCCGGGACGGCACCAAGGACGACCTCTGGGACGCCTACAACGACGTGAGCGGCCCCTACATCCGCCGGCGGGACCGGTTCGAAGTCACCGAGCGCGTGGACTTCGAGGGCAAGGTGATCGCGCCCCTCGACGAGGAGGAGGCGCGCACCCTGGCCCGGCTCCTGCGGCGCCGCGGCGCGACGACCGTCGCGGTGTGCTTCCTGAACTCCTACGCCAACCCCGCCAACGAGATCCGCATGCGCGAGATCCTCGAGGAGGAACTGCCCGAGGCGACGGTCTCGACGTCGGCCGAGATCCTCCCCGAGATGTTCGAGCACGACCGCTTCAACACGGCCGTCTCCAACGCCGTCCTCGCTCCGCTCGTCACGGGCTACGTGGACCGGCTCTCGGAGCAGCTCGCGGAGGGCGGGTACGACGGCGATCTCCTCCTCCTGCACTCGGGCGGCGGTTCGATGACCCCTCGCATGGTGCGCAAGTACCCGGTGCGCCTCGCGGCCTCGGGCATCGCGGCCGGCGCAATCGCGGCGAAGCACATCGCCCAGCAGTGCGGCTACGACAACGCCGTCGGGCTCGACATGGGCGGCACGTCGACGGACATCGCCCTCGTCTCCGGCGGCGAGCTGCGCGTGACGAAGGAGTGGCAGGTCGAGTACGGCCACCCGATCGTCTTCCCGAGCATCGAGGTCCTCACCATCGGCGCCGGCGGGGGCTCGCTCGCCCACATCGACATCGCGGGCTCGCTGCGCAACGGACCCCAGTCCGCGGGCGCCGACCCGGGGCCGGCCTGCTACGGCACGGGCGGCAAGCAGCCGACCAACTGCGACGCGAACGTCCTGCTCAACCGCCTCGGCACCACGCTGGCCGGCGGCGCCAAGACCCTCGACCGCGAGCTGTCCCGTCAGGCGGTCCGCTCCGTCATCGCCGAGCCCCTCGGCATGGCCGAGGAGGACGCCGCGCACGCGATCCTGGCCGTCGCGAACGCGAACATGGCCGACGCCGTGCGGCTCATCTCGATCCGCCGCGGCTACGACCCCCGCGACTTCGCCCTCATCGCCTTCGGCGGGGCCGGCGCGCTCCACGGAGCCGAAGTGGCCCGGGAGCTCAACATCCCCACCGTCGTCGTGCCCCCGAGTCCCGGCGTCACCTCCGCCCTCGGGTGCCTCCTCGTGGACATCCGCCACGACCTCTCCACGATGTATACCGCGATGGCCGCCGACGCGGACCCGGACGACCTCGAGACCTCGTTCCGTGCCCTCGAGGGCGAGGCCCGCGCCCGGCTGCGCCACGAAGGCGTCGCGGAGGAGGACACCGTCCTGGCACGGCTCATCTCGATGCGGTACCACGGCCAGTGGCGCTCGCTCGCCGTGCCCATGGGCTCTGGCCCGGGCGCCCTCGAGACCGCGATCGAGACGTTCCACGAGCAGCACGAGCGGGAGTTCGCCTTCCGCCAGGACGAGCAGCCCGTCGAGATCTACCAGCTGCAGCTCACCGCGGTCGGCAAGACGCCCAAGCCGAGCTTCCGCCCCGCCGTCGAACTCGTCCAAGAGCCGGGCGACCCGGCATCGCACCGGCCCGTCTACTTCGGCGAGGCCGGCTGGGTCGAGACGCCCGTCTACGACCGCGCGCTCCTGCCCGCCGGCGCCACGTTCGCTGGCCCGGCGATCGTCGAGCAGCTCGACTCCACGACGGTCGTCCCGCCGGGCACGGTCGCGGAGATCGACGAGTGGCTCAACATCCGCATCCACCTGAACACCCGCACCCGGGAGGCCTGAGATGACCCACAGCACCCTGGCTCCCACGCCAGCACCCAAGCGATCCGACCGGCTCGACCCTGTGACCTTCGAGGTCCTCAAGAACGCCTTCGCGACGAGCGTTGACCTCATGAGCGAGCAGATCCTGCGGACCTGCTACTCGTTCGTCATCTACTCGCGCGACTTCTCCTCGGCACTGTGCGACGCCCGCGGCAACACAGTCATGCAGGGCAGCGGCGACATCGCCGTCCACGTCGGCACGCTGCACTTCCAGTGCCAGGCGGTCCTCGAGGAGTTCGGCACCGACATCAACCCGGGCGACGTCTTCGCGATCAATGACCCGTACCGCGGCGGCACACACTTCAACGACGTGAGCTTCATCCGCCCGATCTTCGCCGACGGGCAGATCATCGCCTTCGCGCAGAACAAGGGCCACTGGGCGGACATCGGCGGCAACGTCCCCGGGTCCTTCGATGTCAACGCGAAGGAGCACTTCGGCGAAGGACTGCGGATCACCCCCGTGCGCATCTGGCGCGAGGGCGTCTTCCTGCACGACGTCGCCCAGCTCCTCGTCTCCAACACCCGAGCGCCACGGCAGGCCATGGGGGACCTCCACGCCCAGTCCGAGGCCACTGCCGTCTGCGAGCGCGAGGTGCTGCGCCTCGTCGCGAAGTATTCGCGCCAGACCGTCATCGATGCGATGCAGGAGACCCAGGACTACGTCCAGCGCACCGTGCTGAAGAAGCTCGAGTCCCTTCCCCGCGGCGAGTGGGAGACGGTCGACTACATTGACTTCGACCCCGGCAAGCCTGAGGGGCTCGTGCCGATCCGGATCAAGCTGACACTCGACGGCACGGGCATCCACTACGACCTCGCCGGCTCTGCCCAGGCCGTGGACACGTTCCTGAACTCCGGCTACGGGACCACGTTCTCGGCAATCTACGCCGGCACCAAGACGTTCTTCCCTGACGTGCCGCTCAACTCGGGCTTCTATGCTGCCGTGACGGCGGACATCGGGCCCGAGGGGACAGTGGTCAACGCGGGCTGGCCGCACGCCGTGACCGGCTTCTGCTCGGGGCCGTACGAGAAGCTCATGAACGGGATCTTCGAGCTGTGGTCACAGGTCATGCCCGAGCGGGCCATGGCCTGCGCGTTCAACCTGGAGTACCTCCTGGTGGGCGGGCGGGACGCACGGACCTCCGACAGCCCGTACTTCATGTGGTACGACTGGATGGCCGGTGGCTGGGGCGGCCGGGCCTCCAAGGACGGCGCCAGTGCCACCGCGCCGGTCTTCGGGCCGGGCCTTGCGGTCCAGCCCGTCGAGGGCCAGGAGCGGCTCTCCCCCGTCCTGACCACGATGCACGCGATCGCCACCGACTCCGGTGGCCCCGGCCGCTTCCGCGGTGGATGCGGCATCGAGAAGGGCGGCATGCTCACCGACGCTTCCTCGACCGTCATGAGCTACTGCTGCGACCGGGCCCGGTCCGTCACGTGGGGCATCGAGGGCGGGCTGCCGTCCATCCCCCACGGCGTATGGCTCAACAAGGGCACCCCCGACGAGCGGTTCCTGGGCTCGAACTTCTCCTCCGTCCCGGTCGCACCCGGCGACTCCTTCACGCGGCCCTCGGCCGGCGGCGGAGGCTTCGGGGACCCGCTCGAGCGCGACCCCGCGGCCGTGCTCGAGGATGTGATCGACGGGTACGTGTCGATCGGACGGGCGGAGAGGGACTACGGCGTCGTGATTCGCGCCGTTGATCCCGAGCTGGACCTCTACGAGATCGATGACCACGCCACTGCAGCCGCGCGTAACTGCATCCGCGCGCACCGGCGCGACTGGCTTGAGGACGATGCCGATGGCGTTGCCGTGCGCTACCGCAGCGGCGAGCTGCCGATGCTCGATGTGATCCGCCGCCACGGCGTCATCCTCGACTGGGGTACCGGCGAGCTGTTCCCCGACACGACCGCGCAGTACCGCGAGCTCATGCGGCGCCGCTCAGCCGCGTCCTGGACATGACGCGCTAGCGCCCGTCCCCTCAGGCCGGGGCACCGGCCCCCTCAGACCGGGGGTGCGGGGTCCGTTCCCCCGCACCCCCTCTTCAGCCGTGCCCGGTTGCTCTTCAGCCGCGCCCGCTTGACCATCCCATTCACAGAACCACCCGACCGCGGAGGCTTCCATGCCCGCTTCCCCAGTTCAGCAGTCACCGGACCAGCAGTCATCGGACCAGCAGTCCACGCAGCCCCAGCCAGCATCTGATGCCCGGATGGGCCGTGGCTCCCTCGCCATGGCCTGGTACGGGCTCGTGAGCGCCATGTTCTTCGTCTACATCGGCGCCGCCCTCGCCCTTGCGTACGGCACAGCCGACGCCCTCATCGGCCTCGTCCTGACGATCGTGGTCTACGGCGCCGTCAACAGGATCCTGTCCGCCTACGCCCTCCGGCACGGACTGACGGTCCACCAGTTCTCGCGGACCCTCCTGGGCCGCGCGGGGGCACTCTTGGCGACCCTCATCTTCGCGGCCACGGCCATCTACTACGCCGTGTTCGAAGGATCGATCCTCGCCTTCGCGTTCCAGGCGCAGTTCGGCGGCGACCTCGCTCTGTGGTCGGCCATCGTGGTCCTGTACACGACTCCGCTGGTCTCGGGCGGCATACAGCGTCGTCTCGACAAGGTCAACGGCCTCCTCCTGCCGCTCTACTGGGGAGGACTCGCCGTCGCCGTCGTGTGGGCCGGCACCGCGTATGGGGTCTCGGGCGACTGGCTCTCGCACACCACGGCCTTCCTCCCCGTCGCCTCAGGAGGCCCGGGGTGGCTGGCCTGCTTCGCGGCCTACATGGGCGTATGGATCATGATGATGTACACCATGGACTTCGCCGCTCTAGGGCGCCCGCAGGACGTCGCGTTCCACGGCCGGTGGACCTTCGGCTGGCTCTTCTACACCCTCGCGTTCGGCCTCAACGCCGTGGTCGGGATCTTCTTGACGTTCACGATCCCTGGGCTCCAGTCCACGGAGACAGGTGTCGCCGCGGGGCTTGTCACGATGATGGGGCCCCTCGGCCTGCTGCTCGCCTTCGTGTCCCAGACCCGCATCAACACTGCGAACTACGCCCTCGGCGCGTCCAACCTGCGCGAGGTCGCCGAACGCACCCTGCGGATCCGCCTCCCGCGGCTCGTCTGGGCGTTCATCACCTCTGCGATCATCTTCGCCCTCATGCTCCTGCCGGTTGTCCAGTACCTGCTCGTAGCCCTCGCCTGGCAGGGAGCGCTCGTCACCGGGTGGGTCGGGATCGCCCTGACCCACCTCGCCCTGGGGCGTGCCACTGGCCGGGGCGCTGATCCTGCGGGGCTGCCTGACCGCCGATTCCGCTCGATCTCGGCGCCGGGCGTCGCGGCCTGGCTCGTCTCCGCAGCGGTCGGCATCGGGCTGATCGAATCGGGCCAGCCATGGGGTGCCACGTGGGGAGCGCTCGTGACGCCCGTGCTCGCGGCGGCCATCTACGCAGGCCTTCGCGTCACGAGCCGGCGGAGCACGGCGCTCATCGAGACGTCAGCATCCCCAGAGGCGGCGACTACGGCATCCGCCCGGCCATAGCCGGACGCACACGGGGGCAGCCCTTCCCCCTTGCATCGACTGCTGCGTAAGTGTCCCTTTGAAGCTCCATACCGACACTTGCGCAGCAGTCGATGGGGAGTAGCGAGGCCGGGTCACGTGGGCCCGGGTTACCTGCTGCCCGGCCTGCTGCCGGGGAGGGTGTTCGGGAGGTACTTCCGCGCCGCGAGGTCGAACTGGAAGTAGTCGTGCAGCTGGTTGCCCTTCTGGTACGGGTCCTGGGGCCGGGGCACCTTGTAGTACCGCCCGCTGAAGATCCCGCTCGCGAGGTCCACGCGCAGGAATCCGTGGTGGTCGTCGCAGTAGGAGTTCAGGGTGACGCCGTCGCCCTCGGAGTCCGTCAGCACGACCGGCGGGATCATCTTCTCCCCGTCGACCGTCTGGACGGCATGGAGGTTGTGGTAGCCGCCCGCGCCGGTGACGAGGTAGAGCGAACTGGTGTCGGCGTCGATCTCGTGCGTGAAGCGCTGATAGTTGTGGACGTGCCCGGCCACGACGACTTCAGGTCGCCGTCCTGCCTGCTCCGCGGCATCGTTGATGACCTCCTTCATCGCGACGCTGCCGGAGTGGTGGTCGTCGGCCGAGAAGGGCGGATGGTGCAGGACAACGAAGATCGGCACCTCCTTCGGCAGCTCCGAGAGCTCCTGCGACAGCCATTCGGTCTGCGGCTCGCGGATCTCCCCGCCCTCGGGGACGTTGCTGTAGAGGCCCACGATGTTGACGAGCGGAGTGAGCAGGGTCCAGTAGACATTCGGCTGGACCATGGCCGTGCGGGGGGCGTCGCCGGACTCGGGGGTCTTGGTGGGCTCCGCCGCGCAGAAGTTCCTCAGGAAGCCGTCGAGCGAAGTGTCGTCCTCGAGGTTCTCGCCGTCGTGGTTCCCCGGAACAGCGAAGATCGGCACGCCGTAGTACTCGTACGGCGCATAGAACTGCTCGTAGTAGTTCTCGACCTGCCCGTTGAAGTACACGCAGTCACCTGCAAGATAGAGGAACGCCGGCGTCGACCCCGAGGAACTCTGCTGCGCGAGGTCGGATTCAAGACCCGCGGCAACCAGCTGCTGGGGAACCGCGTTGCCGATTCCGCCGACGTCTCCATCCAGATGGAAGCTCATGGTCTTCGTCGCGGCAATCTTCCCGTACTGCTCGCTGGAGATGATGTCCTTGAGGTCCAGGCGGAAGGGACTCTCCCCGGTGGGAGGCGGGAGCTCGCGGTACGACGTATTTCGCGGCTGGCGGCTGTTCACCGCGAAGGCCGCCGTCATCGACGGCCGCTGCATCGCGAAGACATGGCCCGGCTGGCCCATCAGAGGAACCCGTTCCATTTCACCCTCCATCCAGGACGACGCCGTCGCGCCGACGGCACCTGAATGCTAGGGCTCGCGGGGACTCCCGGGAAGCTACTGGTCAGTCCTCGCCGAGCATCAGTCCTCGCCGAAGGCCGCCCTGACCTCTGCCGGCTCGACGTCCTCGATGCGCGACGGACGCCACTGCGGCGCGCCGTCCTTATCGACGAGCAGGGCGCGGATTCCCTCGCGCATGTCGTGCCGCCCGATGAGGGTCGCCCCCAGCCGGAGGTCCTGGGCGAGCACGTCGACAAGCTCCATGACCGCCGCCCGGCGCAGGGCAGCGAGCGTCACCACCACGGAGAACGGGCACACCGACCGCATCGCCTCCTCGGCCGCCCGCGCACCCTCGTGGCCCTCGGCCGCGAGCTCGACAAGGCGTTCGAGGATCGTCTGGGCGTCGTCGCCCGCGTAGGCCTCGTCGATCCACTCGCGCTCGCGAGCGAGCGGGGCGACCAGCCGCGGGTCGGAGGCCTCGAGCGCGAGCCCGCGCACGACGTCGTGCGCCGCCGCGAGCGCCGACTCCTCGCCCACGCCCGGCTCGGCCAGGCGCGCGGCGAGCGCCTCGATCAGCGTCTCGGCGCGCTCCCCCAGCCGCTCGGACGGGACGAGGTGGTCGGCCCAGCCGAGGTGCACCGCGTCGGCGCCGGTCACGGTCGACGACGTGAGCGCGAGGTGCGTGCCCAGCTCGCCGGGGGCGGCGGCGAGGAGCGTGGCCATGCCCACGTCCGGGGTGAAGCCGATCCTGGCCTCCGGCATGGCCGCCTGCGTCCGCTCGGTCACGATGCGGACCGAGCCGTGCGCGGAGATCCCGAGTCCGCCGCCCATCGTGACACCGTCCATGACCGCGACGTACGGCTTGGGGTAGGCGGCGATGAAGGCGTTGAGGCGGTACTCGTCGGCCCAGAAGGCGATCGCGTCGTCGTCCGGCCCGAGACGCAGGGCCCGGACGTCACCGCCTGCGCACAGCCCCCGGCCCTCACCGCGCACGACGACGGCACGCACCTCCGGCGCGTCGGCCCACTCCTCGAGGACATCCTCGAGCGCAACGATCATCGGGTGGTCGAGCGAATTGAGGGCCCGGGGCCTGTCGAGGGTGACGATCCCGAGGGGGCCCCGGATCTCGGCGCGGACGTGCTGGCTCATGCTGATGAACTCCTCGGGACTTGGGCGGGACGGGACCCCTCAACGGGCGGGACGGGACCCCTCAACGGGCGGGACGGGACCCCTCAACGAGCGGGCGCCCTCGCGAGGCGGCGCGGCAGGCGTCCACGAAGGCTCCCAGGATCGCGCCGAGCTGGCCGGGGGCGTTGGCGCCGTCGGCGGCAGCCGTCTGCGGATCCTCGGGGTGCCACTGGACGGCGAGGAGCCACACGCCGGGGTCGGCGGACTCGACGGCCTCGACCACGCCGTCGGGGGCCATCGCGGAGATGCGCAGCCCCTCACCGAGGCGCCCAACGCCCTGATGGTGGCCCGATACGACGCGTGCGGCGGGCCCGAGCATCTCGAACAGCCGCGTGCCCGGCTCGATGGCGGCGTTGTGCAGGACCATCGGGCCCGACGGGTCGGCGTGGTTGCGGTGCATGCCGCGGGACCCGAGGTCCTCCTCCAACGTGCCGCCGAGGACCACGTTGATGAGCTGGAGCCCCCGGCAGATGCCGAGGACGGGCCGGCCCGCGGAGAGGGCATCGCGCACGAGGGCCGCCTCGGCGTCGTCGGCGCTCCGGTCCACGTCCGCGATGGCCGGGTGCCCGGCGTCGCCCCCGTACAGCGCGGGGTCCACGTCGCCGCCGCCCATGACCAGCACGCCGTCGAACTCCTCCGCGGGCGGGAGGGGGCCGGCCGCGGCGTCGAGCACGACGGCGTCAGCCCCCACTGCGGCGAGGCCCGTCTCCGCGCTGTGGGTGAGGGCAGCGAGCTCGGCGTGGAACCAGGCCTCGTGGGACGGCGCGCTGGCCGCCCAGGTCACGGCGATGCGGGGCGCACGGGTGGCGGTCATGCGTAGAGGGGGTTGTGGCCAGCCGCGACGCGCTCGTTCGGTCGGACGAGGCTGGGCGGCGTCCCGTCGCCGAAGGGCCTGCCGCCGAGTTCCTCGCGGCGGTGGGGCGTCAGCCATCCTGAGAGGTCGGGGCCGGCGGGCACGATCTGGGTGGGATTGATGTCCTCGTGGACGATGTAGTAGTGCCGCTTGATCTGCACGAAGTCGATGGTGTCGCCGAAGCCCGGGGTCTGGAACAGGTCGCGCGCGTAGCCCCAGAGGGCCGGCATCTCGGTGAGCTTGTTGCGGTTGCACTTGAAGTGGCCATGGTAGACGGGGTCGAAGCGGGCGAGCGTCGTGAAGAGCCGCACGTCGGCCTCGGTGATCGTGTCGCCGACGAGGTAGCGCTGGCGCGTGAGTCGCTCCTCGAGCCAGTCCATTGCGTCCCAGAGGCGGGCGTAGGCACGGTCGTACGACTCCTGCGAGCCCGCGAACCCGCACCGGTACACGCCGTTGTTGACGTCCTTGAAGACGCGGGCGTTCACCTCGTCAATCTCGTCCCGGAGGCGCTCCGGGTAGAGGTCCGGCGCGCCGTCGCGGTGGAACGCGGTCCATTCGAGCTCGAAGTCGAGGGTGATCTGGGGGTAGTTGTTGGTCACGACGGCGCCGCTCGGCACGTCCACGATCGCGGGCACCGTGATGCCGCGGGGGTAGTCGGGGAAGCGTCGGAAGTAGGCCTCTTGGAGGCGCTCGATCCCAAGGACAGGGTCCCGGCCGTCCGGGTCGAGGTCGAAGGTCCAGGAGCGCGCGTCGTGGGTGGGGCCGGGGAGCCCGAGGGAGATGGCGTCCTCGAGCCCGAGCAGGCGCCGCACGATGATCGTCCGGTTCGCCCAGGGACAGGCCCGGGCCGCGACGAGCCGGTAGCGGCCTGCCTCCACCGGCCAGGCCTTCGCTCCCTCGGGGGCGGGCGTGCCCGGCGGGAAGGTGCCGTCGCGGGTGATGCGGTCCTCGATGTAGTTCGTGTCACGGGTGAACTCCTCGCCCGTGTGGACGTAGGCGCCCTTGGTGCTGAACTCTCCGATGCTGGCCATGGAGCCAGCCTAGTGCCGGGGCTAGATTGGAGCGATGGAACGGCCCGCACCCTCCCCATCCCCCTCGGACACGCCTCCC
This sequence comes from Sinomonas flava, assembly GCF_039531875.1. Taxonomy (NCBI): domain Bacteria; kingdom Bacillati; phylum Actinomycetota; class Actinomycetes; order Micrococcales; family Micrococcaceae; genus Sinomonas; species Sinomonas flava. Next base: position 104,623 of record NZ_BAAAQW010000009.1, on the reverse strand, counting down.
CCAACCCCTGCAGACGCGATCCCGTCAGACAGGACGATGGACTGGATCGCCCGTCTCATCGCCATCGACACCACGAGCCGCGACTCGAACCTGCCGCTCATCGGCCTCATCGCCGCCGAGGTGCGGGAGCACGGCGTCGAGCCTGTCCTCGTGCCCAACGAGGACGGCAGCAAGGCCAACCTCATCGCGACGTTCCCCGCGGCGGACGGTTCGGTCTCCGGCGGCATCGTCCTCTCCGGCCACACCGACGTGGTGCCCGTGGACGGACAGGACTGGTCGAGCAACCCCTTCTCGCCCGAGGTGCGGGACGGCCGCCTCTACGGCCGCGGCGCGTGCGACATGAAGGCCTTCGTCGGCGCAGTCGTGGCACGGATCCCGGACCTCGCGGCCGCGCCTCTGCGCGAGCCGGTGCACCTCGCCTTCTCCTACGACGAGGAGATCGGATGTCTGGGGGCGGAGGACCTCGTCAAGGACATGGTGGGGCGGGACCTCCGCCCGCGCGCGTGCATCGTGGGCGAGCCCACGAGCATGCGAGTGGTCCACGGGCACAAGTCCATCAACCTCTTCCGAGTCGACTTCCACGGTGTCGCGGCCCACTCGTCGCTCACCCCGAACGGCGTCAACGCGATCGAGCACGCCGCCGCGTTCGCGCGCTTCGTCCGCTCCGTCGCGGACGAGTTCCGCGCGCACGGGCCGTTCGACGACGCCTTCGACGTCCCCTACACCACCTGCACCGTGAACCTCATCGAGGGCGGGATCGCCGTCAACACCGTCCCCGCCGACTGCACGCTGCACTTCGAGTTCCGCTCGATCGGCGCCGTCGACTCGCGCGCCCTCGTCGAGCGCTTCCGCTCCGAGCTGCGCAGGATCGAGGGCGAGATGCAGGCCGAGAATCCTGCAGCCCACATCGAACTGAGGGTCGTCGCCGCGGCTCCGGGGCTCGAGACCCGGCCCGACGCCGAGGTTGTCCGCCTCGCCACCGAGTGGGGTGGGCTCCCGTCAGATGAGAAGGTCGCATACGGCACCGAGGCGGGCCTCTTCGACCAGGGCGGGATCCCCACCGTGGTCTGCGGCCCCGGCGACATCGCCCAGGCGCACTCCCCCGACGAGTTCGTCGACCTCGGGCAGATTGCCCTGTGCGAGGCGTTCCTCGACCGGGTAATTGCCTCGGTGCAAGAGCGATCTGCCCACACACCCTGAGGAGTCTCGCATGCCCGCCACTTCCGCCACCTCGGCGGCTACCCCGGAGCGGCTCGCCGCAGCGCGGAAGGCCGTCGTCAGCAGTTCGATCGGTGCCGCGCTCGAATGGTTCGACATCATCGTCTACGCCTCGTTCGCGATCGTCATCGCCGAGAACTTCTTCCCCGAGGGCGACAGCACCCTGGGGCTCATCCTGACCTTCGCCACCTTCGCGATCTCCTACCTCATCCGGCCGCTCGGGGGCATGTTCCTCGGCTCGTACGCGGATCGGCACGGCCGCAAGGGCGCGCTGACGCTGACGCTCACGCTCATGATGGTCGGGACCCTCATCATGGCCATTGCCCCGACACACGCCGTCGTCGGCGCCTGGGCGGGAATCATCATCCTCATCTCGCGGCTGATCCAGGGCTTCTCGGCGGGCGGAGAGTTCGGGACGGCCACCACCTTCCTTGTCGAGACGGCCCCGCACCGGAAGGCGTACTACGCGTCCTGGCAAGTCGCGGCCCAGGGAATCTCGATGTTCCTCGCCTCGGCCTTCGGCTTCGCCCTGTTCAACTGGCTCTCCAAGGACGACCTGTACGCGTGGGGCTGGCGGATCCCATTCATCATCGGCATCTTCATCGGTCCCGTGGGCCTCTACATCCGGGCGCGGCTGACCGAGCCGGACGAATTCCTGACCAGCGAGAAGCACGCGGGGCCCGTCCGTGCGATCTTCACGCACTTCCTCGGCCGGCTCCTCACGGCGTCGGCGTGCATCGGCGTCGCCACGATCTCGATCTACCTCATCCTCTACATGCCGACCTTCGCCGTGAAGAGCCTGCACGTCACGGCGAGCGCGGCGTACCTCGGCGGCGTCGTCGCCGGGCTCGTGATCCTTATCGGGACGCCGTTCGTGGGGATGCTCGCGGACAGGGTCGGCCCTGCCCGGCTCATGCTGTGGTCCGCCGTCGCCGCGTTCGTGCTCGCCTGGCCGCTGTTCCAGCTCATCATCAGCACGCCCACGCTGCCGGTGTTCCTCCTCGTGGTCGGGCTCCTCGGCGTCCTCTGTGCGCTCTACTTTGGACCGCTGCCGACGCTCCTGACCGAGATCTTCCCCGTGAACGTGCGCACCACCGGGGTGGGGGTGGCCTACAACATCGGCGTCACCGTCATGGGCGGGCTCGCACCGCTCGTCCTGACGTGGCTTCTGGACCTCACAGGCGTCCTGAGCGCGCCCAGCTTCTACTACATGGCCGTCGCCGTCATCTCCCTCGTGGGACTCGGCGTCGCGCGGACGCGATACGACGCCCTGTAACGGGGCTGCGCTCGCGGGCGCTGAGCAGCATCGACCCCGCCCCGCCGGGCGCCGGCTCAGAATGGTGGCGCCCGGTGGGGCGGAGGTTTGCGCGGCGGGCTCGGGGGCTGGCCGGCCGACCGGGGATTGGAGTCGCAGGCCCGCGTGACGTGCCGTCGGCCGAGGGGCGACGTCCAGACGATGGTGCCGTCCCTGTCGTTCTGTTGGGCCCTCCAGTGCCCGAGCGTCTTGATCCTGTGGTGCTCGGGGCACAGCAGGGCCAAGTTCTCCACGTCCGTGGAGCCGCCCATTGACCACTCGTGGGTGTGGTCCGCTTCGGTGTGTGGGTGTGGCCGGTCGCAGGCGGGAAAACGGCAGCCGTGGTCGCGGAGCGCGAGGAGCCGGCGAAGGGCTGCGGGTGGTGTGTAGCGCGTGCGGCCCAGCGCGAGCGGTGCGCCGGTCTGGGGCTCTGTCAGGAGGCGGAGCCACGTGGCCGACTGGGCTGCCAGCGCCCGCGCAGCATCAGCGGAGATGAGGCCATAGCCGAGTACCTCGGCAGGCTCGTCGCCGAACGCGATCCCCGCCGCCTCCAGTTCGGCTTCGGGGCGCGCCGAGTGCTGGGGCTGGGCCGACGGCTGAGGCTGGGCCGGGTGCTGAGGCTGGGCCGGGTGCTGAGGCTGGGCCGGGTGCTGAGGCTGGGCCGACGCAGGATTGCCGATGGGAGTTGGCAGGACCGTGGTGTGCGGGACCTTGACCACGACCTCAGTACGCACGGCACCGGTGCCCGCGGGAGCACACGCGGGGGCGAGCAGGAGGTCGGCGAAGGCGTCGAGCCGGCGCTGGGCCACGGTGCGCGGGTCATCCGAAGAAGCCTGGCTCCGGGCAATGGCCTGCAGTCGGGCGTCGATCATGGCACCGGCCTCGAGGGGCAGATGGGCGTGGAGGTGGCACATGCCGTCGTCGCCCGGTTCGATGTCCACCCTGCGCCGCTCCCGCGCCTGCTTGGCGCGGGCGGAGAGCGTCAGGGCGCTGTGCTCCTCGGCCATGCGCCGCAGCGAACGCCTGAGCGCCGGCAGAGAGAGCTTCGGCGGCGCAGGGACGTCCGCGGGCTGGCCCGGACCGGCGTCCCCGGGAACCGCGAGCGCAACGGCCCGTTCCAGGAACTCCAAGGCGGAAGGGGCCGGGACGGGAGCGGCAGCATGCAGGATCGTCTGGGCGCGAGCACGGTCCAGCCGACCGTCCTGCAGGGCCGTCAGGACGGGCGCCGCCTCCGGCTCCGTCACAGCCAGCGCCTCGGCAACCAGCGCCCGGGCGGCCCGCGGGGGCAGCGAGAGCTCAGCGGCGATCTCGGCGGCGGTCAGGGAAGGGGCGTCGAGCCGGTCGAACGGGCTGGCGGCGTCGGCACCGAGCAGGCTCGCGATCCCCCGCACCACGAGCACCCGCATCGCGTGCAGCTTCGCCTCAGCTGCCTCGACCCCGGAGAGACACGACAGGAGTGCGTCAACTGCTCGTTCGTGGTTGCGGGCCGCCACCGCCAGAGGGTGGACGAGGGCCACTTCGCCCAGGCCGTTCTCATCGACAGCTTCCCAGTCCCGCTGCTCCGAGAGTTCGCGGTCCGGGTCTGCGGCAGGGTCATCCAGATACGCCGGATAGTCGGCCGCCTCCGCCACCTCCGCTGCCGACGAAGGATCCGACCAGTCGTCGGCGTGAGCCCATCCGGACAGCCACGGGGACTCGCCCTCGGGCCGGAAGTGCTCCTCAAAGGACGCCCCGGAGCGCGAGGCGAGCCACTCGCCGTCGTGCGCGGCCCCCTCAAAGATTCCCCCGAACCCGTCCATGGAAAGATCCCATCACAGGGGTCCGACAGTCCTCGTAACGGGTTTCCGCACCGTCGTATCGACGGCGGCGTGAGACTCAGTTTCACGGTGTCGGTCCCACCAGCTAGCGTTGGCCTCGGAACACACCATCGACGGCGAGGACGTGACCATGGACTCCAGCACCTTTGACCCGGGCAGCTACAGCACCCTCAAGCTCGACCTCGACGAGGGCATCCTGACCCTCACCGTGGACCGGCCGGAAGCCCTCAATGCGCTCTCCCAGCAGGTCGTCTCGGAACTCTGGAAGGCCTTCACCGCTATCCAGGACTCCTGCACGCACGACGCCGGGTGGCCGGTCCGCGGCGTCATCGTCACCGGGGGCGGCGGGAAGGCCTTCGTGGCGGGTGCGGACATCCGCGAGATGGCGTCCATGGGCCCCGACTCTGCGGCCGAGTACGCGCGATCGATGCAGGGCGTAACGCTCCTCATCGAGAAGCTCCCTGTGCCGGTCATCGCCGCCGTGGACGGCTTCGCGCTCGGGGGCGGCTGCGAGCTGGCCCTCGCCTGCGACTTCATCTACGCCTCCGAGGCGGCGCAGTTCGGCCAGCCGGAGGTCAATCTGGGCCTCGTGCCCGGCTTCGGGGGATCCGTGCGGCTCCCCCAGCGCGTGGGACTGGGTCCCGCCCGGGAGCTCATCTACACGGCCCGGAGGATCGACGCCGCCGAGGCGCTTCGCCTGGGCCTCGCCAATCGGGTCCTTCCCTCGCGCGACGAGCTCCTCGCGGCCGCCCGTGAGACCCTCCAGGAGATCGCCGGGAAGGCCCCAGCCGCCGTCGGGCTCGCGAAGCAGTCGATTGCCGGCGCCACGGGCCGACCCACCAACCAGGGCCTCGAGGCCGAGGCGGAAGCGTTCCGGGAGGCCTTCACAACCGACGACATGCGCGAGGGCACCGCCGCCTTCCTCGAGAAGCGGAAGGCCGCGTTCACGGGGAAGTAGGGAACGGGGTCAGCGCTCGGGGAGCCGCCCCCTAGTCCCCTGACGGTCACAGCTGGAACTCCGGCGCCGTCACAGCGGAATGAAAGGGTTGGGCGGAAATGTAGGTGGCATGACGGCCACACTCCCCTCTCACGACAAGGCCCCCCACAGGACACCGCCCACCGCCCGCCACCGGCTCAACCCCCGCGACGCCCTCGCCCGCGAGCTGACGGCGCGCGGCCGGCGTCGTCTGCTCTCCGCGGACGCGCTCACGGTCGCGGCCTGGGGATCGGCGGCCGCAGCCGTCGCGCTCTACCTCGCCGACGGCGCCGCCGGACAGTTCGGCTCGGTCGCCTCTGCGCTCACAGCGATCGGAATCGTCGCGGGCCTGATCGGCACCGATCTCGTGCTCGTGATGCTGCTGCTCGCGGCACGCCTGCCATGGATCGACCGGGCCATCGGCCACGACAAGGCCATGGCCGTCCACGGCAAGCTCGGGAAGCCTGCGCTGTACCTGCTCCTGGCCCACATGATCTTCCTCCTGCTCGGCTACGGGGCGGCCGAGGGCCTCGACCCCGTGTCGGAGGCCATCGCCCTGTGGAACCTCGTGCCGGACATGTGGCTCGCCTTCGTCTCCATGGCGCTGTTCATCGCGGTGGTCATGACCTCGCTCGTCGCGGTGCGCCGGAAGATGCCGTACGAGTTCTGGCATGGGATCCACCTGCTCTCCTACGCCGCCGTGCTCACCGGCCTTCCCCACCAGTTCAGCGTCGGCGGGGTCTTCGCCGAGGGCCAGTGGCAGCGCATCTACTGGGAGGTCTTCTACTGGGGCGTCGTCGGGGCGCTCGTCGCATTCCGGGTCGTCGCGCCGCTGGCCCGCACGTGGCGGCACCAGCTCACCGTGAGCCGGGTGGTCCAGGACGCGGACGACGTCGTGAGCATCGAGATGACCGGCCTGCGCCTGCACGAGCTCACGGGCAATGGCGGCCGGTTCTTCATCTGGCGCTTCCTCGCCCCGGGCCTGTGGTGGCACGCGCACCCGTTCAGCCTGTCGGCGGAGCCGCACCGGGGGGCCTACGGGGACACGATCCGGATCACCGTCCGCAGCCTTGGCCGCGGAAGCGCGGCCCTCCTGAGGCTGCGACCCGGGACGAAGGTCGCGCTCGGGGGCCCGTACGGCAGCTTCGCCCACGCTTCCCGCACCCGCCGCGGCCTCGTGCTGGCTGGCTCCGGGATCGGCATCACGCCGATCCGAGCCCTCCTCGAGCGGGCCGAGTTCGCGCCGGGCGACGCGACCGTGTTCCTCCGCGCCGGCACCGACGGGCAGGTCTACCTGCGCGATGAGATCCGCGCACTGTGCGCGGACCGGGGCGCTGTCCTCTACGAGCTCGTGGGCCACAGGTCTGCCCGCTCGGGCTGGCTTCCTGCACACCAGGCCGGCCTGACCCTGACCGACTACCTCCACTCCGGCGCCCCCGCCCTCGCCGACTCGGACATCTACGTCTGCGGCCCGCGGGAATGGTCCGACGCCGTCCTCGCGGATGCCAGGACGGCCGGCGCCACCGATGATCAGCTCCATCGTGAAAGGTTCGACTGGTGAGAACACGAGCAGCCATCTCCGCGTCCCTAGCATCCGTCGGCATCCTCGCCGCCGGCTGGCAGGCAGGCGCCCAGGCTCTTGACGCCGCGCAGGCGACCGCCACAGGCCCTGGCACGGGAAGCACGACGGCGGGCGGCGCCTCCTCCGGCACGGGCACCTCCGGCACGGGGACCTCGGGCGGCTCCAGCATCTCGGCGGCAGGCGCGTCGAGCGCCTCGGGCGGCTCGGCGTCGTCGTCCGGGTCGAGCGGCTCCGGCAGCACCTCCGGGCAGGCGACGACCGGGGCGCAGGCGAAGGCCCAAGCGACCTACGCCGGCAAGGTGGTCTCGACCCGGTTCGGCACAGTGCAGGTGCAGATCACCGTGCAGAACGGGAAGATCACCGATGTCGCGGCCCTCAAGCTGACCGACGCCGAGCGGAAGTCGCAGATGATCAGCGCCCAGGCGGCCCCGATCCTGCGGTCAGAGGTGCTGCAGGCGCAGTCGGCAGACGTGCAGACCGTCAGCGGCGCGACCGTCACCTCCGATGCCTACCTCACGTCCCTCCAGGCGGCCCTCGATGCAGCCAATCTCTGACCCCGCACCCGGACCCGTCGGCCCCGCGGTCCCGCCATCCCTCCGCGCCCGCACGTTCGTGTGCATGGGGACAGTCGTGAGCCTGACGGTTCCCGCGGGCCCCGGCGCGTGCAGCGCCGACGTGGACCGGCTCGAGGCGGCGACTGCCGTCGTCGAGGACCAGTTCGAAGCTCTGGATGCGCGGTTCAGCCTGTTCAAGCCGAACTCGGAGGCGAGCCGCGTGTCGCGCGGCGAGCTGTCCCTGATGGAGGCCAGCCCGCTCATGCGCGACCTCTACGCCGACGCCGTGCGCTGGCGCCGACGCACCGACGGCGCGTTCACACCGGAGAGGCCCGACGGACTGCTGGATCTCAGCGGGCTCGTCAAAGGATACGCGATCGGGGAGGCGGGGCGGTCGCTCGTCGCCCTCGGCCTCACCGACTGGTGCCTCAACGCGGGCGGGGACGTGCTGGTGTCGGGTTCCCCGGCGCCGTCGTCCGGCGAAAGGAAGCCGTGGCTCGCCGGGATCGTGGATCCGGCCGACCGTCGGACCCTCCTCGGCGCGTACCCGCTCGGCCCAGGCGCCCCGCGTGAGGTCGTGTCGCCGCAGCTCGCGCTGGCGACCTCCGGCTCCGCCGAGCGCGGCGACCACATCTGGACCGTCGGCGTGCGAGGCCCCGGCGCTCAGGGACCCGCGGGTGCGAGGCGTCCGGAGTTCGCCCAGGTGAGCGTCGCGGCGTCGGACATCGTCACCGCGGACGTGCTGGCCACCGCGATCGTCGCAGGCGGCCGGAGCACCTTGGATGCCGTGGCCTCGCGCTGGGACGTCGACGTGCTCGCCGTGGCGCACGACGGCGCGCTCGTCGCCACCCCGGGCTTCCGCGCCCCGAGCGCGGCGTAGCCCCCGGTCCTGTTGCGGTGGGTCGTCTGCTAGCCGAGCGTGGTCAGGGCCTGGTGCACGGATTCGACGAGGACGGGAGTGCCGGTTCCGACTTCCATGACCTCACCGTCGATCTGCAGCGGGATCGAGGCGGTGCTGGTGAACCTGTAGCTCGGGACGCTCTCACGGGCCCCCAGCCCGACCGTCACGGCCCGCAGCGCCATGAGCCCGATCCGCCATCTGCGCGCGTGGGGGAGGACGACCACTTCGAACATCCCATCGTCCGGGAAGCCCGCTTCGCTGACCTTCCCGTACTTGGCGATCCGGGAGATGTTGGCCAGGATCAGGCTGTCCAGGATTGCCCGCGCCCCGTCGGCGCGGGTGATGTCCACCGGGGACAGGCTCCTCAGGGCGCGGGCCACGGAGAGCAGTTCCGCGAAGCGCCCCTTGACGCCCTTCTCGATGCCGATCGCCATCAGCGGCGTGAGTCCAAACCCCACGTACGAATGTGCATACCGTGACCATGCCCGGTCGCCTTCTCCGACCGTGAGGCGGAGGAGGTCCATGCGGCGGACCTGGCCGCGGACGATCGCATCGGCAATGGGCAGGGACCGTGTGCTGCGCCTGTGGTCGTTGGCATTGCCCGCGCCCATGACGGCGCAGACCGCCTTGCCGTCAGCGTCCATGGCCCCGTTGACGACGTCGTTGTAGCCACCGTCGCCGCTGACCGAGACCAGCAGCGGACGGCCGCCGGCTGCTTCTCGAGCCAGAGTCCGCCCATGGCCGGGGAAGGCTGTGGGGAGCAGGCTCACCGGCATATCAGGCGCACGGTTCCGCAGCTCCCGGTACAGCCGCTCCGCCAGGACTGCCGGTGCCCTGCCGACTGCGGGGTTGTAGATCAGCAGGATCCTGTCAAAGGTTCCCGCCTCGCCGGGTCCTCCCATCATGGACCGATCCGCGCCGGCCCTCCTCAGGCTCCGAAGTCGATCTCGGCGGCGGCCTCGGCGACGCGGAGGAACCGCTCGCGTTCGGCCTCGTCCAAGTCTGCCCGGGCCTGGCGCGCGAGCTCCTTCCGCGCCAAGGCCTTCATGGTGGCCGCGCGCACGAGGGTTCCGATGACGGCGGCGAGGCCGTTCCTGAGCTCGTCGAGGTTGGTGCCCGAAATCAGGAGACGCCGATCCGCCACGTGCAGCGCAGCGTGGCCGAAGCCTGCCTCCTCCAACCGCGTCTGAGTGGATTGGTCCTGGATGGACTCGACCTCCTCAGGGTCAGGGCGGCGCGACAGCGAAGCGGTGACGGTATACCGTTCGGGGCCCTCAGGGGTGAGGGTATCGGGGGGGAGTGCGCTGAGGACCACTCCGGTCACCCGCAGCGGATCCTCAGGTCCTGAGAGATCTCTCGGTTTGGCCAGCACGTCTTGGGTCTGTTCTGGGACTGTCTGCATTGTTCTTCCTTGGGGAAAGGCGCCCATACGGCGCCAGCATCCCAGAGTGCACCTTCTGGGAGAGGAAGCACGATGCTCACCGGCATGTGCGGCCCGCGGGGGTGATCGGCTGCCTAGGCCGGCCCGGACCGCTGGACGGAGCCCCCTTGGGGCTTCTCTCCCAGTCTACGCCGGTCCCTCTGCCGGGGGCTTCCCTCGCCAAGGGCGCACCCGTTGGCGGGATGAGCGCTCATCAGGCCCTCTGCACCAGCCGCCGGGGCGCCTATCCTGAAGGGGAGGTACTGGCCCGGAAACGGAAATACCCGGGTGCCCGGGCCTCGGAAGATCTGAGGGAATCATGGGCCTTTCCAATGCCGCCAGCGGACGCCCGGTGCGGCCGAATCCAGTGGTGAACAGCTATCTGGCCCTGCAGAAGGAGATCCGGGCTCGCGGCCTGCTAGAGCGACGGCGTGGCTACTACATCACGGTCTTCGGAGTCCTCCTCCTGGCCTGGGCCGGGGCGTGGACAGGCTTCGCCTTCATCGGAGCCTCCTGGTTCCAGCTGCTGATCGCGGCCGGGCTCGGTGTCCTGATGACCCAGTTCGGCTTCCTCGCCCACGAGGCCGCCCACGGCCAGGTCTTCTCCTCGTGGCCGGCCAACGAGTGGTCTGCCCGCATCGTGGGCAACGGGCTCACCGGGATCAGCTACGCGATGTGGCAGCAGAAGCACTCGAAGCACCATTCCAGCCCTAACGTGATCGACAAGGACCCGGACATCAAGCCCGGCACGATCGCCTTCCACGACGCTGCTGCCGCGGCCCGGCCCCAGTGGCTCGGATTCATCACGCGCCATCAGGGCTACCTGCTCTTCCCCGTCCTGCCGTTCCTGGGCCTGGCCCTGCAGGTCGACTCGTTCAGATTCCTCCTTCGCCGCGGCCCGGTCCAGCGACGAGGGGTGGAGATCGCCATCCTCGCTGCCCGGGTCTTGACCGTGCCGGCACTGGCGTTCTGGCTGCTCCCGCCCGGGATCGCCGCGGCGTTCATCGGGGTCCAGCAGGGAGTCTTCGGCCTCTACATGGGCGCAACCTTCGCCCCCAACCACAAGGGGATGAGGGTCTTTCAGGCGTCGTCGAAGGCGGACTTCCTCACCCGTCAGGTCCTCGCCTCACGCAACATCCGCGGCGGCCGCGCCATGGACCTGTTCATGGGCGGGCTGAACCGCCAGATCGAGCACCACCTCTTCCCGAGCATGCCCCGCCCGGCGCTGCGGCACGCGGAGAAGCTGGTCCGGGCACAGTGCGCCCAGAGCAGCATCCCCTACACCGCCACCTCACTTGTGGCCTCCTACGGGATCATCGTGCGATACCTCAACGCGGTCGGCCACGGTCTGGGCTCCGTCTTCGAATGCCCCCTCGCCACCCAGCACCGGCCCAGCTGACCGCCCTGAAGCCGGTCCACTCCGCCGGGTTCGAAGGAGTACCCCGCCCGACGGATTGTGTTCGTGGCCCCGCCGTCCACCCAATACAGGCGTAGCCTGAGATTGGACCGGGTCCTCAGGAGCCGCACACCGGCCCGGGCTCCGGCCCTCTTGAAGGATGGAACATCATGACCACGTCACCGGTCTCCCCCCCGAACCCGCAAGCGCGACGCGGCTCAGGTGCGGGGCGCAGAATTCCACGGCCCTCTGAAGCTGGACCGCGGAGCGAATCCGAGCACACCGACGCGGCATCCCCCGCGCCGGCGCAAGCGCCGAAGGCACGCACGACCAGAGCCGGCATGGTGTGGGCGGCCGTCATCGTCGCCCTGCTGGCCCTGATTCTGCTGATCGTCTTCATCCTCCAGAACCAGCAGCCTGCCAGGGTCTTCTTCCTCGGGCTGGACGGCACCGTCGCCTTGGGGATAGCGCTGCTCATGGCGGCGGTCGGAGGAGGCGTCCTCGTCGCGGCAGCAGGCGGGGCTCGGATCATCCAGCTCAGGTCCAACGCCCGCAGGGCCCGCAAGGAGAACGCCCCCCGGAGCACCAACGCCTGAGCGCGGGGACCCTGCCAAGCTGCTGAGGACCCACGCGGGTTGGCCTACTGCGTGCTCAGGGGAACTGTGACCCATCCAGCAAGGGACCTCGGGTCGTGGCCGGGCTCCCGAATCCTAAGGAGGGGATCCCTGTGGACCCCACCGTCATTGTCGGCATCATTCTCGTTGTTGTGCTGCTCGTCATCGCCAGGATGTCGATCCGCATCGTCCGCCAGTACGAGCAGGGCGTCCTGTTCCGGCTCGGACGCGTCATCGGCGTCCGGATGCCCGGGCTCCGCCTGATCATCCCAGTGATCGACCGTCTCCCCCTCGTGAGCCTTCGGATCGTGACCATGCCGATCCAATCCCAGGGAATCATCACCCAGGACAACGTGAGTGTCGATGTCTCCGCTGTCGCCTACTACCGCGTCGTCGACGCCGTGAAATCGGTCGTCGCAATCGAGAATGTCGCCGCGGCCATCAACCAGATCGCCCAGACCACCCTGCGCAAGGTGGTTGGCCGGCACACTCTGGACCAGACCCTTTCGGATACCGAGCGCATCAACGGCGACATCCGCGAAATCCTCGACGTCCTCACGACGGACTGGGGCGTCGAAGTGACCCTTGTTGAGCTGAAGGACATCCAGCTGCCCGAGACGATGAAGTGGGCCATGGCGCGGCAGGCCGAGGCCGAGCGGGAGAAGAGGGCCAAGATCATCGCCGCGGAGGGCGAGGCAATCTCGGCTGCCGCTCTGGGCGATGCATCCGACACGATGATGGCCCACCCCCTCGCTCTGCAGCTGCGCAACCTGCAGAGCCTCGTCGAGATCGGCGTCGACAAGAACACCACGGTGGTCTTCCCCGCTCCGCTCATGAGCACCATCGGCGAGCTCTCCGCCTTCCTCGCCAGAGAGAACGAAGCTGCAGCATCCACCACCGGGAAGGCTCCGATCAAGGCTGCCTGACAGTCGACACCGGACCGCAGTCGACCGCGGAACCGGAGGACCTCGGGCTCAGAGCCGAGTGAGCTCGGGGTACTTCGGGCTCAGACCGTCGCCGGACGAGCGGCCCGTGAGCCGGCGCATGACCCACGGCCCCGCGTGCTCGCGGGCCCACAGGGCATGGGCGCGCAGCTGCTGGACGCGGCTCAGGACAGGGAGTTCGGGCACGTCGGGGACCTCGACGAGGCCCTCGTGCTCGAGCAGCCGGAGGACTCGGTTCGCCATCGTCGCGTGCCCGAGGGCGGACATGTGCATGCGGTCCGCGTCCCACATCCGCCAGTCCTGGAACTCGTGGAACCGCCAGAAGTCCACGATCCTGGCCCCGTGCCGGTCCGCGATCCACCGCACCTGCTCGTTGTAGATGGCCGTGCGTCCCCGCATCGAGCCGAACACCTTGGAGGCTCCCGCGTCGAAGCCCGTGAACAGCAGCACGGTGGCGCCGGACTCGACCAGCCGCTCCACGGCACGGTCGTATTCCACGAGCAGCGCGTCGATGTCCACCTTCGGGCGGAGGATGTCATTCGCCCCCGCGTACAGGGTCACGAGGGTGGGATAGAGGGCGAGGGCGGGCTGGAGCTGCTCACGGACGATCTGCTGCAGCTTGCGCCCGCGGATCGCGAGGTTCGCGTAGCCGAGTCCGGGGTCGGCCGCCTGCAGCTGTTCGGCAACCCGGTCGGCCCAGCCCCGGACGCCGTTGGGCCGGGCCGGATCAGGATCGCCGACGCCTTCGGTGAAGGAGTCCCCGAGCGCGACGAAGCGCGTGGTGAAGTCGCCGCTCACGGCGCCACCCCGCCGTCGTGCGCCCCGGCGCTCGCGACCCCGGCGCCCTCGGCGACCGCCGCACGCGCGGGATCGCGGAAGATCCAGCTGTCGGACTCGAGACGGGACACGATCTTCTCTCCGATCTCGGCGAGGCGCTGGACGTCGTCGCCGTCGAGCGCGTCGAAGATGAGCTGACGGACGCGCTCCACGTGATCCGGCGCGAGCTCGACGATCGTCTCCCACCCCGCGTCAGTGAGGTGGGCAGTGGTGACGCGGGCGTCGTCGGGCGAGGGCTGCCGATCGATCCAGCCCCGCGCCTGCAGCTTGGTCACCACGTGGGAGAGGCGCGACAGCGACGCCGACGTGCGTGCCGCGAGCTCCTTCATGGGCAGCATGCGGCCCTCGGCCTCGGAGAGCATCGCGAGGACGTCGTAGTCGAACAGGGAGAGCCTGTTCAGGCTCGTCAGGTGGGCGTCGAGCGCGGCAGGCAGAAGGGTGTTCACGCTCAGCAGCGCCAGCCACGCCCGGCGCTCCTGGGCAGTCAGCCAGCGGGGTTCGGTCACGGAAACCAAGCATAGAGCGTTAGGGACGCGCACCGGTCCACGGAGACGTCGCAGACTCATTAAATCCAACGTCTTGACTTAATGTTCCGGGGCGCCTACCTTAGTGATATCGGCCTCTCAGGTCGAGACTCACGGGCAGGCCGCAAGGCCAGCGCCCGGGCCGGACCGCTGGGGGAACGGCTGCTTCGCGGGACCACGGCTCGCCCCGTTCGGGGAGGCGAGACAGCCCCGCCGAAGCCACAACAGCTCCACGCACCCTTCCAGAACCGCGCGTTCTGCAGGACCGCCTGTTCAGAACCGCACCGTTGGGGCGCACAATTGTGCGCCCAGAGGAAAGAGCCCCCATCATGACCACCCTGCACCCCTCCCTCAGGCACGCCGTCCTCGCGGCCTTCGCCGCTCTCGCCGCCTTGAGCCTTGCCCTCTTCGGCCCCAGCGCCCAGTCCCCCGCCCGAGCGGCTTCTGCTTCCGATGCAGAGAAGTCGGTCGTGTACCTCTACGTCCAGTTCGACGGCGAGGTGAAGGTCCCCTTCAACTCTGGCACCGAGACGTACACCTCGAGCATCCCCGCCGGCTGCACCGGCTGGTTCGCCAGCTCGCAGGCCCACATCGTCACCGCCGCGCACTGCGTCGAGAAGAGCGACGACATCAAGCTCGCCATCCTCAAGAACGTCATGCAGCGGCTCGGGATCAGCGAGTACCTGCAGCGGGCGTGGGACGAGAACTGGGCCACGGTGACCAACGTGACCGTGCGCGCCTACCAGCCGCAGGGCGTCGACGGCGCTGTCCCCGCACTCCAGAACACCGGCCTCACCGCCCAGCTCATCGATGCACAGACCTTCGCGAACGGCGACCTCGCCCTCCTCAAGATCGCCGACCTCTCCGGCACCACCCCGCTGACGATGGCCCAGAAGTCGCCGGGCACCGGCGAGCGCGTGACAGCGGTCGGCTTCGCCGGCTCGGTCACCGACGTCAGCGACGCCTCGCGGCAGCGCGCCTCGTTCAAGACCGGCACCGTGTCTTCCCGCCAGGTCACTACGACGGGCGTCCCCGTCACCGAGATCGACGCCGCGGTCACCAACGGCATGTCGGGCGGCCCGACGATCGACAACGACGGCAACGCCATCGGCGTCAACAGCTTCAAGCCGCGCGGCGAGTCCCAGGCATTCAACTTCGTCACCGACACCGAGGCCCTGAAGACCTTCCTGACCCGCAACGGCGTGACCCCGGTCGTGCCGACGCCTTCGGCCACCGCCGCTCCGAGCACGGCGAGCACGACGGCGCCTGCCTCCTCGGGCGACAGCCTGCCGCTCTACCTCTCGATCGGCGGTGCGGCGATCGTGATCCTGGGCCTCGGTGCCACGCTGTTCATCGTGATCGGCAAGCGCCGCCGGGCCTCGGGCGCCGCCGCACAGACGGCAGTCGCAGGACCTGTGGGCCAGTTCCCCGGGGCGCAGGCCCCACAGTACGCCGCGGACCCCGCCCAGCCCGGGACGCAGCAGTTCGCACAGGCGCAGCAGTTCGCTGGGGCGCAGCAGTTCGCCGGGGCGCAGCAGCAGGTCTCCCAGCAGTACGGCGCCCCGGAGCACCCCGAGCAGCAGCCGGCCGCACCCGCGACGACGGTTCCGACGGGCTTCCAGCCCAGTCAGAGCCAGCGCCCGCAGGCGCCGTACCAGCCGGCCCAGCATCCGCAGGCGCAGCAGTACCAGGCGCAGTACCAGCCCACCCAGTACCCTCAGCCGCAGTACCAGTACCCCGAGGTCCAGCAGCCCGGGCCGTACCAGACAGGTCGGGACCAGCGGCCCCAGGCTCCGACGGCCTGACCCGCCGCAACACCGGCCCGAGCGGCCAGCACCCGAGCGGCCAGCGCCTCCCCCGAGGCGCCGGCTGCTCGGCGTCGTGCGCGGGAATACCGGTAGATGATTGAATGTTCAAGCAATCATGGACTTCGGCATCTTCACGTTCGGCGAGCTCACCCGCGACACCTCCGGCACCCCCGGCGCCCTCACGCGCTCGGCGCGGCAGCGCACCGAGGAGACCATCCAGCTGGCCAAGCTCGCGGACCAGGCTGGGCTCGACGTCGTCGGGATCGGCGAGCACCATCGGCACGACTTCGCGTTCTCCGCCCCGGAGGTCGTGCTCGCGGCGATCGCGCGCGAGACCGAGCGGATCCGGCTCACGACGGCGGTCACTGTGCTCTCGACCGCGGACCCGGCGCGCGTCTTCGAGCAGTTCGCGACCCTCGACATCGTCTCTGGCGGCCGCGCAGAGATCCTCGCCGGCCGCGGGGTGTTCCCGGAGTCCTTCCCCCTCTTCGGCTACGACCCGGCCGACTACGACGCCCTCTTCGAGGACAAGCTCGACCTCCTGCTCGAGATGCGCGAGCACGCTACCGTGACCTGGCCCGCCGCGCCCGACGACGCCGCCCCGTCCCGCCCGCGCGCACACCACGCCCTGCGCGACGCGGCCCTCTCTCCCCGCCCCGTCCAGGAGCGCATGCCGATCTGGCGCGGGGTGGGCGGGACGCCGTCGAGCTTCGTGCGAGCGGGGCAGGCAGGCGTGCCGCTCTTCCTCGCGCTCCTCTCCGGGCACCAGCACTTCGTGCGGCTCGTCGACCTGTACCGCACGGCTGGCGCGCAGGCCGGCCACGCGCCGTCGTCCCTCAGGGTGGGGACGGGCAGCCACTTCTTCGCCGCGCGCACCTCGCAGGTAGCCCGCGACACCTTCTACCCCCACTACGCGAGGTACATCGAGCAGAACATGCCGCGGCCAGCCGGCGAGTTCCCGCGCGAGCACTTCGACGCGTGGGCGGGGCCCGGCGGCGGCCTGCTCGTGGGCAGCCCCGCCCAGATCACGGAGCGGATCCTCGCCTCGCACGAGGCCCTCGGCACGGACCGGTTCATGGCCCAGGTTGGACTGGGGACGCTGCCATTCGCCGAGACGGCCTCCTCGATCGAGCTGCTCGCCACGGAGATCGCGCCGGCGGTGAAGAAGGCGATCGCTGAATAGGGACGGTGGAGGCGGCCGCTAGCCTAGACGGCATGACTCCACGCGGCGCAGGCCGGTTCGCCCCGAGCCCCTCCGGGGAGCTGCACGTCGGCAACCTCCGCACGGCACTGCTCGCGTGGCTGTTCGCCCGGTCCACGGGCCGCCGTTTCCTGATGCGCGTCGAGGACCTCGACCGGGCCCGGGCGGGCGCCGAGGAGGTCCAGCTGAGGGACCTCGCCGCCATCGGGCTCGACTGGGACGGCGAGGTGGTGCGCCAGACGGAGCGCGGCGCGCTGTACGACGACGCGATCGGCCGCCTCACCGACGCCGGCCTCACCTACGAGTGCTACTGCACGCGCCGGGAAATCCAGGAAGCCCCGAGCGCTCCGCACGCGCCGCAGGGTGCGTACCCGGGCACGTGCCGCGACCTCACCGAGGACCAGCGCGCACGACGCCGCGCGGAGCGTCCCGCCGCCGTCAGGCTTCGCGCGGAGGTCACCGAATGGGCGGTGACGGACGTGCTGCACGGGCGATATGCAGGGCTCGTGGACGACTTCGTGCTGCGGCGCAACGACGGGGTGGTCGCGTACAACCTCGCGGTCGTCGTGGACGACGCCGCGCAGGGGATCGACCAGGTGGTCCGCGGCGACGACCTCCTCTCCTCGGCGCCGCGGCAGGCCTATCTCGCCGGGCTCCTCGCGGCGCAGGTGCCCGAGTATGCGCATGTGCCGCTCGTGCTCAACCCCGCCGGACGCCGCCTCGCCAAGCGCGACGGAGCCGTGACACTGGGGGCGCTCGCGGCCGCGGGGGTGTCCGCGGAGCAGGTGACGGGGCTCCTGCTCGCGTCGGTTGGCCTGCCCGCCTCGCTCCCGGAGGCGCTCGCGGCCTTCACGCCCCACGCGCTGCCCCGGGACCCTTGGGTCCTCGCCCCCGGGGAGCTGACCTCCAGAAGGTGACCCCCAGAAGCTGACCCCCAGATTCCGTCTGAGGGTCACCTCCTGAGGGTCACCTCCTGAGGGTCAGGCCTGCATCGTGAAGCGGGCCGCGGTGCGGTTGCGGGCCAGGGGCGCGCGGTAGAGCGCACGGAAGGCCGCATTCCGGGCGGCCATGAGCCGCGGCGGCAGCGGGCGGCCGAGCGCCATGTTGAGCCTGGCCTGCCGGGCCGCCGCCGCTGCCGCTGCCAGCCTCCCGTGCTCGGCCGCCCCCCAGAGCTCGGGCCAACCGTCCGCCTGCCCGGGGTCCCGGCGGCGCTCCCGCACGTCCGCGGCAACAAGCGGCGCGAAGGCCTCGGCGTCGAGCCACCCGAGGGTCATGCCCTGCCCCCCGATCGGGCTGACCTCGTGTGCGGCGTCCCCGACGAGCAGCACGGGCCCCTGGCGCATCCTCCCGGCGAGCCGCTCCGCCACGGTGAAGGCGCTCAGCATGGTGCACGACGCCGTGACCACCTCCTCCCCCGTGCGCTCCCCGATGACCTGCGCGAGCCGCGCCGGGTTCGCGGCCTCCTCGGGCGCGTCGAGATGCGCCACCCATCGCCGCACTCCACCGGGCAGCGGGAAGGATTCCACGATCCCCTCCGGTTCGAGGTGCAGCACGGCCCGCGTCCCGTCGCCGGTCGTATCGGCGAAGTCGCCCATGAGGTACGCGTCCGGGAGCGCCTGCTCGCGCACCGGTATGGCGAGCGCCGTCCGCAGCGGCGACCGCGCGCCGTCGGCCGCAATCACCCAGGCGCCACGGAACGCCTCCCCGGTCGCGGTGCGCACGACGGCGCCGCCCTCCGCGCGCTCGACTGCCGCCGCGCGCACGCCTCGCCGGAGCGCTCCCGGGGCGACCACGGCAAGCCGGCCCTCGAGCGCCTCCTCGGTGCGCCACTGCGGGACGGCGAGGACCCCGGGGTTGAAGCCCACGCGTGCCACGCCGCGCCCTCCGGAGCGCGCCACGCCCTCGCCGATCAGCACCCCGGCGGCCGCGAGCCCCTCCGCAACGCCGGCCCGGGCGAGCACGCGCAGCCCCGGCGGGTGGATGCCGATCGCGCGGGAGTGCCGGCCGGGCTCGTGGCGCGCCTCGAGCACGACGACGTCGACCCCCGCCTGGGCGAGGAGGACGCCGAAGCAGAGCCCGACGGCGCCGCCGCCGACGATGACAGCCTCGTGCGACTCGTGCCCCACCGCCGGCCCGGCGCCTACGGGAGGACGCGGGTCAGCAGCGCGGTCTCGACCGTGAGGCCCGGCCCGAACGCCATCGCACAGACCCGCTCGGCACCGGAGCCCTGCCCCGGGTCCTGTGGCAGGTTCAGGATGCGGTCGAAGACGAACATGACCGTCGCGCTGGACATGTTCCCGTACTCCCGCAGGGTGTCGCGCGCCGGCGCGGCCTGCTCCTCGGACAGCCCCAGCCGAGTGACCACCTTGTCCACGATGCTGCGGCCGCCCGGGTGGATCGCCCAGTGCTCGATCTCGGCGTGCGCCCGTCCGGCCAGGGCCTGGTCGCCGGCCAGGAGGGGTTCGAGCGCGCCGGTGATGTGGTCATCGATGATGTGCGGGACATAGCTGCCGAGGACCATCTCGAAGCCCTGGTCGCCGATGTTCCACGCCATCGTCTCCTCGCCGACGGGCGTGAGCGTGGTCTCGAACGCGTCCAGGCTCAGGGCGGGCCGCGTGAGGGGGAGGTCCCGCGCGGTCACGACGGCGGCTGCGGCACCGTCCGCGAAGAGCGAGGCGCCGAGGATCGTGTCCGGGTCATTGGAGCTGCGCACGTGCAGCGAGCACAGCTCCACGATGGCCACGAGGACGACGGCGTTGGGCTCGGCCTCGCAGAACGCCTTGGCCATGCGCAGGGCCGGGAACGCGGCGTAGCAGCCCATGAAGCCGAGGTGGAAGCGGCGCACGGACGGGCTCAGGCCGAGGTCGCGGACGATCCGGTAGTCGGGACCGGGGTTGAAGAAGCCCGTGCAGGAGACGGTGACGACATGCGTGACGTCCTCGGGCCCGATGCCGTCCGCGGCCTCGAGGGCCCGGCGCGCCGTCTCCGTGAACAGCGGGGTGGCCTCGCGGACGAAGAGGTCGTTGCGGGTCTTGGTGCTCGGATTCAGGATCGCGCCGGTGCCCGGGTCGAAGAAGTCCGGCTCGTGGTCCGGCTGGTCCCACGAGAATTCGCTGACCGCGGAGTGGCGCGTGTCGATCGCGGAGGCATCGAAGCACGCGGTCACGAGCCGCTGTCCGAGCCGGGTCAGGCCCTCCTGCGCGGCGAAGACGTCGCGCGCCTCGGGCTGCTTGAGGACGGTGGACGGTACGGAGGTCTCGAGGGACCTCATCAGGACGGCCATGCGTCATCCTCTCTAGGGCAGGGGCGCCGGGGCAAGGGGTGGGTGCGTCTCACGTGACGAGGATCTGGGTGGCGCTCTCCTTCAGCTTGCCGTTGGCCCACCGCATCTGGCGCAGCGTCTCAGGATGGCAGCGCTCGGCAAGCCCGAGCAGGTCCCGGTGCTTGATGCCCTGGGCGGCCTGCGCGAGCAGTTCCCAGTCCACCGAGACACCGGCGGCCTTGATGTAGACCTCCCGCAGGTCCCGCAGGAGCAGGAGCGCCGGCGAGCCCATGCGCCCGATCAGCTCGCTGCCCTTCTCCCTGACGGCGTCGACGGGGCCATGCTTGGTCCCCGCCTCCGGATCGAGCCTGTCGTGCCCATAGTCCTTGGCGATCTCGGCGATGTCGCGGACGTGCTGCTGCGACCACCGGGCGAGGTCCAGGCCGAGGTGGTAGATCTCGTGGTCCACTTTGTGGCGCTCCGAGACCTTCAGCAGCTCCCGTGCCAGCTCCGCTTCCGAGCGGTGCAGCTCCTCCAGGGCGAGTCCGATCTTCATCGCGTCGCTCCGATCCTCGGTGCCGGTGAGGGGCCGTCCGCGTCGGCGACCTTCTCGATCCGAGCCGCAGCGGTCTTGAAGATGGGCTGCTTGGAGCACGCGTCCCAGTCGGTGATCGTCAGCTCGTTCGCGGCGCGGCCCACGTCGTCCGGGGCGTGGCCGCCCTCGGTGTCCCAGTAGCCGTAGTGGAAGGGCACGAACACCACCCCGGACCGGATCGCCGTGATCCTGGCCTTGGCGCGCAGCGATCCCCGCGGGCTGCTGACCTCGAGGAGGTCGCCTTCCGCCAGACCCTGCGCCGCGGCGTCGTGCTCGCTGACCTCTACCCATACGTCCGGTGCCGCCGCCTGCAGCTCGGGCGCGCGGCCGGTCTTCGTGCGGGTGTGGAAATGGTAGAGCGTGCGTCCCGTGATGAGGATGAAGGGAAAGTCCTCGCTCGGGATCTCGTGGGGCGGCATGTAGCCCGCGGCCTTGATGACCGCCTTGCCCGTCGGGTTCAGGGCCTTGTACTCGGTGGGCTCCACGGGCGCGCCGGTGATGAGGTCGCGGCCGTAGCTCTCGCAGTACTCCGGCGCGCTGAAGAACTTGCCGTCTTCGTAGAGGCGCTCGGTGCCGTCGGGATGCTCGTCGTTGCAGGGCCACTGGATGCCGGAGCCGCCGCGCAGCTTCTCGTAGGTCATGCCCGTGTAGTCGCAGGGCCGGCCACGGGTGCACTCCTTCCAGGCCTCGAACGCGGACTCGGCGTCGTGCCACTTCACGAGCGGCGCGCCGTCCTTGTCCTTCAGGCCCAGCCGGTGCGCGTAGTCGATGAAGATCTCCAGGTCCGCCTTCGCCTCGCCCGGCGGGTCGACGGCCTTCTCGGACAGGTGCACCGTGCGGTCCACATTGGTGAAGGTGCCCGTCTTCTCGCCCCAGGTCGCGGCTGGGAGCACGACGTCGGCGAGCTGCGCGGTCTCGGAGAGGAAGATGTCCTGGACCACAACGAAGAGCCGCTCCTGGGTCAGGATGGAGCGGACGCGGGGGAGTTCCGGCAGCGAGACGGCCGGATTGGTGCCGCTGATCCAGAGCAGCTTGATCGAGCCGTCCTCGGCGTAGCGCATCATCTGCATGACGTGGGTCGGCGGCGAGTAGTGCGGGATCTCCATCGGGTCCACGTTCCACACCCGCGCGAGGTCCTTGATGTGCTCGTCATTGGACCAGTTGCGGAAGGCGGGGAGGTCGCCGTCGCCCCCGCACTCCCGGGTGTTCTGCGCGGTGGGCTGGCCATTCATCTGGAGGACACCGCAGCCCGGCTTCCCGAGCATGCCGCGCACGATGTGGATGTTGTTGACCTGGACCGAGGCGGCCGTGGCCTGGTTCGACTGGTAGAAGCCCTGGAGCACCGTGGACAGGAGCCGGTCGGCCTGGCCGATGATGGCGGCCGCCTCGCGGATCTGCTCGGCGGGGACGTCGCAGATGTGGGCCGCGACCTCGGGCGGGTAGTCCTTGACCCGCGTGGCAAGCTCGTCGAAGCCGACCGCATGGGCCTCGAGGTAGGCGTGGTCCACCCAGTCATGGGCAATGATCTCGTGCAGGAGGCCGTTCATGAGCGCGACGTTCGTGCCCGGAAGCGGGGCCAGGTGCACTGTCGCGTGGCGCGCGACCTCGGTGGGCCGCGGGTCGACGCAGACCAGCTTGGGCGGGTTCGGCCCTTCGAGCCGGTCGAGCATGCGCATCCACAGCACGCTCTGGGTCTCGGCGACGTTGTGCCCGTACAGGCAGATGGCATCGGCGTGGTCGATGTCGGTGTAGGAGCCGGGCTGGCCGTCACTCGCGAACGACTCCTTGAGCGCCTCCGCCGCCGTCGCGGTGCACAGGCGCGTGTTGCCGTCCACGTGGTTCGTGCCGATGCCGCCGTGAGCGACGATCCCGAGCGTGTAGTACTCCTCCGCGAAGAGCTGGCCGGTCGTGTAGAAGCCGACCGCGCTGGGCCCCTGATCGGCGAGGAGCTGCTGCGTGCGCTCCACGATCCGCCCCATCGCGGTGTCCCAGTCCGTCTCGACCAGCCGGCCGCCCTCGCGGACGAGGGGACGGGTCAGCCGGTCCGGCGAGGCATTGGCCTGCCACCCGTACAGGTCCTTCACGCCGAGGCGGCCGTGGTTCACGCGGTCGGCCTCCCGGCCCCGCACGCCCACGATGCGGTCGTCCTTGACCGCGATGTCCATCGCGTCGCCGTTCGAATGGAGGATCGAGGCGCTCTGCACCCAGCGGTCCACATCCTCCGCGCTCAGGCCCTCTTGGAGATGGATGTCCGTCCGTTGCGGCCACTGCTCCCCCGGCCCATAGGGGGTGCGGGTCCCCCACGGTTCCGCTATGCGGTCCTTCGCGGTCATTCGGGCTCCCTCCGGCTGAACACGGCGCGCGAGCCCTACGGCGCAGGGCAGAGGTCCGCTCGCCGCCTCAGTCCTTCCCGCTGCCCGGCGGTTCAACCTTTCCCGTGCACGGCGGGACGGGAGGGCGGAACGGGGAGCCTAGAGGACGCCGGCCGCCTCGAGCTGCTCCGCAAGCCCCGCGCCGTCGGGGGCCGAGGCCCAGGTGACGTCCGGGCTGGCCGCGACCCCGCCGACGTCGTGCGTCGTGCCGCCGGAGAAGACCGCCTGGCCCGGGGAGAGCTGTCGGATCGCGACGGCTGCCACCGATTCCGGGTGCTCGGCCGCGAACTCGGCGTAGATGGCCTCGTCGTGCTGCCCGTTGTCCCCCACGAGGAGCCAGCGGATGCCCGGGAATTCGGCGGCGAGCCGCTCGAGGTTCTCGCGCTTGTGCTCGCGGCCCGAGCGGAACCAGCGGTCCGGGGTCATGCCCCAGTCGGTGAGCAGGAGCGGCCCCGCCGGGTAGAGGTTGCGGCCCAGGAAGCGCTGCAGCGTGGGCGCGGCATTCCACGGGCCGGTCGAAAGGTAGATGACGGGGGAGTCGGGCCGCTCGGTGGCGAGGCGGTCGAGGAGCACCGCCATCCCGGCGGTCGGCGTGCGGGCCCTCTCGCTCAGCACGAACGTGTTCCACAGGGCGAGGAAGGGACGCGGGAGGGCCGTGACCATGACCGTGTCGTCGATGTCCGAGACGATCCCGAACCGCGTGTCCGGCGCGACGACCCGCACCTGCGCGACCGACGCCTCCGCGCCCTCGGCGCTCATCCGCACGTCGTGCCAGCCCGGCTCGAGCTCGACCTCAACCATCGCGTCCACCACGCCACCGGAGTCGGCGCGGACGACGGCGCGCGTCGCCCCGATCTCGACCGTCACGTCCGCGTCCTGGATCGGCACCGACGTGAACGACACCCAGCCGCGGAAGTTGTTGAAGGTGTCCTGGGTCCCGTGCAGGCCGGGACGGGCGTACATGACCCGGCCGAGGACGCGCACGCGCTCGGTGGTCCCGTAGCCGCGGTAGGCCACGACCTGCGCCACATAGTCGCCGTTCCTCGCCTGACGCGTGCGGAGGCCGTTCCATGCCTGGCCCAGCCTCTGCGCGAGGCGGAAGAGGGGCTTGAGGCGGGGAGTCCCGGCGCGGTCCGCGGCGGCGTCGGCATCGGCGTCCCGGGCGACGGCGTGGGTGTGCTGCGCTGTCATGGTTCCACTCTCCCACGCAGGAAGGGCCCAGCTCACCTTCAGCGCCTCCCGAGGCCCATCGGGTACTGGCTCCTCAGACCCGCGCGAGCTCCTCGATGTCCTCCAGGAACGCTGCCGCCACTTCGTCGCTCACGGTCGTCTTCGTCTCTCCGATGGCGTCGACGTAGTCCTGCGTGGTGGGACCGCGCCTGGCCGGCGCCCCCGCGCCCGCGGCGAGGGGGCCGGCGTCGTGCGCGGTCGGCTCGGTGCCGGCGCCGGCGCTGGAACTGGCGCCGCCGGCGGCGACGGGCACGGGCTCGGACTCGGGCACAGACCGGGGCTCGGACTCCCCCGCGTACACGGCCTTCTCGAGGGCGCGCTGGGACGCCGACCGCGCGGCGAACTCGATGTCCGCGGGCGAGAAGCCCTCGGTCAGCCCGACGAGCCGGTCGACGTCCACCTCGGCGACCACGGCCTCTGGGATGAACCGCTCCCACATGCTGCGCCGCGCCTCGGCGTCCGGCAGGCCGATCGGGATGACGTAGTCGAAGCGGCCGTGCCGCAGGAACGCGGAGTCGAGGGCGCGGATGAAGTTGGTCGCGCACACGAGGAGGCGGCCGGGCTGCTCCCGGAAGGCCGGGATGATCTTGAGCAGCTCGTTCGTGACGCCCTGGTTGGGGCTCGGCGGGTCGCCGGCGCGGTGCGAGGCGATCTCCTCGACCTCGTCCAGGAACACGACCGCGTGCTCGAGCTCGGCGATCTCCGTGAACGTGCGCCGCAGCGCGCCCGCGAGGCCTTCGGCATCGCCGGCCAGGCGGGACGGGAACACCTCGACGAACGGCCACTCGAGGCGGGAGGCGATGGCCTTCGCGAACGTCGTCTTGCCGGTCCCGGGCGGGCCGAAGAGCACGACGGCGCGCGGCGGCACCACGCCGAACTCGTCGGCCAGCTCGGCCTCGGCCAGCGGAAGGACGAGCCGGCGTTCGAGGAGCTGCTTCTCCCGCTTCATGCCCGCGACCCTGTCCCACAGGTCCCGCGGGAGGACCCGGCCGCCGAGCTGCGCGAGCGGCTCGAGCTCGGTGCGCGCCACAGGGATCTGGCGCTCGAAGAAGCGCAGGTTCTGCACGTCCTTGAAGCCGCGTGAGAGGAACGCCTCGAGGCGCGTCTCGGTGTCCGGCATGAGCGCCGAGAGCTTCGTGAGGCCCAGCGGGGCCATCCGGTTCTCGAGGGCGGCGAGCAGTGCCGTGCCGATGCCGCGGGAACGCCACTCGGGCAGGGTCGCGAGGAACACGATCCAGCCCTGCTCGTGCGCGGCGCGGCCGACGGCGGCGCCCACCACGTCGTCGCCGTGGAGGGCCACGACCGCGACGTCTTTCTGGCAGCTCGCGAGGACCTCTGAGAGCGAGTAGACCGGCTCGATGCCCGACGCCGTCATGGCGCTCCACAGGTGGAGGATGCCGTCGAGGTCCGAGGGGTGGAAGTCCCTGATCCGCCACGTGGTCATGGGCGTGCTCCTTCGCGATGTGCCGAGCGCCCTGTGGGCGCTGCAGCGAGTCTATCGGCGGGGCGCCTGCCGGCAGGTCGCGGGGACGTTGCGTGACGGCCCCGTCGGATTCTGCTCAGGCTGGGTGCCTCCTCGCCGCGACATGCCGGAGACACTCCGATGATCCGAAGCCGCGCCCCGGTCTCCTTGGGCAGAATCCCGCGCTACCGGAGCCAGACGCCGCCAGCCGCGGCCCCGAGCGCCGTCAGGACGGCGCCGGCGCCCCAGGTGAGCCGGCGCAGCTGCGCGCCCATCACCTCGGAGTGCAGGGCGCCGAAGGACATGCGCGTCGCCGAGGGGTCGTCGGCGGGGGCCTGCCGGTGACCCCACGTGGCGGGTTCCGCGGCAGCGGCGGCCAGCCGCGCGGCGTCGTCCGCGGTGAGGGCCTCCGGCTGCCGGGTGAGCCAGCGGCGCAGCTGCGAGTCCGTCACGGCCGCAGCGCCCTCCGGGACGCGGCGGATCGTGAGCCGGCGGGGCGCCACGAGCACGACGGCGGCGCGCACCGGAACCTCCCGGCCCACCGCGGCCGTGAGGGCGGCGGCGACGCGCTTCGCCTCGTGCGCGGAGTTGCGCAGGTACCGCTGGTGCTGGCCATTGACGAGGAGCACGCTGCCGGCAACCCACACGTCCTTGCGGGCGTGGTTCTTCGAGTTGAGCGTGATGACGCCGCCGGGGCCGATGACGAGGTGGTCGATGTCCGCCCCGCGCGAGCCGACCGGGAGCGAGTGCAGGACATGCCACTCGGGGCCGAGCTTCGCGAGGGCCTTCGCGACGCGCATCTCCCCCACCGCGCCCGTGTACCAGCTGCGCGCCTCGGGAGCGAGAGGGTTCGCGCCGAACAGCCGCGCGAGCGGCCTGCGCCGAGGCGTCCCCGCCTGCAGTCGGAGAGTCTCTGCCATGACGGCCTGTCCTGCGACGCGCGCCCTGAGCGGGCCGGTCATGAAGTCCACGGTGGTCCCCCTTCGCCGTGCCGGGCCGCGCCCCCATGACACGCCCTGGGGATCAGAGTAGCGGGAGGGCCCGGCGGGCGGGAGGGCGCCCGGGGGGTGACGCCACGAGGGGCTGAGACGCCTTGTCGCGACGAGGGTTGCCTGTAGGCGTCTCACCCGCACTACGGCGTCTCGAGTGCCCCCGTAGTGCGCCTCATCCGCCACAGGCCGTCTCACAAAGGAAACGGACAGAGTCACCTGCGAGGATCGGGCCATGAGCATCGTGAAGATCAACGCCATCACCGTCCCCGCCGACTCCGGCGACGAACTCGCCCGCCGCTTCGCCGCCCGCGCCGGCGCCGTGGACGGCGTGTCCGGATTCGAGGGGTTCGAACTGCTGCAGCCCACGGATGGTCGCAACGTCTGGCTCGTCGTGACACGGTGGGCCGACGAGGAGAGCTTCGAGGCGTGGAAGAACTCCGCGTCGTTCGGGCACGGGCACGGGCGGCCGGTGGGGACCGAAGGCGCGGCCCAGACCGGAGGTGGGCCCGAGGCCCGAGACGCAGAGGCCCGAGACGCAGAGGCCGGGGACGCCGGGCGGCAGCGCCCCGTCGGCGTCTCGGCCGAGCTGTGGAGCTTCGAGCCCGCCGACCTCGGGAAGTAGTCCACGCTCACACCGCCCCAGGTTCCGGACATCGCCGAGCGCCACGGCGCGTGGCGATGTCCGGAACCTGAGGCGCGGAAGCCGGGGTCGGTCGGCCGGCACGGCTGAGACTGCCCGCGCCCGTCAGGCGTCCGTGAGCCCCTGCAGCACCTCGAGGTCCCGCACCAGTCGGTCATAGCGCGAGGCTCCCAGCTCCCGGCGCCATTCGGCCTCGATCCGCTCGATCTCGGCGCGTGCGGCGTCCGTCGCCGCCGCCCCACGCGACGCGACCCGGACCAGCGAGGCCCGTGCGTCGGTGGGATCGGGCACGCGCTCCACGTACCCGGCATCCTCGAGGGCCTGGACGAGGGCGCTCGCCGTCTGCTTCGTGACCTTGGCCCGGTCGGCGAGCTCGGTCACGCGCGAGCCGTGCTGGGAGATCCGCTGGAACACGCGGGACTGCGCCATCGTGATGTCTGTGAACCCGGCGGCCGTGACCGCCTCGAAGACCCGGTCCTCGAGAGCGCGGTACGGGATGTAGAGGAGCAGTCCGATGTTCAGCGTCACCCCTTGATTATAGTCAGCATTCCTGACCATAATTTGTCAGGAAATCGTACTTCTTCTGCTGCAGATCCCTGCAAGGAGCGCCCGATGCACGGTGACGAACTCTGGGCCCACGTCCACGCCGAGCGCGGCTCGCTCGCGAGCCTCCTCTCCGGCCTCACGCCCGAGCAGTGGGACTCCCCGAGCCTCTGCCCCGGCTGGCGCGTGCGGGACGTCGCCGCGCACGTCATCTCGGCAGCGCAGACCGGTGTCCTGGGCGAGGCCGCGGCGTTCGCCCGCGCCCGCGGCGGCTTCGACCGGATGAACCTCCTCGAGGGCCAGCGGCGCGGCTCCGCCCCGGTGACCCAGATCCTCGGCGACTACCGGCGGCTGGCGGCCTCGCGCCGTCGTGCGCCCGGGACCGGAGGCGTCACGCCGCTGCTCGACGTCCTCGTCCACACCCAGGACATCGCGATCCCCCTCGGCCTCGCACACCGCATGCCCGTCGACGCGGCGATCGCGTGCGCGGAGCAGGTGTGGCGGGTCGCCTTCCCCTTCAACGCACGACGCCGGCTGGCTGGCTTCGGCCTACGCGCCACCGACGTGGACTGGCAGGCCGGCGACGGCCCTGCCGTCGAGGGGCCCATCGAGGCCCTCCTGACGCTGCTCACGGGCCGACGGGCGTGGCTGCACCGCCTCGCCGGGCCCGGAGCGGCACTTCTGTAGTTCCCAGGCAGGACCAGGCCCGAGGAGGCCGCCATGAACCTCGTCACCCAGATCGCCGCGGGGCTGTCCGCCCTCATCCTCGTGGTCGTCGGGATCCTCGAAATCCGCTTCTACGGAGACCAGCGCTTCCGGCCCATCTTCTACGTGGACCCGGGAACCGAGGGTGCCGTGCGCATGTGGGCCCAGAACATCGGCGCGGTCAACATCGTCACGGCCGCCGGCATCGCGTCCGGGCTGTGGATGGCCAACGCGGGGACCGGCCTCGTGCACGGCATGGGCGTCGGGATCGTCGTGTACACGCTCGCGGCCAACCTGCTTCTCGGCCCGTGGCTTGGCGTCACCGAGAGGAGGCTGTGGGGCAGCGCGATCGGCCAGGCCTCGCTGCCGCTCGTGGGGCTCGTGGCGTTCGCCGTCGCGGGGTGACCCGCGCGTTACCGCTTGGACGGCGCTGGCGCGCGCCGCGGCGGCGGGGCGGGGCTGCCGGAAGCGCAGGCCCCAATCAGTCCCGGTGCCTGCGCAGGACGGCGACCAGCACCGCCGCCGCGGCGGCTGCGGCCGTCATGACGAGGGCCATCGGGACCGCGGAGTCCTCACCCGCGAGGCCCGGCAGCGGGGACACCACGGCACCGAACACGAACTGCGAGGCGCCGAGGAGGGCCGAGCCGCTGCCGGAGACGTGCCGCACCTCCCCGAGCGCGAGGGCCGATGAGTTGCCCATGACGAACCCGACGCTCGTCACCGCGACCCAGATCGGGATGGCGAGGACCCAACGGGGCCCGGGAAGGAGCGACACGGCAAGGATCGCGATGGAGGCCGCGAGCAGGACCGGGACGGCCACCCCGATCATCGCCTGGGCGCCGAACCGCCGCACGAGCCGGGACGAGACGTAGCCGGAGGTGATGAGGCCCACGGCGTTCGCGCCGAACAGGACGCCGTACGCGACGGCGGAGAAGCCCATCACGTTCTGGTAGACAAAGGAGCTCGCGGAGATGTAGGCCATCATCACCGCGAAGGTCGTGGCGAACAGCGCTGCGAAGCCGAGGTACCGGGGGACGCGGAACAGCTGGGCGAACCCGCCCGCGAGGCTGTGCTTCCCGCGGGCTTCGGGCGGGAGGGTCTCGCGGAAGACCGTCGAGACGCTCAGCATCATGAGGGCGAACACGAGCGCGAGGACCCACATGATGCCGCGCCATCCGATCGGCCCCTCGAGGAGCGCGCCGATCGACGGCGCGAGGACCGGGGCGACGCCTCCCACGGTCATCATGAGGCTCATGGTCCGGGCCGTCTCGTGGCCCTTCGTGAGGTCCACGATGATGGCCCGCGCGATCACGATCCCCGCCGCGCCGCACAGGCCCTGGAAGAGCCGGCCCGCGACGAGCACCTCGAGGCTCGGCGCGATCGCCGCGACCACGCTCGACGCGATCGCACCGACGTTCCCCACCAGCAGCGGCCGCAGCCGGCCGAACCGGTCCGAGAGCGAGCCGAACACGAGCTGGCCCACCGCCATCCCGAGCAGGAAGCCGGTCAGCGTCAGCTGCACGCCCGACGCCGTGGCGGCGAACTCCTGCTGCACGCGCGGGAACCCGGGCAGGTACAGGTCGGTCGAAAGCGGCGCGGCCGTCGCGAGGAAGGCGAGGACGAGGAGCCAGCCCGCGCTGATGCCGCCACTGCGGTTCAGCGCGTGCGCGGGCATCGCTGCAAGAAGGTGGTTGAGACGTCAGGCACCCGACAAGCCTAGGC
The DNA here is from genome assembly GCF_039531875.1 of Sinomonas flava. Classification (NCBI taxonomy): domain Bacteria; kingdom Bacillati; phylum Actinomycetota; class Actinomycetes; order Micrococcales; family Micrococcaceae; genus Sinomonas; species Sinomonas flava. The sequence continues at coordinate 74,014 of NZ_BAAAQW010000009.1, read as the reverse complement.
GGTCTGCCCGTTCATGACGCTCCAGGCTCTGGCAACTAGAGCTAGGAAAGCCAGCCCGGGGTCCGGGCAAGGACCTCGGGGTGCTCCTCGACGTACCGTCGCAGCCCGCCCTTGCGCGGGACCTTGACGGGCTCGGGCCAGCGGGGCTCGAGGTAGTCGCCGAGGGTCACGCCGCGCAGCTTGCGCCCGATGAGGGGCACGACCCAGTCCTGCAGCCACGTGCGCTGCTGCGACACCCATTCGCGGGCGGTGCGGCGCGCGGGCTCCTCCCATTCCTTGGGCTCCATGCGGTGCGGGACCCCGAGGTGGTCCAGAACCTGGCGCGCGAGGAACTTGTGGCCCGCCTTGGACATGTGGAGGCGGTCGGAGTCCCACATGCGCCGGTCGGCGTACTCGTCGAAGCACCAGTAGTCCACGAGCACGGCCTCGAGTTCGCGCGCCAGCTCGCGCACATGGGCGTTGTACTGCCAGTTGCGGCGCTTGAGGGGCTCGAGGAGAGGGTTGACCTTGACGTCGTAGCCGGTGAAGAGGACCAGCGTGGCGCCCGTCCCGGCGAGGGCCCGGGCGAGTCCGCTGTACTCCGCGAGCAGGTCGTCCATGTCGGTGCCGAGGTCGAGGATGTCGTTCCCGCCGGCGTAGAGCGTGACGAGGGTCGGCTCCATCGCGAGGGCCGGCTCGAGCTGGTCCGCGATGATCTGCCGCAGCCGCTTCGAGCGCACCGCGAGGTTCGCGTACTCCCAGCCCTTCTCGGCCTTGGCGAGCTTCTCGGCGACGCGGTCGGCCCAGCCGCGGACTCCGTTGGGCAGGAGGGGATTCCAATCCCCCACGCCCTCGGTGAAGGAGTCGCCCAGGGCGACGAACCTCCTCCGACTCCCGGACACGCGCTCAGCCACGCCGGGAGTCTAGGCGCGGCAGGCCACGCGCGGCCGACGCCCGGGTTAACGCGAGGCGACATGCCGCAGGGGTGAACGTGCGTTTACCCTTGGAGGTAAACACACGTTCACCCTTCCCAGCGCCGAAGGAGCCCATGAGCACCTCCCCGCACGCCGCCCCCACCCCCGCCGCGCCCGAGCGCCACGACAGCAGCGCGCCGGCCGGGCGCCGTCGTGCGCCGTGGCTGCTCACGCTGGTGCTGTCCCTCTCGGGAACGCTGGTCGCCCTGCAGCAGACGCTCGTCGTCCCGCTCCTGCCGGACTTCCCGAAGATCCTCGGCGTCTCCCCGGAGGACGCCTCGTGGCTCGTGACCGCGACCCTCCTGACCGCCGCCGTCGCGACCCCGATCGTGTCCAAGCTTGCTGACATGTTCGGGAAGAAGCTCATGATGCTCGTGTGCCTCGGCGTCATGATCGCGGGCTCCGTGGTCGCGGCCGTGGGGGTCGGGTTCGCCTGGGTCATCGTCGGGCGGGCTCTGCAGGGCTTCTCGGCCTCGCTCATCCCGGTGGGGATCAGCATCATGCGGGACGAGCTCCCCCCGAAGAAGGTGGGCGGCGCGGTCGCCCTCATGTCCGCGACGCTCGGGATCGGCGGGGCGCTGGGCCTGCCGCTCGCCGGCGTCATCTACGACAACCTCGGGTGGCAGAGCCTCTTCTGGGTCACCGGCGCGGCCGGCGTGGCGATGTTCGCCGCGATCCTCAGCAGCATCCCCGAGTCGCGGGTCAAGACGCCCGGCCGCTTCGACCTCCCCGGCGCGCTCCTGCTCTCCGCCGCCCTCGTCGCGCTGCTGCTCGCGGTGACGAAGGGCGGCACGTGGGGCTGGGGGAGCCCGGCAGTCCTCGGCCTCTTCCTCGCCGCCGCAGCGCTGCTCGCGGTGTGGTTCCCCTACGAGCTGCGGATCGGCGCCCCGATGGTGGACCTGCGCACGTCCGCCCGCCGGCCGGTGCTGCTGACGAACATCGCCTCGGTCCTCGTGGGCTTCTCGATGTTCGCGAACCTCCTCCTGGCCTCGCAGCAGCTCCAGTTCCCCACCGCGACCGGCTACGGGTTCGGCCTCACCGTGCTCGAGGCCGGCCTGGTCATGGTCCCGTCCGGCCTGGTCATGGCCGTCTTCGCACCGGTCTCGGGTGCCATGATCAACCGGCTCGGCGGCCGCCTCACGCTCATCATCGGCGCAGCGGTCCTCGCCGTGAGCTACGTGTTCCGGGTCTTCTTCTCCGGGTCAGTACTCGAGGTCGCGATCGGCGCGACCCTCGTCAGCATCGGCACCGCGATCGCGTACGCACCCATGCCGACCCTCATCATGGGCTCCGTGCCCGTCACCGAGACGGCGAGCGCGAACGGGCTCAACGCGCTCCTGCGCGCGGTCGGGACCTCGGCCTCGAGCGCCGCGGTGGCCGCGTTCCTCTCCACCGTCGTGGTGCACCGCGGGGGCGTTGCCTTCCCCTCCGCCGATGCCTTCCACGACGTGTACTGGATGGCCGCCGCGGCCGCGCTCGGCGCCATCGCCGTCGTCTGGTTCGTCCCCAAGCCGGCCCCCACGACGGTGCACGCGGCGCGCGAAGGCGGCGACGTCGTCGTGCGCGGAATCCTCCGCACGGGGGCCGGGGCGCCAGCAACGCGCGGGCTCGTCACCGTGCTCACGCTCGACGGCACGCCCATGGACTGGGCGCGGATCGACACCGAGGGAAGGTTCTCGGTCGCGGTCCCCGAGGCCGGGCAGTATCTCGCGGTCGCGACCGCGCCAGGCTGGGCGCCGTCGGCCCAGGTCGTGCGGCTCGAGCCGGAGACGCCGCACGAGCTGCTGCTCGGCGAGGAGCAGGCGCTGCACGGGGTGGTGCACGACGCCGCCGGTGCAGCGGTGCGCGGGGCGGTCGTCTCCGTCGTGGGCTGGGAAGGCGCGTTCGAGGGCACGGCCCGCACGGACGACGACGGCCGCTACCGCCTCCTGCTGCCCCCGGCGGGACGGTACGTCGTGAGCCTGCTCGACCCCGCGACCGAGCGCGCCCAGGCCCGCAAGGTGCACATCGAGACGCGCTCGCAGCAGCTCGACTGGGTGACGGGGTGAGCGCGCGGGAGGCCATCCTCGCCGCCGCGCACGGGCTGTTCGGGGCGCGGGGCTACCGGGCTGTCACGGTGCGGGAGATCGCGGCGGCGGCCGGCTGCTCGCCCGCACTCGTGATCAAGCACTTCGGGTCCAAGGAGCAGCTCTTCGCCCAGACCCGTCCCGACGACGCCCTCACCCACGCCATCACCGCGCCGCGCTCCGAGCTCGGGGAGGCCCTCGTGTTCCGCGTTCTCATGCGGCGCGAGCGGGGGCTGCCGGAGCCGTGGACCACGATGTCCCGCAATGTCCGGGAGCTGCCCGATTCGGAGGCCGCCCGGGACGCGACCCGCGAGCAGCTCCTGGCCTGGATGGCGGACCTCATGGGCGACACCTCACCGGGCCGCCGGCACGCCGAGGTGGTGTGCGCGCTCATGCTCGGGCTCGCGGAGGGCACCCGCACGCTCGGGCTGCTCGCGGCGCCCGGGTGGCATTTCGACGACGCCGTGCGGCACTACGGCGCGATCGTCCAGGCGGAGATCGACCGGGTCCCGTGAGCCCGGCGGGGTGTTCGGCGGTCGGCGGGCGATGGGCGACGCCACCCCGGCGTCAGCGCAGCACGATGTCGACCGGGTTCGCCTGCGACGCCGGGCCGCCCGGGACCGCCGGCCCCTCGATGAGGCCCGACCTGTTGGTCCGCTTGTCCCGCAGGATCTCCGTGACCGAGCCCAGATATCGCGAGAGGTCGATGACGTTCTCCGGCGCGGCGAGCAGCAGCTGGAACCCGAACTCGTGCAGCGCCGAGATGCCGGCCCCGGCGAACTCCTCGGACGCGAGCACGAAGGCCTCGTCCATCATGACCGTCCCGTAGCTCGTGAACCCCTGCTCGGCGATGCCCAGCTGGTAGCTCAGGGCAGCGGCCATGATGAACGCGGTGAAGCGCTGCCGCTCCCCTCCGGACATGGAACCGGTGTCGGCGTGCACGAACACCTCGTCGCGCGGCTCTCCTGTCGCCGCGTCCCGGGAAACCCGGTGCTCCTTGCACGAGATGAACACGTGGGTCCTCGTGTCGAGGACCTCCGCGCGCCACCGGCGGTCCTCGGGCGTCTGGGACGCGAGCCGCTTCACGAGGCCCTCGAGGGTCTTGTAGCGGATGGTGAGCTGGTCCTCGCCAGGCGAGCCCGCGCCGTCGTGCGTGCCGTGACCCGACGCTGACGCCGAGACGGCCGACGGCGCGTGGCGCGCCTTGAGCGCCGAGACGATCGCGTCCTTGAACTGCTTCGCGGAGGCGGGGACGGTCTGGCGGATGTCCAGCTCGAGGTAGGAGCCCTCGTGGAAGTCCACGCCGGCGAGGATCGAGTTCAGCGGCAGGATGCGCGCGGCGATCCCGCGGCGCTCTTCGTCCAGGAGGTGGAGCAGGGTTGAGAAGGACTCGTGCGTGCGCTGGGCGAAGAACTCCCGGAACTGCGCCTCCTGCGCGGGCAGGCCCTCGGTCACGATCTGGTGGTAGCGGGCCTCGAAGGCGGCCGCCGCCGCAACGGAGGTGCCGTGGTCCGCCGAGACGACCGATCCCCAGTCCCGCTGGAACTGTTCGAAGATGCGTGTGAGCCGCTCGGCGGCGGCCTGCGCGCGGCTCACGGCGGCGTGGATCCTGGCCGCGAGCTGGGCCTGGACCTCCGCGGCGATGCGTTCGAGGTCGTGCTGGTCGTCGGGCTCGCCGAACTCGGCGAAGAGCGGCGCGAGCGTGCCGGTCGCCGCGTCCGACGGCGGTGCTGCCGCCAGCCGCGAGCGCGCGGCGTCGAGAACGCGGTCGGCGGCCGAGAGCTGGCTGTCGAGCTGGCGGTACTCGCTGCCGAGGACGGCTGCGGCCTCGGTGGATGCCTGGTGCTCGGCGCGGGCCGCCTCGACCTTGGCCCGCAGCGGCTCGAGGTCGCTCTGGGCGGCGAGGGCGTCCCTGAGGCGGTCCTCGATCCGCGCCAGCTCGTCTTCGGCGACGGCGGAGGAGACCTCCTCCCACGGCCGCTCGTCCTGCGCGACGCGCCGGAGCGCCTCGATCCGGCGGGCGACGCCCTGGTGCGAATCCTCGCTCGCCTGCGCAGCCTCGGCCGCGCCGGCGAGCGCGCTCTCGAGCTCGAGGACCCGAGAGGCCAGGAGCTCGACCTTGGCCCCGTTGTCGAACCCGAGCACGAAGTCCGCGCGGGCGGCGAACCGATCGTCCTTCTCGACCGTGCCACGGCCGCGCTTGACCACCCCGCCGAGGCTCAGGCCCCGCTCGAGGCCGGCGAGCTCGTCCGGGTCCTCGACGCATGGGAACGCGAAGTCCGCGGCAATGCGCTCTCGGAGGTACTGGGCCGGGTCGTCGGCGGGATCGGCCGGGCTCCCCGAGGCCGCGGGGGACGCGGCGGCGTCCCGGAACTGCAGCTTGGTGAGGAGGTCGCCGTCGCGCACCTGGGCGAGTGCGAGCTCGGCGCCCGGGACGCGGGCTGAGAGGTCGACGGCGCGCAGCGCCCCGCGGACCGGATTCGCGTCGAGCCAGCGCGTCACCGCGGCGAAGTGGCGCCCGGGAACGAGCAGCGTCGTTGCGAGCGAGCGCAGCGCCCGCTCCGCAGCGGGCCGCCAGCGCTCCTCGCCGTCGGCCAGGTCCACGAGCTCGCCGCCGAACGGCATCTCCTCCTCGGCCAAGCCCAGGGCCTGCGCGATGCGGGAGCGGTTCTCCACGGCCGAGGGCGGCAGGAGGCTCTTGCTCGAGGACATCGCCGCGAGTTCGCCGCGCGCTTCGGCGAGTGCGCGCTTGGCGGTGGCCTGTGCCTCGAACGCCTCGAAGCGGGCCTCCTTGAGCGCCGCGCTGTCACCCTCGAGGGCGTCCAGGGCCTCGGCCGCCTGCTGGTGGGCGGCCGCCCAGCCCTCGGCCGAGAACGGGAGGTCGAGGCCGGCGTCGCGCATTCCCGCCCGGGCTGCCTCCTCGACCTCGCGCCGCAGGCGCAGGCCCACGGCGGCGTTGTCGCGGGCCTGCTCGAGCGTGGCGATCTGGTTGCCGCCGGCGTTGTTGTACTCGGCCTCGAGGGAGCGCAGCTCCGCCGCGAGGGCATCCCGGCGCTGCCGCTCCGCAGCGAGCTCCGCGGCCTTGGCCTGGGCGCTGGCCTTGATCCCGGCGAGGAGTCGCTCCTGGACCGTGACGGCGTGGGCCTGCCGGACTGCGTCGAACGGCCCCGCGGCGAGTTCGCGCAGCCCCGCCGCCTCCTCGAGCGCAGCAGCGTGCTCGCCGTTGAGCGCCGGGACGGGGGCGAGCTGGTCGCGCTGGAGGCGCACGTCCTCGAGCCGTGCGCGGATGGACATGAGGTTGCTGAACTCCTCGACCACCTCGTCGGCAGCGGCGAGGGTGGCCGGAGGGTCGAGGACCTGGTCGCGGAAGAAGCTGTTCACGCTGCCGCCCAGGCCCTTGCCGGCCTGGATGACGCGCAGGAGCGGGAGCGCCTGGTCGCTTGAGATGCCGAGGAGGCGGCGGAAGCGCTCGGCGAACGTCTTGTGGACGTCGAAGACCTGCGCGTTGGGGAAGAGCGCCTCGAGGGCGGACTTCGTGAAGCGGCGGCCCTGCCCCTCGCCCGCGAGGCCCTCCAGCGCTTGGACGTCCAGGGGAACCGAGTCGATGAGGTAGAAGCGGCCGAGGCTGGACTCCGTACCGTTCTTGGGCAGGTCGAACAGGGCAGTGAGCGTGTGGCGGGTGCCGGCGGCGTTGTCGAACGTGAGGGCGACGGCGCTCCAGGTCGCCCCGGGCCGCTGGAACGCGCTCGCCTGGCCCTCGCCGACGGCCACGTCGCCGACCTTGCCGCGCATGTACGTGTAGGTGGTGCGGCGGTCCTCACTGTGGCCCGTGCGGGCGGCGGCGGCCTCGTTCGAGCGCGGGCGCGCGTCGAAGACGCGAGCGATCGCGTCGAACAGGGTCGACTTGCCCACGCCCGAGTTGCCGGTGAGCATCGTGCCGCCCCGGTCGACGTGCATCGTGTGGGCTCCGTGGAAGGTGCCCCAGTTGACCACCTGGACGAGGGCGAGGCGGTACTGGCCCGGGTTGACCTCGGTGCCGAGCGGGAGCATGGCCGCGATGCTCACAGGAAGGCCTCCTGCCCCTCGACGCTGAGGTCACCCCCAGTGACGCCGAGGTCATCCCCAGTGGCCCCGAGGTCACCCCCTGTGGGCCCGAGGTCACCCCCAGTGACGCCGAGGTCATCCCCAGTGACGCCGAGGTCACCTTCTTCCTCCGCCGAGGGGGCGGCGCCGTCGACGCCCAGGGCGAGCTGGCCGGCGTCGTGCGCGGACACTTCATCCCGGACGGGCCCCGCGGCGGCGACCGCCTCGAGGTGGCGGGTCACATCACCGATGGTGTCGAAGGGCAGCGCGAGCGGGAGGGCATTGGAGATGAGGTACACGTCGTCGAGGGCAGTCGGGATGAGGAGTCTGCGCGCCTGCAGCTTGGCGACGGCACGGCCCAGGGTGTCCGCATCGCGGAGGGCGTCCTGCTCCTCGGCGGGCTGGTAGTGGGCAACGACGTCGGCGAGCTCCTCCAGCGTGACCGTCGGCTCGGTCTGGGCGGTGGCGTGCCGGTCGAGGAGCAGGCGGAGCCGCAGCACCAGGATCGTCTCGACGCGGCTCAGGGCCCGCTGCTGGCGCAGGACCGTCGCGCGCGACGCCGTCCCGAGCAGCTCCGGGTCGACGGGCCGGAGGACCGCGACCTTCCGCTCGTGGTCGATCTGCAGGCGGAGGAAGAGCTCAGACAGGCGCGACCGGAGGATCTCCTGATGGTCGAGGAGCGTCGTCCAGGCCTTCTCGTCGCGGGCGCCGTCGAGGTAGGGGCCCTTGAGGAGCCTGACCAGGACTTGGCGGACCCGGAGCGGGAGGGCTCCGGTGTCGCCGTCGTAGAGGGCCGATCCCGTCGAGTACGCGTGCTCTGCGGTGACCTCGGCGTCAGACGGGGTGACCTCGGCGTCAGACGCGGTGACCTCGGCGGTCGTGTCCATTAGTTCTCCTCCTCGCGCGAAGCGCGGGTGATCGTCGCGTCCGGGACGTACGCGGTGCGCCGGCTCCCGTCGACCTGGCCGAAGTCGAGCGCCGCCCAGCCGGAACGGTCGAGGGGCACGCCCTCATGGAGCAGGTGGCCGAGCAGGGCGCGGATCGAGTTGATGTGCTGTTCCTCGGTCGGCATCTGCTCCCACACCTCGGAGAGCCTGGCCTCTCCGCCGCCCGCTTCGAGGGCGACGGCGACCGCCTGCCTCAGCGTCGCCGCCCGCGCCTTCGCGGTGCGCGCCGACCGCGCCCGCTCCTGGCCGCCGAACCTGATGGGCTCGGCGAGACGGGGCGGCGGGGCGAGCTCGTCAGGGTCGAAGAGTTTGACCATGGACAGCGACTCGAACTCCGCGCCGAACAGCTCCGGCCCCGGCGCGAACCCGGACTCCTCCCGGGCATAGGGGAGCCGCCGGATGGCCTGCTCCGCACGCCGGATCGCATCACGGAGGCGGACGGACTGGCGGTAGTCGTCGCTCTGGACGTACGTGTTGAGGCTTTCGGAGAGCTTGCCGTAGATGCGCTGGATCTGCGAATGCGACTCCCGCAGCTCAATGACGAGGTGGCGGAGCGTCTCGCGCTCTTCGTGGTCGAGGCCGTCGGCGAAATCGCGTGATAGGACTTCGGCGATGGCGGAACGGAACCGCAGCTGCTGCTCTGGGTCCTCAAGGAACGCGGTGAATGAGCGGAAGGTGCGTCCCTCGCTCGAGGCGCGCAGCCGGCGGTCGGCCTCGAGGACCTGGGCCATCGTGGCGCCCTTCGTGAGGGACTCCTCGATGATCTGGTTGCGCAGCTGGCCCACAGAGTCCTCGAGCGTGGCGCGCATGCGCTTGAAGTCGGCAGGGAGGCCGGCGGCGAGGTCGAGGATGTTCTCGGCAGCCTCGAGCGCGGTGTCGCTGTCGAGGCCGCCTGTCTGCTCGCCGGCGCGCAGCTGGCGGACGAGTTCACTCCGTTCCTCGATCTCCGCCTCGAGCGCCTCGATCCGCGCCGAGGTGTCCGGGTTGGTCTCCCGTGCGAGCTTCTCGACGTCGCCGAGGAGCGTCCCGAGGCGCGAACCCGTGAGCGTGGAGCGGTCGGAGGAGAGCGACTCGAGGAACGCGAGCACGCGGGCCGTGGCCTCGGTGAGCTCGTACACGATCCGGCCGCCCTGCGCGCGGCGGGTGAGGAAGCGCCGGCGGGTCCAGTCATCGGCGACGGCACGGGCGGTCGCAGCCCCGGCCGTGGGCGCCTGGCCGGCCGCGGCATCCCGGGACCGCAGGTCCTCGAGGAACGCCCCGAGCTCGTCGTGGAACGCCTCGAGCTCCACCTGCGGCCGGTTGCGCGAGAAGGCAGTCTGCAGCGCTGCGATGGTCCACGGGGCCGACCGCGTGAGCGCCCACGCTGGGCCGTGGTGGAGCGCCTCGAGTTCCGCGAGCCGGGCCAGCATGGGCGACGGCGCTGCCCCACCTCTGGCGGTCGCCGCACCTCGGGGCCGGGGTGCTGGCCCGCCGGAGCGGGTTGCCCGACTGGCGGCCCTGCCGATCCCGCGCTCGGGCACGCTTGCGCGGAGCGTCGGCGGAGGCGTGGATTCGGGCACGGCAGACCAGTCTAGCGACACCAGTCGGCCGGCCCGCGCGGGCAGTCCAACGCCGGGGGTCCGCGGTGGGATTCCGGCTGCTGCGCTGACCCTAACGGCCCGCCAGATCGTCGGCCACGCGGCGCAGGTCTTCGAGCCAGCCTCCCGATCGATTGGGAGCAGGCGCAGTTCCCTCGAAGTTCTGCAGAGCGTCCGCCATGGAATCGAGCGCAGCCGAGAGGTTCGCCCTCACGATTTGGTAGCCCTCATCGGAGCGAGGGTCAGAGGAAGCAGCGTTCAGCAGCTCTGCCCCGGCACGCACGATCAGCGACGCCTCCAGCTCATTCATCATGGGTTCCCTGTGAAAGCGCGACTGCGCAGGTGAAGCCAGCGAGCGCCTCCCATCGCACCGGGATGGCATCGGCCGGGACGGCACCGATCGCGGCCAGCCAACCCATGAGCTCCGTGCGGTCCTCGAAGGTCAGGTGTGTGCCGGTGACCAGGTCACCTCTCATGAGAGACTCGGTGTCCTCCGGGCGGCAGATGGCAGCTTCCCACCAGCCGTTCTCCGTCCAACCGCCAAGACGGTGCACTGAGAGTCTGAGTTCGGAGTCAGTGACGAGGCCGGAGGCGGCATTCTCAATCATCCGCCGGTAGATGTGACGGTCGTGTTGTTCCATGGGGCGGGCTGCTTCCTAGTGTGGAAACGAGGATGCAGCCGAGGCCGGCGACGTCATTCTCGGGGGGGAGACGGGTAACAGGTGCGGGGCGCGGAGCAAGCCAAACACCGCGGGCGGCGACTGCCGTACCCTCCAGTCTCTCACATCGCGATGGTGACCGACAGGGCCAGCAGGGCGGTCCGTCACTGAAGCGCGAGCGCCGGTACCCGCGCGCGGACGGCCCGCCGTCGGGGAACCCCGGGCCGCCCTTCCCCGTTGAACCGGCAGAAGCTGCCCGGACCCCGGCGTGGTTCGAGAACTGTCGGCGCCCCGCGACATAATGGCCGTGGCTGGTTGGGGGAACCGCCCCTGGCCCGTCGGCAGCGCCAACGCTGGATGCCGCCCGGCACCCCGGGCCTTGAACAAGGAGCTCTGTACCCAAGCGGTGTTTCTGAGAACCTTCGGGTGGTCGTTCGGCGTGAGCCTCGTCGCCCTCGCCGTCGCCTTCCTCTATGGCGGGCCCCAGGCTCTGTTCCTCGCCCTCGTGCTCGGCATCCTCGAGGTTAGCCTGAGCTTCGACAACGCGGTGGTCAACGCCCGCATCCTCGAGCGCATGAACCCGTTCTGGCAGAAGATGTTCCTCACCGTGGGCATCGTCATCGCCGTGTTCGGCATGCGCGTGCTCTTCCCGCTGCTCATCGTGGGCCTCACGGCCCAGCTCAACCCGGTGGAGGCGGTCCAGCTCGCACTGGCCAAGGGCCCGATCGAGGAGCCCGGGACCTACGCGTACATCCTGCACCACGCGCACCCTCAGATCGCGGCGTTCGGCGGCCTCTTCCTGCTCATGATCTTCCTCGACTTCTTCTTCGAGGAGCGGGACATCAAGTGGCTGCACTGGCTCGAGATGCCCCTCGCCAAGGTCGGCAGGATGAACGGCGCGTCCCTCGTCGTCGGCCTCATCGCGCTTGCCGTGATCGGGCAGCTCTCCGGTCCCGGGCTGCAGGGCGCGGTCCTCATGTCCGGCATCTTCGGCATGGTCGCCTACTTCCTGGTCAAGGGCCTCGGCGAGCTCTTCGACGTCGACGACAGCGGCGAGATCGACGCGGCGGACATCCCGGCGCTCGCGGGCGGCACCCATGTGAGGGTCCCCAACAGGGTCGTCCAGGTCTCAGGCAAGGCCGCATTCATGCTGTTCCTGTACCTCGAGATGATTGACGCATCGTTCTCGTTCGACGGCGTCATCGGCGCCTTCGCCATCACGTCCGACCCGATCATCATCGCCCTGGGTCTCGGCCTCATCGGTGCCATGTTCGTCCGCTCGCTGACGGTCTACCTTGTCCGCCAGGGCACCCTCGACGAGTACGAGTACCTCGACCACGGCGCGCACTGGGCGATCGGCGCCCTCGCGATCATCCTCCTGATCACGATCGGCATCGAGGTCAACGAGGTCGTCACCGGCCTCGTGGGGGTCTTCTTCATCGCGGCCGCCTTCGTCGCCTCCGTCCGCCGGAACCGGCGCAAGGCCCGCGAGCCGGAACCCGCGGCCACAGTCTGAGACATCACCACTACCGAGAAGAACGACGACAAGGAGCGCATTGTGGGACTGAGCCTGCAGAAGGGCCAAGGGCTCTCGCTGACCAAGCAGGACGGCTCGAGCATGACCCAGGTCCGCATGGGCCTGGGGTGGGACGCCGTCCAGCAGCCCAAGAAGGGCGGCCTGTTCGGGAGCCTGTTCGGGGGCGGGGAGGCCGAGATCGACCTCGATGCCTCGGCCATCCTCTACAACGCCGGGCGCCAGGCCCTCGACACGGTGTTCTTCAACCAGCTCGCCAGCAAGGACGGCTCGATCCGCCACACCGGCGACAACCTCACGGGCGCCGGTGAGGGCGACGACGAGACCATCATGGTCAACCTGCCCAGCGTCAACGGCGTCGTGGAGCACATCGTGTTCGTGATCACCAGCTACTCGCAGCAGACCTTCGACCGCGTCCAGAACGCGTTCTGCCGGGTGGTCGACGACTCGGTGCCGGGCAGCCCCGAGGTCGCGCGGTACACGCTCACCGAACAGGGCCCTTCGACGGGGATGATCATGGCCAAGCTGTCCCGTGAGGGTGCAGGCTGGAAGTTCACGGCGATCGGCCAGCCGGCGAACGGCCGCACCGTCGGCGACCTCGTCGGCCCCGCTGCCGCCGTCCTCTGAACGCCACCCCAGCCCGCGAAGGAGCATCATGGCAAGCCTGTCCCTGAGCAAGGGGAGCAACCTGTCCCTCACCAAGGCGGACCCCGGCCTGACCCGCGCCATGGTGGGTCTCGGCTGGGACCCCCGCACGACGGCGGGCGAGGCCTTCGACCTCGACGCCTCGGCCCTGCTCGTCACGGCGCGGGGCAAGGTCCGCAGCAATGACGACTTCATCTTCTACAACCAGCTCACCGCCGCCGACGGCTCGGTGGTCCACCAGGGCGACAACCGCACGGGCGTGGGCGAGGGGGACGACGAGCAGATCCTCATCGACCTCTCCAAGGTTGCAGCTGACATCGACAAGGTGGTCATCGTCGTCTCCATCGACCAGGCCGAGGCCCGCCGGCAGAACTTCGGCATGGTCCGTGGGGCCTTCTGCCGAGTGGTGAACGACGAGACCGGCGACGAGGTGGTCCGCTACGACCTCACTGAGGACGCGGCCTCGGAGACCTGCATGATCTTCTCCGAGATCTACCGGCACGGCAGCGAGTGGAAGTTCCGTGCAGTCGGCCAGGGCTACGCCACTGGCCTGCGCGGCGTCGCGACCGACTTCGGCATCGTCCTCGACTGACCCGCGCCAGAGCGCGGCCCAAGACCAACAGCAAAGGAGCACCGACATGGCCGGACTGTCCCTCTCCAAGGGCGGCAACCTCTCCCTCACCAAGACCGACCCGGGCCTGACGAACGCGATCGTCGGCCTCGGCTGGGACCCGCGCACGACGACGGGCGACGCCTTCGACCTCGACGCCTCCGCGCTGATGCTGGGGGCCAACGGAAAGGTCCGGTCGGACGCCGACTTCATCTTCTACAACCAGAAGGACTCGGCCGACGGATCGGTCTCACACCTCGGGGACAACCGCACGGGCGAGGGCGGCGGAGACGACGAGCAGATCAAGGTCCACCTCGCGAACGTCCCTGCCGACGTCGAGCGGATCGTCGTCGTCGTGAGCATCGACCAGGCCGAGTCGCGCCGGCAGAACTTCGGCATGGTCCGGGGCGCGTACTGCCGGATCGTCAACGCGGCCACGGACACCGAGGTGGTCCGCTACGACCTCTCCGAGGATGCCGCAGCCGAGACCTGCATGATCTTCGCCGAGCTGTACCGCCACTCGGGCGAGTGGAAATTCAAGGCCGTCGGCCAGGGCTACGCGAGCGGTCTAGCCGGCGTCGCGACCGACTTCGGCGTGAGCCTCGGCTGACGCGGGCACCCGCCGCACGAGCACCGCAGACCACTAGAAGGAGCACGCGATGTCCATCTCCCTGACCCCTCCGGATCCCACCGAGACGCAGGCCGCCCTCGTCCTGCAGGCGCCCGAGCCGGCGCCTGTCATCAAGGAGGAGGAAGCCCCCGGCATGGTGCCGGTCCCGACCGAGCGCCAGACCGAGATCGCCTCGCAGGCGAAGGCGTTCGTGGCGGAGATCGCGGCGATGGACTCGCGGAGCCCTGACTTCCAGCAGAAGGTCGAGGGCCTCAACCGGTTCGCGGGCCGCGAGATGGTCGCGTCGTCGGACGCCTCGAACCGCCTCCTGGAGCGCTCGACCACGTCCACGGCAAGCGCGAAGAAGACCGGCAACAGCGCCCAGATGTATGTCGCGTCGACGCTCGGTGAGCTCCGCTCCACGGTCGAGGACCTCACCCCGAACCAGTCCGACCTCAGCGTCGGCCGGAAGATCCTCGGCGTGATCCCCGGCGGGAACAAGCTGGCCAAGTACTTCCAGCGCTACGAGTCCGCGCAGACCCAGCTGGACAAGATCATCAAGTCGCTCATGGCCGGCCAGGACGAGCTCATGAAGGACAACGCGTCTCTGGCACAGGAGAAGACGCGGCTCTGGGAGACCATGCAGCAGCTCTCCGAGTACGCCGTCTTCGCCCAGGAGCTCGACAAGGCCACGGTCGAGAAGATCGACGAGGTGCGCCGCGGCGGGCAGGCGGAGCACGCCCAGCAGCTCGAGTCGGACGTCCTGTTCCCGGTGCGCCAGCGCCGCCAGGACATCCTGACCCAGCTCGCGGTGTCCGTGCAGGGCTACCTCGCGATCGACATGATCCGGAAGAACAACAACGAGCTCATCAAGGGCGTCGACCGCGCACGCACGACGACGATCAGTGCCCTCCGCACGGCGGTGATCGTCGCGCAGGCGCTGGCAAACCAGAAGCTCGTGCTCGACCAGATCGATGCGATCAACACGACGACGAACAACATGATCCTTCGCACCTCCGAGATGCTGAAGGACCAGACCGGGCGCATCCACCAGCAGGCGGCCAGCTCCGGCGTCTCCGTCCAGACCCTCGAGAAGGCTTTCGCGAACATCTACGAGACCATGGACGCCATCGACACCTTCCGGTCGCAGGCCGCGAAGAGCATGGAGGGCACGGTCCACGCCCTCGAGGAGGGTCTGGAGAAGTCCCGCCCGTACATCGAGAGGGTGCGCCGGCAGGAGGGCAACGCGAGCTGACGCCCTCGTGGCAGCCCCCGCGGCGGTGGCTCGCCCGGCGGCCGTCGGCGGCTCCGCCGGGAAGGTCAGGTCTCGTCGAGCTCCCGCGCCTCGAAGTCCTCGTCCACGAGTCCAAGCTCCTCTTCGGTCATGAGGGCGTCGTAGACGGCGTCGAGGGCGGCGACTGGAACCGCGACCATGCCTTCCGAGGTGTCGAGGAGCCCGAGCGCTTCGAGTTCGCGGATCTCGGAGAGGAGGGCTTCACCGAGGCCCTTGAGGCGTTCGGCAGCGTCCGGGCCAAGTTCCTCCTCGACGTCGAGGTCGTCCCCGGACTCCGTGCCGAGCGAGGCGACGTCCTCGAGGGGGAACGGCTCCTGGTGGAGGCCGGCGTTGAAGATCGTCGCGAGCACGGCGCCGGTCTCCCCTTCGAGGGTCCCGGGCGCCCCGTCGGCGCAGGCGGCGGCGACGATCTCCGTGGCGAGGAACTGCGCCTCGAGGTGTCCCATCGCGTCGTCGCCTCCGAGGTCCGCAGCGCCCTCGCCGGGGCGGGCCGACCCGTCGTCGAGCTCCACGAGCTCTGCGGCGAGCATGCCCTGCCACACGCGCAGGGCGCGCTCTTCCGACCCGATCGGGCCGGCCACCTCGGCGAGCGCCGCCGCGGGAGGCGAGCCATCGGCGTCGACCTCCCGGCCCTCCCCGAGCCACTCGAGGAGCTGGCGCGCGTGGCGCACGAACGGCGAATCGGTCGCGAAGGCCCTTGACTCCTCATCGGTGGCCTCGGGCAAGCCCGCCAGCGGGCTGGCGTCGACAATCCCGCCGAGCCGCTCGGCCTGGGCGTCGAGCTGCTCGGCGACGTCCTCGAGCTCCTCGGCGGCGCCTACCCACCGGCCGGTCTCCTCGAGGAAGCTCAGCCAGTCGACGAGGGTCCCCACCACATAGCGCTGGTCCTCGATGGCCTCATCCTCATCGGCGCCCTCGGCCTCGGCCAGAGTCGCGGCGTCCTCGATGTACGGCTCGAGGTAGGTCTCCATGCTCCGGGGATCGATGCGGAACGAGGCCGGCGTCGTGAGATTGGCGTGGATGATCGTCAGGAATCCCTTGACCACGCTGAGCTGCTGGGCCGCGAAGGCTGCCATGTCGGGCTCGCCCCCGGTGGCCCAGGCAATGTACTCCGGTGTGACGGAGTCCACGAGCAGTGCGACGCTGCGGGCCCGCCGCTGGACCACATTCGGCGCGACCGCCTGCTTGGGGCGGGTGTTCTTCGGCTTGCGGGTGCGGCTCTTCGGCATGACACGAGCGTACGTCCCGGCCGCGCCGCAACACAGTCCCGCGCCCTGTGGGCGCCCCCGGCCGGAGGCCTGGGAACGGGCTGCAAGGCTGTCGGTGCCAGACGCTACGCTGATCCCATGGTGGCGAAGTTCTTCGGTTCGCTGTTCGGGGGTGCCGAACGCGAGCCCCGGCGCGTGCTCGACGAGCATCTGCCGGTGACCCAGGAGCAGGAGCTCGAGCAGACGAGGCTGGCCCTCGCGGAGCTGCGCAGCGCGGTCCGACGCGCGGGTGCCGTCCTGCCGGTCCTCGCGTCGTCGCGGCTCCGCCAGACGGACGACCTCCTCGCTGCCCTCATCGGCTACATCGCGGAGCACGGCGCCTCGACCGAGCAGCGCGTGCTGCTCAACGCCGTGGTCACCGACTACCTCCCCACGTCCCTGCGCGTGTACCGGGCCCTGCCGACGTCCACGCACACGGAGGACAGCCCCGAGGCTGAGAAGCTCCTCGAACAGCTGGATATCCTCCACTCGACGGCCCTCGACCTCGACAACCAGGTCCGGACCGGCGCCATCGCGGAGCTGAGCGTGCACGGCCGCTTCCTCCAGGACAAGTTCGACGTCGGCGGGATCCGGCTCACACCCGGCCCCGGCCCGCAGCCCCACGAAGGAGACAGCCACTGATGGCCTCGATGGTCGCAGGCAGCAACGCCCCGCTCACGGCAGAGAACCCCGGTCTGCCCGGGGTCATCATCGCGATGGGCTGGAGCGCTGTGCCCAGCAACGGGCCCCAGTCGGAGCTCACTTCGATGGCGATCGTCTGCGGCGCCGACGGCCGCGCCCTCTCCCCCGAGCACCTCGTATTCTTCAACCAGCTCACGACGGCGGGCGGCGGCGTCCGCTTCGCCGGCGGCGAGGCGAGGGACGCCGAGCAGGTCGACGTCGAGTTCGCACGCGTGCCCGCGGACGTCGCCAAAATCTCCTTCCTCGCCTATGTCGACCCCGAGCTCCGGGGCCCCGGGACGTTCGCCGCTGTGCGCAGCGCCTACATCCGGGTGGCCCGCCCGGACGGGTCGGAGCTGCTGCGCTTCGACGTTCCTGAGATGCACGGGGACCGGATCAAGGCCATGATGTTCGGCGAGCTGTACCGCCATCGGGACGACTGGAAGTTCCGCGCCCTCGGGCAGGGGTACGAGAACGGTCTCGTGGGCGTGGCCCAGGACTTCGGGCTGGACCTGTGACGCGGGGCCTGCGGGGGTCGGACGTGCCGTTCCTGACCCGCCGCGTGAAGGAGCCGGCGCCACCGACGCCCAGTCCGGCGGCGCCCAGCCCGAACCGCAACCCCCTCGACCTCTCCGCGCCGCCGGCGCCCAGCCCATCGTCCGCGCCCAGCCGAGGGCCAGCGGGCAACCCGAACCGCAACCCCCTCGACCTCTCGCAGCACGCGTCCCCCCGCACTCCGACGGAGTCTGGGCCGTCGCCGGCTCGGCCGGCAGTGCCGCCCTCCCCCGAGTCCCGCCTCTACCCGGCCCCCGCGTTCGGCGAGCTGCGGCAGCTCACGGCGAGCGACGCCGTCGTGCGTCTCAACCCGCGCCAGTCTGGGATCGGCTCGCTCATCGTGACGGGCACGCGGGGTGTCGCGTGGGAGGGTGAGGACCGCACGACCGGCGCGCAGAGTGTGCACCGAGAGGAGATCGGCACCCCGATTCCCACCGCCGGGAACCGGCCGCTCGTGGGCTACCACGGCCGGGATGCACTCATCGTGCTGCGCCACGTCCGGCTGCTCCGCCGTGCACTGTTCATCGCCGCGGGCCCCCCGATGACCGTCCAGACGTTCGACGGCTCCGGCGTCGCCGTGCAGGGAACCCTCGCAGCCGGGCAGCGCACCGTGCTGACGCTCGCCCGGATCGGGTCGATGCTCGAGATGCGCGCCGAGTCGGTGCCCGAGGAGTGGGACGACGGACAGATCTGGCGCGAGTTCGCGTTCACGATGACGGTGGGACTGGGAGGCCCACGCCGCTAGACCCGGCCGCGGCGCACGCCGCCCCGGAGCCAACCGCACACTGCAGCCGACACTTTGGGGGAACCATGCTGCACTATTCCTTCCTCAACGACAGCACACGCGATCGACTCTTCCACCGGCCGCCGCAGGAGCTCGGCGCGGACACCGACCCGACGACCTTGGCCACCGGGCTCGGCGCCACCCTCTACACGCCCGGGACGCGCGCGGGCCTCGGCGAGGGGATCCTCAAGCGTGCCCGCGCGGGCTGCACGAGCACCGTCCTGTGTCTCGAGGACTCGGTGGCCGATTCCGCTGTGGAGAGTGCCGAGGACAACGTGGTCACCGCCCTGCGTGAGCTCGCCAGGCGGCGCACCACCGGGGTCGACGGCGCGGCTCCGGCCCAGGCCGGCAACCCGGCCGCGGGCGTCTGGACGGACGACGGCGGGCGCCCGGAGCGACTTCCGCTCCTCTTCATCAGGCCCCGCTCGCCGGAACAGCTCCTGTCGGTGGGCCGCCGGCTGGGTGACGCATCGGAGCTGCTGACCGGTTTCGTGCTCCCCAAGTTCGAGAACTCGACCGGTCGCGGCGAGCGGTACCTCCGCGCGCTCGAGCGGCTCAACGCCGAGCTGTCCCTGCGCGTGCCGCTGCGCGCGATGCCGATCATCGAGCACCCGCTCACGACACACCGCGAGACCCGGCACGAGGCGCTCCTTGCCGTCCGGGACCTCCTCAGGGCCCACCGCGGACAGGTACTGTCGGTGCGGCTCGGCGGGACCGACATCGCCTCGGAGTACGGCCTGCGCCGCACGCGCGACCTGACCATCTACCACGTGGGCGTCGTGGCCGAGGTGATCGCCGACGTCGTGAGCATCCTGGGCCGCGCCGACGACGGGTGGGTCATCTCCGGCACCGTCTGGGAGCACTACAGCAACACCGAGCGCATCCTGCGGCCGCTCCTGCGCGCCACTCCGTTCGAGGTGGCGAACTCCGCCATGCTGCGGCAGCACCTGCTCGGCGCGAACCTGGACGGGCTCATCCGCGAGATCGAGCTCGACCAAGCCAACGGGCTCATCGGGAAGACAGTCATCCACCCCACGCACGTCCCGGTGGTGCACGCGCTGCACGTCGTGAGCCACGAGGAGTATGTGGACGCGCTGGACATCGTCGGGTCCGAGGGCGGGGGCGCCACAGCTTCTCGGTCCGGCACGCGCATGAACGAGTCGAAGCCCCACCGTGCTTGGGCCCTGCGCACTCTGCGCCGCGCTGAGGCGTACGGGGTGGCGCGTCCCAAGGTCACCTTCGTCGACTTCCTGGAAGCGAGCATCAAGTGACCCACCTCGCCGACGTCACCCCCTCTGGCCCCGAGGTCACCCCCTCTGGCGCCGAGGTCACCCCCTCCGAGCCCGAGGTCACCGTTTCCCGGCGTGCACCGCGCTGGCCGGGGGCCCTCGTGAGCGAGCGGCTCGGCATCCGGCTCACGACGGCGCCCGGGAGCCTGCTGCCCATCGACGCCCTCGTGGGATTGGCGGTGCGCCGCAATCCGAAGCGCGCCCAGCTGCTCGTCTCGCGGGTCCTCGCGAAGCACGCCCCCACGCCTCCGGGCCTCGCAATCGGCGCAGGCCGGCTTCTGGGGGCCGCGGTGGCGCACGCGCTCGGGCTGTCCTCGCCTGAGCCCAAGGCCCGCGCCGAGGCGCTGCGCCGCTGGCTGGAGGGGACGCCGCCGTCGTGCGCGGAGATCGTCGCCCTGCCCGACAGCCCGCCCGCGGACGGTCGCTCCATCGCCACGCTCGGGTACGCGGAGACCGCGACCGGGCTGGGCCACCTCGTCGCAGAGTTCCTCGGCTCGTACTACGTGCACTCGACCCGGATCGCCACTGCCGTGCGGCCGTTCGGCGGATTCGAGGAGGAGCATTCGCACGCGACGAGCCACACGCTTGTCCCCACAGATCCCGACCGGCTCGCGTGCGCGGCCACCGTGGTGCTCGTCGACGACGAGCTCTCGACCGGCCGCACCGTCCTCAACACCATCCGGGAGCTCCACACCGCGTGGCGCCCGGCTGCGCCAACCGACACGCACGGCGGCGACCGGCCGGGTGGCGGGAAGGGCCGGCGGCGGTATGTGGTCGCCACCCTCGTGGACCTACGTTCGCGGGAGGACCGGTCCCTGTTCCAGTCCGTGGCAGATGAGCTGGGGTGCCGGCTGGATGTCGTTGCGCTCGGCTCGGGATCGGTCGAGCTCCCGGAGGACGTGCTCGACCGTGCCTCGCGGTGGCTGGCAACGCCGGCACCGGGTGACCTCGCGGCCACACGGGGTGACCTCGCGGCCACACGGGGTGACCTCGGCGGCACACGGGGTGACCTCGCGGCCACACGGGGTGACCTCGGCGGGGTGCGGAGCGCGCGGTTCGGCATCGACACCTCCGGCCCGCACGGGACCCGCCTCTCCGAGCTCGCCGTCCCCGCGGCCCGGACCGCCGCGGAGGCGCTGGACGCGGCCGGAGTCGCGCGGACGGCCCGGGTCCTCGTCCTCGGATCGGAGGAGCACCTCGCCCTGCCGCTCGCGATCGCGGACGCGCTGACGACCGCGTTCCCGGACACCAGCTTCTCCTCCACCACACGCTCACCCGTCCACGTCCACGACGAGCCGGGCTACGCGATCCGCTCAGCCCTGCAGTTCGCATCCCATGACCACGCAGTGGACGGGGGGCCGGGCAGCGGCCCGCGCTTCGCGTACAACCTCACAACAGGCGGCAGGCGCTTCGACGCGATCGTCTACGTCCCCGAGCCCGGCACCGCCCCCGAGGACCTCGAGTGCGGCGACGGCAGCGTGACGGCCGCCCTGAAGCGCGCGGCGGGCACCGTCGTCGTGCTTCACCTTGCCGCCGCGCCGCCGTACCCCGAACCGCTCCGCGGGCCCGGCTTCGGCTCCTACCCCGCCGAGGATGTCGGCTGGCTGCTGAAGGACCTCTCGCACGCCCGTCTCGAGGCGCCGACGCACGAGCGAGAGGCGGCGATCCAATCGGGCCGGGCAAGCTACGCAGAGTCCCTCCCCCAGGAGTACGAGCCCAGCCCCGAGTACCAGGCCCTCTTCCACCAGGCCCTCGAGGAGTCCAAGCACCGGATCGCCCAAGCGGTCGCGGATGTCACCGAGCAGGTCCTGGCGCTGCGCGGCAACGAGCCGGTCCTCGTCTCGCTCGCCCGTGCCGGGACTCCCATCGGAGTGCTCATGCGCCGGTGGGCGGGGCATGCCCACGGGCTCGACGTGCCGCACTACACGATGAGCATCGTGCGCGGGCTGGGGATCGACAGGAACGCCCTGCGCTGGCTCCTCACCCGCCACCGGCCCGAGCAGCTCATGTTCGTGGACGGATGGACGGGGAAGGGTGCGATCACCCGTGAGCTGGCCGCCGCGGTCGCGGAGTTCGCCCCGGACGGCTTCGCCGGCGCAGGCCTCCAGTCATCCGGTGGGCGCCTCTCCCCCGAGCTCGCCGTCCTCGCGGACCCCGGGCACTGCGTCCGAGTGTTCGGCACCCGGGACGACTTCCTCATCCCGTCCGCGTGCCTCAACTCGACCGTCTCGGGCCTCGCGTCCCGCACCGTTTTCAACCGCGAGCTCATCGGGCCGCATGACTTCCACGGCGCCAAGTTCTACCGCGAGCTCGCCGGGCGCGACGTCTCGAACGAGTTCGTGGACGCGGTCGCGGCCTGCTTCCCGGACATCCGCCCGGAAACCCCGCCGCCGCTGGCGGAGCCGAGCTGGGCGGGCTGGGCCGCCGTGGAGAAGATCGCCGCCGACCACGGCCTCGGGCCCGTCCGCAGCGCGGTGAACCTCGTCAAGCCCGGCGTCGGGGAGACCACCCGCGTCCTCCTGCGCCGCGTGCCGTGGAAGGTCTTGGCCCGCCCCGAGCTCCTCGAGACGGACGACGCCGGGCGCCTCCTGCGCGGCGAACTCGCCCACGTGCTGCTGCTCGCCGAGCAGCGGGGCGTCCCGGTCGAACCGGTCGGGGGACTGCCCTACAGCTGCGTGGGGCTCATCCATCCACAGTTCACCCCGGGCGCGACCGGGGCCGACGGGAAGACGGTGCTCGATGTCTGAGACAGGAACGCTCTCGCTCGTTCCGGACACCCCGCCGGACACGGCGCCCGACGCACCCCGGGACGCCCTGCCGGCCCACCTCACCGGGCTGCCCGTGGTCGCGTGCGACCTGGACCGCACGCTCATCTACTCGGCGAAGGCCCTCTACCTCGACGGCCCCGACCACGAGGCTCCCCGGCTCGTGGTCAGCGAGCTGCACGAGCGCCTCCCGCTGAGCTACATGACGCGCGACGCCGAGGACCTCCTCCTCGAGCTCCTCGACCACGCCTTCCTCGTCCCGGTCACGACGCGGACGCGCGCGCAGTTCCGCCGCGTCCAGCTCCCGGCCACGCGGTACGCCGTCACGACCAACGGCGGAGTCCTCCTGGCCCACGGCGAGCCCGACGGCGACTGGGGCGCCCAGGTGCGCGGCGCCGTCGACCGCGGGTCTGCCCCGCTCGCGGAGGTCCTCGCGCACCTGTCCGAGAGGCCCGCGCCGGGGGTGCAGCGGATCCGGACCGCCGAGGACCTGTTCGCGTACGCCATCGTCGAGCGGGCCGAGCTGCCGGACGGATACGTCGGCCAGCTCACCGCGTGGTGCGCCGAGCGCGGCTGGGTGGTGTCCCTGCAGGGCCGCAAGCTGTACTGCGTTCCGGCTCCAGTGACGAAGGAGGCCGCCATCGGGGAGGTCATGGAACGTGTGGGGGCGACGACGCTCGTCGCCGCCGGGGACTCGCTCCTTGACCGGGGGCTGCTCGAGATGGCCGACGTCGCCCTGCGCCCGTGCCATGGCGAGCTCGACGCCGCGGGCTACACGCGGCCGGGGCTGCGGGTCACGGAGACTCCCGGTGTCCGCGCCGGCGAGGAGATCCTCCGAGCAGCGCTCGAGGCCGTCCGCCGGCCCTCGCCGCTGGCTTCGCAATTGTCGGGCTGACGCCGGTTCCGGGCGCGCGCACCCGCGCCCAGCCGACAATTGCGGGGGCTCACCCCGCAGGACTCACTTCCGCGGACGCTCACCCTCGGAGCGCGGAGGATGCAGACGCGTCCTGGGCCCACTCCTCGGCCATGAGGCGGAAGGAACGCTCGCGCATCGCGGGGTCGTGCGCGTAGCCGGTGAGGATGATCTCGTCGATCCCGTACGAGCCAGCGAAGGTCCGCAGGAACTCGGCGGCCTCCGCCGGCGTCCCGACGGCGGAGACGCGCAGCGCCGAGGTCGCCATCTGCTCCTCGTGGGGCGCCCAGTCCATCTCGCGCACGGGCGGGCGCAGGGGCCCGCGCGTGCCCCGGCGGATCGCAACGAACATCTGCTGGTGGGTCGTGAAGAGGAACTCCGCCTCCTCGCGCGTCGGGGCGACCATGAGATTGGCCCCGGCCATGACGTAGGGCTCAGCGATCTGGGCGGTCGGGGCAGAGGGGTTGAACATCTGCCGGTAGGTCCAGATGGCCTCGGAGAGCTGGAACGGGGCAAAGTGGCTCGCGGCCGCGTAAGGCAGGCCGAGCTGGCCCGCGATGGCCGCGCCCGCCGTCGAGCTCCCGAGGATCCAGAGGGGAACGTTGGTGCCGCGCGCAACCCCGGCGTGGACGCCGACAGAGGGGTGTCCAGCGAGCTGGCCCGCTGCGTCTCCGTCGGCTTGGTCCCCGAAGTACCACGCGAGGAGGCGGATGTTCGCGGCGAAGGCGGCCTCGCCGTCGTCGTGCGAGCCGCGGCGCAGGAGGGCCGCCGTGCGCGGGTCGGTGCCCGGGGCGCGGCCGAGGCCCAGGTCGATGCGGTCCCCGTAGAGGTGCGCGAGGGTGCCGAAGGCCTCGGCGACGGCGAGCGGGGCGTGGTTCGGCAGCATGATGCCGCCGGAGCCGACCCGCAGCGTCGAGGTGTTCGCGGCCGCGTTCGCGATGAGCAGCGCCGTGGCACTCGAGGCGAGGGCGTCGGTGTTGTGGTGCTCCGCATACCACAACCGCCGGTAGCCTGCCTCCTCGGCGAGCTTGGCGAGGCGGGTCGCGGAGGCGAGTGCGTCGGCGACGGTAGCGCCCTCCACGACGGGGGCAAGGTCCAGGATCGAAAGAGCGGTCACATGCTTGGGCAACCTGAGCGCGAGCCGAGATGTTCCCGAGACGGATGTGGGAAGAATGTCACAGCGGATAACAGGTGCATTGCTTTTCAGCAACTAAGCCGCTTCCGGCTTGTGGGAGCAGCCGCTTCTCTGGAAAGAATGGATGGTCGTGGCCGGCGCGAGGGCCAGCCAACCGACCCCGTGGGGAGGAGCTTCTGTGGACGACGCCTTGCTGGTTGCCAACCTGGTCTACATCGGGACACTCATTCTGGGCGGTGTCCTGTTCGCCTTCCTCGCCGCAGCCTTCGGCATCACCCTCCTGATCGCGGGTGCCGGGCAAGGGATCGCCTCCATCATCGGCCTGCTCCTGCGCCCCCTCCGCCGCACCGCAGACCAGGCCGCAGCCGAGCGCACGACGGCGGACGCGGCCGACGCGGACCACATCCGCACCGCTGTGATCGCCAAGGCGGACGCGATCCTCGCCTCCCAGCGCGCGGCAGCCGTCGCCTCCAGCGAGGCGGCCTCGTCCGCCCGCGATCCGAAGCGGGATGCCACCGGCGCCACCCAGGCCGAGGACGAGGACGTCGCGGTCCCGGCTGCCGCACCCGCCGCCTCCACCGCCATCGAGACCACCGTGACCCTCGTCAGGCCAGCAGCGAGCCGTCCCATCCATACAGGGACCCAGCCCGTCCTGGCAGTCGGCCGGGCCAGCTGACCGGAGCCCCAGCACCTGCCCGCCCGACCACCGAGGGCCCCGATGCGCCGCGCGACGGCGGTCCGGGGCCCTCGGCCGCGTGTGGAGTTCTCCCCATCGCAGCCCTTGGTCCAGCCCGGTAGCGTGGAGCCCAGAGTCCACGGGGGAAGCTCGGGGAACGGACGAAGGGAAGAGATCATGGCGATTCAGCAGGGTGCCAACGTTGCCGAGCTGCGCGGCGTCGCGAAGCAGTTCGACTCCAAGGCCGCCGAGGTCGAGAGCATCAAGAACAACCTCAACGCCCTCATCAACAACAACATCCCCGCCAACTGGGCCGGCCGCGACGCCGACCAGTTCAAGAACGAGTGGCAGGCCAGCGGCATGAAGTCGCTCGCGAAGCTCATCGAGCAGCTGCGCGAGGCGTCCCGGACGATGAAGACCAACGCCGCCGCCCAGGAGCAGACCTCCAGCACCCTCAGCTGACCCGGAGTGCAGCTGCAGCACTGAAGGGCCCCGAGGCAGACGCCTCTGGGCCCTTCAGTGCATCTCAAGTGCATCCTGTGCTGGCGTGCGGCAGGGCTGGCGTGCCCTCTCGGGTCCCGGGCGCTGGGTGGTGCGCCGCGGGCCGTCTCCGCGCCGGGCCGACCGGTGGGCCGGTCCGGCTGATTGCCACCATCGGACCACTGGAAGACCGTCAGTGACAACAGGCGTGGAGTAGAGTGGTCAATATGATCAATAGTCCGCCCGATTTTCCGCGAGGAGTGGTCACTTCGCAGCAGCTTGACTCTACCGACCGCCGGATCCTGCTCGCCCTGGATGAGGACCCGCGGGCGCCCATCATGGTCCTCGCCCAGCGGCTCAGCCTGGCCCGGGGGACCGTCCAGTCGCGCATCGAGCGCATGACGGCCTCCGGGGTCCTGCGGGAGCACTCGACGCGGGTCCGGCCGGAGGGCCTCGGCCGGGGCGTCATGGCGGAGGTCAGCGCGGAGCTCGACCAGAGCCGGATCAACGACGCCGTCGCCGCCCTCCGGGGGATCCCCGAGGTCCTCGAATGCCTCGCCCCCGCCGGGGACACCGACCTCCTGATCCGGGTCGTCGCCACCAGCCCCGACGACCTGTACCGCGTCTCGGAGGAGATCCGCCTCTGCCCGGGCATCCGCCGCACCTCGACACGGATGATCCTGCGCACCGTCATCCCCTACCGCACGACGGCGCTGCTCGCCTGAGCGCCCCACCACCCCCGTCTCGGGTACAGATCGCGCGCCCCGTGGGCATCTCGGGTACAGATCGCGCGCCCCGTGGGCATCTCGGGTACGGGGCCCGTACCCGAAAGGGCGTTCTGGCGTCCCGATCTGTACCCGAGACGGGAAGGGAGGGGACGGGCAGGGAGGGCCGGATCAGGCCGTGACGAGCGACAGCCCGGCGTGGGCCGCCCGCGAGAGGCGGTCGTCGATGAGCACCACGTCCCGGCCTGCCCGGTCGAGCAGGCTCGCCGCGACGCTCGCCCGGTAGCCCGACGAGCAGTACACCCACACCCGGCCGGCCGGGACGTCGTCGAGCCTCGCGAGCAGCTCGTGCAGCGGGACATTGACCGCCCCGGGGAGGTGGCCGGCGTCGTGCTCCTCGCGGCGGCGCACATCCAGGACCGTGTCCTCGGGCGGGAGCTGCGCCGCCACGTGCGCCCAGCCGAGCCGGGGGTAGGAGGAGGCTGGGGCGCCGGGCGCAAGCTGAGCCGGATCCTCGCCGAGGGCGGCGTCGGGACGCTCGATCCCGATGCGGGCGAGGTCGCGGATGGCGCGCTCGACGTCGTCGCGCGCGCCGACGAGGGTCAGGGTGCGGCCGTAGGGGAAGAGCCAGCCGAGGTAGTTCGTGAAGTTCGTGCCGTACTCGAAGCTCGCGGTGCCGCGGAGGTGGTCCGAGGCGAAGGCGACCCGGGTGCGGAGGTCCACGACCCACTCCCCCGCCTCGAGCCGGTGCTGCAGCTCGTGGGGGTCGAGGGGCTCGGGGACGGAGAGGTCGGGCTCGCCGGGGCCCTCGGCGTTGAGCGGGGCCATGTGGGCGTAGAAGCTCGGGTAGGCGGTGAGGTTGGCGATGAGCTCGGCGACGAAGTGCCCCTCGTCCGGATCCGTGTAGACGTGGTTGGACTCCAGCTGCTCGCCGAGCGTCGACTCGGTCGCGTCCGACGCGGGGCCCGAGGAGCAGAAGGAGCCGAAGCCGTGCGTGGGGTACAGGGCCGCGTCCGGGCGGGCCTCCCCCGCAAGCCGCCGGGCGGAGGCGTACTGGTCGTGGGACAGGCCTACCGTGTCCTGGGCGCCGAGGAGGTCCGTGCGCCCCACCGACCCGTACAGGACGCTCCCGCCGGAGAACACAGCCTGCCGGCCCTCGTGCTCCACCACGTAGGAGAGGTGGTGGTGCGTGTGGCCTGGCGTGGCCACCGCGATGACGGTCAGCGCGCCGACGCTGAACCGCTGCCCGTCCGCGACCGGGGTGCGCTCGAAGGAGACGTCGTCCAGCGCGCTCAGGAGGTACTGCGCCCCGTGCTTGCGGGCGTAGGCGTAGCCGCCCGTGAGGTAGTCGTTGTGGAGATGGGTCTCGAGGACGTGGGTCACCTCCACGCCTGCCTCGGCGGCCGCCCGCTCGAGCCGGTCGATGTCCCGCTGGGGGTCCACGAGCAGGCCGTGTGTGCCGTCGTGGACGAGGTAGCTCCTGTCCCCGAGCGGCGGCGTCTCGATGACCACGACTTCCATGGCGTCCTCCTCGTCGTGCGGCCTGGCGTGAGCCCACCGTACGTCGGCGCCGCCTGCCACGACAGGGCTAGAGACGCGGGCCGCCGTCGAGCCGCTCGAACTCCCGCAGCCACAGCTCCCGGGCCTCGGCCTCGCGGGCGCGGCGCGCCTTCGTCGCGGCCCGCAGCTCCTCGAAGGCCGCCGACGGCGCCGACTCCGCCACCCCGCTCCGGCTCCTCCGCCCGACACCGAGCATGAGCAGCGCCCGCTCGGTCGCCGCAGCGTTCTTCACAGCGAACGACGTGCGACGGCGCCGCATCGCCTCCCGCACGGCGGTCTGGGCGGCGGGGCGCTGCCCGAGTTCGCGCAGCGCGCGGGCACGGATCACGAGGAGGGCGGCGGCGACGTCGTTCGCGTTCGTGAGGCCCTCGGTCCGGGAGACGACGTCCCGGGGGCGGCCGAGCACCTCGTAGAGCCGGCAGGTGGCGAGCGCGGCGGGAAGGGACGGCGGCAGCGGATCCATCACGGCGAGCGCCTCCTCGGGCCTGCCGATCTCCCTCAGGCTGTGCGCGAGCGCGAGGCATATGGCCTCCTCGCTGAAGGCGACCTCCACCTCGACGCCCTCGGAGAGCTCGATCCAGTGGCGCAGGCCCCCCAGGTAGGTGGCGGCGAACGCAGCGGCCGGGGGCTCGCTCGCTCCGGCGAGGCCGCGCGAGAGCAGCTCCGCGGCCTGGGCGTGCTGGTGCGCGCGGTAGGCATGGAGACCTGCCGCGACGTAGCAGAGGCCGGACCAGCCGGGATGCGCCCGTGCGAGCAGAACGAGCCGCTCGGGGTCGCTGCCGAGGAAAATCGCCGCATGGACCTGCTTCTCGACCTTCGACGCGAACGTGCGGAGCTTGGGGGCGCGCACCCGCCCGGTGACGCGGCTGGCGATCCTGCGGCCGAATCCGCGCACGGGCGCATAGACCTGCACGCCCCGGAACGGGGTGAGGTCGCGCAGGTCGTGGAACGACGGCTGGCGGTCCAGCTTGCCGGAAGCCATGCCCACCATGCTAGCGAGGGCGGCCGGCCGTGGTGCGGGTGAGACGCCGTGCGGCCCGGCCGGGGCTTTCGGGTACGCGGGTGTCCGGGGACGCCTTGGTGCACCTGAGACGCCTTCCGGCCCGGCCGGGGACGTCCTGTAGCGGGGAGGGCGCCTTCGGGGCGTCTCCTCCGTCACCGGGCGTCTCGCATAAGGGGCGCCGGCCGCGCGTGGGGCGCACGCGCCGTCGTGCGTACCCGGAACGGGGTGGGCGCGATTCTGGCGTACCCGGAACGGGGTGGGCGCGATTCTGGCGTACCCGGAACGGGGTGTCAGCGGGTCGCGAAGTGGACCCACATGCCGATGACCCAGACGGTCGCGGCGGCGCAGGCGAAGCCGAACTCCACGAGGATGCCGAGGCCGGTCGCCTTGAGCGCCGCCCACGACGACGACGCGGCGCCCCGGAAGTGCCGGGTGCGGGCCCACTCGCTCAGCAGGAGCCCCAGGGCGAAGCCGACGAAGAGCCCCACGACCGGGATGACGAACATGCCGACGACGGCGAGCACCGCACCTGCGACGACCGACCGGTTGGGGATCTGCCGCTCGCGCAGGCGTCGGCCGGCGAGGACGGCGGAGGCGGCCATGCCGCAGGCGAAGAGCACACCGCCGATCGCGAACACGAGCCACCCGCCCCACCCGGCGCCCCCGAAGATGGCCCACGCGAGCAGGGCGACGAGGCCGAGGATGCTGCCCGGCAGGATGGGGATGATGACCCCGGCGACCGAGACCGCAAGGGCGAGGCCGACCAGGACGGCCGTCAGAATGCTCGTGTCCACCCGGCCATCCTTGCAGACCCCGGATCGCAGGCCCCGAATCGACTGCTCCGTAAGTGTCCTTCTGAGGCGTCAGAACGACACTTACGGAGCAGTCGATGGAGGTGGGGGCTACTCCCCCGGGCTGGTGGCGGCGCCCATGACGGCCGCCGTGACGGCGGGGGCGACGCGCGGGTCGAGGGGACTGGGGACGATGTAGTCGGCGGAGAGCTTGTCCTGGGCCAGCTCGGCAATGGCGCGGGCGGCCGCGAGCTTCATCGCGGGGGTGATCCGGCGCGCCCCCGCGTCCAGGGCCCCGCGGAAGATCCCCGGGAACGCGAGGACGTTGTTGATCTGGTTCGGGAAGTCGCTGCGCCCGGTGGCCACGACGGCGGCGTGCCGGCGCGCAACCTCGGGGGCCACCTCCGGGTCCGGGTTGGACAGCGCGAACACGATCGCGCCCTCCGCCATGCCCGCAAGGTGCTCCTCGGGCACGGTGGACGAGGAGACGCCGATGAACACGTCCGCCCCTGCCAGGGCCTCCGCCGTGCCGCCGGTGACACCGCGCGGGTTCGTGCGGCCCGCGTACTCGGCCTTCATCGCGTTCCTGGGCTCGGCCAGGTCGGGCCGGCCGGCGTGGATGGCGCCCTTGGAGTCCAGCAGGATCACGTCGGCGACGCCCGAAGCCAGGAGGATCTCGGCGATCGCGATCCCGGCCGCGCCGGCCCCGGCGATGACCACGCGCAGGGCGGGGAGCTCCTTGCCGACCACGGCCCCGGCGTTCGTCAGGGCGGCGAGGGCCACGACGGCCGTGCCGTGCTGGTCGTCGTGCATCACCGGCATGTCCAAGGCCTCGATCAGGCGCGCCTCGAGCTCGAAGCAGCGCGGCGCGGCCACGTCCTCGAGGTTCACCGCGCCGAAGCTGGGTGCGATCCGCACGATTGTCTCGACGATCTCGTCCACGTCGGTCGTGTCCAGCACGATCGGGATCGAGTCCAGCCCGCCGAAGGTCTTGAACAGGGCGCTCTTGCCCTCCATCACCGGCAGCGACGCCGCCGCGCCGATGTTCCCCAGGCCCAGCACCGCCGTGCCGTCGGAGACGACTGCGACCAGCCGCGAGGCCCACGTGTGCGTCCGGGCCAGGGACGGGTCCGCGGCGATCGCGCGGGACACCTGTGCCACGCCGGGCGTGTACGCGATCGAGAGGTCCCGCTTCGTCGCGAGCGGGCGGTCCACCCCGATCGAGAGCTTCCCGCCCTCGTGCGCGGCGAAGATCTCCTCGTCCGTGATGGGCTGCTGCTTCGCCTCGGGCTGGCTGTCCTGGTTCTGCTGGCTGTTCTGGTTCTGCTGGCTGTTCTGGGCCTGAATGGTGGGAATGGACACGGCACTGTCTCCTGGGTCGGTGCCGCCGGGCCGCAGGGCGCACGACGGCGTGGCTGGCCGTGCGCTGGAACGTGCACCGTGCGCTTCGTCGGGCAGGGCGCGTTCCATGGCACAGCCATGAGGGGGATCCGGGGTTCCTGCCGGGTTCGGCGCTTCCGGGGGCCAACGGGGTGTGCGGGGATGTCCGCGGGTCGCTGGCCTCGGGGAATGAGATACCGACCATCATAGGCGAACGGGACACCGCTTCCGCAAGGCGGAAGTCCTCACACCTCGATGACGCTCCTCGTGTGACGCGCCTCCTCGGCCGCGAAGACCACCTCGTGGCTCAGGAGCGATTCCGCCAGATCCGAGGAGATCGCACCGCCCCGGCCCTCCGCGAGCGAGCCCACCCACGCTTCGATGAGGCCACGGTCGCCGCCACCGTGTCCCCCAGACGCCTCGCCGGGCACGGGAACGGCGCGCGTCGCATCGGTGAGGAAGTCGCGCACGGTGACCCGGCCGTCGTCGACCGCCAGCTCGCCGCGGGTGCCGAAGATCCTCGTCCGCCGCGCGGTCGCCTCCGTGAAGGCGGTGACGGTGAGCGTGGCCGTCGCCGCGTTCTCGTACTCGATGGCGACCACCTGGTGGTCCACGGCGTCGTTGTCGCAGCGGTAGACGCAGCGCCCGTAGGGGCCGCTCTCCAGCGCCCGGCGGAGCGACTCCGGCGTCCCGCCAGGGTCGACGATGTCCGTGTAGTAGGCGCGCCGGCTGTCGGGGACCCCCGCCTCGGGCCGGCCGGCACGGTAGATCCGCAGGGCCGAGTAGGGGCACGAGGGCTCAACCGCGCAGTCCGTGCACCGCTCCCCCGCGCCGTCAGGCGCCTCGTCGGGACGGAAATGGGTCAGCGCGCCGAAGGAGCTCACCCGCACGGGCCTGCTGCCCACCACATAGGTGAGCCAGTCGACGTCGTGCGTGCACTTCGCCAGCAGGAAGGGGCTGGAGAGGTCCTCCCGCCGCCAGCTGCCCCGGACGTACGAGTGCGCGAAGTGCCAGTAGCCCACCGGCTCGAGATGCTGCACCGAGACGACCCGCCCGATCTCCCCCGCGTCCAGGACCCTCTTCACTGCCGCGGTGACGGGCGTGTAGCGCAGCACGTGGCAGACCGCCGCCGTGACGCCGTGCGCGCGGGCCGCGGACGCCAGCTCGCGGCATCCCCTGCGGGTGACCGCGATCGGCTTCTCGAGCAGGATGGCGTAGCCGCGGCGGGCGGCGAGGACGAACGGCTCGTAGTGGTCGCGGTCCTGGGTGGCGATGACGACGGCGTCGGCGAACCGCTCGCGCCTCAGCATCTCCCGCCAGTCGGGGAACCTGGCCGCCGGCGGCACGCCGAGCTCGTCGCCGAGCCCCTCCCGCCTGTCCTCGACGGGCTCGGCGAGGCCGACGACGACGGCGCGCCCGGTCGCCGTGGCGAGCCTCGCGTACGCGGCGCCGCGGGCGCCTGCCCCGGCCACGAGGATCCGGACCGGCAGGTCCGGCGGCGTCATCCCCCGGGCTCCGCGTCGTCCAGCCATTCGAGGGCGACCGCTGCGGTCCAGGACTGGTTCCAGCTGCCGAGGGGCTCGCCGGTGAACGGCTCGTAGTACTCGCCGAAGTGGCCCTCCATGAGCTGGGCGAGCGAGGCCTGCCGCCAGGCCGCGTACCGGCCCTCGTCCCCGTGGCGCCGCAGAGCCGTGGCGAGGTACCAGTTCATGACCGGCCACACCGGCCCCCGCCAGTACTGTCGCGGGCGGAGGTCCCCGTAGGTGGTCGAGGTCGATGCCGGGAGGGGGAACGCGAGCCGGGGGTCGCCGGTCCAGTCGGGCCCGTCGATGAGGGCCGACTGGCGTTCGCGCAGGGCACGGTCGGCAGTCGAGATGAGGGGCGCGAAGCCCGCGATCGTGGGCGGGTCGATCCACTCCCCCGTCAGGACATCGCGGTCTCTGGCGAGCCCTGTTTCCGGGTCCACGGTCGAATCGACGCCCTCGCGGAACTCCTCGGCCCACTCCCTCAGCCGCGGCGCCTCACCGGCGTGCCCGTGCCGCTCGGCGAGGACGGCGAGGTCCTCGTTGGCCGTCGCAAGGGCAGCGGAGGCGAAGACGTCCTTGACCTGGAAGTCGACGACGCCGGGCAGGCGGGCGTCGTCGAACGCGGCGTCCGCCATCTGCTGGACGAGCCACAGGTAGCGCGCGTACTCCTCGTCGCTGGGCCGCTGGCTCGCGTCCTCCACAATGCGCGTGTCGGTGCGGACGAAGGGCTCGAGGTCCCCCGGCTGGACCCGGGAGTACGGGCCGTCGAACCGCGGCGAGTTGTCCATGCCGGACTCCCAGCCGTGGTAGATGGTGACAAGGCCGGACCCGTCGCCCGCGCGGGCGCTGCGGAGCCATCCGTGCCAGCGGATCCACTGGGGCACGCTCTGGCGGGCGAAGTCCTCGGCGAGCCGGGCGGCCTCGCCGCCGCGCGCCGTCGCCCGCTCCACGATCCGGCGCAGGAGGGTCGCGTGCACGGGCGGCTGGCAGATGCCGCTCGACTTCACGCCGGGCGGGGAGACGCCCTCGGTCCGCCAGCGGTCGACCCCGGGGAAGTAGCCGGGGGCCTCGGAGAAGACGATGTGCGGGATCATCCCCGACTCCCACTGGGCGCCGAGCAGGTGCGCGAGCTCGGCGAGCGCCCGGGGGACGCTGATCGTCGAGAGCCCGGCGGCGACGAATGCCGCGTCCCAGCTCCACATGTGCGGGTAGAGGTTGGGGGCGGCGGTCACCATCGCCCCGGTGTCGTTGGCCGCGAGGACGGCGCGGGCCCTGTCACCCAGCTCCGCGTGGTCCTTCAGGGGAGCGTCCGGGTTGGGCCAGCTGGTGGCGCTCATGCCGTGAGTCCGAGCTGCGTCTCGGTGTCGAAGAAGCGCAGGGCTTGGGGGTCCGGCCGCAGGCCGATCATCTGGCCCGTCTCGAGGCGGACGGTGGAAGGCACCTGGACCTTGAGGGTCTGGCCCTCGAGGTCCACGGTCAGGAGCGTCGCGTGGCCCAGGGGCTCGACGACGTCGACCCGCGCGTCGAGCGTCCCCTCGGAGCCGCGGTCCGCCACGGAGATGTTCTCGGCCCTGATGCCGACCGTGACCGGCATGGCCGCCCTGCCGCTGTCGGCCCGCGCAGCCTCGGCCAGGAACGACGGCGCCGCGATGGCCTGGCTGCCGATCCGGAGCGTGCCCTCCCTCACCTCGGCACCGAGGAAGTTCATGGGCGGCGATCCGATGAAGCCGCCCACGAACCGCTCGGCGGGCTCCTCGTAGACCGTGATCGGGTTCCCGAG
This sequence comes from Sinomonas flava, assembly GCF_039531875.1. Lineage (NCBI taxonomy): Bacteria > Bacillati > Actinomycetota > Actinomycetes > Micrococcales > Micrococcaceae > Sinomonas > Sinomonas flava. Next base: position 39,746 of record NZ_BAAAQW010000009.1, on the reverse strand, counting down.
CTGGACGATCTGGCCCTTGCGCATGACGGCGACGCGGTCGGACAGGCTCATGGCCTCGACTTGGTCGTGTGTCACGTACACGGTCGTGGTGCCGAGCTGCTGGACGATCCGCTTCAGCTCGGCCCGGAAGTCCAGGCGCAGGAGGGCGTCGAGGTTCGAGAGCGGCTCGTCCATGAGCAGCACGTCGGCGTCCATGACGATCGCCCGGGCCACGGCCACGCGCTGGCGCTGTCCGCCGGACAGCTGCGCAGGGTACCGGTCGAGGTAGGGGGTGAGCTGGAGGAGGTCGGCCGCCCACGCGACCTTGCGTTCGACCTCTGCCTTGGCCAGCTTCTTCATGGTGAGGCCGAACCCGATGTTGGTGCGCACCTTCCGGTGCGGGAACACCGCGTAGGACTGGAACACCATGGACAGGTTGCGACTCTGCGGCGGCAGGTAGGTCACGTCCCGGCCGCCGATGTGGATGCTCCCCTGGTCGGGGAGGTCAAGGCCCGCGACCATGCGCAGGAGGGTGGTCTTCCCGCAGCCGGACGGGCCCAGGAGCACCATGAACTCGCCCTGGTCCACGTGCAGCGAGACATCGTTCGTAGCGAGCTCGGTGCTCCCCGGGTAGGTCTTGTGAAGGTTGCGGATCTGGATGTCGGCCATGGCAGGCGCCTCTCACTCAGCGGATCGTGGAGCCCCACATGTTGGTGAGGTAGCGGCGCATGAAGAAGATGAAGATGAGCGCCGGGAGGACAAGGAGGAACCCGCCCGCGAACCGGTACGCGAACGGGGATTCGGACAGGGACGTGAGGACCTGCGCGGGCAGCGTGCGCTGGTTGAGCGTGAGGATGGACGCGCCGAGGACCTCGTTCCAGCTCATGACGAACGTGAAGATCGACGCGGCCGCGATGCCCGGGATCGCCATGGGGATGACGACCTTGAGGAAGGCCTGGATGGGAGAGCAGCCGAAGATCCGCGCGGCCTCCTCCACATCCCGCGGGACGCCGAGGAACACGGAGGCGGTGATGAGGATCGTCGTGGGCAGGGCCAGCGCGGTGTGGAGGAGCACGACGGCGAGTGCGCTGTCGTAGAGGCCGGTCTGCAGGAACAGCTGGGCGAGCGGTACGGACAGGACCACGATCGGCAGGGCCCGGGTGAAGAGCAGGAAGAGCTGGTACGGATCGCGGCCGGGGAAGGCGAACCGGGCCACGGCGTACCCCGCCGGAACACCGATGACGAGCGAGAGGACGAGGGTGAACAGGCCCACCTGGACCGAGTTGATGAGTGCCCCGAGGATGCCCGTGGACTGCAGGAACGTCTGCATGGTCTCGAGCGAGAAGCTGTCCGGGATGAAGCTCAGCGGGAAGCGCTGGAGCGACTCCCGGCTCGAGGTCGCCGCGAGGGCGATGAGGTAGATGGGCGTCGCCATGAACAGCGAGACGAGGACGCACGCGACCTGGAGGAGGACCCGCTGGCGGCGGCGGGCGGCCAGCGGGCGGCGGTCGACGTCGTCGCGCCCGGCGGTGGAGGAGGCGGCCGCGCTCATGACGCGCCCTCCGTCTGGTCGCGCAGGAGGCGGAGGTAGCCGACCGCGGTAACCATCGACACTGCCATGACGACGAGCGCCAGGGCGGAGGCGACGTTCGTGTCCTGCAGGCCGGTGTACCAGCGGTAGGTCTCGCCGACCACGAGCGGGAAGTTCTGCCCGGTGAGCGCGAGCGCCACGGCGAAGGTCTGGAACGCGAGGATGGTGCGCAGGATGAGCGCGGTCTGGAGGCTCGGCCGCAGCAGCGGCAGGGTCACGTGCCAGAGCCTGGACCAGAATCCGGCGCCGAACACCCCTGCCGCTTCCTCGTAGTCCTTGGGGATCGACTGCAGGCCGGCCACGACGATCACGAACACGAGGCTCGTGGCGCGCCACACCTCCGCGATGAGGACGGTCATGAACATCGAGGGGTAGTTGTCGTAGGCGAGCCACGAGACCGGGCTGATCCCCACGCTCGTGAGGAGGGAGTTGAGGTAGCCGCGGTCGGTGAAGACGACGAGCCACACGAGGCCGGCGGCCAGGTCGCTGACCGCCAGCGGGATGGCCCAGATGTAGAAGTACAGCCCCGAGAGCTTGGGCTTCGCCCGGATGAGCAGCGCCATCGCGAGCGCGAGGATGAACTGCACGGGGATCATGACCACGATGAGCAGGACGGTGTTGCGCACCGACGGCCAGAAGTACGGGTCCGCGGCCATGCGGGCGAAGTTGTCCGTGGTGAGCCCCGACGGGCCGCCGAACGCCTGGAGGATGCCCGTCACCATCGGCCACCCGAAGAGCAGGGTCATGAAGACGACCGACGGCGCGATGAGGAGCATCGCGGCCGACGTGCTGCGGCGCCTCATGCTCGGACGGCGGCCGCCGGGGGGCCGGGGCGGCCGGGGCTCGGGCTCCGCGGCGCTCGACGTGGCGCCGGGCGACTGGGCGGTGGCCATCACGCCACCGTGCACTGGTCGGCCTTGGGGTCCGGCGCCCAGCACGGGACCTTGAGGCTGTTCATGATGTCGGCGAGGGCCGCGCCCTGCTTGTCGAGCGTCGCCTTGACGTCCGCATTGTTGAGGCAGATCTCCTGGAAGCAGTTCTTGAAGATCTGCCCGACCTGGGGCTCCTTGTCGCCGAGGCCCACGGGCGGGAGCGCGAGGATCGCGCCGGAGGCGTCCTGCTGGGCGCTCACTGCCTTGGCCTCGAGCGCGATGCCGGGCGGCAGGTCGGACCCGATGTCCGCCTTGACGACCGGGAAGAAGGCGTTCGACTTGAGCGTCTCGATCTGTGCATCCTTGGTGGAGAGGGCCCGGATGACGTCGAAGGCCTTGTCCCGGTCCTTCGACCCTTGGGGGACGGCGAGGCCGCCCACCACGAGGAGGTAGCCCAGACCCTTCGGGCCCGACGGCGCTGGCGCAAGGACGAAGTCGTCCGGCTTGGCGGAGACCGCGTTGATCAGGCGCGCCACGTGGTCCCATGCCACGAGCACCTCGCCGTTCCCAAGGGGCTCCTGCATGAAGTCGTAGTTGGTCGAGGCGGGGTTCATGTTCGCCCACAGGTTCCGCATGTACGTCCAGGCCGTCACGGCGTCCGCGTTCCGGAAGGTCGTGATCTGGCCCCCCGTGAAGCTGGGCAGGAGGAAGCCCTGGTAGAAGCGGTGGTGTAGCCCCTTGGGGCCGGCCGGAATGCCGAAGACGGGCTTCCCCCCGTTCGCCGCCTTGGCCGCCTGGGCCCACGCCAGGAACTGGTCGTAGGTGAGCTTGTTGACGTCCGCTCCGCTGGGCAGCCACTGGAGGGCCTTCTTGTTGACCGCCAGGATGTACGTGGCCTGGATCCAGGGGATGTAGCGGGGCTTGTCGGTGCCGAGCTTGGCCAGCTCGAGGAGGTCCTTGGAGTAGCCGCGGGACTTGAGCTCGTCCGTCAGGGAGCTCAGGTCCTCAAGCTGCTTCGCGAAGGGGACGAGGTCGCCGTGGAGGCCGCCGATCAGTCCGATCTCGACCTTGTTGGCGTCCAGCTGCGACTTGATCGTCGTGTTGAAGGTGGGGTTGTCGACGGGGTTGTAGGCGACGTTGGCCTTGTCCCCCACCGCCTTCTTGAGGGTGGCCTCGTATTTCTGCCGCTCTTCGACGGGGGCGAACTGGGTGGAGAGGAAGCTCACCGAGCCGGAGCCGCCGCTTCCGCTCGTGTTCACGCTGCAGGCCGAGAGGATCGGGGCGACGACCGCCGCCGCGAGGGCGCCCCCGATGAACGTGCGCCGGCTGGTGGTCGGGATGGGGTTCATGGGGTGCCTCCTGTGGCAGACCAACCACATTCCGCATCGAAGCCTCCCCCGCCGTGTCCGCGCCTCCCAGCACCGGCAGGACATCGAAGCGAAACTTCTGTACGATTGTCGATCGTAAGTGTGTGATCGGCATCACGTCAACAGAGGACGATGGAAGTGCACCCCGGCATGCCCGTCGAACGGCCAGCTGCGGCCACCGGCCTTGCGACCAGTCCCGGCCAGCTGCTCGCGCTCATCCGCAGCTCACCGGAGGGGATCAGCAGGGCGTCCCTCCTGGAGCTGACCGGCATGGCCCGCTCCACCCTGTACGAACGCCTCGACGCGCTCTTCGCCGCCGGACTGGCCTACGAGGCCGAGCCCCTGCGCTCCACCGGCGGCCGCCGCGCACGCAGGATCCGGTTCGATGACCGGGAGAAGGTGCTGGTCGCGATCGACGCGGGCCAGACCCACGCCGCCGTCCACCTCCTCACGCCGGGCCATACGGTCCTCGCCTCGGCCGTCTTCCGGTGGGACGCCTCTGGGCCCGCTGGCGCTGCGGTGGACCTGTTCGCCTCCGCCGCCCGGGAGCTCCTCGCCGGCCGGACGCCCGTGGGAACCGGCCTGGGCCTCCCCGCCCCCGTCGAGGCCTCCGGCGCCGCAGGACTGAGCCGTTCGATCCTCGGGCACTGGGACCTGCCCAGCGTGCTCGCGCGGCTCGAGGAGGCCCTGGCCTGTCCCGTCGTCGTCGAGAACGATGCCCGGGCCATGGCCGTCGGAGAGGCCGGCGCCGCCGACGAGGGGCTCGTGGCCGTGAAGGTCAGCACCGGGATCGGGTGCGGGATCGTCGTCGACGGGGCTCTGGTGCGGGGCGTCCACGGCGCGGCCGGCGACATCGGGCACGTCCGGATCCCCGAGGCGGCGGGGCGGACGTGCCGGTGCGGACGCGCTGGCTGCCTCGCGGCGGCGGCGTCTGGGCGGGCCCTGCTCGCCGAGCCGGGGCTCCAACACTGCCGCTCGCTCGCGGACCTCGCCCGGGCGCACGACGCCGGCGACCCGGCCGTGCTCGCGGCCGTCGCCGAGGCGGGGCGTCTGACAGGGTCCGTGCTCGCCGCGGTGGTCGCGACGGTGAACCCCGCGCGGGTGGCGCTCGGCGGCGTCGTGGGCCTGCTCGACACCTTCGTGCAGGCCGTGCGCGAGGAGATCGGCGAGCGGGTCTTCGCGGACGTCCTCACGGGGCTCGAGATCGGGCCGTCCCGCGCCTCGCACCCCATTCCGATAGGCCTCTCCCGCCTCGTGATGCAGGCCCTCTACGCCCCCGCGAGGATCGACGCCCTGCTTGCGCAGGCTGCGCGCGCGGCGGCACTCCCAGAGACTGGGGCTTCCTAGCGCCGCACCCTCCGTGGCGTATAGTTGGACAGTCCCTCCGCACGACCCCAGCCGCGGCGTGCCATGGGATGCAGAAGCGTCGGGAAAAGAGGTTGCTGCGCTGTGCTCGAACTGCCCCAGGATCTGGTCACCCCAGCCCCTCCTCCGGCCACGCCCCGCCTCGCTGCCCGGTACGCGCAGCTCCTGGACGCCGCAGCACGGTTCGCCACCCTCGAATACCCGGACATCGACATCACCGCTGTCGCCGAGGAGGCCGGGGTCGCCTTCGGCACCGCGCACCGCTACTTCCCCTCGGCCGCCCACCTCCTCCTGGCCCTGCACCGGCGCCAGCTCCTCGAGCTCCGCGCCCGGGTGGAGGACCGCGCGAGCGGGTCGCGCACCGAGGCCCAGCGTGCACGGCTCCTGGCCGGCGCCGCCGTCGAGCTCTTCCACATGCGCCTCTCCCAGCCCGCGGTGAACTCGTGCGTCGACGAGCTCATCGTCCCGGCGGACCACGAGCTGACGGGCCTTGTCGGCGAGGTGGACGAGCTCTCCTGGTCGGTGCTCGGGCGGCTCGCGGGAGGTGCCGAGCGCGGCCGGAGCATCGTCCACGTCATCTCGGGGCTCGTCTCCGCCGTGCGGACGGGCAGGCTCATCCCGCTCGAGGCGGAGAAGCAGCTCAAGGCGGCCTGCGAGATCGTCGCCCGCCGCCGCGCCAGCCGCGCCGGCTGATCCCGCGGGGAGCGACGCCGGCCGGGCGCCGGCGCGCGTGGCCCCGGCCGCCGTCGTGCGCGGCTCAGGCGACCGAGCGGATCCGGGTGACGAAGACGGCGCCGAAGAGCCCGATGACGGCCGCGCCGATGTAGAGGGACACGTACCCGCCGAGGAAGGCGAGGAACGGGTAGGCGATGGCCGGTGCAATGACCTGCGGCAGCGAGTTGGCGATGTTGATGACGCCGAGGTCCTTGCCGCGGTCGGCGGCGTTGGGCAGGACCTGGGTGACGAGCGCGAAGTCCACGGCCATGTAGGCGCCGAAGCCGATGCCCAGCACGATGGCCCCGACGAGGGCGCCGGTCCAGGTCGGGGCGAGCGCGAGAATGAGCGAGGCGACGGCCATGACGGCGGACGAGCCGATGACGAGGGGCTTGCGCCTGCCGATGCGGTCGCTGACCTTGCCCCCCAGGATGCTCGTCGCGATGACCATCGCCGAGTACAGGCCGGTGAGGATGAGCGTCCCGGTGGCCGGGGGGATGCCGGTGGTCTGCTCGATCCGCACGGCGTCCGTGAGGAAGTAGATCAGGTAGAGCAGCACCACGTGGTTGCCCACGTTGACCAGGAGCTTGGTGAACCAGGCCCAGGCGAAGTCAGGGTGGCGGCGGGGGCTGATCCAGAAGGCTGCCACGAACCTCCCGAGCGAGAACCGCCCGAGCGCCGCACGGGGCAGGGGCTCGTCCCTCGCACCGAGCAGGAAGTGGACGACGCTCACCGCGAGCAGTGCCCCGCAGATGAGGTAGCCGAGGGAGAAGTTCCCCGCGACGGCCGCCCCCACCGCCGTGCCGAGGAGGATCCCGGTCGTGATGCCCATAGCGGCCAGGCCCCCCACCGATCCGCGCTGCGTGACGGGCACCCGGTCCGGCACGGCGGCCGTGATGGCGGCGTAGGCGCTGTTGGCGCCGAGCTGGACGAGGCACCACAGCGCCGCCATCGCGGCGATGCTCGGCGCGCCGGACAGCCCGACGAGGGCGAGCGTGCCCGTGAGGGCGCCGAAGAAGACCCAGGGGCGGCGCCGGCCGAACCGGCCGGACGTGCGGTCGGAGAGGGCCCCCGCGAGGGGGTTGCAGACCACGGAGACGGCCGCTCCCGCGCTCGTCACGAGCGCCAGGACGGCTTCCTTCTGCCCGGGCGCGAACGCCGCGGCCTGCTGGGCCAGGAGCACCTGGAGGGGCCCGAAGAAGGCGACGTTGATGCCGATGTTGACGAGGACGACGCCGAGGATCCAGCGCGGCCGCACAGGGGCGGTCGGCTCGGCGAAGGCCGCAGCGGTCGCCGGGGCGCGCCCGGTCGGGCTTCGCTCCGCGGGGCTCTGTTCGGCGGGGCTGTGGGGCACGGCCACGGGGCCTCCGGTGGGTGCGGGCGGTACAGGTGGTCTCAGATTACCGCCGAAAAGGGCGTCCCGGACCGGATACCCTTCGACAGTGGACAACGTGACAGCGGTGGCGCCGGACGAGGCGATGGCAGGCAAGGTCTACCAGCAGATCCTCGACGCGATCATCTCCGGCCGGGCCGCACCGGGACAGCGGCTGCGCGAGCGGGAGCTGTCGGACCAGTACGGGGTCTCCCGCATCCCCGTGCGGGAGGCGATCCACCGCCTCGAGCAGGACGGCTTCCTCGTGACCGCTCCGCGCCGCGGCGCGGTGGTGCGGAAGCTGACGCTCAAGGACGTCGAGGAGCTGTTCGACCTCCGCGTGCTCCTCGAGTCCTTCGCCGCCAGGCGGGCCGCCGAACGCGTGGCCGCCGGGGAGGACGGCGCCGGGCTCCTCGACACCCTGCGCCAGGCGAAGGAAGCGCTCGAGGCCGGCGACACGGACCTGACGTCCGACCTCAACACGCGATTCCACGACCAGATCATCGCCCTCGCCGGCAGCGGGCTCCTGGAACGCTCGATGCGCCCGCTCCACGGGCTCAACCGCTGGATCTTCGGCCTGGCCGTCAACCGTTCCCTCGAGGTCAACGCGCTCGAGCACGACGAGCTCGCCGACGCGATCATCACCGGCCAGCCGCAGCTCGCCGAGGCCGTCGCCGCCGCCCACATCGAGGCGGGCCGCAGGCCCGTGATGGACGGGCTCGCGGGACTGCTGAAGGGGTAGGGGACCCGCAGGACGGTAGGCTCGTCCCATGGCGCTGGTTCCCTGGAGCGGTCACGCCAGGCGGTATCGCGAGATCGCGGACATCCTCGCCCGGCACGGCCTCGGCCATGTCCTGACCGTGGCCGGCCTCTCGCGCTGGCTTCCGGGCCCGAGGCGAGGGCAGGAGGGCCAAGGCGCCCCCGCCGGCGCCCCCGTGCATGTCCGCCGGGCCCTCGAGGAGCTGGGTCCGACCTTCATGAAGCTCGGGCAGATCCTCTCGACCCGGCCCGACCTCGTCCCTGAGCCGTACCAGGCAGAGCTCGCCAAGCTGCAGGACGCGGCGCCGCCCGTACCCGCCGAGGCGATCCACGCCGTCGTGCGCGAGGAGCTCGGCATGGACGCGGACAGCGCCTTCGCCTCGTTCGACGACGCGCCACTCGCGAGCGCCTCGATCGGCCAGGTCCACGAGGCACGGCTCGCGGACGGCACGAGGGTGGTGGTCAAGGTCCGCAAGCCCGGCGCGGTGGAGCGCATCCGCGAGGACCTCGAGATCCTGCGCAACGTCACCGCCACCGCGACCCGGGCGTGGCCGGTCCTGGCCAACTACGACGTGGAAGGCCTCGTCGAGGAGTTCTCCAAGACGCTCACGACCGAGCTCGACTACCTCGAGGAGGCCCGCAGCGCGGAGCGGTTCGCCACGAACTTCGCCGGCGACGAGCGGTTCCGGTTCCCGAAGGTCTACTGGGACACCACGACGTCCCGCATCCTCACGCTCGAGTTCATGGAAGGCCTCAAGATCAACGACGTCGCGGCGCTCGACGCGGCGGGGCTCGACCGGCGCGCCCTCGCCGACCACTCGGCGGCCGCACTCGCACAGATGATCTTCGAGGACGGCTTCTTCCACGCTGACCCGCACCCGGGCAACATGTTCGTGGAGCCCGGCGGCCGCATCGCGCTCATCGACTTCGGCATGGTCGGGGAGATCAGCGACCAGCTCCGCCATGACCTGGGCCGGCTCCTCATCGCGCTCGCCCGCAAGGACCCGCGAAGGCTCGCCCGAGTCCTCGAGGCGATGTCGCGCTCGGGCGCAGTGGAGGACCGCAAACGGCTCGCCGCCGACGTCGCGGTGTTCATCTCGCTGTACGACGGCGTGGACCTCGCCGACGTGAACCTGGCCCGGCTCGCGCAGAAGCTCCTCGCCGTGATCCGCCACCACCACCTCGTGATGCCCGCCGAGGCGGCGGTGGTCATCAAGATGCTCGTCATGGCCGAGGGCCTCGGCCGGGTCCTGGACCCCCAGTTCAGGCTCTCCCGGGTGCTCGAGCCGCACGTGCGCCGGCTCCTGCTCGAGCAGTACTCCCCTGCCGCCATCACGCGGAGCCTCAAGGAGGCCGGACTCACGGCGATGGACCTCGCGGGAGACCTGCCCGACCTCATCGACAGCGCCAGCCGGGTCCTCGACGCCGGCGGGTTCGAAGTGCACCTCCGCGCCGCCGAACTCGAGCCGCTCATGGCCCGCGCCGAGCGCGTCGGCAACAAGGTGCTGGCCGCCGTCATTGCGGCGGCGTTCATCCGCGGCGTCGGGGAAGTCGTCACGAACGACACGCGCTGGCGCGGCTGGCGCGCGCCCCTGCTGCGGACCGGGATCGGCGCGGCGGGCGGCCTCGGCACGTACCTGGCCGTGAGCGCGCTGCGGCGCCGGCGCAGGTAGCGGCGCCTCCGCCCCGGACGGGACTACTGCCCTGAGACCGCGGCGAGCGCGGCACGCAGGCGCGTGCCGGCGTCGTCCGCGACCTCCTTGACCTGCCCGCTCGAGCTGAGCTGCACCATGGTCTGGGGGTCGATCGCCTCGACAGTCGTCTCCTCGGCGCCGACGGCACGGCGTACCACGACGTTGCACGGCAGGAGCGCCCCCATCTCGGGTTCCGCGCCCAGGGCGCGGCTCGCGAGGTTCGGGTTGCACGCGCCGAGGATCACGTAGTCCCCCACCGAGTCTCCCGCCTCATCGCCCAGCTTGGCGGTGAACGTCTTGCGGATGTCGATCTCGGTCAGGACCCCGAAGCCTTGGTCGGCGAGGGCCGCCTTGACGGCGTCGACCGCCTCGGCGTAGGGCAGCGGGACGTGCGTGGTGAGGGTGTAGGCCATGGCGCCCACGCTTCCAGAGGAGGCCGGGCTGGGCAAGGGTCCGACGTCCCAGCCCGGTCTCTGGCTCTTACCTCACGTAGCTCAGGACTCCCATCATGCCGCGCGCCGCGTGGTACGCGTTGTGGCAGTGGTAGAGCCACTGGCCCGGATTGTCGGCGTCGAAGAGGACGCTGACCGTCTGCCCCGGCCGCACGATCACCGTGTCCTTCCGCGCTCCGGCGTCCCCGACCTGGAAGGTGTGGCCGTGCAGGTGCATGGGGTGCCACATCATCGACTCGTTGACGAAGTCGATCCGCACGCGCTCGCCCTGCCGGACCTCGAGGGCGCCCTCGTACGGGTTGGCCATGTCGAAGCGGCGCCCGTTCAGGCCCCAGTCGTAGGCCATCATGGAGCCGGTGAGCCGGACCGTATGCGTCCGGTCGGCGACCCGCCGCGCGAGGCGGACGCCCGGCGCGGCGGCGAGCTGGCCGCCGTCGACCACCGTCCCCGTCAGCCGCGACGGCAGGGCCGCCGGGATCGGCTCCTTCCCGGTCCCGGTGCTGATCTGCCCGAGCGCGAGCCCCGTCTTGCCCTCCGGTCGCGCCATGAGCGGCGTCCATCCCTCGGGCACGGTCAGCAGCGCGTCGATCCGCTCGCCCATCCCGAGCACGACGGCGTCCGCCTCCGTCCGCTCGACCGGGAACCCGTCCGTGTGGGTCACCGTGAGCTTCACCCCGGGCGCGCCGACGCGGTAGGCGGTGTCCCCGGCGGCGTTGATGATCCTGAGCCGGACGCGGTTCCCGGCCTTGGCCCGCAGCGTGTCCGGGTCCGAGGGGGTTCGGCCGTTGAACAGGTGCAGGGGGTAGCGGACGTCCCCGGCGTCGCCGCCGAGGTAATCGCTCACGGCGCCCATGCCCGTGTACCGGCCGCCGCCTTGGCCGCCGGGCTGGCCGCCCATCATGCCGCCCATGCCCTGGGACAGCTCGTTGAGGACGTCCTCCGGAGTGCCGGTGACGCCGTCCATCCAGTCGTCGAGGAGGATGACCCACTCGTGGTCCCAGTCCTTGGCCTCGGACGGGTCGTCGACGATGAGCGGCCCGTAGAGGCCGCGCTCGCGCTGGAGCTCCACGTGGGAGTGGTACCAGTACGTGCCGGGGTGGGCGAGCCTGAAGCCGTAGCCGAAGGATCCGCCCGCGGCGATCTCCTTCTGCGTGAGCATCTCGACGCCGTCCTGGTCGTTGGCGAGGGCGAGTCCATGCCAGTGGACCACCGTGGGCTCGGGCAGTCCGTTGGCCAGGGCGACCTCGAGCCGGTCTCCCACCGAGCCGCGCAGGAGCGGGCCGTTGACCGCCCCGTTGTACCCCCACGTCTGGACGGGTTTCCCGTCCAGAGTGGCGGTGAGCGGCGCGGGGTCCAGCCGGGCGGCGATCGCGCGGCCCGACGACGGTCGGGCGGCCTCGGCGGCCCGCACCGCGTCGTCGGAGGACAGGACGCGGGTGGCCGCCGAGGGCGACGGCGAGGTGCACGCGGCGAGCATGGCCGCCGAGGCGGCCGCAAGGGAGAGCCCGAGGAAGCCGCGACGGGAGACCGGCCCGGCCAGCCGGCGCAGGTCGTGGGGATGTGGGCCGTGGGGGTGCGGACCGTGGGGGTGCGGGCCGTGGGGGTGCGGGCCGTTCATCACGGCCTCGTCGGCTCGTAGGCGGCGAAGGTGGCACCGCCGTCGCGGGACTCCACCAGCCCGGAGTCCGTCGCCGCGAGGACCCGCACGGGCTGACCGGGAGCCGCGACGGCAGTGACCGCCTCGACCCCCTTCCCTGCGTCGCCGAGCCGGGTCCACGAGATGCCCGCGTCCGCGCTCGAGTAGACCGCACCGTCGGGCGCCACCCCGACCACCCGGCGGGCGTCCGAGAAGGCTGCGAACTGGATGAGCGGGGCGCTGGGCACGGCCAGCCACGTCGTCCCGCCGTCGAGGGAGGCGAACAGGCCCTTCTCTGTCGTGGCGAGGACAGTGTCCGTGGAAGGGTGCCCGGCCAGAACCGCGGGGTGCAGGGACGAGGAGACCGCGGCCCAGGCCTCGCCGGTCGGGGTGCGCTTGAGCACGCCGTCGAACCCCACGAGGCCCGACTTCGTGACGGTGAGCGCGTGGAAGTCGGAGACACCCTCGTTGGACACGACGGTCCAGGTCCGGCCGCCGTCGGTCGAGCGGAGCAGGCCCAGCGGGTTGGGCCTGGACGAGCCGGGCCCGGGGTGGCCGGAGGCCCAGAGCGTCCCGGCGGGATCGCCGACGAAGCCCATGAAGTCGTCCGCGGCGCTGACGCGCTCGGGCTCGGCGCCGCTGACGTCGTAGACGCCCTGGTGGGTTCCGATCAGGACGGTCGAGCCGTCGCCAGTCGCCGCGATGCCGTGGACGTGGCCTCCCGGCAGGGAAGCTCCCGTCGGGCCCGAGGCGGCCGACGCCGTCGTGCCCGCTGCGGGTGCGGCGCACCCCGCCAGCGCCAGCGCGCCGCCGAGGGCGGCAGCGAGGACGGCGCCGAGCACGCCGGGCCGGGACAGCGGCGTCCGGGCACGCGGCATCCGGGCAGCACGCGCGTTCACAGCTGCCCCAGGAGGGACTTCATCTGGTCGATCTCCGTGGTCTGGGAGTCGACGATCGACTGCGCCATCGCCACCGCCCCCGGGTGGGCACCCGTGCTGAGCTCCGACTTCGCCATCGTCACGGCCCCCTCGTGGTGGGCGATCATCTGGGTGAGGAAGAGCTTGGCCCCCTCGCCGGCATCGGCGCCCTTGAGCGCGGCGAGGTCCTCGTCGCTCACCATGCCCTCCATGCCGTGGCCTGCGTCGGCCGCCATGCGAGTGGGCTGGTTCCATGCGGCGAGCCAGCCGCGCTGGGTTGCGATCTCCGGGGCCTGGGCGGCCTTGATCCGCTCTGCGACCCGGGCGACCCGGGCGTCGAGGCCGGGCTTGGCCAGGACGATGCCACTCATCTCGACGGCCTGCTCGTGGTGCGGGATCATCATCTGCGCGAACATGGCGTCCGCGGCGTTGAACGCGCCCTGGGATGACGAGCTGCTGGGCGTCCCCAGGGGCATCGAGTGCCCACTGTGATCCATCGGGGAAGCACCCGACGGCGCGGCGGGAGCCGCCTGGGAAGCGCCGCATCCGGCGAGGGCGACGGTGGCGGCGAGCAGGGCAGCAGGGAGCGCAGAGTTCTTGGCGTTCATCGGTCTTCTTTCAGTCGTGGAGAGGTGTGCGGGCAGGCAGAGGCCTGCTCAGGTGCGACTGATCGAGAGCTGGGTGAGGTCTGGCGCCGGGGCGCGCGGGAGGATCGACCGTGGGACGGATGCCGCCGGCGGCTGCGGGAGCGCGTCTGAACGCTCCAGCACCACGACGGCGGGCGGCGCCGGGGGCACTCCACCGGGCGCCGGAATGCAGTGGGCCGCGTGGACCGGCGCGTCGCCGCTGCCCTGCGTGCACTCGTCCGGGCCCCAGCCGGCGAATCGCTTGTCGGAGGCCAACAGGATGTCTGGTCCCGTCGAATGGTCGGATCCCGGGTTCGATCCGTGGGCATGGTGGGCTGGGGCCGCGTGCGCGACAGCAGGCGTCGTGGTGTGCGTCGTGGACGCCCCCGGTGCCGCGTGCATGGCGAGCACGCCGAGGGCGAGGGCCAGGACGAGGAGCCACCGGACATTCCGACACCACTCAGCGCCCGGAACGGGCACGAGTGCCCGATGTCCGGCGCGAGTTGTGTCGATATGCACGCTCATCATGGTCCTATCGGACGTGGCCCGGATCCAAGTCGAGCCGCCGCAGCAGCTGCGCGTTGAGTGCCACCACAATCGTGGACAGGGACATGAGGACCGCGCCTGCAGCCGGGGAGAGCATGATCCCCGCGAAAGCCAGCACTCCGGCCGCGAGCGGCACGGCGATGACGTTGTAGCCCGTCGCCCACACGAGGTTCTGCCACATCTTGCGGTAGCTCGCGCGGGAGAGCTCGACCACCGAGACCACCGAGCGCGGGTCGTTGCCGGCGAGCACCACGCCCGCGGACTCGATGGCGACATCCGTGCCGGCGCCGATCGCGATGCCGACGTCGGCCCGGGCCAGGGCGGGCGCGTCGTTCACGCCGTCGCCGACCATCGCGACGCTGAGGCCGCGCTTCTGGAGTTCGGCAACCTTCTGGTCCTTGTCCTGCGGCAGCACTTGGGCGAACACCTCGTCGATGCCGAGGTCCCGGGCCACCGCGTCGGCCACCTGCTGGGCGTCGCCCGTGATCATCGCGACGCGGATCCCTCGCTGCTGGAGGGCAGCAACGGCCGTGCGGGACTCCTCTCGGACGGAGTCCTCGAGCGCCAGCGCCCCCGCGATCCCGCCGTCGCGGATCACGTGGAGCACCGAGGCGCCGCGGGCCTTCCAGCGGTCGACGGCGTCGGCCAGTTCCGCCGGGGTATCGAGTCCCAGCTCGGCCAGCATCGCCGGGCCGCCGACCTGGACGAGCTCGCCGCCATTCTCGCCGCCGAGGCGCGCCTGGATGCCCCGACCCGAGCTGGCCTGGAACCCGGTGGCCGCGGGAACGCGGAGGCCGCGGTCGCGGGCCGCGCGGACGATCGCCCGGGCCACGGGGTGCTCGCTGTCCGCCTCGGCGGCCGCGGCAAGCGCCAGGAGCGCGTCCTCGCCGGCGGGGCCGTCCGGGGCGG
>NZ_BAAAQW010000009.1:0-24897 GCF_039531875.1 Sinomonas flava | reverse complement strand
GAGGTGGGCGCCGCCGTCGTGCGCCCCGCGGGCATCGCGCGCGAGGACGCTGGCGACGGCCGCGACGCCGACGACCTCGGGCGCGCCCTTGGTGAGCGTGCCTGTCTTGTCGAAGAGGACGGCCTTGACGGTGCGCATGCGTTCGAGGGCCAGGCGGTCCTTGACGAGGACTCCGCCCTTGGCGGCACGCTCGGTCGAGATGGCGATGACGAGCGGGATGGCGAGGCCGAGCGCGTGGGGGCAGGCGATCACGAGGACGGTGACGGTGGCCGTGACGGCGGTCGGGAGGTCGCCGAGAAGGGTCCACGCGATGAACGTGAGGAGGCCCGCGCCGGTCGCGAAGTAGAAGAGGAACGCTGCGGCTCGGTCGGCGAGCGCCTGGGCCCGGGAGGAGGAGGCCTGCGCGTCGGCGACCATGCGCTGGATGCCCGCGAGCGCCGTCGACTCCCCCACGGCCTCGACGCGCACCCGGAGGCTCGTGTCGGTCGCGACGGTGCCCGCGACGACGGTGTCCCCGGGTCCGCGCGTGACGGTCTTGGACTCGCCCGTGATCATCGACTCGTCGAGCTCGGCGGTGCCCTCCTCGATGCGGCCGTCGGCGGGGAGCCGGCCGCCGGCGCGCACGAGGACGAGGTCACCCACCGACAGCTCGGAGGCCGGGACCGTCTCCGTCTCGCCGGTGCCACGGACCCGCTCGGCCTCGTCGGGCAGGAGTGCGGCGAGCGCCTCGAGCGCCCCGCGCGAGGCGCCGAGGGCGCGCATCTCGAGCCAGTGGCCCAGGAGCATGATCGTGACGAGGAGGGCGAGTTCCCACCAGAAGTCGAGGTCGAACCCGCCGATCCCCAGGCTCGTCGCCCAGGACGCGGCGAAGGCAACCGTGATCGCCATGGCGATCAGCAGCATCATCCCCGGCTTGCGGGTCCTCGCCTCGCCGAGGCCGCCCTTGAGGAACGGCAGGCCGCCATAGAAGAAGATCACGGTCCCCAGGACGGGGCCGATCCACTCGCTGCCGGGGAACATCGGCGGCATCGCGCCGAAGAGGTGCCAGAACATCGGGCTGAAGTACACGACGACAAGCGACAGCCCGAGGGTCAGCCAGAAACGGTCGCGGAACATGGCGACCGAGTGGCCCGCGTGCTCCCCATGGGTGTGGACCGCGTGCGGGTCGTCGTGGCCGGCGTGGAGCTGGGCGGTCATGTCGTGCCCGGCGTGGTCGTGCATGGTGTGGTCTGTCATGGTCAGCGCCGTCCTCCTGGGGTGCAGATGGTTCGTCGCTGGGGGCGATCGGCGGTAACGGGGCGGGACCGCGTCCATCGCTGGCAGCATGACCAACATACCCCTAGGGGGTATGTTTCGCAACCGTGCTGCCGGGCGGCACGCGGCACCGCGTGAAACTGCGCAACTCGCGGCGCGGTGAACCCGATATGGGGCCCGGGAGGCCGCGGATTGTGCAGTTTCCGACGGCTCAAGCGCGGCGGCCAGACCCACAGGGTGTGGGAGCCTGCACGGCCCGCCTCGGAGTACTGTCCTAGCCATGACCCAGGAACCCCAGGCGCAGGAACCCCAGGCGCCGGCCCTCGAGTACACCGCGACGCTCTCGGTCACCATCGCCGAGCCGATCGACGTAGGCCCGACACCCGAGGGGCACCGCCGGATCATCCCGATCACGGGCGGCACCGTCTCGGGCCCCCGGCTCAAGGGACGCGTGCTCCCGGGCGGGGCGGACTTCCAGATCCTGCACACCCCGGAGCTCAGTCAGCTCGACGCCCGCTACGCCCTCGAGCTCGAGGACGGCGCGATCGTCTCGGTGGACAACGCCGCCATCCGGTCAGGCTCCGCCGATGCCCTGGGCCGGATCGCCCGCGGCGAGGCGGTGGACCCGCAGGAGATCTACTTCCGCTGCGCACCGCGGCTGCGGTCCTCCGCACCAGAGTGGGACTGGGTGAACCGCACGATGTTCATCGGCACGGGCGAACGCTACCCGGACCGCGTCGTCGTGCACGTCTTCGCCGTGGGATGACGCACGGCCCGCGCGAAGGGCTCGGCGGCGGGTCGCCGGGCCACGGCGGTTGACCAGCCACCCGTCCCGCATAGGGTGGAGGCATGGCGGATGCAGAGGGGCTCCTGCGCGAGCTGGCCGGACGGCACAGGGTGGCGACATCGTTCTGGGGATGGGACGGGGCCGAGCATCCTGTCTCCGACGCGACTCTCCGGGCCGTCCTGGGCGCACTGGGAGTGCCGGTCGGCTCCACTGACGAGATGCTCGCGGCGCTGGACGACATCGACCTCGAGCCGTGGCGCCGGCTCCTCCCGCCGGTGGTGGTCACCCGTCAGGGCCACGAGGCCCCCGTCCAGGTCCACGTGCCGCACGGCAGCTCCGTGTCGGTCTGGGTGACCGCTGAGGACGGCACCTCGTACACCGTGCGGCAGGTCGACGACTGGGAGGAGCCGCGCACGGTGGACGGCGTGCTGACCGGCCGCGCCGTCTTCCTCCTGCCGTCCGAACTTCCTCTGGGCTGGCACACGCTCCACGCGGAGACGGACGGGCGGACCGCGTCGTCGCCCCTGGTGGTCACGCCGACGCAGCTCTCGACCACCCAGCGGCTGGCCGAGGGGCGCCGCTGGGGCCTCATGGCGCAGCTGTACTCGGTCAGGTCGCGCCGCTCCTGGGGCATCGGCGACTTCGGGGACCTCGCCGACCTCGCCGCCGTCGCGGGGGCGGAGGGGGCGGGCTTCGTCCTCGTGAACCCGCTCCACGCCGCGGAACCGGTGCCCCCGATCCAGGACTCCCCCTACCTCCCGACGACCCGCCGCTTCGTCAACCCGCTCTACCTCCGGATCGAGGACATCCCGGAGTACGGCTACCTCAATCCGGAGGACCGGGCCCACGTCGAAGAGCTCGCCCGGGAGCGGGCGGCGGCCAATTCCTCCTCGGGGCTCCTCGACCGCAACGCCACGTTCGCAGCGAAGCTCGCGGCGCTCGAGCTCGTGTGGCATGTTCCGCGCAGCCCTGCCCGCGAGCAGGCCTACCGGCGGTTCCGCAACGGCGCGGGCCCGGGCCTGGACGACTTCGCGCTCTGGAGCGCCCTCGCCGCGGCGCACCAGGCGGACGACGCCGCGCCGAGCTGGCCGGCGCCCGCGAGCGCTGAGGCCGACCGTCTCAAGGAGCAGCTCGCGGACCGGGTGGACTTCTACCGCTGGCTCCAGTGGCTCTGCGACGAGCAGCTCGAGGCAGCCCAGCGGACGGCGCAGGACTGCGGCATGGACCTCGGGCTGGTCCACGACCTCGCCGTGGGCGTGCGCCCTGACGGCGCCGACGCCTGGGCCCTGTCCGGGACGCTCGCAGAGGGCGTCTCGGTGGGGGCACCGCCGGATGTGTTCAACCAGCAGGGCCAGGACTGGAGCCAGCCCCCGTGGCACCCGGGGCGCCTCGCCGAATCGGGCTACGCGCCGTACCGCGACATGCTCCGCACGATCCTCCGCCACGCGGGCGGGATCCGCGTGGACCACATCCTCGGGCTCTTCCGCCTGTGGTGGATCCCAGCAGGCGGGTCCCCGGGCGAAGGCACGTACGTCTACTACGACCACGAGGCCCTCGTGGGCATCCTCGCGCTCGAAGCCCAGCGGGCGGGCGCCGTCGTGATCGGCGAGGACCTCGGCGTCTTCGAGCCGTGGGTGCGCGACTACCTCGCGGAACGGGGCATCTTCGGCACCTCGATCCTGTGGTTCGAGAACGACGCCGAGGGGCGCCCCCTCGAGCCCGAGCGGTACCGGCAGCAGTGCCTGACCAGCGTCAACACCCATGACCTCCCCCCCACCGCCGGTTACCTCGCGGGCGAGCATGTGCGCCTGCGCGAGTCGCTCGGCCTGCTCGAGCGGCCCCTGGAGGAGGAGCTCGCGGCGGCGGCCAGCGAGCTCGAGGGAATGATGGGGCTCCTGCGCGAGCGTGGCCTCCTGCCGGAGGCCGGCAGCAGCGAGGCCGACGAGCAGCGGACCATCGAGGCGCTCTACACGCTCACCACCCTGACGCCGTCGGCCCTCCTCGGCGTCGCACTCGTGGACGCCGTCGGCGACCGGCGCACCCAGAACCAGCCCGGCACCCACCTCGAGCACCCGAACTGGCGGATCCCCCTCACAGGCCACCACGGCGAGGCCGTCTTCATCGAGGACCTCGCCGCGAACCCGCGCTTCGCGTCCCTCGTGTCGACGATCCAGGGAGCCCTCGGCTCCTGACCCTGCACGCGCCAGCGGAGTGGAGGCTCCCACTGCCGCCGTGGGATAATCTGCGTATGAATGCAGATAAGAAGATGTGCGGATTGGACGTGGACAGCGGCTACGTCGAACTCGCCGTCGAGGTCTTCTCGATGCTCGCCGACGCGACGCGCATCCGCGTCATCCTCGCCCTGCGCGAGGGCGAGCACAGCGTCAACGACCTCGCCGAAGCCGTCGGCAAGTCCCCCGCCGCCGTCTCGCAGCACCTCGCGAAGATGCGCCTCGCCCGGATCGTCGCCACGCGCCAGATGGGCACGCGCGTCTTCTACCGCCTCGAGAACGAGCACGCGAGCAAGCTCGTCACCGACGCGATCTTCCAGGCCGAGCACGCCCTCGAGGCCCACCCCCGCCACCACCACGGAGAGAAGGCCGGCGCATGAGCGCGCAGCACAGCCACACCCACGCCCACACGCACGACGACGGGCACCACCACGACCACGGCCACGGGCATGACCACGACCACGGCCACGGCGTCCTGGGTGCGCTCAAGGAGTTCTTCGTCCCGCACACCCACGACTCGTCCGACTCGATCGACGACGCGCTCGAGGCCAGCACCGAGGGCGTGCGGGCGCTCAAGATCAGCCTCGTCGCGCTCCTGGCCACGACCGTGCTGCAGTTCGCCGTCGTCCTCGTCAGCGGGTCCGTGGCCCTGCTCGCAGATACGGTCCACAACTTCTCGGACGCGCTGACGGCGCTGCCCCTCTGGGTGGCGTTCCTCCTGGCCCGCCGTCCGGCGACCAGCAGGTACACCTACGGGCTGGGGAAGGCCGAGGACCTCGCGGGCCTGTTCATCATCGTCGTCGTCGCACTGTCCGCGATCGTGGCAGCATGGCAGTCCGTCGACCGCATCGTGCACCCCCAGCCGCTGACGAACCTGTGGTGGGTCATGGCGGCCGGCGTCATCGGATTCGCGGGCAACGAGGCGGTGGCCGTCTACAGGATCAGCGTCGGGCGCCGCATCGGCTCGGCGGCCCTCGTGGCGGACGGGGTGCACGCGCGCACCGACGGGTTCACCTCGCTCGCCGTCGTGCTCGGCGCGGCAGGCGTCATGCTGGGCTTCCCGCTCGCCGACCCGATCGTGGGCCTGGCCATCAGCGCCGCGATCTTCGTGCTGCTGTGGGGCACTGTCAAGAGCCTCGGGCGGCGCCTGCTCGACGGCGTCGAGCCCGCGCTGGTGCACCGCGCCGAGCACGCGCTCGGGCACACGCCCGGCGTCCTCGCCGTCGACCGCGTGCAGCTGCGCTGGATCGGCCATCGGCTCCACGGCTCGGCCCTGGTCCGGGTGGCCGCGGCGACCACGGTGGCGAGTGCCGACGTCGTGCGCCGGGACGCCGCCGAACGACTGGGCCGGGCGCTGCCGAACGTCGAGGAGATCACGGTGACCACGACGGCGCACTGAGGGCAGTGACTCGGGGGGTGCTGCGCAGATACGCTGGTGGTCTCCAGATCTTCCTGGGAGGCCCCGTGTCCTCTAGCCCACCCCCTCCCGAGGCCCCTTCGGTGTCGCCGGGCCAGGTGCGCGGTGTCATGACGGGCCTCATACTCGGCATGTTCCTCGCCTCGCTCGACCAGACGATCGTGGCGACCTCGATCTACACCGTGGCCAACGACCTCGACGGGCTGAGCCTGCAGGCGTGGGCCACCACCGCGTACCTCATCACCTCGACGGTGAGCACCCCGCTGTACGGCAAGCTTTCGGACATCTTCGGACGGCGGCCGCTCTACCTGGTCGCCATAGCGGTCTTCCTGGCCGGCTCCCTGTACGCCGGCTCCGTGCACTCGATGGCGGAGCTCGCCGTCGCCCGCGGAATCCAGGGCCTCGGCGCGGGCGGCCTCATGGCCTTGGCGCTGGCAATCATCGGGGACATCGTCCCGCTGGCCGACCGCGCGAAGTTCCAGGGCTACTTCATGTCCGTGTTCGGGGTCTCCTCCGTGCTCGGCCCCGTGATCGGCGGAGCCTTCGCGGGGGCGGACCAGATCCTGTGGATCACCGGCTGGCGGTGGGTGTTCTTCGTGAACGTCCCGGTGGGCCTCGCCGCCCTCGTCACCGTCTTCCTCTTCCTCCACCTGCCTGCCCGCTCCGAGCGCCAGCGCATCGACTACCTCGGGGCCGCGACGATCACCGCGGGCCTCGTGCCCCTGCTCCTCGTCGCCGAGCAGGGCAGAGGCTGGGGGTGGACGTCCGCCCCTTCACTCGCGTGCTACGGCATCGGCGCCACGGGGCTCGCCCTGTTCGTCCTCGTCGAGAGGCGCGCGGGCGATTACGCCCTCATCCCGCTGCGCCTGTTCTCGAGCCGCCAGTTCACGCTCTCGGCGCTGCTGAACTTCCTCATCGGCGTCGGCATGTTCGGCGCCATCGCGATGCTGCCGATGTACCTCCAGCTGGTGCAGGGCCTCACACCTACACAGGCCGGGCTGCTCATGATCACGTTCACGCTCGGGATCATGTCGGCCTCGATCATCGCCGGACGGACGATCTCCGCCACCGGCATCTTCAAGGTCTTCCCCATGATCGGCACCCTCCTGCTCACGGGCGCCTCCGTGACCATGGGCATCGTGCTCACGGTCGACTCCCCGCTGTGGGTGCCGGCCGTCGTCGCCGTGTTCTTCGGCATGGGGCTGGGCTGCTGCATGCAGCCCCTCGTCCTCGCCATGCAGACGGCCGTGCCGCTGAAGGACATGGGCGTGGGCACGTCGACGGCGGCGTTCTTCCGCTCGATGGGCGGGGCCGTGGGCACGGCCGTCTTCATCTCGATGCTCTTCAGCCTCGCGGCGGACAAGGTCGGCGACGCGCTCAAGGCCGCAGCCGCCCGCCCCGAGTTCACCCAAGCGCTCCGCGACCCGTCCGTGCGGGCGGACCCGGCCAACCGCCAGCTCTTCGACCTCTTCCAGGGAGCCTCGGGCGGCCTGAGCACCGACAGCCTCAACGACACGAGCTGGCTCCGGAACGCGGATGCCGTGCTCACCCACCCGATCAAGGACGGCTTCTCCCAGGGGGTCGACGGCGTGATGCTCACCGCTGGCGCGCTCATGGTCGTGGCGTTCCTGGTCACCCTCGCGCTGCCGAACGTGAGGCTGCAGGACCCGAAGGCCGCCATGAGGCGGGCGCCTGCGGAATAGGGAGCGCCGTCAGGCCAGGCGCTGCTGCGTGACGCCGAAGGGGACGCTCTCGTCGAGCGCGACGGTGAACTCCCCGGCGGCCTCGCGCGTGACGAGGATGCCGCAGCACGGGTTGGCCGCGGCGCGCTCCTGGAGCGTTCCGATCGCACTGCCCAGCGCCGAGTCGAGCTCGTGCGCCGAGTCGACGACGACCCTGAGCGCGTGGTGCTGGTGGGTTCCGTAGGACATGGTGACTCCTCAGTACTTCCGTATCTGCCCGAAAACGGTACCGGGCGAGGATTTGTCAGACAAATGCACGAAAGGCGCGGCGCCCCGCGCGATACGACATTTGTCGCAGGTTGGGTGTGACGATCAAGACACTCTGTATGGTCAAGAGCACAGTGCGATGGCTGTACGCTGGAATGGCCCTGTTAGGGGCATCACATTGATGGCAAACACTGCGAAGGTCTGCGCACTATGACTACGCCTAACGTCCCGGGGGCCCCGACCGGCTCAACGTCGAGCCACGCCGACGAGCCCCACCTCTCACGCGGACTGTCCAACCGCCACATCCAGCTGCTCGCGATCGGCGGTGCCATCGGCACCGGCCTGTTCATGGGTTCCGGCAAGACCATCTCGGTGGCCGGCCCCTCGGTGATCTTCGTCTACATGATCATCGGCTTCATGCTCTTCTTCGTCATGAGGGCCATGGGCGAGCTCCTCCTGAGCAATCTCAACTACAAGTCGTTCTCCGACTTCGCGGGCGACCTGCTGGGCCCCTGGGCCAGCTTCTTCACCGGCTGGACCTACTGGTTCTGCTGGGTGGTCACGGGTGTCGCCGACGTCGTCGCGATCGCCGGCTACGCGAACGAGCTGTGGCCCGGCATCCCGCTGTGGATCCCCGGCATCGCCACGATCCTCATCCTCCTGGCCCTCAACCTCCCCACCGTCAAGGCGTTCGGCGAGGTCGAGTTCTGGTTCGCCCTGATCAAGATCGTCGCGATCATCGCGCTCATCGTCACGGGCCTCTACATGATCTTCACGGGCTTCTCCTCGAGCGCGGGCACGGCCTCGTTCACGAACCTGTGGCAGCACGGCGGCTTCTTCCCCAAGGAGTTCATGGGCTTCGTCGCGGGCTTCCAGATCGCCGTCTTCGCCTTCGTCGGCATCGAGCTCGTCGGCACCGCCGCCGCAGAGACCAAGAACCCGGAGCGCAACCTGCCCCGCGCCATCAATGCGATCCCCGTCCGCGTGGGCCTCTTCTACGTCGGAGCGCTCGTGATCCTCATGTCGGTCACGCCCTGGATGGAGTTCAAGGCCGGCCACTCGCCGTTCATCGGGATGTTCTCCCTCGCGGGCCTCGGCGCCGCCGCGACCCTCGTCAACCTCGTGGTCCTCACCTCGGCCATGTCCAGCGCCAACTCGGGCATCTACTCGACCTCGCGCATGGTGTTCGGCCTCGCGATGGAGGGCGACGCGCCGTCGGTCTTCGGCAAGCTCTCCTCCCGCAAGGTGCCCCAGAACGCGCTGTTCCTCTCGTGCGTGCTGCTGCTCTCCGGCGTCGTGCTCCTCTACGCGGGCAAGAGCATCGGCGAGGCGTTCGACATGGTGACCACGGTCTCCGCGGTCTGCTTCATGTTCGTGTGGTCGATGATCCTCGTGAGCTACCTCGTCTTCCTCAAGCGCCGCCCCGAGCTCCACGCGGCGTCGAAGTACAAGATGCCCGGCGGCCGCGTCATGGTCTGGGCCGTGTTCGCCTTCTTCGCCTTCCTCGTCTGGGCCCTGACCACCCAGCCGGACACGCTCACCGCGCTGCTCGTGACTCCGGTCTGGTTCATCGTCCTCGGCATCGCGTGGCAGTTCGTGAAGAAGTCCCCGGTCCACCAGGCACGCATCGCGAACCACGCGGAGACCCTGCACGAGGAGGCCAAGGTCAACGCCTGACCTTCCTTCCTCACGCACCCACGACGGTGGGTGCGCGGCTCACACGGGCCGGGCACCCGCCGTCGTGCGTCTGCGTGGCGCTCGGCCCGCCGCTACGCTTGGGCGCATGAGCCGATTCGCCCCGCGCACCACACCGGCCCTCGAGCCGGACGACGCAGCCCGCCTGGCGGAGGCGCTCGAGGCGAAGGACGTGGCGGTGTTCGTGGACGGGACCGTGCACCGGCTGACGGGCGCCGCCGACGAGGCCGTCCGCGACCTCCTGGCCCGGCTCGCCCGCGGGGAGGCCGTGACCGTCACCAGCGCCGACGATGTCCTGACGGTGGCGCAGGCGGCCGAGCTGGCCGGGATCAGCCACTCGTACGTGCGCAAGCTGACGACCAACGGCACCTGGCCGGTCGAGTACCGCGGCACGCACCGGCGGATCAAGCGCGAGGACGTGCTCGCGTGGGTGGCGGCCCAGAAGACGTCGCAGGGACGTGACTCCTCGCGGGCGGGGGACGGCTAGAGGCGGGGGCGGGCGGCCCAGCGGCGGGCCTTGAGCGCGAGGTGCAGCTCCTGGCGCACCCGGCCGGAGAGCGGCTCGGCCCGGATGATCTTCCGCACCCGTGCGAGCCGGTGGTACACCGTGGAGCGGTGGACGTGCAGCTTGTCCGCGACCGCCTGGACGGCGCCGTCGCTGTCGTAGAGCATCTCGAGCACGGGCAGGAGCTCGTCGTTGCGGTCCTCGGCCTCGAGGAGCGAGAAGTAGATGCTCGTCGGCTCGGCCGCGAGGGCCCCCATGAGCTGGTAGGCGCCCACGCTGCGCGCGTCCACGAGCTCGCCCAGCACTGGGTCCACGGCCGCGGCCTGGACGGCCGTCTTGGCCTGGGCGTACGCCTCGCCGAGCTCGCGCAGGGACGAGAACGGCTCGCTGATACCCACGAGCACGCGGCCCGCGGGGCGGCCCGAGCGCTTGGCGAGCTCGCGCTCGTAGTGGGTGAGGACGGCCGCGTGGCTCGCCCGCGCGGTGGTGGCCGCGAAGAGCACGACGGCGTGCGTCTCGGTCCCGACGCTGAAGAGCGCCGGGTCGATTCCCGCGGTCGCCTGCAGGGCCGCGGTGCTCGTCGCGACCACAGCGGCCTGCGGGTCCGACGGGGTGACGCCCTCGGGGTCGACCAGCACCACGACCTGCCAGGGGGCGTGGCCGTGGACCTCCCGCCACCCGGAAATGGCGGCGAGCGCGGACTTGTCCCCGGCAGCCGCGGCGAGGAACTCGGTCTCGCGTCGGCGCCGGTGCTCCGACTCGGCCGTGTTCGACTCCAGGAGCAGGCCTGCGATGAGCTCGATCTCGAGGCGCACCGCGGGCAGTGCCGCAAGGATCCCGCCGGAGCCTTCCTCCCCCGCGTTCTGCTGCACCCAGAGGTAGCCGACCCTGAAGCCGCGCACGAGCAGCGGGACGCACACGCGCCCGTACATGCCGAGGTCCGGGTTTGCGGGAACGGTGACGGGCCGGACGGCGGTCGCGACGCCGTGGGACAGCTGCCACGCCTGCACGTCGGCCGGCAGGCGCTTGGAGAGGAGGAAGTTCACGCGCGCCGGGTCGGCCTGGGACTGGTTGGACGAGTAGGCGATGAGCAGCCCGTCGAGGTCCTCGACGCTCAGCCCCCGCCCGAGCTTGGCCGCCGCCGCTTCCACCAGATCCTCGACGCCATGACGCATGGACTCCAGCATATCCTCCCCGCGACCACATGCGGGGACAGTTGCCGCCCTGAGCCACGACAAATGTCGAACCGCAATCTGTGAAAAGCCCGGAATTCCGGGGGCCGCAGACGGGCACATGGTGGTATACCTGTTAGCTGTCTCACAAACGGGCCTACGCTGGAAGCACCGAAGAACGGCCCCGGACGGGGCTTACCGGCCCCCTCGAACACAGCCGGCCCCCCTCGAACACAGACGGAGACACAAGTGATCATCGGAGTCCCCAAGGAGATCAAGAACAACGAGTTCCGCGTGGCCATCACGGCCGCGGGAGTGCACGAGTTCGTGTCCCACGGACACACGGTCCTCGTCGAGCGCGGCGCCGGCGTCGGCTCCGGCATCACCGATGACGAGTACATGGTGGCCGGCGCCGAGCTCGTCACCGACGCCGCCGACGTGTGGGCGCGGGCCGGGATGGTCATGAAGGTCAAGGAGCCGATCGCCTCCGAGTACCGCTACTTCCGCAAGGGCCTGATCCTCTTCACCTACCTCCACCTCGCCGCCGAGCCGGAGCTCACCCGTGCCCTCCTCGAATCCGGCGTCACTGCGATCGCCTACGAGACGGTCCAGGACGGCCGGAAGCTTCCGCTCCTCGCGCCGATGTCCGAGGTCGCCGGGCGCCTCTCGGTCCAGGTGGGCGCGCAGGCCCTCCTCGCACCGAACGGCGGCAAGGGCGTGCTCCTGGGCGGCGTCCCCGGTGTCCGCCCAGCCAAGGTCGTGGTGCTCGGCGCCGGCATGGCAGGGACCAACGCCGCCGTCGTCGCCATGGGCCTCGGTGCGGACGTCACGATCCTTGACATCAACATCGGCCGCCTCACCGAGCTGGACGCCCTCTACGGCGGCCGCCTCAAGACGGTCGCGTCGAACAAGTACGAGATCGAGAAGTCCCTCGTCGAGGCGGATCTCGTGATCGGCTCGGTCCTGATCCCCGGCGCGAAGGCGCCGAAGCTGGTGACCAACGAGCTGGTGGCCCGGATGAAGCCCGGCAGCGTGCTCGTGGACATCGCGATCGACCAGGGCGGCTGCTTCGAGGACTCCCACCCGACCACCCATCAGGACCCGACCTTCCAGGTCCACAACACGACGTTCTACTGCGTTGCCAACATGCCCGGCGCGGTTCCGAACACCTCCACCTACGCGCTCACGAACGTGACCCTGCGCTACGGCGTCCTGCTCGCGGACCTCGGCGTCAAGGGAGCCTTCGAGAAGGATGCGGCGCTCGCCTCCGGCCTCAACGTGGCCGCCGGCCAGGTCACGCACCGCTCGGTCTCCGAGGCCCACGGCCTCCCGCTCGCGCAGGACTGGCACGCGCTCGTGGCCGCCTGACCGCGCCGACCCAACGCCAGAGACCCCGCAACCGGTGTTGCGGGGTCTCCTGCATCCCGCCGGGACACCGCAGGGGGGCCGTGTGACCAAGGCCACGCCGCGCCCCGGAACAGCGCACCGCCGTCATTGGTTGACGCATCACAGAAGTCGCCGCGCCCCGCGGAGACGCCGTCAACCAGAGGAGAACCCTTGGCCGAGAACACGATCCTGACCCTCGTCGGCAGCCTGCGCGCCGAGTCCGTCAACAGCAAGTTCGCCGAGGTGGCCACTGCGGCCGCTCCCGAGGGCACCGAGGTCACCACCTTCGCTGGCCTCGAGGAGATCCCGTTCTACAACGAGGACCTCGACGTCGAGGGCAAGGTCCCGGCCAAGGCCGCCGAGCTGCGCGCCGCCGTCGCGGCCGCGGACGGCCTCCTGTTCGTCACCCCGGAGTACAACGGCACGATGCCGGCGGTCCTGAACAACGCGATCGACTGGATCTCCCGTCCGTTCGGCGCCTCCTCCGCGACCGGCACCAAGGCCGCAGTCATCGGGACCTCCGCCGGCCAGTACGGCGGCGTGTGGGCGCACGACGACGTCCGCAAGTCCCTGAAGATCGCCGGCGCCGAGGTCCTCGAGGACGTCACGCTGGCCGTCGGCGCCTCCTACTCGCGCTTCGCCGAGGTGGAGCCGAAGGACGACGCCGAGGTCGTCGAGGGCATCAAGAACGTCCTCGCCTCCCTCGCGGCTCCCGCCGCCGTGCTCGAGGCAGCCTCCGCCAACTGACTCCGAAGGTCACCTCCTGAAGGTCAGGTCCTGAAGGTCACCTCATGTGACCCCCAGGACCTGACCTTCAGATGCGTCGGTGGGGGCGTGGGGCGCCGTCGGGGCCGAAAGGCCGTGTCCGCCGCGCTCCGCTCGCCCTACGCTGGGCGCCATGACGCACGACGCCGGCACTCACCTGAGCTTCTGGGGAGCCACGGACACGGTCACCGGGTCCCGGTACCTCCTCGAGCACGGCGGCCAGAGGATCCTCGTGGACTGCGGCCTCTTCCAGGGCTACAAGAAGCTCCGCGAGCGCAACCGCGCCCCGCTGCCGCTCGCGCCGTCGTCGATCGACGCCGTCGTGCTCACCCACGCGCACCTCGACCACAGCGGCTACGTGCCGGCTCTCGTGCGGGACGGCTTCCGCGGGCCGGTCTACGCGACGCCGGGCACCGCGGAGCTGTGCACGCTCCTCCTCCCGGACAGCGGGCACCTGCTGGAGGAGGAGGCGGAGACGGCGCGCCTGCGCGGGTCCTCGCGGCACCATCGCCCGCGCCCCCTCTACACGGCCGCCGACGCCGTCGAGGCCCTGCGCAGCTTCCGGCCGCACCCGTTCCGGGAGCCGCTCGGGATCGGCGACGGGATCAGCGTGCGCTTCGTCCCCGCGGGGCACATCCTCGGCGCCTCGCAGGTCCGCGTCACCCTCGGCGCCGGCGGGAGCGAGCTCACCGTGCACTTCACAGGGGACCTCGGCCGCCGCGACGATCCGCTCATGAATCCGCCGGAGCCGCTCGAGCCCGCGCAGGTCCTCGTCGCGGAATCGACCTACGGAGACCGGGCGCACCCCGCCGAGAGCGCCGAGGACGCGCTCGGCGACGTGGTGCGGCGGGTCGCGAAGCGGGGCGGCGTCGTCGTGATCGCGGCGTTCGCCGTGGGGCGGGCCGAGACGCTCATGCTCCACCTCGCCCGGCTGCGCCGGAAGGGGAAGATCCCGGACATCCCCGTGTACCTCAACAGCCCCATGGCCGTGGACGCGAGCGAGATGTACCGGGACCACCGCGACGAGCACCGGATCGACGAGCGCGAGTTCCGCGAGATGTACAACCTGCCGACCATGGTCCGCGAGCCGGACGACTCGAAGCTCCTCAACCTCCGGGGAGGCCCCATGGTGATCATCTCGGCGTCGGGCATGCTCACGGGCGGCCGCGTCCTGCACCACGTGGAGGCTTACGGCGGCGAGGCGAAGAATGCCATCGTGCTCAGCGGGTACCAGGCCGGCGGCACGCGCGGTGCCTCCCTCCTGGACGGCGCCGGCTCGCTGCGGATCTACGGCCGGGACGTGCCGATCCGCGCGGAGGTCGTGAGCCTCGAGAACCTCTCGGCGCATGCCGACGCGGACGAGATCCTGCGCTGGATGGGCGCCTGTTCCGCCGCACCCCGGATGGTGTACGTGACGCATGGGGAGCCGGAGGCCTCGGATGCGCTGCGCCGGCGGATCCAGCACGAGCTGGGCTGGCGCGCCCGGGTGCCCGAGCACCTCGAGCAGGTCGACCTCGCCGATCCGCGGTGAGCCGGTCGGCCGGATGAGCCCGCCGAAACAAGCCAAGCCGGGGCGCCGTGCCCCAGCCGTGACACCTCCGGCCCGACGCCGTGCGTCCGTTGCCGCCCCGTGCCCCAACCGCTGCCGAAGCGTGAGCCCGCAGGCATTCATCCGCCCCGGTCCGCGGGCCTACGGTGGTCTCACCCGGCGGCGGGTGCCCTCCCCCGCCGGGGCCAGCCCGTGACGAAGGGGGCTCCCATGGGGAACCGGCGCCTCGCGCTCGCCCTTCTCGGCCTGCTCGCCGCGCTCCCGATCTCCGGCTGCTTCCCGCAGGCAGGCCCGGCGCCGTCGGCACCCCCGTCCGCGTCCTCGTCCCCGGCGTCCCCCGCACCGCCCTCGCCGAGGCCCTCCCCTGCCTCCGCACCCGGTTCCCCGACGTCCGCCGCGGGCCCGACGCCGGCCAGCGCGCCGCCGTCGTCCTCGCGGGGCACGCCGTCGCCCACTGCCGCGGGCACGACGCCGGCCACCGCCCCTCCCGCCGGCACCGCACCGGCGGCGGAGCTGCCCGAGAGGGTCGCAGCCCTGACCATCTACTACGTGGCGGTGGGCGACGGCGGGGTGGCCGGTCCCGCGATCGGGTGCGGCGACAGCCTGGTCGCCACCTCCACCGCCCCCGAGCGCTTCCGCGACCAGGTCGCGCCGAGCATGCGGAGGCTCCTGGCCGACCACCGGGCGATGCTGGGGCAGTCGGGGCTGTACAACGCGCTGTACCAGTCGGACCTGACGTACGACGGCGCCGCGTACGACGGGCGCACGATCACGGTCTACCTGTCCGGCACGTTCACCCTCGCCGGCGTCTGCGACGTCCCGCGCGTCACGGCGCAGCTCGAGCGCACCGCCATCACCGCGGCGGGGGCGGCCCAGGCGAACATCCTCGTCAACGGCCGCCCGCTCGCCGCGGTCCTGAGCCTCAAGTAGGCCTCGCGGCACTCGCCGTAGCCGACCGCGGCACGCGGGTCTACGCTGGGAGGAGGACCGGCACCCCATCGCGCGCTGGGCGCGGTCCCGGTCCCGCGGACATGAACGAGGCGATGACCGATGTCAGGATTCGAGCCCGACAACGACGACCGTGTGCACACCGAGGCACCCGCCGAGGGCGATCCCGAGCTCGACGCGACCGAGATCCGGGCCCATTCCGAGGATCCCGCCGAGGGACCCGACGACGACTAGGCGCCTCCCGCAGGAACGCCCCGTGATCGGCTGTATGCCCCAGCTGCCCGGGACCGGCGCCACGTCCGCTCCACGGCGGCCATCGCCCGAGAGGCGACGGCCCAGTAGGACGCGCCCGCGACGAGCGAGACGCAGACCGCCGCCCCGGCTAAGGCACTGCCCTCACCTCCGACGAGGCCGAGCCGTCCGCCCGCCTCAACCACGAGCGGGTACACGAGCCAGTGCGAGAGGTACACGTACAGGGACGCCGAGGCGAGGACCGCCACGAGGCGGTGCAGCCCGCGCGGGACGGGCAGCGTGGGCAGCCAGAGGAGGATCAGCACGCCGGCCAGGATCGTCGCGTTGCGGTACTCGTTGTGGAAGAAGCCCGGCACGGTGACGAGCGCGAGGAACGTGACCAGCGAACGCTGCCAGAGCGTGCGCGCGGCGGCGGTGGCCCAGCCGAGGGCGAAGAGCCACAGGACCGGGCCCTGGTGCGCGACCGAGGGAATGAGGTGGAACCGCTCGGCGAGCGCGACGCCGAACAGCGCGAGGGGGAAGCCGAGCGGCCACCGCCGCTGGGCCCTGCCCGCCCAGGGGAGCGCGAGAAGCGCCATGACGGCGAGCAGGACGTACACGAGCTCCTCGACGAACCAGAACCGCGAGGTCGTGTTCCACCCCTCGGGGCCGAGCAGTGAGTTGAGCAGCAGGATGTTCTGCACGGTGTAGTCGCCCGTGACGGCGTACGCGAACGCGATGAACGCGACGCTCGGCACCAGGATCCGCGCCAGTGACCGCGTCTGGCTCCGCAGGCGCTCCCGACGGCTGCCCGTGAGCTGGAAGCGGGCGAAGTTGAATCCGGCGAGCGCGAACAGCACATGGGCGGTTCCCGGCCAGATGAACCACTCGATATGCGTCGCGATGATGAAGACGATCGCCAGCGCGCGCAGCACGATCCCGCTCTCCATGGGAGCGATGGCCCGGCTGAGCAGGCGCCGCGCACGACGCCGGCCCGCGCCCGGGTGCCGCACCCCGCCGGGGACCGGGGCGGGGTGGGAGGCGGGGGTGTCCGCGTGCAGGGCCCCGTCGGCGGACAGGTCCGGATCCGGGGCGAGGGCGGCGAGCTCGGCGACCGGCATGAGGTGCCATCCGAGGGGCAGGGTCCCGAGTGCGGACTCGAGCCGCACGGACGCGGCCACGTAGGAGAGCGAGTCGCCGCCGAGCGAGACGAACGTGTCCTCCCCGCCCACGTGCTCGATTTCGAGGGCCTCGGCGAAGATGCGCGCGATGTCGGCCGTGCTGGGCCCGGCGGACGGATCGGGGCGGAGGCCGTCCCGCTGCGCGGTCCCCGGTCCGCCGCCCGTGGCGGCGAGGGCGAGTACGCCCCGGTAGTCCACCTTCCCGTTGGGCAGCCGCGGGATCGACTCGACGGGATGCACGACGACGGCGGCCCGCGGGAGCCCGACCCGCGCCGCGAGGTCCTTGGCGACGAGCTTCGCGTCGGCGACGGGCCCGGGGAAGGCGACCGGCCCGCCGTCGTGCGTCGTCTCCACGGCGAGCACGAGGCGGGTGTCGTCGCCGGCGGCGGCCGCGGCGACGCCGTCGTGCGCGAGCATCCGCTCGACCTGTCCCAGGTCCACGCGCAGGCCGGCGATCTTCACGAACCGTGAGCGGCGGCCCACGATTTCGTAGAGGCCGGGCCCGGTGCGGCGGGCGAGGTCCCCGGTGCGCAGCTCGGCGACGGTCCGGCCGAGGGACAGGTCAGCAGGTTCCTCGGCATAGCCGAGCATGACGTTGGGGCCCGCGTAGACGAGCTCGTGCAAGGGCTCGCCGTCGGGGCCGTCGAGGCCGTCCACGGGGTCGAGGCGGAACGAGCCTCCGGGAATGGGCACCCCGATCGCGTGGGGGTGCTCGGTAGCGAGGTCCGGCGGGAGGTAGGCCATCCGCGCGGTGGCCTCCGTGGCCCCGTACATGACGAAGAGGTCCCAGCCGCGGCGGCGGCCCTGCTCGGCGTAGCGGCGGACCCGTTCGGGCTCGAGCTTCCCGCCGGCCTGGGTGACGCAGCGAAGGTGCGGGAGGTCCATGTCCGCGAAGCCCACTCGGTCGAGGAGGTCGAACGTGTAGGGCACCGCCGCGAACGAGGTCACGCGCTCCGTCCGGGCCAAGTCCCAGAAGCACGGGTCGACCACGGAGAGGTCGGTCAGGACCACCGCCGCGCCGACCTCAAGGTGGGAGTTGATGACCGAGAGCCCGTAGCAGTAGGACATCGGCAGCGTGGTGGCCGCGCGGTCCGCGT
The DNA here is from genome assembly GCF_039531875.1 of Sinomonas flava. Classification (NCBI taxonomy): domain Bacteria; kingdom Bacillati; phylum Actinomycetota; class Actinomycetes; order Micrococcales; family Micrococcaceae; genus Sinomonas; species Sinomonas flava. The sequence goes on along the minus strand of NZ_BAAAQW010000009.1, from coordinate 6,730 downwards.
CCCGGAGGTGGAGGTACTGCGCGATGGCGGAGGCGTTGGCCTCGACGCCCTCGGCGGAGAGCCGCACGAGCTTGGGGGACCCGGTCGACCCGGACGTGCTGATCAGGAGGGCCAGGTCCGGGTGGAGCTCGTGCCGGGTGCCGCGGCGGCGCTCGTGGATGACCGGGGCCGGTTCGGCGCCGCCCGTGGGTGTGCCGAGGCGGGGAGTGCCGAGGCCCGGCGAGCGCATGACGACGTCGGGATCGTAGGCGGCGATGATCGCCTCGGCGGCGTCCGGCTTGCCCGTCGGGAGGACGAGCAGGGGGTGCCCGGCCGCGAGTGCCGCAAGGTATGCGGTCAGCGAGGGCAGGTCGTTGGCGGGCTCGAGCGCCACGAGCCGGCGGGTCGGGCCGAGGAGCCGGACCACCTCGTCGACGCGGCGCGCGAGGTCGCGGTAGGTGAGTGTGCTGCTGCCGGCGCCCCCCGGCACGACGACCGCGGGGCGGTCTCCGTGCCGTTCGAGTGCTGCGGCGAAGGACACCCCGGCGAGGTCTGGCTGGGCGGCGGCTGGCTGGGCGGTCATCGCCACCTACCCTAAGAGGTAAGGCTAACCTCATACAAATATCGGCATGTTTATGTTTCGTATTGTGCCGCCGCAGCCCGGGCGGGGCGTAGCGTGGGGGGAATGGAGTTCAGGTACGACGTCGAGGTCCTGCACCTGCTCGTCTCCCCCGCTCACGCCTACTTCGGCCGGGCGCGCGACGGCGCCGCGGACGTCCCGTCCGAGGACGCGGCGAGCGTGGAGGTCGTGGCCGGCAAGGGCATCGTGGGCGACCGCTTCTTCGGCAAGGCCGCCCATATGGACGCCGCGGTGACCCTCTTCGCCGTGGAGGCGCTCGAGGCGATCGGGAAGGATCTCGGCCGAGGACCAGAGGAGGAGCCCCTCGACCCGCTCGTCACCAGGCGGAACGTCATCGTGCGGGGCGCGCAGCTCAGCCCGCTCGTGGGGCGGGATTTCGCGTTCGAGTCGGGCGGCGGCGTCGTGCGCCTCCACGGCGGGAGGCCGGCGCATCCGTGCGCGTGGATGGACCGGGTGCTCGCGCCTGGGGCGCATGCGGCGATGCGGGGGCGGGGCGGAATCCGCTGCCGCCCGCTCACCTCGGGGACGCTCCGCCGGGGGCCGGCCGTGCTCGTCAGCCCCGTGCCTCTGGACCCCGCCAGTGCGGGCGAGGCGGCGGCGCTCCGCCCCTCGCGCCTGCCGTAGGGCCGCGCCCCGTAGGGCTATGCGTCAGGTCCGCTCGGAGGCGCGCTGGGCCAGCCGCGCAAGTCCCTTCTCGAAGTCCCGGCCGACCATCTTGTCCATGTCCACGAACCTCGAGAACAGCGCGGCGACGCCCTTGTTCTCGCCCTTCATCGACCAGGTGACGCGGGTGCCGCCGCGGTCCGGCTCGAAGGTGAAGCCCGTCGGGTTCACGGCCCTGAAGGGCTTGACGAACACCAGCCGGATCCGGATGCTGGCGGGCGCCTGGGAGTCGAGGATCTGCATGCTCCCGGCACCGGCCCTGCGGTTGCCCTTCCAGGAGTAGGCCGCCCCCACGCCGGATTCGGGCCCCGAGTACGTGCGCTGGAGCGCGGGGTCGAGGTCCTCCCACGGCGACCAGGAAGCCCATTCGCGGAAGCTGTTCACGAGGGGGAAAACGGCCTCCGGCGGCGCTGGGATGAAGGCACTCCGCGTGATCGTAAACTCAGCCATGGCCCCATGCTAGGCGCGCGCATGCCCGCCTCGGCAGAGGCGGGCATCGGGTGCCGGGGCGCGCCTCGGCAGGGGTGGGGGCTGGTGAGGTCAGGTACGGGCCCGTCCGAGGACCCAGCCGATGAGGGCGAGGACCAGGAGGATGATGCCGACCCAGAGGAGGAAGCTCAGGGCCTGGTTGAACCCTCCGACGAGCAGCAGGATGATCGCGATGACGCCGGCGATGATCAGAAGTGTGTTCATGGTCACATTTCTTCCCGGAGGCGGACGAACGAAACACAATGTGCTATGCGGCTAGGCGCGCAGGCTGGGTTCGTAGGCCGTGTAGCCCTTCCTGAGCCGCACCGAGTCGGGGCCGAGGCCCGCGAGGTCGTCCCACAGGACGAGGAACGAGCCCCGGTGCCGCCAGCTGAGGATCTGGGCGACGGGCCATGGCTGGCTGATGCCCTGGCGCTCGTAGCCCAGGAACGAGCTCGCCGTCCGCGGGCTGACGAGGACACCGACCAGCCGGGGCGCCGCGAGCAGGGCGTCAGGCCCGCCCTCCAGCACGAAGCGCAGGTCGGACACGACGCCGAGCCGCTTCCCCTCCGCATCCAGCACCGCCGCCCCGAGCACGTCACTGAGGATCATGCCGGCCCCCCGGGATCCGCCCGATGATGTGGTCCCGCACCCACCGCTCCGTCCAGGAGGCGTCGAGCGAGTCGGCTCGGACTCCGAGGCTGAGGACGGTCCCGACCTTGGACACCGCCGACCAGGGCACGCGCAGCAGGCGGCTTGCCGGCACGCGCCCGCCGAAGATCCGCGTGGCCAGGACGGGCCCGGTGAGGAGGGCGGAGATCCACGGGGCTGGGGCGCCGGGTTCTATCGGCTGGTCCGGGTCGTGGCCGTCGAGCTCGAGGTCGTCCACGGTCGTGACCGGGACGCCGTCCGCGTCGAGGATCTGCCGGTCGAGGAGGTGCAGCTGCGCGTCGAGGACTCGGCCCTCGAAGCGGGGCGCCTTCTCGAGGCGGTCTGGGATGGTGGTCACTGTCCGGCTCCCGTGATGATCATGAGCGGGATCGCCGCCACGGAGGCGATCAGGATGATGACGAGGAAGACCGTGGCGAGGACGTTCACGGCCCGCCCGTTGACCCGCTCTCCCATGTAGCCCGGGTCGTTGGCGACGATCATGATCGGCAGGTAGGTCAGCGGCAGCGCGATCGCCGAGAAGACCACCGAGTACTCAGTCACGAGCACGGGGTCGACCCCTGTCGCGAGTACCGCCCCGGCGACCACGAGGCACACGATCATCGCCAGGTGGAAGCGCGCCGCCTCGGCGGGCCGGCGGAACTTGCCCCACGGCCAGCCGAAGTACTGGGCCAGGGTGTACCCGCTCGAGAGGGTGGTCTCGAGCGCCGCCCCGAACGTCGCCGCGATGATGCCGACGATGAGGACGGCCAGCGCGATCTGGCCACCGCCCTGCGCGACGGGGAGGGCCACTTGGGAGAGCGAGACGACCTCGATCCCGGCTGGCAGGAGCACGACGGCGGCGCACACGGCGATCGTGAGCGAGAGGAACCCCCCGAGGGGGAAGCCGATGAAGACGTTGATGCGGGACTGGGCGATGTCCTTGGGCCCCCAGCGCTCCTCGACTGCGCCCGAGGAGAAGAAGAACACCTCGTACGGGGTCATGGCCGCGCCGAACAGGGCGATGGCGTAGTACCAGTAGCTTCCGGCCGACTCCCCGGAGGGGACGGCTGGTGTGAGCGCATCCTTGAGGAGGTCGCCCCACTGCGGGCCCAGAAGCGCGAGGGCCACGGCGAAGACCACGAGGCATAGGCCCAGGAGCCCGGTCACGTTCTCCATGATCGAGAACCGCACCCGCCAGATCACGAGCCACACGGCGACGATCGCGAGCGGGATCCACAGTTCGTACTGAACCCCCATCGCGAGCTGGAGCGCGAGGGCGATCCCGCCGACCTCCGCCGTCACCGTCATGAGGTTGATGAGGAACGACGCCGCGAGGTTGGCGAGCCCCGCCCGGGCGCCGAGCCGCTCGCGGATCACCTCGAAGGTAGCGCGCCCGGACACGGCGGCCACGCGCCCGGACATGTTCGCGAAGAGGCAGATCCCCACGACGCCGACAACCACGACCCACGCGAGCGAGAGCCCGAACCGGGAGCCCACGACGGCGTTCGTGACGAGGTCGCCGATGTCGACGAACCCGCCGATCGCCGTCAGGATGCCGAGTGCGACGCCGAGGAGCCGCTTCATGGGACATCAGCCCCGATGCCCCCGGCAGCATCCTGGATGCCCGCCTCCGCGGCCCGCACCTCGGCGAGGAGGTTCGCGGCGGGTGAGGCAGCGCCGTCGTGCGCGAGGCCGTCCCGCACGTGGGCGAGCGCGCCGGCGAGCCGGTCGACGGCGGCTGCTGCGGCATCGCGCTGCCCGGCCTGCTCGGGAGTCCGCGCCTCGAGGGCCCTGACGTCCTTGAGGGCGGACTCGGCCTCGCGGACCATGTCGCCGACCACCGTCTCGGCGGCGGCGTGGGTGGTGCGGCCATCGATCATCAAGGTGAGCGCGAGGGCGGTGGAGTGCGCGGCACTCGACGCCGTGGTGAGCGGCTGCTTGAGGGACTCGGCAGACGGCGCGACGCTGCAGCCGCCCAGCCCCGCCATGATGGCGGCCGACAGGGCCACTGCAGCGCCACGCTCCCGCCACGCGCCGAGCCGCATCGCGCGGCCCGGCCGCAGGGCGTGGTCAGGCGGAGATGCCTTCGACCAGTTCGCCAACCCTCTCCTCGGCGTAGTGCCGGGCGATGTCCGCCTGGCAGATGATCCCGACGAGCCTGTGGTCGTGGATGACCGGCAGGCGTCGGACCTGGTGTTCGCTCATGACGGCAATCGCGTCCTCGATCGTTGCCTCCGAGTCGACCCAGTACAGCCGCCCCTGCGCGAGGTCGCCGGCGAGGACGATGTCCGGGTCGCCGTCCTCCGCGAGGCACCTGACCACGATGTCGCGGTCAGTGAGCATCCCGATGATCTTGCGGTTCTCGCCGCAGATGGGCAGGGAGCCGACGTCGAGGCTGCGCATCCGCTCGGCGGCGCGGCGCAGGGTGTCCTTCTCGCCGATGCATTCGGCGTTCGGGGTCATGAGGTCCTTGACCATGGGCATGGCATCCTCCCTCTCGTCCCGGCGCACCGGCACGGCCCCGTGTGACCGACCTGACGAGCGCGCCGTTCACTCCCTTCCACCGTGCTACCCGGTCAGGGAGAGGTCAAGCGCACGACGCCGCGTGGCTAGGCGCCGCCGTCGGGCTGCCGCTCCGCGGCGACGCGGCCGGACTTCACGGCCTTGGCGAGCGCCGCGAGGTCCGCCTCGGTCTGGTCGGCATACGCGCGCGCCCAGCGGGCCATCGCAGCGTCCGCCGCAGGCGACCGGCCGAGGTAGCCGGCGATCGCGCCGCTCCCGGGGCTCTGCGCGTGGGCACGGGCCAGGAGCCGTCCGCACAGCTTCGCGTACCGGAACGCATGGTCCGAGCTCAGGCGCGTGAGGTTGACGGTGCCCTTCATGTCCCGGAACTGGCGGAGGTAGTAGTCCCGGGGCGCGTCGCCCTCGCTGCGCGTGTCCCGGATCCACCCGAGGAACGTGTCCGACTGGGCCTGCAGGATCCGCTGCGACCCGACCACGCGATAGCCCTGGCCGTGGAGGGCCAGGTCCGCGGCGACGAAGCCGGGCGGCACGGTGAGCCCGCCGTGGGTCTGCAGCACCGAGGGCCGCGCCTCCTTGGCCTGCAGCACGAAGGGATCTCCCGTAGGACCCTCGAGGAGGACGATCCAGGACCTCAGGCCGATGCTGCCGACGCCGACGACGCGCAGCGCGTAGTCCGCGAGGCGGTACTGGCTCAGCAGGAGGGACGCGTCCGGACGCAGCGTGCGGCGGTAGGACGCATAGAGCTCCTCGAGGTAGTCGATCGCGAGCACGTCCGGGTGCCGCATGATCGGCGGCTGGTCGACGATCCGCAGGGAGCCGTCCTCGGTGCGGGTCCCGATCTGGGACAGCACCTGCTCCGAATCCCTGTGCCGCGCCTTCCGGGCGTCGCCGCTGAGGAACCCCGACCGGCGGGCCGAGGCAAGCAGGTCCGTCTCGACCTGGAAGTAGAACCGCTCCACGGCCGTCCTCCGGTGCAGCTCGCGGATGGTCTCCCGGTACTCCCGCGCGGCCCCCTCCGCCGCCTCGCGGCACCGCGCCTCCGAGTACCCGTTCGTGCGGCCCATGACCCATGCGCTTGCGGCAAGCCGCTTCAGGTCCCATTCCCACGGCGCAGGGAACGCCTCGTCGAAGTCGTTCAGGTCGAACAGGAGCCGCCTCTCAGGGCTCCCGAAGAAGCCGAAGTTGGCAAGGTGCGCATCGCCGCATGCGAGGACCTGCGGGCCCGAGACCGGGGCACCCGCGAGGTCTGCTGCCATGACCGCGGCGGCACCGCGGAGGAAGGCGAAGGGGCTCTCGAGCATCCGCCCCACCCTCAGCGGCACGAGGTCCTCGAGGCGGCCTTCGTGCTGTCCGGTCAGGATCGCCACGGCGTCCCGGCCCGATGACCCGTACGTGCCCTGGTCCCTGCGCGGCAGGGCCTTGCGCAGGGCCCGCCCCGCCTTTGCCTGTTCGGCGTGGGTCTGTTCCGCCTGGGCCTGTTCGGCGTGCGTCGCTGCCACACGGTCAGACTAGGCCGCGCCGGGGGCGGGCGGAACCGCCGGAGAACCCGGTCGGACGCCTCAGTGTGCCGTGGCGTAGAGCCGAGGAAGGTGCCGCCCCGCTGGTCCAGGGCCCGACGCCTCCCGCGGCGCTGAACCTCCCGCGGCGCTGAGCCGGGCGAGGAGGTCCGTCGTGAGGGTGTGGGGGTGCCGGTCTAGGCGGCGATCTTGCGGCGCATGCGGTCCAGGAGGCGGCGCAGGAGGCGCGAGACCTGCATCTGGCTCACCCCGAGCTCGGCAGCGATCTCGCTCTGGCTCATCTCCTGCA
>NZ_BAAAQW010000008.1:0-134328 GCF_039531875.1 Sinomonas flava | reverse complement strand
CAACACGCCCGCGACACCACCCGCAACCACCTCCCCATCCTCACCACCCTCGGCCTCTGAAGACCGGCCGCCAGGACGAGGCCGCTGCTAGCGTGGGCGCATGGAATCCCCCAGCGCCTCCGCCGGTGCGGCGGTCCGGGACTGGCGCGCCGCCGGGATCCGCGCCGCGCTCGGCAACCGGGCCCTCGTCATCGAGCACGTCGGGTCCACCTCGGTGCCCGGCCGGCCCGCGAAGCCCGTGATCGACGTCGACCTCAGGCGAGCAGCTCGTCATGGACTACAACCGACACAAGGAGCCCACCATCCGCCGGATCTACGAGCGGATGTTCCGCGCGGCCGGCTGGCTCGACGACGCTGAGGAGTAGCAATGCCCACAACCTACGTCTTCGTGGCCTGCCAGACCGGAGGCGCCGTCGACACCCTGTCTTTCGACCAGGAGACAGGTGCGCTCGCGCACCTGTCCCGCGCCGAAGGCCTCCCCCGCGTCTCGGCCCTCGCCCTCGACCCGACCGGCCCCACCGGGGCCCTCTACGCGGGACTCAACGCCGATCCACGGCGCACGGTCGCCCTCGCCCTCGACCCCGCGACGGGCGCCGCCACACCCCGCTCCGCCCGAGAGGTCCCGGCGAGCACGTGCTTCATCTCGCTCGCACCCGAGGGAGAGAGGATCTTCAGCGCGTCCTACCACGAGGGCCTCATGGTGGCGTACCCGGTGCCGGGGCACCCCGGGGACGCGGTCGAGTACCAGTCAGGGCGCAACACCCACTCCGCCGTCCCCAGCCCGGACGGCCGCTTCGTCTACGCGGCGTCCCTCGGCGAGGACCGCATCTCGTGGTTCGCACTGGACGCCGCACCCGGCGGCGGCTCGGCAGGCGGGGGCCGCCCCGGCGTCGTGCGTCCCGACGGGCACGTCGCCGAGGAGCCGGGATCGGGGCCGCGGCACCTCCGCTTCAACGCGGCGGCCGACCGCGCCTACGCCCTGCACGAGCTCTCGGGCGACGTGACCGTCTACGCGCGCGACGCCGCCACCGGCGCGCTCACGCTCCTGCAGCGCATCTCCGCGGTCGAGGGCCTGGGCCTGGGCCCCGGCTCCATCCGCTCCACGGGCAACCCGGACCCCGGCCCCGACGTCGTGTGGTGCGCGGACCTCCGCCTCACCCCGGACGGCCGGTTCCTCTTCGCGACGGAGCGCTCCACGAGCACCATCGCGCGGTTCACCGTGGACGGCGACGGCCAGCTCGCGTTCCTCGGCCACACCCCGACGGAGACGCAGCCGCGCGGAATCGCCGTCGACCCCTCCGGTCGCTTCCTCCTCGCCTGCGGCGAGCGCTCCGACCACCTCACCGCCTACCGGATCGGCGACGACGGCGGCCTCACCGCTGTCTCGCGCGCCGCGACGGCCGGCAACCCGCTGTGGATCGAGGTCTGGGCACCGCAGGGCTGAGCCGGGGCTGACGCACCCGCGCGCGGCGGCACTAAGGTTGTCGTGTGGGCTCTGAAGCAGGCGTCGGGACGACGACGGCCGGGGGCGAATCCGGCCTCAGCGCCGTCGAGGTCGCCCGGCGGGTCGCCGACGGCGCCACGAACGACGTGCCCCCGCGCGCGAGCCGCAGCACGTGGGAGATCGTCCGCTCAAACGTCTTCACGCGCATCAACGCGATCTTCGCCGTGCTCGCGGTGATCATCTTCTCCACCGGGCACATCCTCGACGGCATGTTCGCCGGCCTCATCGTCGCCAACTCGATCGTGGGCATCGTCCAGGAGCTCCGCGCCAAGCGCACCCTGGACCGGCTGGCCATCGTGGGCCAGGCACACCCGCACGTGCGGCGCGATGGCCGCACCGCCCAGATCCCGCCCCACGAGATCGTGCTCGACGACGTGATCGAGCTCGGCCCCGGCGACCAGGCCGTGGTCGACGGCGAGGTCGTCGCCGCCGACGGGCTCGAACTCGACGAGTCCCTCCTCACGGGCGAGGCGGACCCCATCCCGAAGGGCCCGGGGAGCCCCGTCCTGTCCGGCTCCTACGTGTCCTCGGGGACGGGATTGTACCGGGCCACGAAGGTGGGCCGCGAGGCATACGCGGCGCAGCTTGAGGCGGAGGCGAGCAAGTTCACGCTCGTGAACTCGGAGCTGCGCAACGGCATCAACACGATCCTCAAGGTCATCACCTGGCTGCTCATCCCCGCGGGCATCCTGTCGGTCTACAACCAGCTCACGGGCCGGGAGGACCTTCCGGACGCGCTGCGCGGCATGGTCGCGGCCCTCGTCCCGATGGTCCCGGAGGGCCTCATCCTCATGACGACGATCGCCTTCGCGGTCGGCGTCGTGCGGCTCGGCCGGCGCAACTGCCTCGTCAACGAGCTCCCCGCGATCGAGGGGCTGGCCCGCGTGGACGTCGTCTGCGCGGACAAGACGGGAACCCTGACCGAGAACGCGATGGAGCTCGCCGACGTGCGGCAGCTCGCGCACGACGGCGACGCTCGCCTCGCGCTCGCGGCGCTGGCCGCCGCGGACAAGCGGCCGAACGCGAGCATGCAGGCCATCCGCGACGCGTTCCCCGACTCCCCCGGATGGACGGCCGAGGAGACGCTCCCGTTCTCCTCGGCCCGGAAGTACGGGGGCGTGCGCTTCGCCGACCACGGCACGTGGCTGCTGGGCGCGCCGGACATCCTGCTGCCCGAGAGCGCCGGGGCCCGCCATGCGGCCGAAGAGGTGGGGGCGGGCGGCCTGCGGGTCCTGCTGCTGGCCCGGGCCGACTCGCCCCCCGCCGCGGCATCCCCGGGCGCTGGCGAGCCGCGATCCGCCGATCCTGCCGCGGCAACCCGGCCCGCCGACGTCGTGCCCCGCCTCGAGCCTGCCGCGCTCGTGGTCCTCGAGCAGAAGGTGCGCGAGGACGTCCGGCCCACCCTCGACTACTTCGCCGCGCAGAAGGTCACGGTCAAGGTCATCTCGGGCGACAACGCGGCGTCGGTGGGCGCGGTGGCGGCCCAGCTCGACCTGCCCGGCGCCGACTCGCCCGTGGACGCACGCCGCCTCCCGGACGACGACGAGCGGCTGGCCAAGGCGCTCGAGGAGCGGACTGTGTTCGGCCGGGTGAGCCCGGCACAGAAGCGCGGCATGGTCCGGGCCCTCCAGTCCCGCGGCCACACCGTGGCGATGACGGGCGACGGCGTCAATGATGTCCTCGCGCTCAAGGACGCGGACATCGGGGTCGCGATGGGCGCGGGGAGCCCGGCCGCGCGGGCGGTCGCGCAGATCGTCCTCCTCGACAACCGCTTCGCGACGCTCCCCCACGTGGTCGGCGAGGGGCGGCGGGTCATCGGGAACATCGAGCGGGTCGCGAACCTGTTCCTGACCAAGACCGTGTACTCGGTGCTCCTCGCCATCATGGTGGGCATCCCGGGGCTCATCGGGCTCGAGGCGCTCCCCTATCCGTTCCTGCCGCGCCACGTGACCATCACCGGCTGGTTCACGATCGGGGTGCCGGCCTTCATCCTCTCGCTCGCCCCCAACCACGACCGCGCCCGCCCTGGATTCGTGGGCCGGGTCATGCGCATGGCCATCCCGGCCGGCGTCGTGATCGCCGTGGCCTGCTACACCTCGTACCTCATGGTGCGGCCATCCGTGCTCGCCGGCGGCACCACCCAGGTCCAGGCCAGCACATCTGCCCTCATCACCCTGATCGCCATCGCCCTGTGGGTCCTCGCGATCGTCGCGCGGCCGTACGCGTGGTGGAAGGTTGGCCTCGTCGCGGTGATGATGGCGGCCTCGTTCGCGATGTTCGCCCTGCCGTTCACGCGGACCGTCTTCGAGCTGGACCCGAGCAACTGGCAGCACACCTGGTCGGCGCTGGCATGCGCGGGAGTGGGGATCGTGCTCGTGGAGCTCGCGTGGTGGATCGACGGGTGGCTGCGCCGCGCCAAGGCGGTACGGGGCTGAGGACCCGCGCCCGGGAGGGCTACGCCCCCGTGCCCCAGGCCAGCGGCGACGAGCCGTAGCGTACCGGGACCCGCGGATAGGCGAGCTGTGCGCCGTCGAGGAGAAGGGGCGGCGGGACGAAGTCGAGCGTGCCGTAGGGAGACTCCGCGCGGTTCAGGGGCACCGACAGGTCCGTCTGGGTCTCCGGGACCGCCGGCGGCGCGGCGCCGAGCAGCTCGTTGGCTGTCGCGATGAGGCTCAGGCGGGCGCTGCCCGCGATCCCTCGGCCACGCGCGGCCAGCAGTCCGACGGCCGCCGCGGCCATCCCCATTCCTGTCGCGTGGTCGAGCGCCTGGACCGGCAGCGCCCCGGGACGCCACCCCGGCGGCCGCTGCGCGCCGTCGTGCGTGCCCTCCTGCGGCGGGGTCCCGTACAGGTGGGCGATCCCGCAGGCGGCCTGCACGATGCTGTCGAAGCCGCGCCCGTCCGCCCACGGCCCGTCCCATCCCCACGCGTTCAGGGCGACCACGGCGAGGTGCGGGAAGTCCGCACGCAGGGCGTCCGGGTCCAGCCCGAAGCGCGCGAGGGCGGCCTCGCGATAGCCGAGGAAGACGACGTCGGCCTCCCCCGCGAGCGCCCGGACGCGGAGTAGCTGCTCGGCCTCCCGGAGGTCTGCCACTGCGCTGCGCTTGGCGAAGTCCGTGTCGAGGTGCGCGTCGGGCAGCTCGGGATGCTGAGGCGGGTCGACGCGCAGCACGTCTGCGCCGAGGGCACCGAGGAGGCGTGTGGCGCTCGGACCCGCGATGACGCGCGTGAGGTCCAGGACCCGGACGCCGGCGAGCGGGAGGCCCGCGGCATCGGTCTGCGGGAGGGGCCGGACCGGGTCCGCTCCGGCGAGGGAGAAGCGCATCCACGGCTCGCCCGCCGCGGCCTGGCCCACGGGCGACGCCGCCCACTCGCCCCGGGTGCGGACGGCGGCAGCGACTCCGCCCGCGGCGCGGACGGTGGCCTCGACGTCGAGCGCGGACTGCTCCAGCAGCGCGGCGCCGAGGTGGTCCGGGGAGGCGATGCCGACCGCGGCGAGGAGCCGCTGGGCGTGGTGCGGGTAGTTCGCGTGCAGGCGGACCCAGCCGTCCGCCGTTGGATGGAAGCCGGACATGGGCGCCCAGATGTCCAGGGGCCGGCCGTCGATGCGGAGGTGGCGGATGGAGTCGAAGGAGGACGCGACGCCGGCCGCGCTCGTCGCCGCGCGGCGTCGTGCGCCCTGGGCGCCGCCGTGGCCGCGGTCCAGGGCGGCGAGGGCTGCGATTAGCGCACCGACGGACCCGAGCGCGAGCCCCTCGACGTCGAGCGGGCCACCCCACCACCTCCGGGGCCCGTCCCACCAGCCGTCAGGCGAGGGCAGCGGATCGACCACGGGCGCCAGATGGCGGCGCAGGTCCAGGAGCCCCGGGGGCAGGTCGTCGTGCATGGATCCAGAGTGGCCGGAAGGCGCCCGCGGGGCAATCCGGCATGCCACAGGACGCACGACGGCGGCGGGTCGGGTGGCGTACCCGGCCCGCCGCCGTCGTGCGCGAAGCAGCGCTGCGCGCATGCTCGGCGCTACATGTTGTACTCGACCACCCCGCCCTGGTGCAGGCAGAGGATGTTGCCGTCAGGATCCGCGAACCACGAAGCGCGTTCGCCCTCGGTGCTGAAGATGTGATGCTCGTCCGTCTTCAGGTCAGGCAGGTCGTAGTCCTCGAAGTGCACGCCGCGCCCTTCGAGTTCCGCCATGGCGCCCTCGATGTCGTCGACTTCGAAGGTCAGGGCGGTGTGGCCGGAGTGGACCGCGTTCGGGTCCACCATGAGGCCCAGTGATGCGGATCCGTCCAGACCGAGGACCATCATCCCGGTCGGGTCCTTCCCGCGGATGGGGAGCCCCAGCGCTCCCTCGTAGAAGTCCTTGGCGCGGGCCTCGTCGGCCACCGTCAGGATCGTTGTTGCCGGTCTGCTCGCCAGATTCATGGCGCACCTCCACGAGGGGTAACTGACGGGCCCATTTTAAGCCCGCCGCCCGGTTTTGGCCCCGCCCCCCTCAAGACGACGGCAGGGCCGGGGACGTGCCCCGGCCCTGCCGTCAGCGTCGATGCCTCAGTCTCAGAGCGCCTGGCCCACCGTGTGCTGGGGTGCCTGCTGGCCCGGCCACACCTTCGCAACGAGCGTGAGCACGTCGTAGTTGGCGATGAGCTCGTCGTCCTGGTTCGTCAGGACGGCGTCCCAGCGGACCTCGCCGTACTCGTCGGTGACTCGCGGGGTGATTTCCTTCGCGGTGAGGGTCACGCGGATCGAGTCCCCGGCGGGGACCGGCTTGAGGAACCGCAGGTTCTCGAGGCCGTAGTTCAGCAGGACGGGGCCGGGCTCCGGCGAGACGAACAGGCCCGCGGCCCAGCTCACGAGCAGGTAGCCGTGCGCCACGATCCCGGGGAACACGCCGGCGGCGCGGGCCGCCTCGGCGTCGGTGTGGGCGTAGAACGTGTCGCCGGTCTCGTTGGCGAACTTGGTGATCTCCTCGAGGCTGACCTCGCGCAGCTCGGAGCGCATCGCGTCGCCGATCCGCAGGGTCTCGAGGGACTTCCGGAACGGGTGCGTCGACGGGTCGGCCGGATCCGCGAGGTTGCGGTCCGCGCCGGTGTGCCAGACGCCCGTCACGGCGGTGAGCATGTTCGGCGAGCCCTGGACGGCGGTGCGCTGCATGTGGTGCTTGACGGAGCGGACGCCGCCGAGCTCCTCGCCGCCGCCCGCGCGGCCGGGACCGCCGTGGACGAGGTGCGGGACCGGGGAACCGTGCCCGGTCGACGTCTTGGCGTCCTCGCGGTTCAGGACGAGCACGCGGCCGTGGTGGGCGGCGATCTCGGTGACGAGGTACTGCGCGGTGGAGGGGTCGTTCGTGCACACCGACGCCACGAGCGAACCCGAGCCCATCGCGGCGAGGTTGACGGCCTCCTTGAGAGAGGAGTATCCGACCACCGAGGAGACCGGGCCGAACGCCTCGGTGCCGTGGAGGGCCGGCGCGAGCGCGTCCTCCCAGGTCAGGACGATCGGGGACATGAACGCTCCGTCGGCCACGACGGCCTTCTCGCCGCTCGCCGTGACGACCTCGGGAGCGTCGAGGGAGCCGAACGCGATCCGGCCGCCCGCGTCGACGAGGGACTGGACGGCGTCGCGGACGTCGTTGAGCTGGTCCACGGAGGCGAGGGCGCCCATGGTGACACCTTCCGCGCGCGGGTCACCCACGACGACGCGCTCGGTGACGCGAGCGCCGATGGCGGCAACGACGTCGTCCACGAGCTCCGCCGGGACGATGGTGCGCCGGATGGCGGTGCACTTCTGGCCGGCCTTGACCGTCATCTCGGTGACCACGGACTTGATGAAGGCGTCGAACTCCGGGGTGCCCTTGACGGCGTCCGGACCGAGGATCGCGGCGTTGAGCGAGTCGGTCTCGGAGGTGAACCGGACCCCGCCGTGGACCACGTTGTCGTGGGACTTGAGGAGGTTGGCGGTCGAGGCCGAGCCCGTGAAGGAGACCAGGTCGCGGTAGTCCAGCTCGTCCAGCAGCGAGCGGGCGGAGCCGGAGATGAGCTGGATCGACCCGGCAGGGAGGATGCCGGACGCGACCATGAGGCGGACCATCGCCTCGGTGACGTATCCGGTCGGGGTGGCCGGCTTGACGATGGTCGGGACGCCGGCGACGAATGCGGGGGCAAACTTCTCGAGCATGCCCCAGACGGGGAAGTTGAAGGCGTTGATCTGCACGGCGACGCCAGGGATACGCGTGTAGATGTGCTCGCCGACGAAGGAGCCGTCCCGGGAAAGGGTCTCCATAGGCCCTTCGACGATCACGTTCGTGTTGGGCAGCTCGCGGCGGCCCTTCGATCCGAAGGTGAAGAGCACGCCGATGCCGCCGTCGATGTCCACCATCGAGTCGATCTTCGTGGCGCCGGTCTTGTAGGAGAGCTCGTAGAGCTCCTCGCGGTGGCCGTTGAGGAACTGGGCGAGCTCCTTGAGCTTGAGGGCACGTTCGTGGATCGTGAACTTGCCGAGCTCCGCCTGCCCCACCGTGCGGCCGTACTCGACCATGCCGGCGAGGTCGAGGCCGTCGGCGTTCACGACGGCGAGCAGCTCGCCCGTGCTCGCGTCGCGGACCTCGGCGCCCGCTCCGCGAGCGGTGCTGTCCGTGCCGCTGGCAGGCGTCCACCACGAGTCGCGGACGTAGCTCGGGACGACGGCGGCGGCAGCGGCGTCCTTGGCGGGTGCTTCCGGGGCAGTGGTCATCGTCGACGGATCCTTCCGGTGGATGGGCCTGGGGCGCGGGCAAATTACTGACCGGCCGTTCGGTAATAGATTCAGGATACACGGTCGCCCTTCTGCGCACGAGGGCGTCCGCCGCACTGCTCCTCGCCGGACCTTCTTCTCCAGCGGCAGCGGGCCTACCATGGCGGACGTCAGGACTGTCAGCCTTTCCGGCGCAAGTCCACCAGCTGGGGGATGGACGACGACGGCGGGGCGCCTCACGCCAGGAGCCGCACCATGCAGACCCACCCCAGCCCCCCGCCGTCGAGCGCGCGCTCACGCTTCCTGCGGGCCTTCCTTTCCCTCATCGCCGCCCTCGGCCTCGTCGCCGGCATCTCGGCCGTCCCCGCGTCGGCAGCAACGCCATCCACCTACTTCGGCCTCGGCGACTCGGTCGCCGCCGGCACAGGGGGCGCTGACTACATCGACCAAACGTGCCTGCGCACGCTGCAGGCCTACCCGACCCAGCTCGGCGGGACGAATGCGGCATGTTTCGGGGCGACGGCAACCGGAACGGACAACTCTGTGGTGTCCCAGTCGGGCAACCTCAATGCATCGATGACGCGGGTGACCATCACCGTCGGTGCGAACGACATCGGCGCCGGTCAGGTCGCCAACATCTGCATGGGGACGGATACGACCGCGTGCCAGACCGCTATTGCGGGCGCGACGGCGGCCCTCAAGGATCTCCCCACAGGGCTGACCACGGCGATCCAGGCGGTCCGCACGAAGGCGCCCCGCGCTCTCATCACGCTCACCGGCTATCCCCTGCTGTTCACAGTCCAGGGCCTTCCACTGGCGCAGCAACCGGTCGCCGCCCAGATCAACGGCGCGATCGCACTCCTGAACACGACGATCGCGGCGACCGCGCTGCGGAATCGCGCCCTCTACGCGGACGTGTCCTGGCGGTTCCTCGGCCACGGCATCGGTTCCGCCGATCCGTGGATCCACGCCCCAGGGGACAGCAGTAACTGGTTCGACGCCTTCCACCCGAACTCGAAGGGCTACACGCTCGGGTACGTGCCCGCCGTGCGCCCGTTCGTCGGCTGACGCCGCAGACGATCGACGGCAACCCACAGGTCTCTGGCCCCGCGTCCATTCGGGCGCGGGGTCCGTCATGGTCGGGCCAGTGCTGTTGGCCCCTACCCGCTCGGCGACCTCGCACCGTAGCGTACGGGGCACGGTCACACCCGGCCGGCCTGCGCCTGCAGGCGTCCGCTCCATGCAAGGAGGCATCAGTGAGCACACCTGTTCGGGCAGCACATCCAGTGGCGAGGGCCCTGACGGCCCTGTTCGCCGCCGTCGGACTCGTCGCAGGGGCTGGCGCCCTTCCGGCCTCGGCGGCGCCGCCGCAGCCGGGTTGGTACTACGCGCTAGGCGACTCGTTCGCAGCCGGGGTCGGCGGCGATGATCCCGTTCTCGACGCCACCGACTGCGGCCGCACCTACGATTCCTACCCCGCCCTTCTTGGCGCCAGGAAGAACATCGCGTGCGGCAGCGCGACGACGGAGGACGTGCTCAAGCAGGCAAAGACCATCCCCCCGAACACTGGCCTCATCTCGGTGACGGTGGGCGGCAATGACGTGCTCGCACTCCAGACGACTGCCGCATGTCTGCAGGGTTCCCCTATGTGCAGCCAGATGATTGCAGAGTCGACAACGGCAGCGGCAACGGTCCTTCCCGGCAAGCTCGACGGTGTGATCGCGGCGATCCGCGCGCGGACACCCAACGCCCAGATTGTGTTGACCGGGTACCCGCATCTGTTCGAAGTCCAGAACCTCGCCAGCAACCCCGCCCTCCAGCAGCTAGCGCAGGCCCTCAACAACGGGGCCGACGTTCTCAACCAGTCGATTGAAGCGACGGCAGGCCGAAACGACGTGCGTTTCGTCTCGGTCACGCAGGAGTTCTCCGGCCACGGCTGGCCCTCCGCCGACCCTTGGATTCACGCCCCGACTGATCCAGGAGTCGCCCTGCATCCGAACGATGCCGGGTATCTTCTCGGCTACGCGCCTCTGGTGGGCGCCGCGCTCGGCCTGCCAGTGCCCGCACCCGCGCGTTGATCCGACCCACCACCGACACACCGCCCAGCGCACGACGACGGCGGCCGCACCCGCCGTCGTCGTGCGTTCTTGTGCGGCTCGCCGCACGCACGCGTGCCGTTCGGCCCTAGCTGCCCTTTGCACCGGCCCCCTACGTTGAGGGGGCGGTGCGGTTGGACCGTGCCGGACGCCCGGACAGGCCTACGACTTCATGCAAGGGGACGCCATGAGCCGCTCGAACCACAGACCACTCTTCATCGCCCGCGGGCTTCTCGCGCTCGCCGCAGCGGTCGGCCTGGCCGCCGGAGCAGGCATCGTGCCGGCGTCCGCGGCCCCGCCCGGAGACCAGGACACGGGCGTTGCCCGCGCGGTCCAGAGCGCAGCGAAGCCCGGGGGCGGCAAGCCCGCGCCCTCCACCACGGTCGCGTACGTGGCCCTCGGCGACTCCTACACCGCAGGGCAGGGCGCCGGGCCCTACCTCGACACCACCTGCTACCGGAGCACCACCTCGAGCTACCCGATCTTCGCCGACACGCTCAACTCCCGGGTCGACCTGAAGACCAACCAAGCCTGCTCCGGCGCGAGCACCAGCGACATCCCGGCTCAGCTCAGCGCGCTCCCCACGACCGTCGACCCGAGCACGGTCGGCCTCGTGACCCTCACGGTCGGCGGGATCGACGCCGGCTCCAACCAAGTCGCGACGGCGTGCCCCAACGGGACCGTCACGCAGGCCTGCATCGACCTGCTGACGCTCACGACCGCCGAACAGGCGGACCTGACCACCAAGCTCACCACCGCCTACAAGACCGTCAAGGCGAAGTTCCCGAAGGCCAAGGTCGCCGCTGCCGGCTACCCCCACTTCTTCACCGGCATCTACCTCTTCAGCGACTTCCCGCGCCGGCTCAATGCCTCGATCGACACGCTCGACTCCGTGATCAAGAGCGCGGCGGCGGCGAACGGGGTCACCTTCGTGGACGTCCGCGACGAGTTCAACGGCCACGAGATCGGATCGTTCTCCGGCCAGTGGATCAACTATGGCTCCACCGACCCGAACGAGGACTTCCACCCCAACGCCTCCGGCTACCGCTACGGCTACTACCAGGCGCTCGTGAACGACCGCGTGCTGCCCTAGCACCCCTCACCCGCGAACGACGACGGCGGGCGGCCCCCGTCGTCGTCGTGCGTGGCGCTGGCAGTCAGCGCCGGGCGAGGCGCAGTTCGAGGCCGTTGCGGACCATCGGCCACTCGGAGGCGATGACCGAGTAGACCACGGTGTCGCGCAGCGAGCCGTCGGGCATCATCTGGTGGCTGCGGAGGACCCCGTCCTGCTTCGCGCCGAGGCGCTCGATGGCCGCCCTCGACTGGGCGTTCATCCAGTGCGTCCGGAACTCGACGGCGATGCAGTCGAGGGTCTCGAACGCGTGGCGGAGCAGGAGGAGCTTGGACTCGGCGTTGGTGCCGGTGCCGTGGGCGCTCTCCGCGTTCCACGTCGAGCCGATCTCGACGCGGCGGTTGGCGGAGTCGATGTTCATGTAGGTGGTCATGCCGATGACGCGGCCGTCGGTCACGCGCCGCGTGACGAAGGGCAGCATGCTGCCGGCGTCCTGGAGCGCGAGCCGGCGGTCGACCTCCGCCGCGACGCCCTCGGGGCGAGGCACCGAGGTGTACCAGAGGTTCCACAGCTCGCCGTCGCGGACCGCCTCCTCGAGCTCGGCGCAGTGCTCCCGCGACAGCGGCTCGAGGGTCACGAGGAGGCCGCGCAGCGTCACGGGTTCAGTGAAGGGCATGGCGAGAGCCTACAGCCCGGCTACCCCCGCATCTTCCCGCGCACCCGCTCGATCTCCTCTGCGCTGAGGCCATGCTCGAGCAGGAACCGTTCGACGTCGAGCCCGGCCGCGAACACCGCAAGGGCCTCCTGCCTCTCGGCGATGATCGGGGCGAGTTCCGCGTCGTCGTGCCACCGCTCGTAGGGGTGCTTGACCGGGCTGAAGCGGTGCCATGCGTTGATGCCGCGGACGCTCGCCTCGTACTGCTCGGCCACGGACCGGACGGCGTCCCGCCCGTCTGCGCCGGCGGCGAGCTGGAGCAGCATGGTGACGATGAGGCCGGTCCGGTCCCGTCCTGCGGAGCAGTGGAGCACGACGCCGGCCGGCGCCTGGGCGATCGCGCGGAAGACCGCGACGATTCTGTCGGGGAAGAGCCGGACAATCCCCTCATACCCCCGGGGGTGGTTGAGGTACGGCGGAACCTGGCCGCCGTACAGCTCGGCGTGCTCGGGATGGTCGGGATCCTCGGTTGGAGCACTCACGATGTCGACACCGGCCATGGCCTCCGCGTCCACCTCGGGGTCGGTCGGGCGACGGCGCTGCTCGCCGGGGTTCCGCAGGTCGACGACGGTGAGGACGCCGTCGTCGTGCATCTGCCGCCAGCCACGCTCGGTGAGCCATTCGCGGCGGCCCATCCGGTACACGCTGCCCGCCACACGGCGCGCGTTGACCGCGCCCTCCCAGAAGACTTCGCCCACCGCTCCAGTGTTCCACGGGCGAGGCGCGCTCACGCCGTCGTGCGCGGCCCCGCGGGACGGCGCAGGAGGTGCAGCGCCGACCAGCCGGTGACAGCTGCCACGGAGACGGCCATGGCCGCAGCGCCGAGGGCGCCGATCGCGAGCACGACGACGAGCGGCTGCCCCTCGTTCCACAGCGGCGGAGCGATCGCGAAGAACGCACCGAGGCCGACCAGCCATGCCCCCGCCGTCGCGAGGATCCAGAGCCAGGCGCGGGCGGTGTGGCGGCGGAGCTCCAGCCACTGGCCCGTGCCGATGCTCGCGAGCAGGGCGAATCCGAGCACGGCGGCGGCTACCAGGACGGCGGCCATCGGCCACTCCGCCCAGGCTGGGGCCGTGACGACGGGGAGCATGCCGAGGGCCCACGCGAGCATTGCGGCGGCCGCGGTCAGGACGACGAACCGCCTGCGGTCCAGGTTCGGCAGCTCTCGGGACAGCCGCCACCCCTGCACGGCGCCGAGGACGGCTCCCTCGCCGGCGCCGGCGATGACGACGAGAGCAGCCCCCGGGAGGTCGTCGAGGCCGACGGAGATAATGAGCGCCTCGGCAGCCGTCGGGATCAGGAAGCCGGCGAACTCGCCGAGGGCAACCCACCCGAGCCACGCGAGGAAGAACTGCCGCGGCGACTGTCCGGAAGGGAGCACCTCACCATCCTCCCGCAGAACGTGACTCCTCAACACAGGGACATGCACGGACAGGACCCCTCAACCCGGGTGGGTTGCGGGGTCCTGTCCCTGTGCTTGCGGGGTCCTGTCCCGGTGCTTGCGGGGTCCTGTCCCTGCGGGTGGGTGCGGGGTGTCAGGCCCAGTCGTAGAAGCCCTTGCCGCTCTTGCGGCCGAGTTCGCCGCGGGCGACCTTGTCCCGGAGGATCTGCGGGGGCGCGAAGCGGTCCCCGAGGGTCTGGTGGAGGTACTCGGCGATGCCGAGCCGGACGTCCAGGCCCACGATGTCGGTCGTGCGCAGCGGCCCGGTGGGGTGCTTGTAGCCCAGGACCATGGCGTTGTCGATGTCCTCGGCGGACGCGACGCCTTCCTCGACCATGCGCATGGCCTCGAGCGCGATCGCCACGCCGAGGCGGGAGGACGCGAACCCGGGCGCGTCGCGCACGACGACGGCCGTCTTGCCCAGCCCGGCGGCCCAGCCGCGGGCGGCGGCCTCGGCCTCGGCGCCGGTCTTCTCCGCGATGACGACCTCGATCAGGGTCGAAGCCGGGACGGGGTTGAAGAAGTGCAGGCCCAGGAACCGCTCGGGCCGGCCCAGCTGCTCGGCGAGCTTGGACACCGACAGCGAGGAGGTGTTCGTGGCCAGGAACGCGCCCGGGGCGAGCTCGCGCTCGACGGCGGTCAGCGCCGTGGTCTTCAGGCCCGGGTCCTCGGGCACGGCCTCCACGACGAGGTCACAGCCGGCGAAGTCGGAGTAGTCCAGGGAGGTGGTGAAGGATTCGAGGATCTCGTCCAGGTTCCCGTCGACGGCGCCGCGCTCGATGGACTTCGCGACCGAGGACTCGACACGCTCTCGCGCGCCCTGGGCGGCCTGCTCATCACGCTCGACGACGACCACGCGGGCCCCGGCCATGAGGAACGCGTGCGCGATGCCGGCGCCCATGCGCCCGCCGCCCAGGACGCCGACGTTCGCCGGAATGCCCTGGGCCAGGTGGAGTGCTCCCATGTCTACTTCTTCCCGTCCTTCTTCTTCTCCAGGAATGCCTGCATGCGGTCGAACTTGGCCTGGGACTCGAAGAGCATGCCCTGGGCCAGGGTGTCGATGAGGGGGTGGACCTCCCGCGGGGTGTGGAACACGGCCTTGGAGACCCGCACCGCGAGCGGGTCCTGGGAGGCGATGCGGTCCGCCAGCGCGTGCGCGGCCGGGATCAGGTCCGCCGGCTCGACGAGCTCGGTGATCAGGCCGGCGGCGAGGCATTCGGCCCCGGTGAGGACCTTCCCGGCCAGCAGGATCTCCTTCGCCAGGGCCTCCCCGACGAGCTCGCGCAGCCGCCACGTCGCCCCGGCCGCGGCCATGATCCCCAGCCCCGTCTCGGGGTTCCCGACGCGCAGGGACTCGGTGCCGATGCGGAAGTCCGCCGCGTAGGCCAGCTCCGCCCCCCCGCCCAGGGCGTACCCCTCCAGGGCCGCGATCACCGGCATGGGCAGCTTCGCGATCCGGTCGAACACGCCCGAGTTGATCCCGGCCAGCGCATCGTCCCGGCGCCGCTCCCTGAGCTGGGCGATGTCCGCCCCCGAGGCGAAGATCCCCTTCCCGCCCGGCGCCTCCCCGGCGGGGGTGCCGGAGAGGATCAGGACCTTCGGGTGCGCCTCCAGGTGCGCGCAGACCTGGTGGAGCTCGTCCACCATGGCCTGGTCGATCGCGTTGCGCACCGCCGGGCGGTGCAGCCGCGCGTGCAACCGGTCCGCCCGCTCCTGCACCACGAGCGTGGCGAAGCCGGAGGCGTCCAGGCGCGGCCCGGCCTCGTCCGCGGGCTCCCGGCGCACCGACTCGTCCAGGGCCTCGGCCACGCTCAGACCCCCTCGATCAGCAGCGCGGTGCCCTGCCCGACGCCCACGCACATCGTCGCGAGGCCGAGCTTGCGGCCCTCGCCGCTGAGCTCGCGGTCCATCCGGCCCAGCAGCGTCACGACGAGGCGTGAGCCCGACGACCCGAGCGGGTGGCCCAGGGCGATCGCGCCGCCGTCATTGTTGACGATGTCGGCCTCGAGCTTGAGCTCGCGCATCACGGCCAGCGACTGGGAGGCGAAGGCCTCGTTCAGCTCCACGGCGCCGAGGTCGGCGACGGAGAGGCCCTGGCGCTCGAGGACCTTCCGGGTCGCCGGGACAGGGCCCATGCCCATGATCTCGGGGGCGATGCCGGCCGAGGCCCCGTCCAGGATCCGCGCCCGGGGCGTCAGGCCGAACCGCTCGACCGCGGCTTCGGAGGCCACCACGATCGCCGAGGCGCCGTCGTTCAGCGTCGAGGCGTTCCCGGCCGTGACCACCGAGCCGCCCTTGACCACGGGCCGCAGCTTTGCGAGCACGTCCATCGTGGTTCCCGGGCGCGGGCCCTCGTCTGTGTCCACGACGGTCTGCGCGCCCTTGCGGCCGGTGACCGTGACGGGGACGATCTCCTCGGCGAAGCGCCCGGCCTCGATCGCGGCGATCGAGCGCTCGTGGGAGCGGACCGCGAACGCGTCGCAGTCCTCCCGGGACGTCTCGAAGACGCGGGCGACCTCCTCGGCCGTCTCCGGCATGGAGAAGGTGGCCTTGCCGTCCCGGGAGAGCTCTCCCGAGAGGAAGGCCGGGTTGGTGAAGCGCCAGCCGATCGAGGTGTCGAACACCGCGCCGGGCTTGGCGAAGGCCTTGTCCGGCTTCTCCATCACCCACGGGGCACGGGACATCGACTCCACCCCGCCGGCCACCACGAGGTCAGCGGCACCGGCCTTGACCATGTGCGAGGCCATGATGACCGCGGACAGGCCCGAGGCACACAGCCGGTTGACTGTGATCCCCGGCACCGCGTCCGGGTACCCGGCCAGCAGCCACGCCATCCGCGCCACGTTCCGGTTCTCCTCCCCGGCACCGTTCGCGTTGCCCAGGATCACCTCATCCACCGCCCCCGGATCGATCCCGGCCCGCTCCACCGCCGCCCTCACCGTCAGCGCGGCGAGGTCGTCGGGACGGACGGAGGAGAGGGAACCGCCGTAGCGCCCAACAGGGGTGCGGGCGCCACCGATCAGAAAGGCCTCAGCCATGTGCACTTCCTTATGCCTAGGTCTCGCGCGGGTCGGACCGGAGCGCGCAGAGGCGCGCAAATAGTTACCGACCGTTCGTTCTATAAAGATTCTCACCCCCGGCGCCGCGGGTCAAGGCATGCCGGAACGAGGCCGCGCTTTCGTTCGTTCACCGAACGATGCTGCACCCAACCTCCACCCAGCCAGCCAAGCCGCGGCGCTTCGGCCGCTACACCGCGGCGGACGCGCTCGCCGTCGTGCTCTACATCGGTCTCCCGGTCGCGGCGGCGATCCTCCCCCTCGAGCAGGTGTCGGCCCTGCGCAGCAATCCGCTGGTCGGCTCGTACCTGCTCAACCTCGGCGTCTACGCGGTGGTGCTCGTCGCAGCCCTCGTTGCTGCGCGGCAGTACGTGGTGCGGGACCTGAGGATCCTCGGCACACGGCCGTGGTTCACGCTCGGCGTCCTGCCCCTGCTGCTTGTCGCGATGCTCATCGTGACGGTCATCGTCGTGATGCTCGCCGGCGGGATCCGGGAGTCCGTGAACCAGACGGGCCTCGAGGACATGACCCGGCAGGTCCCCTGGTACCTCACCGCTCCCCTGCTTGTGCTCATCGGCCCGTTCGTCGAGGAGTACATCTTCCGGCACCTGATGATCGGCAAGCTGAGCCTCTACCTGAACCGGTGGATCTGCTACGTCCTCTCGGCGGTGCTCTTCGCAGCCCTCCACATCGCCGGAAGGGAGGACATCACGTTCCAGTCGCTCGCACCGTACCTTGGTCTAGGCCTTGTCCTCGTGTTCGCTTACGCGTGGACGGCCAACAACCTGATGTTCAGCTACTTCCTGCACGCCCTGAAGAACCTCCTGTCCGTGGTCGTCATGTACACCGTGGACATCAGTTCCCTGACCCCCTAGGACCCTGTGAGCAAGCGCAGACTCTGGATCGTCGTCGGCCTCTTCGTCATCGTCTTCGGCATCGTCGCCGCCGCCGCGGGACCCCGACTCTACGCCGCGGCCCAGCCGGAGGCCCGGGATCCGCTCAGCGTCACGGCGCCAGCCCCGCCGTCGTCCGCCTCCGGGAGCACGACGCCGCGCCCGGCCACCGCGGACAACGGCACCTGGACCGTGGGGGCAGGTTCACAGGCCGGGTACCGCATCCGCGAGGTCCTCAACGGGGCCGACGTCACGGTGGTGGGCCGGACGAACAGGGTCACGGGCTCGGCGACGGTCGCCGACGGGAAGCTGACCGCGGCGAACGTCGTCGTCGACGCGGCGAGCATCGCCACGGACCAGAGCGGCCGGGACAACTACTTCCGCTTCACGGTGATGGCCACCAGCAAGTACCCGAATGCAACCTTCACCCTCACCAGCCCCGTCGCGCTCCCCGAGATCGGCGCGTCGCCGACCGAAGTCAAAGCCGCCGGCACGCTCGAACTCGCTGGGAAAAAGCGCGACGTCACCGCCACGCTGCAGGTCGTGCGCGACGGTGGTCGCGTCTCCGCCTCGGGTTCCATCCCCATCGCCGTGCGCGACTACGGCATCGACCCGCCGAACCTCGGCTTCGTCAAGGTCGAGGACAGCGGGCAGGTCGAGTTCCTGGTGAACCTGACCCAGGGCCGCTGAACCCACCCATCCAGGGCCCCTCACTTCAGGCGCTGGGCCCTGCTAGTGGTGTGCGTGCAGTCTGCCCCGTGCGCCCAGCGGGTCAAGGGCAAGCCTCCGGCTCCGCCCACCACCGGCCTGCTCGTCGAGCGCCGAGAACCAGCGGGAGAGCGCCCGGTCGTGGCTCGCCACCACGAGCGTGCCCCTGTACCGCGTCAGCGCCTCCTCGAGCTCGCTCACGAGCAGTG
Organism: Sinomonas flava; assembly: GCF_039531875.1. Lineage (NCBI taxonomy): Bacteria > Bacillati > Actinomycetota > Actinomycetes > Micrococcales > Micrococcaceae > Sinomonas > Sinomonas flava. The sequence goes on along the minus strand of NZ_BAAAQW010000008.1, from coordinate 115,906 downwards.
GCGCGAGGTGGTTCGTCGGCTCGTCGAGGAGCAGGAGCTCTGCCCTGCCGGCCAGGAGCCGGGCGAGGGCAAGCCTGCGGTACTGGCCCGCGGAGAGCGAGCCCACGGGCACGAAGAAGTCCTCGACCCGGAACAGCCCCGTGTGCATGAGGGCCTCGGCGTGGTCGTCGAGGTCGCCGGCCAGGCCAGCGGCGTACGCGGCGAGCAGCCGCGCGTGGGGATCCCGGGGCGGTGGGACCTCCTGCGGCAGGATGCCCACGGTGGCCGGCCGCTCGCCCCACGCCGACACCTCCACTGTGCCCTCGTGCCGGAGGGCCCCGGCCAGCACGCCCAGCAGGGTCGACTTCCCCGCGCCGTTGGGCCCGGTCACCAGCAGCCGCTCCCCGGGCGCGAGGTGACAGTCCACGGGTGAGAGCCGCCCCGGCACCGAGACGGCGCCCAGCGTGACCGCAGCACCAGTCTCGACCTCGAAGGCCGCGGCGAGGTGCAGCGGGCGGGGCGGAGGCGGCACGGCGGCGGCTTCGAGCCGGCGAAGCCGTTCGCGGGCGGACCGGATCTGGCTCTCGACCGCGGCCGAGACACGCTGTCCGAAGTAGTTGAACCCGGACTTGTCATTGTCGGTGCGACGTCCGTAGGCGACCCGATCGGTGACCGCCGCGGCCTTCCCACGCTCGCGCTCCTTGGCCGCGATCCACGCCGCGTACTGGCGCTCCCATTCGCGCCGTTCGCGGGCCTTCTCGGCGCGGTAGCCGGCGTACCCGGCGCCGTAGCGCCGCACGGCGCGACGGTCGGCGTCGACCTCGAGGATCACGCGGGCGAACCGTTCGAGGAAGTCGCGGTCGTGCGACACAGCGACCACGATCCCGGGGCGCGCGGCCACTTCGGCCTCGAGCCAGGCGAGGGCCTCGGCGTCGAGGTGGTTCGTGGGCTCGTCGAGGAGCAGGATGGGTGCCGGATCCGCGAGCGCGAGAGCGAGGGCCACTCGCTCAGCCTCCCCGCCGGACAGGCTGCCGAGGGGGCGGTCACGGGCCTCGCGGGCCAGATGGCCCACGCCGAGGCGTTCCAGGGCGATCGCCGCCGCGACCTCCGCGCGCACGACGGCGCTGCTCACCTCGTCCGTGTCGGCCTCCGGGTCGTCCTGCTCGCCTCGCTCGGCGGCTTCGGCCTCCGCGACCTGCTCCGCGGCGGCGGCGAGGAGATCGCCGAGGGGCGTGGCGGCGTCGTGCGTCTGGGCGAGCCGCGAGGTCCTGCCGTGGACGGTGACCGTCCCCGATTCGGGCTCCTCGTGCCCGGCGAGGAGACGCAGGAGCGTGGACTTGCCGGCGCCGTTCTCGCCTACGACGGCGATCCGCTCGCCGTCGGCGATGACAAGGTCCACGTGGTCGAGGAGGAGCCGGTCGCCGTAGCCGTGGCTCACATCGGAGGCAGTGATGTGGATGGAGCGGCTGGACGCCGGACCGGCGTGCTCGCGCGGTTCGTGCCGGCTGGACTGGAAACGGTTGAGGGGTGCATGCATGGCTGGCCTCGCTTCGGCGGCTCACGGGCGCAGACAGGTGCCCGGGCGGACGGGGGGACGGGAAGCGGTCAGCGGAGCATGCCTTCAAGAGTCCCGGGCGGCAGGCGGAGTGTCAAGGGCGGTCGAGGGCGTTCAGAGCCCGGCCTTCGCGAAGACCTGGTTGATGAGCGCCGTCAGGGCGTCGGCGGCGGGCTGGACCTCAGCGTCCGACCGCACGAGGTCAGTCGCCTCCACTGTCAGGGTTCCCCGGCGGGCTCCAATGCTGAGGTGCTTCTCCCCGGTTCCGTCCGAGAGCTCGTGGACGACCGAGTAGGCCGCATCTCCGCCCGGAGCCCCGGACAGTTGCCGCAGTGAGGACCACGGCCGGCCTTGCACGCCTCCGAGGGCATTCTCAGTGATCGACTGGCAGTCCCGCAGGCTCGCGGCCCGCGCATCGAAGGGGTACGGCTGCGCGACGGAGTCGGCCATGCTGATCACCGTGATGCTGGTGTAGGACTTCGCGGCCGCTCCGGAGAACTGCGCCTGCGCCATCGAGGAGCCGGCGAGCGCACCGAAGTACGCGGCGTCGTCGTACGTGCAGGTGGCTGCCGCGGGTGTGGTGCCCGAGGACCTGATGAGCTGTGCCTGGAGCATCGGTGCGCTCCCGCCCGGACCTGTCACGCCCTGGATCAGCGCCGCGAGCTGCTCAGGGGTGCGGGAGTTCGGCGCCGGAGGAGTCACCGTCGGCGCGTTGTTGGCGGCCTGGTCGATGAGTTCCCGTGCGATGCCGGCCATGGACCCCAGTGCAGGCTGGGCGTCGGCATCCGATGCGACGGACAGCGAGAGGCTCACGGAGAGTGTCCCGGCCAGCGCTCTGAGACCCACTCCTCCCTGGTCCCCCGGATTCCGTGGTTTCGCGCTCTGCAGGGTGGCGAGGGCCTTCTCCCCGATCTGGGGCGGCGGCAGCATCTGGACGGTGGAGGCCCACGTGTTCGAGCGTTCGGTGTATGCGACGTCGAAGGTGCCGCAGCGGGAGGCCAGCCCGTCGTCGTAGGCGAACTGGGACCCCCTGAGCGCGTCACCGGCCGCGCTGCGGACCGTGAACATCACGGTCGAGGTCGGACCGCCCGACCCGCCCTCGAGGGGGAGGGCGCCCATCGCGAAGCTCACGCTCTTGTCCCCAGCTGTCTCCTCGGGGCTCTTCTCCAGGAACGCCTGGCACTCGCTCGGCGCCGCGACCGCTGTCCGAGCAGGGCCTGAGTTGGCGGTGAACGCGATACGGAGCCGCTGGGTGTCCTGGGCTCCGTACGGGACGCCCCGCTTCTGGGCGACGCCGTTGACCACCGCCATGAGCTCCTCATCGGTGAACACCTTGGTGGGCATCCCGGATGGCGCTGCCGTGGCGGACCCCGTGGTGCTCTGCGTCGGACTGCCGGAAGGTTCCGGCCCTCCGGCCTTCGGGGAGCAGCCTGCGAGAGCCAAGGCTGCTGCAGCGAGGGCCGCCACCCATGGGAGGAGCCCGCTGCTCCTGCGGCCTTGCCCTGGACGTACGGCGTACACGCCGTGGCTTCCCTTCGCAGATGCGGACATGACCGTTCTCCTGCCTGCTCGGGCTCCCAGTGTGTCGTCCGCCCGGACGACTGCGTAGAGGACTTCGTCCCGCCTACCCCCGGGGACGCAGTGGCCGGTCCACGGCATGACGCACGGCGAGGCTTTGCGGACGCCGCCTGTCCTCTACCGCCTTCCGCCGCGGCGCCGCCGCCCCTAGCGTTGGTGCATGGCATACAGGTTCCAGGTGGTCGTGGACAGCCGTGATCCCCACGCGCAGGCAGACTGGTGGGCCGAGACGCTCGGCTGGGCGGTCGAGCCGAGCGATGAGGACTTCATCCGCCGCATGGTCGAGCAGGGCTTCGCCACCGAAGCCGAGACGACCACCCACAACGGCGTCCTGGTCTGGGCATCGGCCCAGGCGATCTGCCCGCCGGATCAGGTCGGCCAGCAGGGCCGGCAGCGGTTCCTCTTCCAGACCGTGCCCGAGGGCAAGACGGTCAAGAACCGCGTCCACTGGGACGTCCGGCTCGACGGCGACGACAAGGACGAGGTGCGTGCCACGCTCGAGGCACGCGGCGCCACCTTCCTCTGGAAGGGCAGCGAGGGCCCGAACTGGTGGTACACGATGGCGGACCCGGAGGGCAACGAGTTCTGCATCTCGTGAACGTCCCGCATCTCGCGGACTGCGCAGGCCTCAGGATTCCGGCCAGTAGTCCACAGGCCTGCGGGTCAGTAGCCCAGCGACCTCGCCGAGGCCCGCAGCGCCTCGGCCGAGCGCGCGAGCCGCGCCAGCTCGCCGTCGTCCATCGGGACCTCGAGGACGCGCCGCACTCCCCCGGCACCGACCACCGACGGGAGGCTCAGCGCCACCCCGTCGATCCCGTACTGCCCGGACAGGACCGTGGAGACCGGCAGGACGGCGTCCTCCCGCCCGAGGACCGCCTCCACGATGCGCGCCGCCGAGAGCCCGATGGCGTAGTTGGTGGCCCCCTTGCCCTCGATCACGCGGTAGGCGGCGGTGCGCACCTCCTGCGCGAGCTCCTCCAGGGCCTCGGGGCTGAAGGCCTTCCCGCCGCCGTCGGCTGCCCAGTCGCGCAGCGGGACGCCGCCGATGGTCGCGCAGGCCCACAGGGGGAACTCCGTGTCGCCGTGCTCGCCGACGATGTACGCGTGCACGGAGGACCGCGAGACCCCGACCCGCTCGCCGAGGAGCCAGCGGAGCCGCGATGTGTCCAGCACAGTCCCCGACGCGAAGACCCGTCCCGCCGGAAGCCCGGCGATCCGCTGCGCGACGACCGTCAGCACGTCGCACGGGTTGGTCACGAGGACGAACACCGCCTCGGGTGAGTGCTCGAGGAGCTGCGGCATCAGGGCCTCGAGGATGCGGGCGTTGGTGCCAGCGAGCTCGAGGCGGGTCTGGCCCGGCTTCTGCTTGGCGCCGGCGGTGATCACGACGACGTCGGCCCCCGCCGTGAGCGCGATGTCGGTCCCGCCGGTGATGCTTGAGGCGCCGGTGAACTGGGTGCCGTGGGCGAGGTCGAGCACCTCGGCCTCCACCTTGGCCTGGTCGATGTCGTAGAGCACGACATCGCGGGCCGAGCCGCGGATCAACGCGGCGTAGGCGGTCGAGCTGCCCACCGCCCCGGCACCGACCACCACGAGTTTCCCTGCCTGTGCTGCCATCCCAGCCCCTTGGGGTCCGTGGCCGCCCGTGCGGCCGACTGAGGCCAGCGTAGCGGCCCGGACTAGACTCTCCTCATGTGACCACCTCCGCCGTTCCTGCCCTGCCCGAGAAAGTCTCCGACACCTTCGACCCGACGCACTGGCGGGTCGTCGAGGGCTTCGAGTTCGAGGACCTCACGTACCACCGCCAGGTCGAGCGGGACGCGAGCGGCGCCGTCGTGCGCGACCTCCCCACCGTGCGGATCGCGTTCAACCGGCCCGAGGTGCGCAACGCCTTCCGCCCGGGCACCGTGGACGAGCTGTACCGCGCAATGGACCACGCGCGCATGACGCCCGACGTCGCGACTGTGCTCCTGACCGGCAACGGTCCCTCCCCCAAGGACGGCGGCCACGCGTTCTGTTCGGGCGGGGACCAGCGGATCCGCGGCCGCGAGGGCTACAAGTACGCCTCCGGCGACACCGCCGAGACCATCGACCCGGCCCGCGCCGGCCGCCTGCACATCCTCGAGGTGCAGCGCCTCATGCGGACCATGCCCAAGGTGGTCATCGCGGTCGTGAACGGGTGGGCAGCCGGCGGCGGGCACTCGCTGCACGTCGTCGCCGACCTCACGATCGCGAGCCGCGAGCACGGGAAGTTCAAGCAGACCGACGCGACGGTCGGATCGTTCGACGCCGGGTACGGCTCGGCGCTGCTGGCCCGCCAGATCGGGCAGAAGCGCGCGCGGGAGATCTTCTTCCTCGCCCGCGAGTACTCGGCCGAGGACATGGTCGCCATGGGTGCCGTGAACGAGGCCGTGGATCACGCGCGGCTCGAGGAGGTCGCCCTCGGGTACGCGGAGGACATCGCACGCCAGTCCCCGCAGGCGATCCGCATGCTCAAGTTCGCGTTCAACCTCGCCGACGACGGCCTCGCCGGGCAGCAGGTGTTCGCCGGGGAGGCCACGCGCATGGCCTATATGACCGACGAGGCCGTCGAGGGCCGGGACGCGTTCCTGCAGAAGCGCGACCCCGACTGGTCCCCCTTCCCGTACTACTTCTGAGGCGCACCGTGAACCTGGACCCTGTGCTCAAGGCGCTCGCCGCCGCGCTCGCCGGCGAGGGGCCTGCTGTGGAGTTCGGCCCCTCGGGCCGTCACGACCCCGCCGCGCACGACGCCGCGTGGCGGCTCTGGCGCCCCACGGAGGCCGCCGCCGAGCTCCCCGGGGGGACGGCCGTCGTCGTGCGCACCTCTGGCTCGACGGGGGCACCTAAAGCGACGGCCCTGACCGTCGACGCGCTCGCGGCCTCCTCGATGGCCACGGCGATCCGGCTCAGGGGCGAGGGGCAGTGGCTCCTCGCGCTTCCCCTCGAATACGTGGCGGGAGTTCAGGTGCTGGTGCGGTCGCTGTTCGCCGGGACCCGTCCGTGGGCCATGGACCTCACCGCCGGGTTCAGCCCTGAGGCGTTCGCGGAGGCCGCGGCGGCCCTCACCGACCCCATCCGCTACACCTCGCTCGTCCCGACGCAGCTCCGCCGCCTGCTCGAGGACGGCACGCCGCGTGTCCTCGCCGCCCTGCGCCGTTTCAACGCGGTCCTTCTCGGCGGCGCGGCCATCCCGCCGGGGCTCCTGGACACGGCGCGCGAGGCTGGCGTGAGGGTCGTGACGACGTACGGTTCGGCGGAGACCTGCGGCGGATGCGTGTACGACGGCGAGCCGCTCGAGGGCGTCGAGGTCCAGCTCGTCGACGGGCGCGTGTGGCTCGGAGGGGCGGTCGTGGCGGCGGGGTACGTGGGCGACCCGGAGCGCACCGCGGAGCACTTCCGCACCGACGACGGCGGCACTCGCTGGTACGTGAGCTCGGATCTGGGCGAAGTGGACGGCCATGGCCGCCTCCACATCCTCGGCCGCGCGGACGACGTCGTGATCAGCGGCGGCGTCAAGGCCTCCGCCGCGCGCGTGGCGGCCGAGCTCGAGGCGCTCGACGCCGTGCGCGAGGCCTTCGTCGCAGGGGTGGACGACGCCGAGTGGGGCCAGGCGCTCGCCGCAGCGGTCGTGCTACAGCCGGGCGAGGAGGGGTCGCCCGAGGCGACCCTCGAGGCGGTGCGGGGCGCCGCCGTCGTGCGTCTGGGGCGGCTCGCGCCGAAGACGTGGCTTGTGCTCGCCGAGATCCCGCTCCTGCCCAACGGCAAGCCGGACCGGCAGGCCATCTCCGAGCTCCTGCGGGCGGAGCACCGGGCGTGAGGCGCGCCTCCGTCCCCGCACCCATCACCGACCAACTGCAGAGGATTCAACCCGTGGCAACACTCGCCCAATGGATCGCCGGGTCCCGGCCGCGCACGCTGCCGATGGCGGTCGCGCCCGTCGTGATCGGCAGTGCGGCCGCCTTCGGCCTGGGCGAGTTCAAGCCGGTGAACGCCGTCCTCGCCGCGCTCGTTGCGCTCCTGCTCCAGGTCGGCGTCAACTACGCCAACGACTACTCCGACGGGATCCGCGGCACCGACGACCACCGTGTGGGCCCCTTCCGGCTCACCGGATCGAAGGCCGCTGACCCGGCACAGGTCAAGCGCGCGGCGTTCATCGCGTTCGGTGCGGCGATGGTCTTCGGGCTGTTCCTGGTGGTCCTGTCCCAGACGTGGTGGCTCCTGCTCGTGGGCCTCGGCTGCGTCGCGGCGGCCTGGGGGTACACGGGCGGGAAGAACCCGTACGGCTACCTCGGCCTCGGCGACGTGTTCGTGTTCGTGTTCTTCGGCCTCGTCGCGACGCTCGGCACCACGTACACGCAGGCGCTGACCCTCAGCCCGTCCGCGTGGATCGGTGCGGTCGGCACGGGGCTCATCGCGGACGCCCTGCTCATGGCCAACAACGTCCGGGACATCCCCACGGACCGCGTCTCCGGCAAGCGGACCCTCGCGGTGCGCCTGGGCGACTACCGGTCGCGGCGTGCGTACGTCGGGATGCTGGGCGTAGCGGTGCTGTCCTCCCTCCTGGTCGTGCCGTGGAACCCATGGATGCTCATGGTCCTGCTGCTCGTTCCCGCCTGCCTCACTCCCGCGTGGCTGATGCTCGGCGGCAAGAAGGGGCCGCGCCTCATCCCGGTCCTCCAGCAGACCGGCTTCATCAACCTCGGCTACGCCGCGCTGTTCTCCCTCGCGATCGTCCTGGGGACGGTCTTCTAACCTGTTCCAGCGAGAACTGTCGTAGGCCTGTTCTAGCCTTGCATCATGGGTGGGGAACGTAGGTTCGAGGTGCCGGGGAGGGCTTCATCGGCCCGGCCGTGGTGGCTCGAGCTCGAGCTCGCCGACATCCGCGAGTCGGAGGCCTCGTGGGCCAGCGCCGTCGCTTCCACACCGCCGGAACCGGAGCCTTGGATGCTCCAGGAATGGGAACTGCTCGACGATCCGCGGAGCCGACGCGTCAGGGCGCCGAGCCTCGACGAGTCGTTCGTCGACCTCGTAGCAGAGGGGTGTGACGACGGCGGTGACGACTGCGATGGCGGTGAAGGCACGGACGGCTTCCCGCTTCCCGAGGCAGTCGTCGCGGGACTGCAGGATGAGGCTGCGGATTTCCTGGTCGCCCGCATCGAGCGGCTGGACCGCGAGGGTGCGGCGCGCTCGGCTGAGCTCGCCGCGACCTTGGCCGCCCTCGTCCAGTGCCTCGGCGGCGCCTCTGAGGACCCATTCCGTCGCCTCGACGCACCGACCCTCGCCAGCGGCGAGGTCTCCGCGGCGCTCCGGGTCTCCGCCCGCTCTGCCAAGGCCATGGTCCACGAGGCCCTCGAATTGACCCGCGGCGCCTGGGCACCGGTCTTGGAAGCCATGTCCGCCGGGCGCATCCCGCACCGTCGTGTCCGTACGATCCTCGACGCCGCCGTGCCGGTTCCCGCGCAGAACCTCGCCGCTTTCGCCGCCGAGGCGGCGGCCCTTGCCGGCCCCTCCCGCTCCGACGGGACTTTGGACACGGACAGCCTGCCGAGCCCCGGAGCATTGGGCAGGCGTCTGCGCCGGCTCGCCGAGAAGCACGCCGCCGAGCCCCTCGCTGCCCGGAAGGCCGCGGCGCTGGAGCGCCGCAAGGTGGACATCGAACCGGCCGGAGACGGCATGTGCTGGCTCACCGCCTACCTGCCCCTTGAAGCGGCCGCTGCCATCGACACACGCCTCGAGGCCATCGCCCGCTCGCTCGCCTCGCCGCGTGAAGGCCGAACCGTGGCTCAGCGCCGGGCCGACGTCTTCGCCGACCTCCTCACCGACGGAGTGCCGGAGAGCGGCCCCGCGACCGGCACGCGCACCGAGGTGATCGTGACCATCCCGGCGCGCATGCTTGCGGGTACCGTCCCGACGACCGGAAGCACCGAGGGTGGAGTTCGGGAGGCGAGGGGGAGCGGAGAACAGGCTCGCGACGACGTCGCAGAGGTCCTCGGTTACGGGCCCATCGATGCCGACACGGCCCGGCTTCTCGCCGCCCGCGCCTCGACCTGGACGTGCATGTGGGTCGATCCGGCAAGCGGCGCGCCGCTCGCCGTCGGGCGTCGACGGTACACGCCGACAGCAGCGATGCGTCGCTTCCTAGGCGCACGAGACTGCACGTGCCGCTTCCCTGGCTGCGACAAGCCCGGGGCTGCCGCCGAGGCGGACCACACGCGCGACTGGTCCACGGGCGGTCCGACGAGCACAGACAATCTCGCCCTGCTCTGTCCGGAACATCACCGGCTCAAGACGCTCGGCTACTGGACAGCGAAACAGGTCGGCCGGGGCGGTGAGCCGCCGCGACGAGACCCGGCGACGACGACAGCCGGACTGGGCGTGGGAGCCGGCGCCTGCGTCGGCGTCGCGGCAACGCGCGGGGCTCGGGGTGAACCTCCGGGAACGATCGAGTGGACGTCGCCTACGGGTCGGCGCTACCTCACCCGCCCCGAGGCGGATTCACCGCCGCCCTTCTAGCGGGGCCCCTGCTCGTCGTCGCCGTCGTCTGTGCGCGGCCGCCTGCGCTCCGAGGTGTCCGAAGACGGGCCGTCGTGGCCGCGCGTCTGGGGACCCGGGTCCTGCGCGCGCAGCGCCTCATCGGCGGCGTCCTCCGCCGCCGCGTCCTCCACTTCGCGCTTCGTACGGGCCTGCTTCCGCCCGCCGAACACGTCACGCACCTCGGCGGCTGCCGCATCGCGCTGCTTGTAGAGGAACAGGTAGTTGATTCCGAACGCAATCAGGACGGCGAACACCGCCGAGAAGATGGGACCGACCCCCAAGGCCATGCACACAGCGAACGGGACGACGAACAGGACAGTGCGGATCAGGAAGTACTTGAGGGATGCCACTGGACGAGCTTACTAAAATGGCCATATGCTCCGCGTTCTCCCCTACCTCCTGATCCTGGTCTTCTGGCTCTACGGCATGGTGGACTGCGCGCTGAGCGACCGCCGCCAGGTCCGCGGCGGCCTGTCGAAGACGACGTGGTTCCTCATCTCGGTCCTTCCGGTGGTCGGCATCGTCCTGTGGTTCGCGCTGGGCCGGCCCCGCGGCACGACTCCGCCCCGCGCGGACAGGGGACAGGGCCGCCGCCCGGTTGCTCCGGACGACGACCCCGACTTCCTGCGCGGCCTCTGAGGCTCCCCGCACACGTTGGCAGCCCCGATCAGGGCGTGACGACGATCAGGGCGTGACGCCGCCGTAGGAGTGCAGGCCCGAGAAGTACACGTTCACGATCGTGAAGTTGAAGATCACGCACAGGTACCCCACGATCGAGAGCCACGCGGCGCGGGCGCCGGTCCAGCCTCGGGTCGCGCGGGCGTGCAGGTAGGCGGCGTAGACCACCCAGATCACGAAGCTCCACACTTCCTTGGTGTCCCAGCCCCAGAAGCGGCCCCAGGCTTTCTCGGCCCAGATTGCTCCGAACATGACGGTCAGGGTCCAGCCGACGAACGCGATCGTGTTGATGCGGTAGGCAAGCGTCTCGAGCGTGAGGGCGCTCGGGACGAGGCGCATGAACCCTCCGCGGTCGGGCTCCCCTGCGGCGATCTTCGCCTCACGCCGGCCCTGGATCAGCTGCAGGACACCCATCGAGAAGGTCAGCGTGAAGAGCGCGGACGAGAGAACCGCGATCGAGACGTGGATGACGAGCCAGTAGCTCTGCAGTGCCGGGACGAGGTGCCCCACGGGGACGAAGAAGGCTACCGAGGCGGCGACCATCATGACCACCGCGAGTCCGAGCACGAACGTGCCGAGGAACCGCAGGTCGCGGCGGATGAGCACGGCGAGGAAGACCGCGACGACGATGAACGCGCCGGTCGTGCAGAACTCGTACATGTTGCCCCACGGCACGCGCCCTGCAGCAACGCCACGGGTCAGGACTCCGGCCGCGTGGATCGCGAGGCCGAGGGCGCTCAGCGCGACGCCCACACGGGCGGCCTTCCGCCGGTCGCGGTACTTCAGGTCGGACTCGGCGACCTCGGCGGTCGCTCCGGTCCGTGCGCCCTGCGCGCCACCCGCGGCCGGTGCGGACGACGCCGACCGGTCGCCGGCGGCGTCGACCGCTCCGGCGGCCCCTGCGGCACCGACGGCCGCGAGCGAGCGATGCTTGCCAGCCTGGGCGGAGGCCGCAGAATCCTTGGCGTCCGCGAGCAGGGCGGCGTCGCGCTGGGCGACGCGTCCGCTCGTGGCCATGTCCCACGCGAAGGCGAGGAACGCCACCGTGTACGTTCCTGCCGCGAGCAGCATGAACAGCTCGCTGTACGCACCCAATGACTGGTTGATCGTGGAGAGCATCAGACGTCCTTCGCAGTGCTGGTCGAGTCGGGGCTGGTCGAGTGGGAGCTGGTCGAGTGGGAGCTGGTCGAGTCGGGGCTGGCCGAGTCCGGGCTGGTCGTTCCGGGGGTGGAGGCCCCGGCGTTCCTGCCTGGCGGCGCCTCGGCGGAGACGACGCCCCACGCTTCGGCGAGCGCGGCCTTCACGGCGGCACCCTCCGCCGCGAGGCCGCCGCGGTCCTCCCCACGCGTGAGGAGACCGTACTCCACCATGGTGCGCCCATCCTCGTGCTGCCCTGCACGCACCCAGAGGCGGCGGCGTGAGAGGAACAGGGAGGCGATGAGCCCGGCGAGGGAGAACAGCGCGAAGCCGAGCGCCCATTCCTGCCCGGGATTGTGGTGGATGTCGAGCGCCACGTAGCGCTTGAGGCCGTCGAAGCTGATGGAGCCCTGACCGTCCGGAAGCGTGTACGTCTGGCCGGCGCCGAGCACGATGCCGCCCGCCGGCTTGTCGCGGCCGTTGACCTGGGTGAGCTTGGCGACGTCGAGGGCGTAGACGTTCTGCGGCTTGCCCTTGTCCAGGCCGAGGTCCCCCACGTAGGAGTTGAGGTTGAGCTGGACGTTGAGCGGATCCGGGTCTGCGCTGAACGCCACGCCGCTCTCGCCCATCTGGGACGTGGGCAGGAAGAAGCCGACGAATCCGAGCTGGGTCGGCTTCGCGTCCGGCGCCTTGACCACGATGGTCGAGGTGTACACCGCGTCGGTGGGGATCGAGGGCACGGGGCCCTGGAAGGCGATCTGCCCGTCGCCGCCGCGGACCGTGACGACCGGAGCGTAGCCGTTCCCGACGAGGTAGACGTTGGTCCCGCCGATCGAGACAGGATCGTTGACCTTGAGTACGCGTTCCTCGGAGGGCGCGTCAGGCGAGTCCTTCGTGGTGACCCTGGCCGTGAAGTCGAGCGGCTGGCCGAACTGCTTGACCGACTCGCGGTCGTAGCGGACCTCGAACTTGTCCAGCTGGAAGGAGTACGGCTGGAGCCAGCCCGACTGGAAGTTCGTGCCGGGGTTGAAGGTGTCGTAGCCGACGAGGGTGTTGACGAACGTCTCCCCCTCGACGAGGGTGCGCTGGCCGCTGTAGCCGAAGAGGCCGCCGAGTGCCACCGAGACCAGCACCCCGACCAGGCCCGAGTGGAAGCAGAGGTTTCCGAGTTCCTTCAGGTACCCCTTCTCGGCCCCCACGGAGTAGAGAGCACGGTTCGGGGGGGCGTCGTCGGGCGCGCGGAGGTCCACGCGGTAGCCGCGCTTCTTCAGCAGCGCCGCGGCCTGCCCGGCGGCGTCGGCGGCGGTGAGGCCGCGGTCGGCGGGGACGACCAGCGTGCCGTACACCGGCAGGCGGGACAGCCGCGCAGGAGTGCGCGGGGGCTTGGACCGCCAAGCCTTCCAGTGGGCGATCGCCCGCGGGACAACGCACCCGATGAGGGAGATGAACAGCAGCAGGTAGACGGCCGAGAACCAGACCGACGAGTAGACGTCGAACATCTGCAGCGCGTCGAGGATCGGCCCGTAGTCCGCGTGGTCCTTGAGGTATTGGGTCACCACAGCGGGGTTGGCCGGCCGCTGGGGGAACAGGGAGCCCGGAACGGCGGCGACCGCCAGGAGGAGCAGCAGGAAGAGCGCGGTCTTCATGCTCGTCAGCTGCGTCCACGCCCACCGGAGCATGCCGGTGACACCGAGGGCCGGCAGCGCGACGTCGTCGCGCCGCGCCTGCTTCCCGCGGCTCTTCGCGCCCTTGGGGGTCTTGGTCTTTGTCTCGGTCATCAGACGGGCAGCTCCACGGTTCCGATCCAGATCTGCAGCTGGCTGATCCAATGGCTCCACACGCCGGAGACCATGAGGACTCCGACGAGGATCAGCAGGCCGCCGCCGGTCGCCTGCAGCGCGCGGCGGTGCTTCTTGAAGAAGGCCATAGCCCCGAGGCCCCGGCGGATGCCCAGGGCGATGAGCAGGAAGGGCACGCCCAGCCCGAGGCAGTAGACGAATGTCAGCAGCGCCCCCTTGTAGGCGCTCGCCCCGTCGGAGAACGCGAGCAGCTGCACGGCCGCGAGGGTCGGCCCGATGCACGGGACCCAGCCCAGGCCGAACGTGATGCCGAGCAGCGGCGCCCCCCAGAGTCCGGCCGGCGGCCGGGCGTGGACGCGGGCCTCACGCTGGAAGATCCCGAGGCCGCCCATGAAGACGATGCCCATGATCACGACGACGATGCCCAGCACCCGCGTGAGCCAGCCCGAGGAGATCGCGAGCCACGATCCGAGCTGGCCGAAGACGGCGCCCGTGGCGACGAAGACCGCCGTGAAGCCGAGCACGAACAGGCCGATGCCTGCGACCATGCGCCCGCGGCGCTGCTTCGCGAGGTCGACGCCGGTCAGGCCGGTCACGTAGCCGAGGTACCCGGGCACGAGCGGGAGGACGCACGGGGAGAGGAACGAGACGAGCCCCGCGAGGAGCGCCACAGGGAGGGCGAGCAGGAGGGAACCGTTGAGGACGGTGTCACTGAAGACGCCGCCCACGCTACTCGCCCACCGCGGACGTGATGAGGGCCTTCAGCGTGCCCTTCTCGAGCTGCCCCAGCACGCGCGAGGCCACGCGGCCCTGCTTGTCGAGCACGAGGGTCGTGGGGACGGCGCCTGGGGGGACCATGCCGGAGAGCGCGAGGAGGACCTGGCCGTCCTTGTCGTTGAAGCTCGGGTAGGTGATGCCGAAGTTCTGCTCGAATGCCTGCGCGGTACCCTGCTCGTCGCGGAGGTTCACCCCGTAGAAGGCGACGCCCTGAGCGGCGAACTCGGTGTGGAGGTCCCTGAGTTCGGGGGCCTCGACGCGGCACGGCGCGCAGGCTGCGAACCAGAAGTTCAGGACCGTGACCTTCCCCGCGAAGTCGGCCGAGTTGACCTTGGTGCCGTCGTACAGGGTCCCGGTGAACGCAACGGGCGGCTTGCGCGTCTCCTTCGCGTATTCGGTCACCGAGCCGTCGCCGGCCACGTAGTTCTTGTTGTCTCCCGCGCGGGCCTGCGAGGCCAGCGGGTCGTCCGCGGCGCAGCCCGAGAGCACGGCCGCGAGCCCGAACGCGGTCGCCGCTCCTGCTGCGGAGAGGATCCGCCGGCGCGAGAGGCCGTTCGAGGTTCCGGGGACGGGGGTCTGCTGGGTCATGCTCTTCGTTCTTCCGCGCATCATGCGCCGGGGGTCGAGGCTGCTCCGGGGAGGAGCCGGGCGGCGGGTTCGGAGTAGCGGACGCGGATGACGGCGCCGGTGTCCGCGTCGACGTCGAGGGACGTGACCGAGGTCAGGGTGCACTCGCGGCGGCGGGGATCGTGGGCGAGCCTGCGACCCTCGGCCTTCAGCCGGGCCGCCCAGATGGGCAGCTGGTGCGCGACGAGGATCGCCTCGGCGCCGTTTCCGCCGCGTTCGACGGCGACGCGCGCCGCGTCCGCGACGGCCCCGAGCACGCGGGCCGCCTGCTCCTCGTAGGGTTCGCCCCAGGAGGGCCGGAGCGGGTTGACGAGGTAGCGCCAGTGTCGCGGCCGCAGGAGCTCGCCCTTGGTGACCCGCAGGCCCTCGAAGTGGTTCTCGGCCTCAATGATGCGCGGCTCCGTCTCCACCTCGAGTCCGAGCGCGGCCGCGGTGGGCGCCGCCGTCTCCTGGGCCCGGGTCAGGGGCGACGCCGCGAGCAGGACGAACCGCGCACCGTCGTGCGCCTGCCGCACGAAGTGCTCGGCGAGGCACTCGGCCATCTCCCGGCCGAGTGCGGACAGGTGGAAGTCCGGCAGTCGGCCGTAGAGCACCCGGGCGGGGTTGTGAACCTCGCCGTGGCGCAGAAGATGGACGGTGGAGGTGGGCATGACATCCAGTTTCTCAAAGGTTGCGGGCGGCAGCGAAATCGCGGGCTCGGCCAGCGAAGCCAGTTCTACGAAAGGTAGAACTATCACGCCCACCCGAGAGTTCCCTGCATGAACCGCATCACACCCCTTGTGCTTATATGCAAATGCATGCTTTGATGGATGCATCGTTTAGTTGACGCTTCAATCAACCTTCAAGGAGATGAGCCCCGTGACGCTGCCCCACGGCCTGACCACTGGAACCTGGAACCTCGACGCCTCGCACAGCGAGATCGGCTTCACCGTCCGCCACGCGGGCATCAGCAAGGTCCGCGGCCGCTTCGCGGACGCGACGGCGACCGTCGAGGTCGGGCACTCCCTCGCCGAGACCAAGGCCACCGCCTCGATCAAGACCGCCTCGTTCGACTCCGGCGACGCCAATCGCGACGCCCACGTCAAGGGCCCCGACTTCTTCGATGTCGAGCAGTTCCCAGAGATCACGTTCACCGCGACCTCGATCGAGGCGAACGGCGACGAGTTCGACGTGACCGGCGACCTCACGATCAAGGGCACCACCAAGCAGGTCACTATCGAGACCGAGTTCAACGGCGTGGCGGTCGACCCGTTCGGCAACACCCGCGCCGGCGTCTCCGGCGAGACGACCATCTCCCGCAAGGAGTTCGGCCTGACCTGGAACGCTGTGCTCGAGGCTGGCGGTGTCCTGGTCTCCGACAAGGTCGTCATCTCCCTCGACCTCGCGTTCGTCGCCGCCCAGGCGTAACCCCTTCCGTCCCGGCCTCCGGGCCGAGACGACCGGCCCCGCTCCCGTGAAGGGGGCGGGGCCTTTCCATATGGGCGACGGCCTCTAGTACGCATGCCCACGCAGGGATACAGTGACCGCCATGAGCACCCCGTATGAGCAGCCGGCCTCCGACAGCCCCGAGGGCCGAGACTCGCACAGCCCGAATCCTCAGGGGCAGAACCCACAAGGCCAGAACCCGCAGGCCCCGAACCCCTACAGCCAGAACCCTCCTCCTCCGCCGCCACCCGGGACCGGTCCGTACGCGGGCGCTCCGGGGTACCAGCAGCCCGGGTACCAGCAGCCGGGAGGGTTCCGCTTCGAAATGCCGACAGACGCCCCGCGCAGCGTGCAGGACGTCATGCCGGTCGGGGGCTTCTCGGGCATCTTCACGACCAACGGGCTGCCGACAGAGCTCAAGGTGTCCTACTGGATCTGGCTCATCGGCGGAGCGCTCGGCGTGGTCTTCGGCCTCTTCGGCATCCTCGCAGGGCTCGCGGCCCTCGCGCTGGCGGGCGCGTTCGGGGCCCTCCTGCTCGTCCTGGTGCTCATCGGGCTCGTGCTCGCCGCGGCGCAGATCATCCTCGCGATGAAGATGAAGGAGGGCAGGCAGTGGGCCCGCCTTGCCCTCTCCGGCGTCGCCGCCCTGAACCTGATCCTTGCGATCATGGCTTCCGGCGGCAACGGCGGCCCCAACTGGTTCGGTGCGCTCATCTCGGTCACCGCCGCAGTCCTCATGTGGGTGCCCAATTCGCGGACCTGGTTCGACGGAGTGGCGAGGCACGCCTGAGTCGCGGATGCGCCAGCGGCCAGAAGGTAGGCTGTGGTCAACGCGGCGGGGGCGCGCATCCGCTCCCGTCGGTCCTTCGATGATTGGACCCTCATGAGCACGCCCTCCTTCCCGCCCGGAAGCGAGCAGCCGGAGCGCCGGGAGACTGGCGACTCCGGTGGACAGCCCTCGGGCAATCCATCCGAGCAGGGCCCGGGCGCAGCCGGCCGCCCCGCGCCCCGCTACGGTCAATACGCTCCCGGGCACGAGGGCCAGCAGCCACCGCAGTACGGCCAACCGCAGTTCGGCCAACCGCCGTACGGGCAGCAGCCACCGCAGTACGGCCAACCGCCGTACGGGCAGCAGCCACCCCAGTACGGCCAGCAGCCGCCCCAGTACGGCCAAGGCCAGTACAGCCAGCCCGCGTATCCTCCGCCCTACGGCACCACGGCAGGCTTCGGGGCCCCGTCCCCACAGCAGCAGCGGTCTGCCGTCCGGTCGGCGTCCGTGCTCCTGTTCGCAACGGCGGCGGTGGAGCTCGTGATCGCCGTGCTCGCCACCATCGTGGCCCTGGCGATCCCGGCCGACGCGCTTCGGGAGCTGTACGACCAGGCGAGCGGGTCGTCGTCGGGCATGTCCTTCGCGCAGTTCCGCCAGTTCATCAGCGGATTCGTCTGGTTCGCCCTCGCGTGCGTGGTCGTCAACGCCGCCGTGCTGGTCGTCTGCGGGATCTTCCTCCCGAAGGGGAGACGCTGGGCGCGCACCACCGGCACCATCTTCCTGTGCCTGACCATCGGCAGCGTCTTCTCGGGAGGCCTGTTCGCCCTCGTGACGATCGCGCTCGCGGTCGCGGCAATCGTGGCCCTCTTCCGGTCACCGGTGACTGCGTTCCTCGCCGCGCAGAACCAGTTCGCCAACCCGTACTCGGGCCCCAAGGGCCCCTCCCTCGGAAACCCCTACGGACAGTGACGCCATGACCCAGCCCCACGGGAACCCGTACCCCTCCTCAGGCCAGCAGCCCCAGGCTCCGGCCTACCAGCCGATGCCCCCGCAGGGCTCGTACCAAGGCCCGTGGCCGAGCCAGCTCCCGAGCGGGACCTTCCCGGGCATGCCCGTGGTCGGCCTGCAGCGGCCGGTCAGCCTGACCGTGGCGTTCTGGCTCATGGTGGCGTACGGGGTCCTGCCGCTCCTGAGCATCCCCTTCATCATCGAGTGGGCCGAGGCGTACATGCGGGACAGCATCGCGATGGCCGCCGCCGAGAGCGGCCGCACCGTTCCGCCGGGCTTCATGCAGCAGTTCACATCGATGATGACGCCGATGGCGTGGGTCTCGGGGATCGTCGGCGCGGGCATCGCCGTGCTGCTCGGTCTGGGGCTGCGCGCCGGAATGAACTGGGTGCGCATCCTGCTCACCGTGTGGGCCGGCCTCTCGCTGCTCAGCACGGTCGGCTCCTTCGCCCTCATGGCCGCCCTCGGCCTTCCCGCCCAGCTCATGTTCCCCCTCCCGGCGGGGGCCTACGCTGTCTCCTTCGCGACCGTTGCCCTCTTCCTCGCAGCGGTCGTCGTCTCGTGGCTGCCGTCCTCCAGCCGCTATGTCTCAGCCCGACGCGCCGCCAAGCTCGGGGGCGGATACCTGCGCTGACCTGCCGCCTCACCAGCGCACGACGCCGGCCCACGCCTCAGCCGGGCCCGGCACCCCGGGCGCGTGGCGCCGTCGTGCGCTCCTCGGGCGGGGGCTCTACGGGCTGCGCCCTGATCGTGCGCCCTGATCAGGCGGCGTCCCCGCCCGGGTGGGCATCGTCGTCGTGCGCCGGGGCAGGCAGGCCGCTCTCCCCACCCGACTCCCCGCGCTGAGCGTGGTAGGCGAGGATCTGGAGCTCGGTGGCCATGTCCACCTTCCGCAGCGTCACGCCCTCAGGAACCTGCAGGATGGTCGGGGCAAAGCTGAGGATGCTGCGGACGCCGGCGGCGACGACGCGGTCACACACCGTCTGCGCGACCGACGCCGGCAGCGCGAGCACCGCCATATTCGTGCGGGTCCGGTCGAAGATCGCCTCGAGGTTGGCAGCGTCGGAGACCCGCAGCC
Organism: Sinomonas flava; assembly: GCF_039531875.1. Taxonomy (NCBI): domain Bacteria; kingdom Bacillati; phylum Actinomycetota; class Actinomycetes; order Micrococcales; family Micrococcaceae; genus Sinomonas; species Sinomonas flava. The sequence continues at coordinate 96,941 of NZ_BAAAQW010000008.1, read as the reverse complement.
AGCCGACCTCGTTGCCGATGATCTGAGGATCGGTGTCCAGCAGTGCCACAACGTCGAACCCGCGGGTTCCGAACCCGCCGTAGCGGGCCAGCGCGCGACCCAGGTTGCCCGCTCCCACGATCGCGACCCGCCAGTGGCGCGTGAGGCCGAGAGCGGCCGAGATGTGCTCCTCGAGGTTGCCCACCTCGTAGCCGACCCCGCGCGTGCCGTACGAGCCCAGCTGGGAGAGGTCCTTGCGGAGGGTCGCCGAGCTCACCCCGGAGGCGTCGGCGAGGGCGTCGGAAGACACGCGCTCCGTGCCGTCCGCGATGAAGGTATTGAGGGCTCGCAGGTACACCGTGAGGCGGGCGACCACCGCAGGCGGGAGCCTCTTCCCGTCGGGCGCAGCGGCAGGCCCCTCGTTCCCCGTCCGGGCCCGTCCTGCCACCTGCACACCTCATTCCCTCGCGCGGGGTCTTCCCTCACACGCGGCCGCGTCGGCGGCCCCATCCACTCTAGAACCGCCGCGAGGGCTCGGCCAAAAGCCACGCGGCCCGGAGCGCCCCTGCGGTCTGGAGGGCAAGCGCCTCACACGGCCCGTGCGGCCTCTACTATGCGGCGCAGGCGGGCCTCGTCGATGCGCCAGAAGTCGCGCTGGGTCCCGTCCACGAGGACCACGGGAACCTCCTCCGCGAAGCGCTCGTGGAGGGCGGGGTCATCGTCGATGCTGCGCTCCTCCCAGGCAAGGCCCGCCTCAGAGGCGACGCGGGCGACGACGTCGCGTGCGTCGTCGCAGAGATGACATTGGTGCTTCGTGACGAGGACGATCTCGGGCGTGCGCATGCGACCAACGGTAGCGCGCCGCCGCGCTGCGGGGCCCGTCGCTAGACTCGGACCATGCCCTTGGAGAGGAAGACGGCTGCCGGCGTGCGCGCAGCACAGCCCCACCGGCCGGGGGAGGCGGCGTTCTTCGACGTCGACAACACCCTCATGCGGGGCGCGAGCCTCTTCCACGTGGGGCGCAAGATGTACGAGCGGGGGGCCTTCACCTTCCGCGACGCGCTGGGATTCGCGTGGAAGCAGGCGGCCTTCATCTTCCGCGGCGAGAGCCTCGAGGACATCCACTCCATCCAGGCCTCGGCGCTGTCCCTCGCCGCGGGGATCCTCAGCGACGACGTCAGGACCCTCGGGCACGAGGTGTACGACGAGTTCATCGAGTCCCGCATCTGGCCCGGCACGAAGGCCCTGGCCGAGCAGCACCTCCGCGTCGGCCGGCGGGTCTGGCTCGTCACCGCCACACCGATCGAGGTGGCCTCGGTGATCGCGGAGCGCCTCGGCCTGACCGGGGCGCTGGGAACGGTGGGCGAGATCGAGAACGGAGCGTACACGGGCCGGCTGGTCGGCGAGATCCTGCACGGGTCCGCCAAGGCCGAGGCGGTCGCCGAGCTCGCCGAGCGGGAGGGGCTCGACCTGCGGAGCTGCTGGGCGTACTCCGACTCGCACAACGACATCCCGCTGCTGACCATGGTGGGGCATCCTGTGGCGATCAATCCCGACACGCGGCTGCGCATGCACGCCCATGCGCGCAACTGGCCCATCTACGACTTCCGCTCGGGACGGCAGGCCGCCACCCTCGGGCTCAAGCTCGCCACCGTCGGAGGGGCCGCATACGGCCTCTGGCGCGGCTACGCCCGACTGCGCAAGTAGCGCAGCGTACGCACTGCGGGGACGGGGTGACCTCGGCGCCACACGGGGTGACCTCGGCGGGGACGCAGCGAGGCCCGCCCCCGGTCGGGGACGGGCCTCGTGTCACTGGCACCCCGGACGGGGGCGGCGCGGCTACTTCTTGTTGCGGCGCTGGTGACGAGTCTTGCGGAGCAGCTTGCGGTGCTTCTTCTTGGCCATGCGCTTGCGGCGCTTCTTGATAACCGAACCCACGTAAGTTCCTTACAGTAGTTGTCCCGGCTGCTGGCCGGGCGCACAGGGCGGCTTCAACCAACTGCTGGTGACGTGACGTTAAACGTTCCTGAACAGAATACCGTACCCGTCAGGCGGTCTCGCTCCGGCCGTCGACCACGGCGTTCTTTAGGTACTGCTCGACGGCCGCCTCGGGCACCCGATAGGACCGCCCGAACCTCACCGCTGGCATCTCCCCGGAGTGGACCAGCCGGTACACCGTCATCTTGGACACGCGCATCATCTCGGCGACCTCAGCGACGGTGAGGAAACGCGAGGAAGAGAAATCCATCGCAGTCATGCAAATTACTTTAGTGGCTGGAGTGGCTCCTGTGAACGCGGCGCGTCCGGGCAGCTTCCGCAAGCCGCTCCAGGACCTCCCCGGTGACGTCCCACTCCATGCACTTGTCGGTCACGCTCTGGCCGTAGACCAGCTGTGTGCGGCCGGCCGCGTGCTCGACGACGTCGAGCGCCTGGGCCCCGCCGACGAGAAAGCTCTCGAGCATAACGCCGGCCACTGCCTCGGCCGCGTCGCCCCCGTTCGCAAGCTGGGCGCCGATCTCGAGGGCCACCTCGGCCTGGCGGTGGTGGTCCTTGCCGCTGTTGGCGTGGCTCGCGTCCACGATGAGTCGGGGGTTCAGGCCCTTGCCGGCCATCGCCGTGGAGGCGGCCCGGACCTGGTCGGCCGAGTAGTTCGGACCGTCGGATCCCCCGCGGAGGATCACATGGGTGTCGGCGTTGCCGGCCGTCGAGACGAGCGACGCGCGGCCGGCGTCGTCGATCCCCAGGAACGCCTGGGGCGCGGAGGCGGCGCCGCACGCGTCGATCGCCACCTGAAGGCCGCCGTCGGTCCCGTTCTTGAAGCCGACCGGCATGGACAGGCCGGAGACGAGCTGGCGGTGGATCTGGCTCTCGGTGGTGCGGGCGCCGACCGCGCCCCACACGATGGCGTCTGCGGTGTACTGCGGGCTGATGGGCTCGAGGAACTCCGTCGCGGTGGGCAGGCCCAGCTCGAGCACGCCGATGAGGAACTCCCGGGCGGCGCGGAGCCCGGCGGCGATGTCGTGGCTGCCGTCGAGGTGCGGGTCGTTGATGAGGCCTTTCCAGCCCACCGTGGTCCGAGGCTTCTCGAAATAGGTCCGCATGACGACGAGGATGTCCTCGCGCAGGTCGCGGGCGACGGCGGCGAGTCGCCGCGCGTAGTCGAGGCCCGCCTCGGGGTCGTGGATGGAGCAGGGTCCCACGATCACCAGGAGGCGGTCGTCGAGGCCGTCCATGATGGCCCTCACCTCGTCGCGGCCGCGGGCCACGGTGCGCTGCGCCTCCCCGGCGAGCGGCAGCTCGGCCAGGAGCTCACCCGGGGTGGGGAGCGGGGTGAACTCGGCGACGCGGAGGTTGTTGGTCGTCGAGGAGACGTCGCCGGGTGCCGGGGCTGCTGTTGCGGTGAGCGGATTCATGGAGTCCTGTCCTTGTCTGTGACAGGCCCCGAAGGACCAGAGCCTGCCGCTGGAATGGCAAAGGGCAAGGACCGTGAGGTCCCTGCCCTGTTGGCTCTGGAGTCGGTACGCGAAATCCTACGCTTGGCCCTCCAGAGCCAACGCAAAATACGCATACCAACGCTTGATCATGGGCTCACCATAGCGGGCGCCGCGTCCGCAGCGCAAACGTGCGCCCGCATGATGGACAGCTGACCCGTCGGTCAGATGAGACCCTGGGCGAGCATCGCCTTGGCCACCTTGACGAAGCCGGCGATGTTGGCGCCCAGCACGTAGTTACCGGGCTGCCCATATTCCTCCGCCGTCGCGGCGCAGCGGTCGTGGATGCCGACCATGATCTCGCTGAGGCGCTCTTCGGTGTGCTCGAAGGTCCACGAGTCGCGGCTCGCATTCTGCTGCATCTCGAGGGCCGACGTCGCGACCCCGCCGGCATTCGCCGCCTTCCCGGGGCCGAACAGGACGCCGGCCTTCTGGAACACCGCCACCGCTTCGGGAGTGGACGGCATGTTCGCACCCTCGGCCACGACCTTCACCCCGGCCTTGACGAGACGGACTGCGGCAGTCTCGCCGAGCTCGTTCTGGGTCGCACAGGGAAGCGCCACCTCGGCGTCGACGTCCCAGACGCTCCCGCCCTCCACGTAGGCCACGGCCGAGCCGCGGCGGAGGGCGTAGTCCTTGAGCCGCCCCCGCTCGACCTCCTTGACCTGCCGCAACAGGTCGAGGTCGATGCCGTCCTCGTCCACCACATAGCCGGACGAGTCCGAGCAGGCCACGACCTGCGCTCCGAGCTGCTGGGCCTTCGCGATCGCGTAGATCGCGACGTTGCCGGATCCGGACACGACGACGCGGCGGCCCTCGATGCTGCGCCCGCGGGTCTTGGCCATCTCGTTCGCGAACAGCACGGTGCCGTAGCCGGTCGCCTCGGGGCGGACGAGGGAGCCGCCCCAGGAGAGCCCCTTGCCCGTGAGCACGCCCGACTCGTAGCGGTTGGTGATCCGCTTGTACTGGCCGAAAAGGTAGCCGATCTCGCGCCCGCCCACGCCGATGTCTCCCGCCGGCACGTCCGTGTACTCGCCGATGTGGCGGTAGAGCTCCGTCATGAAGGACTGGCAGAACCGCATGACCTCCGCGTCGGACCGCCCCCGGGGGTCGAAGTCGGAGCCGCCCTTGCCGCCGCCGATCGGCATGCCGGTGAGGGCGTTCTTGAAGATCTGCTCGAAGCCGAGGAACTTGACGATTCCGAGGTACACCGAGGGGTGGAACCGGAGGCCGCCCTTGTAGGGACCGAGGGCGGAGTTGTACTCGACGCGGAAGCCGCGGTTGATCTGGACCTTGCCTGAGTCGTCGGTCCACGGCACGCGGAAGATGATCTGCCGCTCCGGCTCGCAGAGCCGCTCGAGCACCGCCGCCTCAACGAACTCCGGGTGCCGGTCCATCACTGGGCCGAGGCTCTCGAAGACCTCGTCCACGGCCTGGTGGAACTCGATTTCCCCTGGGTTACGGGCCAGAACCTGGTCCCGGGCGGCAAGCAGCTTCGCGTGCATGGTGACCCTTCGTTGTCGGTGCGATGCCCGGTATACCCCACGGGCACCGCAAGTATTCCAGAAAACGATACGGTCAAGTCGCAGGCCGCAACCCGGTTGCTAAGCTGGGCGGAGCCCACCGACGGAGGTTCCATGGCCCGCACGAGCACCCGTGCTTCCGGCCGCGCCACGATTGCCCATGTTGCCGCGGAGGCCGGCGTCTCCCGGGCCACCGTGTCCCGGGTGATGAACGGGCTCTCGACGGTGGACCCGGCGATCGGGGAACGCGTCCGCGCCGCCGCGGCGAAGCTCAGCTACTCCCCCAGCACGGTGGCGCGGAGCCTCGCCATCGGGCGGACGCAGACCGTGGCGATCGTGGTGCCGGACCTCGCAAACCCCATGTTCCAGGAGACACTGCGCGGCCTCTCGCGCGCCGCCGCCCGGGAGGGCTACCGGGTCCTCGTCGCGGACTCGGTGGAGAACCCCGCCGAGGAGGTGATCCTCGCGCGTGAGGCACGACGCCGGTGCGACGGTCTCGTGCTCGTCGCGCCTCGCATGGACGGTGCGCAGCTCGAGGAACTCCTGCCCGATCTTGCACCGGTCGTCCTCGTCAACCGGACCACGGGGATCCCCGGCGTGCCCGTGCTCGCCGTCGACTACGCCTCGGGCATCCGCGCCATGGTCGCCCACCTCGCCCAGCTGGGCCACCGGCGCATCGCCTACGTCGCGGGACCGAGCGCGAGCGCCGGAGACCGTGCCCGCCGCGAGGGCCTCGCGCATCCCCTCCCCGAAGCCGCGGGGGCCGAGGTCGTGGTGATCCCCTGTGGAGCGATGTTCGAGGACGGCCACTCCGTGCGGGAGGAGGTGCTCCGCTCGGGCGTGACCGCTGCGGTGTGCTTCAACGACGTCGTGGCCATGGGCCTGCTCGGCGCGCTGCACGAGGCCGGCGTTGCGGTCCCGGAGCAGCTCTCCGTCACGGGCTTCGACGACATCGCCTTCGCGCGCTACACGTCGCCGGCCCTCACCACGGCGTCGGTCCCCCAGACGCGGCTCGGCGAGCAGGCGTGGGACCGCCTCTTCGCGCTGCTCGACGGCCAGGCGCCCCCGCCCGACGTCGACATCAACCCCCGGCTTGAGCCCAGGGCCAGCTCGGGGCCAGCGCCGGCCCTCCCCTCACGCGCCTTCCCTGACGCGCCTCATCGGACCCGGCACACCTGACCCAGCATGCACGCCGGAGGCCCCGCTCCCGCGCGCGGGGGGCGGGGCCTGGACGCCGTCGCTACTTCTTGTGGACGAGGTAGATGGCGCCGGTCGTGACGTCTTCCTCGAGGGCCTCGAGGGTGCGGCCGCGCGTCTCGGGGACCTGGGTGTAGATGAAGACCAGAGCCGCAAGGCCGACGATGCCGAAGAGGAAGAAGGTCCCGGTGATGCCGACGGCGGCGACGAGGCTCGGGAAGAACAGGCCGAGGAACGCGTTGGCGATCCAGAGACAGAACACGGAGACGCCGATCGCGAAGCCGCGGATGTGCAGGGGGAAGATCTCCGAGAGCATGACCCACACGGCGATGTTCAGGAACGTCTGCATCGAGCCGACGAACGCGACCACGAGGAACAGGATCACGAACGGGCGGGCGCCGTTGCCGACCGGCAGCAGGATGGAGGCCGCGCCGATGAGGAAGTGGCACACGGTCGTGAGGGCGAAGCCGATGAGCAGTGTGGTCCGGCGGTTCATGGTCTGCATGTTGCGCAGGGCGATGACGCCTCCCACCACGGCGATGACGCCGGGGGCAATGTTGGCGATCAGTGCGGCGCTGGAGCTGAAGCCAGCCTCGACGAGCACGGACTGGCCGTAGTACATGATCGAGTTGATGCCGGTGAGCTGCTGGGCCACGCCTAGGCCGATCCCGACGAGCACGATCCGCAGGATCCACTTGTTCTTCAGGGCGCCCCAGCCGCTGCTCCGGGAGACCTTCTCCTCGTCGGCGAGGTGCTTCACGTCGGCCATCTCCGCCACAGCACGCTCGGGGGAACGCACGGTCATGAGGACTTCGAGGGCGTCCGCGGCCCGGCCCTTCGACAGGAGCCATCGCGGAGACTCGGGCATGCGCAGCATGCCGACGAACAGCGCGACGGCGGGAAGCGCGGCGACGGCAAGCATGACGCGCCACACTCCGCCGTACTCGCCCCAGAGGTTGCCGATCACGGCGTTGACGGCGAATGCGGCGAGCTGGCCGATCACGATCATGAGCTCGTTGCGGCCGGCGAGGGAGCCGCGGATCTCGTAGGGGGCAAGCTCGGCGAGGAACACGGGGACGACCGTGGACGCGCCGCCGACTGCGAGTCCCAGGACCACGCGGCCCAGGACCATGACCCCGAAGTTCGGGGCGAAGACGCAGGCCAGGGCGCCCGTGAGGAACATGACGGCCAGCAGGAGGATGGTCTTCCGGCGTCCCCACGCGTCGGAGAGGCGTCCGCCAGCCATCGCGCCGGCAGCGGCACCGAAGAGCAGAGAGCTCGTCACGATGCCCTCGGTGAGCGGGGTCAGCCCCAGCTCCTCGGTCATCGGGCGCAGCGCCCCGTTGATCACGCCCGTGTCGTAGCCGAACAGCAGGCCGCCGAACGTCGCGACCATCGCGACAACGCCGAGCCTCTTGCTGTGGGGCCCGGCCGTGAGGGCCGGGAGTGTGCCGGGCGCTTCGGCTGGGGCGATCCGTTGCGATGTTGCCATCATGACTCCTTCGTCGTGACCGAGGTCTGGTACTTGCGCTGGTGCGCTGGATCACATCCCACGCTAACGCGCGAAAGACAGTATGTAAAGACAAAGCGCCAAACTTTGCGCCCATCGCATGCGAGGATGGCCGCGTGAGCTTTCCCGCCGCATCCGGACGCCGCCGTCCCGTGACCCAGGAGGACGTCGCACGTGCCGTCGGGGTGTCCCGGACCCTCGTGTCCTTCGCGTTCCGCGGCGCCCCCGGGGTGAGCCCTGAGACGCGGGACGCGATTCTCGAGGCCGCCCGGCGGCTCGGCTACCGCCACAATGTGCTCGCCGCCGGCCTCGCGAGCAAGCGGGCCTCCGCCGTCGGGCTCTACCTCCTTGACCTGCACAACGAGGTCTACGCGGACATCTTCGCCGGTGTCAGCGAGGCCCTCGGCGACGGCGCCCATCGCCTGATCCTCGGCGTGACGGACAGCCCCAGCGGATCCGGACGCGCGGCGGCAGACTCGCTCATCGAGGCCCGCATCGGCGTCCTGATCGCGGCGACCCTGACCGATCCGGATGCCTACATCCGCGAGCTCACGCAGACGGTCCCGGTGGTCAACGTCGCCCGGCGGGTCCCTGGCGTCGACAGCATCTACTCCGATGACCGTGCCGGCACATCCGCCGCAGTGTCGCACCTCCTCGGCCTCGGGCATACGCGCATCGCGCACATGGCGGGACCTCCGCACGAAGGGCACCTCGAGCGCCGCAGGACGTACGAGCGCCTCATGGTCTCCGCCGGGCTCGAACCCCGGGTCGTGCCCGCGCAGGACTACACCCAGGAGGCCGCCGAACGCGCAGCCCACGCCCTCCTCGCCGCACCCGAGCGCCCTACCGCCGTCTTCGCGCACAACGACGAACTCGCGCTCGGCGTCCGCGAAGCGGCCTATGCGCTGGGGCTCCGGGTCCCACAGGACCTGTCCCTCATCGGCTACGACAACTCGCGGCTGGCCCGCCTTCGGGGGATCGACCTCACGTCCGTGGACCTCCACGCCCGGGATCTGGGGAAGGCCGCGGGCGAGGCAGCGCTCGAACGGCTCGCCCAGCCCGAGGCTCCCGCCATGGAGAGGCGCTCCGAGCCGCACCTCGTCCTCCGGGCCTCGACCGCCGGCCCCGCCAGCAGCTGACGCCCGCCCCCTGTCTGGGGGTCACCTCCTGAAGGTCACCTCCTGGGAGTCACCCCGAGAGCCGACGCCACGGTCACCGCCCTTCACAGCACGGGCCGCCGATTTGACCGGCCCTCGCGCTTCGTCAAAGATGATCCGCAGGGCAACGCTCGCGTGGCCCCCGTGCGCTCAAGAAATGGGCATCCGCTATCCACGCGGCCACGCCCCCCGCAGTGGCTGCTGCCTTAAAGGAGCGCACCAATGGCCGCCCGGCCTCAGAACGACGACGCCACGCACGACTTGATGCACCTGCTGCTGGCATGCTCGTCGCTCACGGCCTTCCTCCCCGCGCTCGCCGAGAGGACGCACCGGCGGTTGGCCGCCCTCGGGACCCATGACTGTGCCCTCGTCCTCCGCCGCCGCAACCGGCCCGCGATCACCGGCGCCAGCAGCGAAGCGCTCGCGGCCGTCGTCGAGGAGCGGCTGTCCGACGACGACCAGCGGCTCGCGGCCGCCCTCGAGCGCTCCCAGCTGACCATCGAGCCCCGCCTGCCCGCGTCCTGGACCTCGGGTATGGCGTGGGGTGTCGACGCGGGCCTCCTCGTGGTTCCCGCCCCAGCGGGCTCCTCCGCGGCGGCGGCCCTCGCCGTCGTGGGTACCGACCCGGTCGACGACGACGCGCGGCGCACGCTGCTGGCCGCCGTCGGACGTGTGCGCAACCAGGCCTCCTGGGCCCTCCAGCTCGCCGTGAGGCTCAGCGACTGGAACGAGCTCGCCGAGCACCGCGCCCAGGCCATGCAGAACCGCACCGTCATCGATGTGGCGATCGGCGTGATCATGGCGCAGAGCCGCTGCTCCGCCGCAGAGGCCTTCGATGTCCTCCGGCGCGCCTCGAACAACCGCAACGTCAAGCTGCACACGGTCGCCGCTGAGCTCGTGCAGCGCATCCACCCCGCCCTGCCGGAGACCGCTTTCAGCGAGTGAGGTGATCCTGACGGCGGCTGCGCGGCAGGACTCGGGACTTTTGGCCCTCCAGAGATCCAGGCCCCATCGTGGATTCTGGTGGAGGCCGCCGTCATCCGGGTCCCCGCTTCCTCGGGGCCGGTCCGGGACAGGCCCCAGTTCGACGCACGAGCCATCCGCGTCCTCCAGCGCTGCAGGACCGGTGCAGATTGACGGAATGCCATGACCACAGCTCCAGACCGCCAGCCCCTTCGCCTGCGCCGCTCCGCTGCGCTGCGCGCCCACCCGTCGAGCCATGTCCCGGCGTGTGCACCGCGGCCGGCCACCGACGAGGACCTCGCGGGACGATGGGGCCGCCTCCACGCAACACTCGTGAACGCCGGGCTCGACGAGGAGCAGGCCTGGACCGAGGTGGCGCGCATCGCCGCAGACGAGCTCTGGTCCGACGCCGCGACGCGCCTGAGGGGCCACCGGGCCGCGGCCGAGCGTGAGGACGCGCGCGCAGTCGCCCTGACGCTTCAGTCGGTCCGGGGAGTCCTGCAGCCCCTCACGCTGCGGCCCGGAGACCTCCCTGCGGCCAGGAACGCCATCGCCAGGGCGCGGCTGCGGCTCCAGCACAACCGCGAACTCCTCCAGCGGCTCCACCGCCCGCATCCCGAGCTCGAGCGCACGGGACAGGCCTTCGCCGCGCTTGAGGCGTTCCTCGCGGCAAGGGGGAGCCAGCACGCAGGATGACCGGGATACCGCTCTCGGCCACCCCTGGTGCGCGGACGGCGGGACGACCGGCCATCATGGGCTCATGGAACTCTGCGAGCTCAGCCGCCGTGCCACAGCCCTCGTCCCCGCCGATGGACGACGGCGGGCCATCCTCGGGATCTGCGGGCCGCCCGGGGCGGGCAAGACGACGCTCGCGGAGGACCTGGTCCGGAGCCTCACGGACAGCCATGGGGAGCGCTGGGCCGTCCAGGTGCCGATGGACGGGTTCCACCTTGCCGACGTCCAGCTGAGGCAGCTCGGGCTGGCGGACCGCAAGGGCGCTCCCGAGAGCTTCGACCCCGACGGCTACACCGCGCTGCTGGGCCGGCTCGCCTCCGGCAGCGGCGCGGTCGTGTACGCCCCGGGGTTCGAACGCGACCTCGAGCAGCCCCTCGCCGCGGCGATCGCCGTCCCTTCCGAAACGCGCCTGGTGGTCACCGAAGGGAACTACCTGCTCCTCGAGGACCCCCAGTGGGCTGCCGCGCGGTCCTGGATGCGTGAAGTCTGGTACGTGGACGCCGACGCCGCCCTGCGGCGGGAACGGCTCATCGCCCGCCATGTCCAGTTCGGCAAGACGCCGGAGGACGCGCGGGAATGGGTGCTCCGCTCAGACGAGGCCAACGCCCGGCTGGTGGAAGCCACGAGACACCGCGCGGACGTGGTTGTGGGACAGTCCTGCTCCGCGGCGTCGGCCTCGGAGGGCTGACCCCGGCAGTGGCCTCGGGCCGGGCGGTTTCAGGTGGGGCGCCTTTGGGGAGTGGACGTGTAACCGTCCCTCGAAGGAGTGATCCTGTGAGTCAGCGACATTCGGCGAGCGCCAGCACGTCCGGCAGAACCGGAGCGTCAGACGACGCAAGCACCTCGAGCACCGCAAGCACCGACAAGGAGATGACGGCGCCGGACCCCAACGACTCCCGGAAGCCGAAGAGTCCGCCCAAGGTCACCAAGCCCTCGTGGAAGTTCATCGTCAAGAAGACGTTCCGCGAGTTCAGCCGGGACCAGTGCCCCGACCTCGCCGCGGCCCTGACCTACTACGGCATCCTCTCCCTCTTCCCAGCGCTTCTCGCGCTGGTCTCCCTCCTGGGCCTCTTCGGGCAGGCCGAGACGACGACCAATGGCGTGATGGACATCATCGAGGGCGTGGCGCCGGGATCGACGGCTGACACCGTCCGCAAGCCGATCGAGGAGCTCGTCCACAGCCCGGCCGCCGGCCTCGCGCTCGTCGGCGGCGTCGTGGGCGCTCTCTGGTCCGCCTCGGGCTATGTAGGAGCGTTCGGCCGCGCCATGAACCGCATCTACGAGATCGACGAGGGGCGGCCCTTCATCAAGCTGCGCGGCACCATGCTGGGCGTGACGGTCGCCGGCGTCGTCGTCGCGGCCGTCATCTCGGCGATGCTGGTGCTCAGCGGGCCGGTGGCCAAGGCCGTGGGCGGCGCCATCGGGCTCGGCGACGTGGCAGTGATGGCCTGGGACATTGCCAAGTGGCCTGTCGCCATCGCCCTCGCGATCTCGCTCATCGCGGTCCTGTACTACTTCACGCCGAATGTGCGCCAGCCGAAGTTCCGCTGGATGAGCCTCGGTTCCCTGATCGCGCTCCTGGTCTTCGCGATCGCCACGGCCGGGTTCGGCTTCTACGTGGCCAACTTCGCGAACTACAACAAGACCTACGGCGCACTCGGCGGCGTCATCATCCTGCTCCTGTGGGTCTGGCTCCTGAACATGTCCCTGCTCTTCGGTGCGGAGTTCGACGCCGAGGTCGAGCGTGGGCGCGAGCTCCAGGCCGGAATGGAGGCGGAGAAGACGCTCCAGCTGCCCCCGAAGGACACCAAGGCCTCGGACAAGCGGCAGAAGCAGGAGGAGCAGATTATCCGCGACGGCGAGGCCCTGCGCGAGAACCGCGGGGAGCGGCCGGCGGAATAGGAGCCGGCGCGAGCCCGCTGAGGACTGTCTCAGGGCCCGCCCCGGTCCCCCACGGCGGGGATCGGGGCGGGCCCCAGCGGCGTCAGGACCCCCAACGGCGTCAGGGCTTCCCATCCACCTCACAGCCGCGTCATACCGCCTCGAGCACGCTCACATAGTTCGCGATCGCGAGGCCGCCCATGTTGTGCACCGCCGCCCGCCTGGCCGCGGCCAGCTGCATCTCCCCCGCCGTCCCGGACAGCTGCATGGCTGCGACCACGTGCTGCGACACACCCGTCGCGCCGACGGGATGGCCCTTGGCCTTCAGGCCGCCCGAGAGGTTCACCGGCAGCCGGCCGCCGCGGTACACGGACCCGTCCTCGACGGCCACGCTCGCCTTCCCCCGCTCGGCCAGGCCCATGACCTCGTACATGATGAGCTCAGCGATGGTGAAGCAGTCGTGCACCTCGGCGAGGTCCAGGTCCGCGAGTCCGACTCCTGCCATGCCTAGGGCGCGGGACCACGCGGCGCGGCTGCCCGCGAACTCGAGCGGGTCCCGCTTGGCGGCGGGCAGGAAGTCGTTCGCGTGCCCGAAGCCAGCCACGCGCACGGGGGCGGTCGCGGCGCCCGACGGCGCGTGGCCGGCCGAGAGGACGAGGGCGGCGGCGCCGTCGGACACCGGGGAGCAGTCGGTGCGGCGCAGCGGCGCGTCGACCATCGGGTTCTTCTCGGAGACTGTCCGGCAGAACTCCTCGCCGAAGTCCCGGTGCATGTGGGCGTACGGGTTGGCCATGCCGTTGAGGTGGTTCTTGGCGGCGATCGAGCCGAGCACGTCCGAGACGGGACCGTAGCGGTCCTCGTACGCCCGGGCGACCTCGGCGAACAGGCCGGTGAAGCCCGTGCGCGACGGGTGGCCCGCCGACTCGTAGCCCGCGCCCAGCAGCGCGGCGCCCACGACCTCGGGCCCGGCCGCCGTCATCTTCTCGGCCCCGATCACGAGCACGTTGCGGGCCGTCCCCGCCAGGAGCGCCTTGACGCCCTGCTGGAACGCCCCGGACCCGGAGGCGCAGGCGTTCTCCACGCGGGTCGCGGGGACGTTCGCTAGCTCGTCCGAGACCTGCAGCGCGAGCGATGAGGCGAACGCGAGCGGAACCATGCCGGCGTTGTAGGTGCCCACATAGACCTCGTCGATCTGGCCGGGCTCGAGCCCGGAGTTCGCGAGGGCCTCGCCTGCCGCCGCGACGAGGAGCGATTCCAGCGTCTCGCCCTCGAGCTTGCCGAACCTCGTGTGGCCCCACCCGGCGATGAGGACGTCGGTCCCGAACTGGTCCTTGAGCGGCATCAGCGGGTCGCCTCCGCGAGGGCCTGGGCGCCCGTTGCGGCGTCGGCCTCGAGGTCGACGTCGAAGGCCGCGCCCGTCTTCTCCCGCAGCTCCTCGATCCCGACGCCGGGGGCGAGCCGCGCGAGCGTCAGCCGCCGCGCGCCGTCGTGCGCCGTCACGACGTCGAAGACCGCGAGGTCCGTCACGATCCGGTCCACGACGCCGACGCCCGTGAGCGGGAGCGTGCAGTCGGCGACGATCTTCGGGGTACCGTCCTTGGCGACATGCTCGGTGAGCACGACGACGCGTGGCGTCCCGGCGACTAGGTCCATGGCACCCCCCATGCCCTTGACCATCTTCCCGGGGATCTGCCAGTTCGCGAGGTCGCCGGAACCGGAGACCTGCATGGCGCCGAGGATCGCCACCTTGACGTGTCCGCCGCGGATCATGCCGAAGCTCGTCGCCGAATCGAAGATGGAGCCGCCGGGAAGGATGGTCACGGTCTGCTTGCCGGCATTGATGAGGTCGGCGTCCTCGTCGCCCTCGTAGGGGAACGGGCCCATGCCGAGCAGGCCGTTCTCGCTCTGCAGGTGCACGGTCACGCCGTCAGGCAGGTGGTTGGCCACGAGGGTCGGGATGCCGATCCCGAGGTTCACGTAGTCGCCGTCGGAAAGCTCGGTGGCGGCGATGGCTGCCATCTCGTCGCGGGTCCAGGGCATGGAGGTCTCCTTGGGAAGTCGAAGTCTGTGAGTGAGGTTCTGAGGGTCACCTTCTGAGGGTCACCTTCTGAAGGTCGCCTTCTGGGGGTCACCTTCTGGGGGTCGCCTAAGGTGACTCTCAGGAGCTGACCCTCAGGAGGTGACCCCCAGAGGGAGACAGGGGTCAGCCGGCGACGCTGGCCGCCGCTTTCTGGGCCGCGGGCCGCGGGCGCGTCGTCACCTGCTCGATGTGCTTCACGCGGTCCGTGGCCTGGACGAGCCGCTGGACGTAGACGCCGGGGGTGACGATGTGGTTCGGGTCCAGCTCCCCGGCGGGCACGATGTGCTCGGCCTCGGCAATGGTGAGCCGGCCTGCCGTCGCGACGACGGGGTTGAAGTTCCGGGCGGTGTAGCGGTAGACGAGGTTGCCCGCGGTGTCCGCGGTGTGCGCGTGGACGAGCGCGACGTCGGCCACGATCCCCCGCTCCCGCACGTACAGCTCACCCTCGAACGTCTCATGCGGCTTCCCGTCGGCGACGAGGGTGCCCACGCCGGTCTTCGTGTAGAAGGCCGGGATGCCCGCGCCGCCCGCGCGGAGCCGCTCGGCGAGGGTGCCCTGCGGCGTGAACTCGACCTCGAGCTGTCCGGCGAGGTACTGCTCCGCGAAGAGCCTGTTCTCCCCGACGTAGCTCGCGATGACCTTCGCGACCTGGCCGGCCTCGATGAGCACGCCCAGGCCCTTCCCGTCGACACCCATGTTGTTCGAGACGACGGTGAGGTCCCGGACCCCCGAGTCGCGGACGGCGTCGATGAGGTCGGCGGGGATCCCGCTGAGGCCGAAGCCTCCGACTGCTAGCGTCATCCCGTCGGCGAGCGCTCCGGCCAGGGCCTCGGTGGCGTCCGTGTGCAGCGTGGGCATGTGCTCCTCCTCGAGCTGGCGGTCTATCCACGTTGTGGACTGTTCTGATGAGCGAGCCTAGGCAGGATGTCGCGTGCGTCACAACCGTTCCCCCGCCCAAGTGTTCACTTGGTGGCAGTCCACCCCTAGACTGTCCACAATGTGGCTGATTTCCGGGAGGAGCGCATCGTGAGCGATATCCAGGGCACGCAGGTGGTGGGACGGGTCGCCCTGCTGATGCGCATCGTGGCGAAGGCGGGCGGCACCGGCCTCTCGCTCCCGGGGATCGTCCGCACCTCGGGCCTCTCCCGCCCGACGGTCCACCGGCTCCTCAAGGCCCTGGCCGCGAACGGCCTCCTCGACCTCGACGAGGCATCCGGCCGATGGCACCTCGGGCCCGAGCTCTACGTCATGGGCACGGTCGCGGCCGGCCGCTTCGCCGTCGAGCACCTCGCCCGGCCCGCCCTGCGCCGGCTCGCCGAGGCCACCGGCGAATCCGCGTTCCTCTCGATCCGCCGCGGCGAGGAGACCGTCTGCCTGGCCCGGGAAGAGGGCAGCTTCCCCGTCCGCTCGTTCGTGCTCTACGAGGGCGTGCGCTTCCCCCTCGGCGTCGCGTCGGCGGGCATCGCGATCCTCGCCTTCCTGCCCGAGGCGGAGGCGGAGGCGATCATCGATGACGACGGCGAGCGCACCGAGCGCTTCGGGCCCACCCACGCGGCGGGTCCCCTGCGGGATCGGCTGGCCCAGACGCGCGAGCTGGGCTACTCGGTGAATCCGGGACTCGTCGTGGAAGGGTCCTACGGCCTCGGGGCAGCGGTGTTCGACCCGGCCGGGCGCCCCGCCTGGGCGCTGTCGCTCACGGGCATCGAGCCGCGCTTCCGGCCCGGGCGGCGCGAGGAGCTCGGCGAACTGCTCCTGGCGGAGGCCCACAGGCTCTCGACCGCGATCGCCGCGCCGAGGCCCTGAACCAGGCCCCGGACCAGGCCCCGGCGCGCGCGCTGGCGGGCGCCGTGGGGGTCAGCCTCCCCAGACGTCTCCCGCGGCAAGCCGGACCATCTGGGCCTGGGCGTCCTCATGGCTGAGCCCGGCCTGAACCAGGCTCTCCAGCCCGCGTCCGTGGGCCCGGCGCTCGCGCGACCCGTGGGAGTGCGGCTCGGCGCGGTGCGGCAGCACGAGTCCCCCTTCACCGGGGTGAGGACCGCCTCCGTGAGGCCCGCCGGTGTGGGGGGGCGGGGTGCTGGGCGGTGGACGGACGGGCGGTGGCTCGATGCATGTCTTCAGTCCTCGGCTTCGGTCGGGCCCCGGAGGGCGTCACGGTCGTGAGCAGTGGACCGGGGGTTGAGGCCTGAGGCGAGGCAACGTCGCGCCGCCAAGCAGGACTGCGGGACGTCCTCGGTCCCTTGCCGCATGCACGGTTCGGCCTCCGTCATCGAAGGGAGGCGCGTCTTCCATAGGATCGCCGAATCGCCGGCGCCCCGGACAGGGCCGAAAGACCCTAGCGCCTATTTGCCCCGGCGCCCGAACTTCGGCAGGTTCGCCATGATCTCGGTGGCGCGGGCGGCAGCACGCTCCACGGTGCGCTCCACCGTGCGCTGGATCTGGGCAGGCCGGCTGTGGTCGCCCGCCGCCGACGGCTTCTGGACCGGGGCAGGCACGACGGCGGCCGGCACCAGGACGAGCTCGTCGCCGGTCGTCGTGGTCGCCTCGATCGGCTCGGCCCGTGCCAGCGGGGCCTCCCGGACCTCAGCCGCCGCCGGTTCCGGACGGCCCATCGGGCTCGCCGGGCTGTCGGCGGCGCCGAGGCCATCGTCAGCGTGCCGGCCGTCCGCCGCGGCGAAGGCAGCGTCCGCAACCGTGGCGTCCGCCAGAGCAACGCCGCCCGCCAACGCGAGGCCGTCCCGACCCCGCGTGCCATCCTCGGCCGCCGCGGCGGGCGAGGAGGCGTCGGGAGCCGGGGACTCCGGCGTCGTGCGCAGGCCGGCGAGCCAGGCGCCGACGTCGTCGAGCGGCTCGAGCCGGAGGGTGTAGTACCGCTTCTGTCCCACGGCGCGGGTGGTGACGAGGCCGGCGTCGCGGAGGACCTTGAGGTGCTTGGACACCGTCGGCTGGCTCGCAGCCAGCGCCTCGACGAGTTCGCCCACCGCCTTGTCCCCCGACCGCAGCGTGTCCAGGATGTCCCGGCGGGTGCGGTCCGCGATGACGGCGAAGATGTCAGTCACCATGCCTCCAGCCTACCCACTGTCGAGCGCCCCCTTGACCCTGCCGCCTGTCCCTGCCGCCTGCCCACGCGCTCAGTCGAACCACGGGTCGAGGCCGTGCAGGGGGAAGACCTCCTTGCGCGTGGCCATCACCGCACGGTCCACCGGATCGTTGGGGTTGAAGCCGATCTCCCACGAACGCCACCAGGTGTCCGCGCCCTCCCCCATGAGCGTCGGGGCGTCCTTCCCGTACCGTTCGCGGACGTAGTCGCGCCACGGCTGCGGCGTGGGCGTCTGCAGGTGGACCGGGTGGCCGGCGGCGATGCCCACGAGATGGGCCCACGCCCGCGGCACTACCTGCACGACCTCGTACCCGCCCCCGCCGGTCGCGATCCATCGGCCCTCGCAGAACCGCCGGGCCAAGGCCGAGACGGACAGGGCGAGCTCCCGCTGGGCGTCGACGGTGACCTTGAGGTTGGTCAGGGGGTCGAGGTGGTGGGCATCGCAGCCGTGCTGGCTGACGATCACCTCCGGCCGGAACGCCTCCACGAGCGGCGGAACGACGGCGTGGAACGCGCGCAGCCACCCGGCGTCGCGCGTCCCGGCGGGCAGGGCCACGTTGACCGCCGTGCCCTCCGCCCCGGGTCCGCCGACATCGCTCGGGAAGCCCGTCCCGGGGAAGAGCGTCAGGCCGCTCTCGTGGAGCGAGATGGTCATGACCCGCGGCTCGTCCCAGAAGATCCGCTCGGTGCCGTCGCCGTGGTGGGCGTCGACGTCGACGTACAGGACGCGCCCCACGCCCCGGTCCAGCAGCCGCTGGATCGCGGCCGCGGCGTCGTTGTAGATGCAGAAGCCCGAGCCCCGGTCCGCGGCTGCATGGTGCATGCCGCCGGCGAAGTTCACGGCGTGGACCGCGGAGCCCTCGAGGATCGCCTCCGCGGCGACGAGGGAGCCTCCCACGATGCGGGCGCTCGCCTCGTGCATCCCGGCGAACGCCGGATCGTCCTCGGTCCCGAGGCCGCGTTCCGGCTCGGGCCGGTCCGGGTCGGCGCTCACCCGGCGGACGGCGGCTACGTACTCGCGCGTGTGCACGGTGGCGAGCTCGTCGTCGGAGGCGACATAGGGCTCGGCGACGCTCACCCGCGGGAGGTCGAACAGGCCGAGCTCCCGGCACAGGCGGGCCGTGAGGTCGAGGCGCACGGGGCTCATGGGATGGTGCTTGCCGAAGTTGTACTCGAGGAGGTCCTCGCCCCACACCACGCGCGTCGTGTACTCCGTCCGGACCACGGCGCTCGCAGACGTCGGAGCCTGCTGCGGCTGTGCACCTTCGGACATGCGCCTAGGCTACCGGAAGGGCCTCCCCGTCCCGCTCCCGCGGGCGGTTGGTGGTTTACTGTGACACGTAGCGCCGCCCGGCACCCGGGCTGCCCGGACCTCCACAGGACGCGCATTCCATGCCCGAGACCCCGCCGACATGGCATCCAGCCCCTGACCGGGAGGGCCTCGGTCCGCTCACGGGACTGCGTGACGTCGTCGACCGGCTCGCCGCGTCCTCCCCCGCCCGCCTCGCGATGCTGACGTTCGCCGTCGTGATCGTCGTCTTCACCCTCCTGCTCTCGCTGCCGGTCTCGGCGGCCGACGGCGCGGTCACGCCCCTGCACGAGGCCCTGTTCACGGCCGCCTCCGCGGTGTGCGTCACGGGCCTCACGGTCGTCTCGACGGCGGTGCACTGGTCGTTCTTCGGCCAGTTCGTGATCCTGCTGGCCATCTTCGTCGGAGGCCTCGGAACCCTCACGATCGCCTCGCTCCTGACCCTCATGGTGAGCCGCCGGCTGGGGCTGCGCAGCAAGCTCATCGCTCAGGAGGCGCTGAACAACTCGAGCCGCCTCGGGGAGGTCGGCGAGCTGCTGCGGATCGTCATCGTCACGTCGGTCGTGATCGAGGGCTCGCTCGCCGTCGTGCTCACGGGGAGGTTCCTGAGCCTGGGCGAGGACTGGTGGCAGGCGGTCTGGCACGGGGTCTTCTACTCCATCTCCTCGTTCAACAACGCTGGCTTCACGCCGCACTCCGACGGAATCGTCCCGTATGAGGAGGACCTCTGGATCCTCGTGCCGCTGTCCGTCGGAGCGTTCGTGGGATCGCTCGGCTTCCCCGTGATCCTCGGGCTGCGCCAGTCTGGGCTGCGCTGGTCGAAGTGGAGCCTCCACGTGAAGCTGACGATCCAGGTCTCGGCGATCCTGGTCCTGGTCGGGAGCGTGCTGTGGGGCTGGATGGAATGGGACAACCCGCGCACCATCGGTGCCATGGGCGTGGGCGACAAGCTCATCCACGCCGTGTTCGCGTCGATCATGACGCGTTCCTGCGGCTTCAACCTCGTGGACCAGAACCAGATGGAAGGCACCACGCAGCTGCTCACCGACGCGCTCATGTTCGCCGGCGGCGGCTCCGCGTCGACGGCTGGCGGCATCAAGGTCACGACCATCGCGGTGCTGTTCCTGGCCATCGTGGCCGAGGGCCGCGGCGACTCCGACGTGAAGGTCTACGGCCGGACCATCCCCCAGAGCGCGCTGCGGGTGGCGATCTCCGTCATCGTCGCCGGAGCGACCCTCGTGCTCGTGGGCTCGTTCCTCATGTCCGCGATCACCCAGCAGTCCCTCGACAGGGTCTTGTTCGAGGTCATCTCCGCCTTCGCGACCTGTGGGCTGAGCTCCGGCCTGAGCGCCGAGTCACCGCCGGCCGGCATGTACGTCCTGACGGGCCTGATGGTCGCCGGCCGCCTCGGCACGATCACCCTCGCGTCCGCACTCGCGGTCCGCCAGCGCATCCAGCTGTACCACTACCCGGAAGAGAGGCCGATCATTGGCTAATCCCACTACCTCTGCAGCGGCCGCGAGCCGCCGCCCCAATCCCAACGCGCCCGTGCTCGTGGTCGGCCTGGGCCGGTTCGGGTCCGCCACAGCCGAGCAGCTCGTGAAGCAGGGCCGCGAGGTCCTCGCGATCGAGCGCGACGTCGACCTCGTCCAGAAGTGGTCGGGGACGCTCACGCATGTGGTGCAGGCGGACGCGACGAACATCGACGCGCTCCGGCAGCTGGGCGCCCAGGAGTTCCAGTCCGCGGTGGTGGGGGTGGGCACCTCGATCGAGTCCTCGGTGCTCATCACGGCGAACCTGGTGGACCTCGGCATCGAGCACCTGTGGGTGAAGGCGATCACGCCCTCGCACGGCAAGATCCTCGCCCGCATCGGGGCGAACCACGTGATCTATCCGGAGGCGGACGCGGGGGTGCGCGCCGCGCACCTCGTGAGCGGTCGCATGCTCGACTTCATCGAGTTCGACGACGACTTCGCCATCGTGAAGATGTACCCGCCCAAGGAGACCCAGGGATTCACGCTGGCCGAATCGGCGGTGCGCTCGAAGTACGGCGTGACCATCGTCGGCGTGAAGAGCCCCGGCGAGGACTTCACGTACGCGCAGCCCCACACCAAGGTCACGAGCCGGGACATGCTGATCGTGTCCGGCCACGTGGACCTGCTCGAGCGGTTCGCCGCACGGCCGTAGGCTGTACCGCCCCCATCCCGCACGACGGCGCGTGGCCTGCCGCCGCCCGCCGGCGGCGGGTCCGCTCACAGGCGGCGGAGCACGGCGTCGAGCATCTCCTCGGTGAGCCTGCGGGTCGAGGTGTTGTGCGGGCTCACGTGGTAGCAGCCGAGGAGCCGCACCTCGCCGCCGTTCGGCAGGCCGAGCCGCGCCTCGGCGCCGTGCCCGAACGGCGGCTTGGGCCGGGGCACGGCCCAGCCGAGCCGCCGGGCCGCGGCGAGCACGGCGTTCCACGCCACTCCCCCGAGGGCCAGGACCGCGTCGAGCCCCGGGGATGCGGCGGTGAGCCCGAGGTCGCGGTCGAGCCAGTGCCCGCACGCGGCGAGCTCGGCCGGCGTCGGCCGGTTCTCGGGCGGGGCGCACCGCACTGAGGCGACGATGCGGACCCCGGTGAGCACCATCCCGTCCCCGGCGCCCGTGGAGGCGGGCTGGTTTGCGAAGCCGGTGCGGTGCAGGGCCGCGTAGAGCCAGTCGCCGGAGCGGTCTCCGGTGAACATCCGTCCCGTCCGGTTGGTGCCGTTCGCCGCCGGTGCCAGGCCCACGATGAGGCGCGACGCCGACTGGTCGCCGAACGAGGGCCCCGGCCGGCCCCAGTACGGCTGATGGGCGAAGGCGGCCCGGCGCCCCGAGACGGCCGCCGACTCGCGCCACGCGACCAGGCGGGGGCATGCCCGGCACACCGAACTGAGGGCATCGAGGTCGCGGACCGTGGAGGCGGACGCCGCGAGGCTCGCGGCCTCGGCCGCGGTGTGCGCCACAGGCGTCTGCGCCGTCGCGGGGTCGCCCGGCCACCCCGTCCCCGGCGGCACGGGCGAGTCGAAGGGCTGGCCCGTGATCGGGTGGGGTTCGGCGTGCATGGGTCCACCGTAGCCTCGGCGTCCCGCGAGCCTCGGCCTCCCGCGGCCGGACCGCTGGGGGGGTGCCGCGGCCGGGGCGGCGGGGAGATCAGCGGGCCGTGGCGGCCGTCCCCGTGCCTACGAACTCCGCGAGGGCTCCCGCGAGGAGCTCTGGGGCCGTCATGTGGGCGGCGTGGCCCTGCCGCGGAAGCACGGCGACCCGGGCGTCCGCGAAGAGGCCGGCCATGGATTCGAACCAGGACCGCCGCATCGCTTTTGTCTCGGCCCCGACGATGAGCAGCACAGGCACCGCGATCTGCTCTGTCGGCACTGGATCGGCGCCGTGCTCGGCGAGGCTTCTGAGTTCGCGCGGGATGGTGTGCGCCGACCGGAGCCGCCCCTGCCAGTTCGGCTGCGCCCTGAGAGCGGCCAGCTCCGAGGTTCGCAAGCCAGCGGCATGGGGCATGAAGAGGTCGAGTGCCTGTTCCCGGAGTCCGGCAGAGACGAGCCGGTCCAGCTCGGCGATGAATGAGGCCGAGAACAGCTGCACACCGCGCGGCAGGAGTCCGCCCTCGTACAGCGCGAGGCTCGCGAGGTTCGGAACCCGCGGTGCGGCGTGCAGGGCGAGGTATCCGCCGAACGAATGTCCATAGAGGTGCACCGGGCCGGGGAGTGCGGCGGCGACGGCGACCAGGTCGTCCACCTCAAGCCTGATCCGGTAGGGCTCGACGTCCCCGCTCTCGCCGCGGCCGCGACGGTCGACGACGGCGACTGTCGCGTGTGGCGCCAGGAGCGGCACAACCCGGTCCCACGCGGTGTGGTCGGCCGCGGTTCCGGGGACCGCGAGCAGCGTCGGGCCCACCCCGGTGATCCAGACGGCGATCAGCGTCCCGTCTGCGGAGGCGACAGTCATCCTGCGCGTCGGCTCCATCTCACGCCTCCATCCGCACGCCGCTGGCGCTCGGCGAAGTGGAAGCCTCGCTTGGGCCTGCCGGCGTGCTGCGCGCCGGAGTAGTGCGCGCCTCCGCCCAGAGCGCCGCTAGCGACGCCGCCACGCGTTCCGGCTCGACCCGGTGCGGGGGATCGAAGTGGTGGCGGCCAGGGAAGACTTCGAGCCGGAAGTGTGGGAAGACGGCCGAGAGACGCTCGGCGATCTCGCCGTAGTCGTCCGGATTCGAGAGCGCCCCGAGCGCGAAGTAGACCGGCCGGTCGAACCGGGCGAGCGCCTCCCGGTCCAAGTCGTAGGTGGCGAAGGTGGCCAGGAAGGCGCGTATGCCGGCGGGCCGCTGGGCCATCCACGGCGGCTGCTCGCCGCCGCCGGTGGGCAGCCCGGCGGTGACCCCGGGACGGACGCCGAGCCGGACGAAGCGCCGCATGAAGTCCTCCGGGCCGAGCCCCTCGAGCTGGCGGTACTGCTCCCACAGCGCCCGGTGCGCCGCGCTCCACCCCCACCGGCCCGCCCACGCGGGCTCGAGGAGTGCGAGCGACTCGAGCCGTTCGGGGTGCTTCGCGGCGACGGCGAGCGCGGAGGCTCCCCCGCCCGAGTAGCCGACGAGGTGGAACGTGTCCCACCCGAGGCCGTCGGCCGTGCGGAGGACGCCGGCGACCTCGGCGTCGAGGGAGTAGTCCCGGGGTGGCGTCGGGCCGGAGTACACCTCGAGGTCCTTCGCGACGGCCTGGACCGCGTCGCCGAGCCTGGTGCGGAGCGCGGCGAGGAGCGCGCCGTAGGCCGGCGCGGCGGGGAGGACGCTGCCGGGAAGCAGGATCACGCGGTGGGGGGATGCTGGGGTGATGTCCATGGACCGAGTGTGTGCCCGAGGCTGTCCAGGCCGCATCGCGCGTTCGCGCGCCGGGGCTATCCGCGGGCGCCGCGCGGGGCGATGATCGGACCATGACCCAGCCCCTGCGCCTCGCGGAGTTCATCGCGGCGATGTCCCTCGCGACGGACCTGGGCATGGGGCAGCCCCTCGAGCAAGGGCTGCGGACATGCCTCATCGCGCTCGAGCTTGCCGACGACGCCCGCCTCCCTCCCGAGGACCTGCGCACCGTGTACTACACCGCCCTCCTGCGGTTCCTCGGCTGCACCGCGGACGCCTCTGACGCGGCGTCCCTCGCCGGAGGCGACGAGACGGCCCTCCGCGCGGCGATCGCCCCTGTCCTCGGGGCGCCGCCCGCGCAGTTCCTCACGGCGGTGCTGCCGGCACTGGGCGGCGGGATGCCGGCCCCCCGTCGCGCGGCGCTCGCCGCCCGCTTCCTCGCCACCGGGAAGCAGCGGATGCGCGAGGGCGTGCGGGCGCACTGCGAGGCTGCGGAGATGCTCGCCGTGCGGCTCGGGCTCCCCCAAGGGACCCGGGCCTCCCTGGCCGCCTCGTTCGAGGCCTGGGACGGCAGCGGGTTCCCGCTCGGGCTCTCCGGCGAGAGGATCCCGCTCGCGGCCCGCATCGTCTTCATCGCCAGGGACGTGGAGGTGATCGGGCGGCTGCGCGGGCGCGAGGCGCTCGCAGCGGTGCTGCGTGAGCGGGCAGGCGCCGCGCTCGATCCGGAGCTGGCCTCGGCCGCCCTGGGCGCCCTAGACACCCTTATCTACGCCAGCCTGACGGACATGCCGTGGGAGGCGGTGCTCGCGCGCGAGCCCCATCCCGCCGCCTCGATCCCGGCTGATCGGCTCGACGAGGTGCTGAGCGTGTTCGCCGATTTCGCCGACCTCAAGGACCCGGCCCGCGCGGGCTTCTCCCGCGAGGTGGCCGCCCTCGCCGCCGGGGCGGCGCCGGACCACCGGGCCGTCCTGCACAGCACCGGCCTGGCCCAAGATCTGGGCCGCGCCGCCGTCCCCGCCGGTCCAGCCGGCACGGCGTCCCCAGCCCGTGACGAGCGGCTCCGGCTCCACCCCTACTACAGCGAACGGATCCTCGGACGCCTCGCGGCCTCCGCTCCCCTCGCGCGGCTGGCCGGCATGCACCATGAGCGCCTCGACGGGTCCGGCTACTACCGCGGAGCCATCGCGGCCGAGATCCCGTGGGAGGCGCGCATCCTCGCCGCAGCCGACGCCTTCCAGACCCTCCTCCTCGCACCTCCGGGGCGTCCGGACGAGGCCCGGACGCCCGCCCGGGCGGCGGAGGGGCTCCTGCGGCTCGCGCCGGCCCAGCTCGACGCCGACGCGGTCGACGCCGTGCTGGCCTCCGCAGGCGTGCGGTCACGGCGGACGCGCCCCGCATGGCCCGGAGGGCTCACCGAGCGCGAGGTGGAGGTCCTGAGGCTCCTGTGCCGCGGCGCGCGGAAGAAGGACGTCGCCGCGGCCCTGCGGATCTCACCCAGCACCGCGGACCACCATGTCCGGCACATCTACGGCAAGATCGGGGTCTCCTCGCGCGCGGCGGCGACCCTGTTCGCCGTCGAGCACGATCTCCTGTAGCCCGTCCCGGTGCGGGGAGCCGGGGCTGAGTCTCTCAGTCGAGCTCGTTCGAGGGTCAGTCGAGTTCGCGGGTGATCTCCCGGGACCGCTCGGCGGCCGCGCGGGCGCCGTCGGCGATGATGGCGGGCAGGCCCCGCTCCTCGAAGACCGCGATGGCCCGCTCAGTGGTGCCCTTCGGGCTCGTGACGGCGCGGCGCAGCGCCACGGGGTCCGCACCGGGCTCGGCGAGCATGTGGGCGGCGCCCACCACCGTCTCGCGGGCCAGCTTGAGCGCGAGGTAGGGGTCAAGCCCGAGCGACTCCCCGGCCTTCGCCATGGCCTCGGCGAGGTAGAAGACGTACGCGGGGCCCGACCCGCTCAGCGCGCCCACAGCCTCGACCTGGTCCTCGGGCACTTCGACGACGAGGCCCACTGACTTGAAGAGCTTGACGACGCGTTCGACGTGGTCGCGCGAGGCGTTGGTGCCACCCGACACCGACACGACGCCGTGTCCGAGCCGCGCGGGCGTGTTGGGCATGGTGCGGACGACCGGCTGGCCGGCGGGGAGCGCCTTCTCGAGCTGGGCGATCGAGACGGCGGCGGCGACGCTGACGACGATGGCGTCGGGACGCAGCGCGGATGCTATCTCGCGGGCGACGTCGGCGATGCCGACAGGCTTGACCCCGAGGACCACGACCGAGGCGCCGCGGACCGCCTGGGCGTTGACGTCGTCGTCCTCCGCCGTGGCCATGGCGGTCACCCCGTACCGCTGGGCGAGCTCCGCGGCCCGCTCGCCCCGGCGAACGGTGGCCGTGACGTCCGACTTGGGGAAGCCCGCCGCGAGGAGCCCGGCCATGATGGCCTCGTTCATGGACCCTGTGCCGAGGAATGCGATGTGATTCGTCATGCTGCCCATCCTGCCAGTCCCGGGGTGCGGCCCGCATTCCCAGCATCCTCCCATGCGTCCCCAAGGGCCCTCACAAGGTCGGTCCTTAGAGTAGTAACTACCTCACAGGGTGCGAGTGATGGGGCGACCGGCCTCCCCCCAAGGCCGGCCGCCGCGGCACTGGCAGTTCGGGTTCCGAATCCCTCCGGATTCGCTCGACTGCCAGTGCCGAACTCATTTAAGGATCTGATGTGCGCCCTGCTGATTCTCAGACTTCTCTCAGAGAAATCGGGGCTTCCCTTGAGGGACGGCTC
Source organism: Sinomonas flava (assembly GCF_039531875.1). NCBI lineage: Bacteria > Bacillati > Actinomycetota > Actinomycetes > Micrococcales > Micrococcaceae > Sinomonas > Sinomonas flava. The sequence goes on along the minus strand of NZ_BAAAQW010000008.1, from coordinate 70,366 downwards.
ATACAGTGAACTCACTCATTAGGTGCGAGTGACGGGTTCCACCGGTTAGCCGGCTGGACCCCGAGCGCCGGGTGGCCAGGAGATTTCCCCCCAATGTCTCCTACCGGCCGCCCGGCGTTTCGCATCTCAGAGGTGCAACTCGGGTGCGGGTCTGCTGGCGCGTCAGACCGCCTCGACACCGGCCTGCTGGCCCAGGTGCGTGCGGGCGAAGTCGAGCGTCTGCGCCAGGAGATGTTCGCGGTCTCCCGCTCCGCGGGCCTTGCGGGTGCTGATCTCCGCGACGACCGCGCCCTCGAACCCGTTCCCCGCCAAATGTGCGAGGCACTCCCCGACGCGCTGGGTCCCCTGCCCAGGCACCAGATGCTCGTCCCGGAACGAGCGCCCCGAGCCGTCGGTGAGGTGCACGTGGCGGATCGAATCGCCGAGGGCTTTGAGTGCCGCGAGGCTGTCCATCCTGGCGGTCGCGGCGTGGGAGAAGTCCCAGGTGATGTCCTGGTAGCCCTGGCCGATCGGATCCCAGTGCGGCAGATACGCGAGGGTCTCCCGGCCGCGGACGCGCCAGGGGTACATGTTCTCCACGGCGATGTGGACGCCGAACGCCTCTGCGAGGTCCCGGACGCCCTGGGAGAAGGTCTCCGCGTACGAGCCCTGCCAGCGGAAGGGCGGATGCACTACGACGGTGTCGCATCCCACGTCGAGCGCCATCCGGCAGGACTGGCTGATCTTGTTCCACGCGGAACCCCACACCTGCTGGGTCAGCAGGAGGGTGGGGGCGTGGATGGAGACGATGGGCTGCTCGTACCGCTCCGCGAGGTGGACGAGTTCGTCGGCCTTCTGGCTCGTCGAATTGTTCGTCACCATCACCTCGACCCCGTCGAAGCCCAGGTCCGCCGCGACCGCGAAGGCGTCGTGGACGCTGAGCGGGTAGACGGATGCGCTGGAGAGCGCGACGGGGATGTGGCGGGGGGTCGGGGTGGACTCGGCAATGCTCATACGCGGGACCTCGCGGGGTGCATGCGCTCGGCGCGTTGCCGCTCGCTCTGGATCGGACCGATGTGGGCAGGCGGCTCGAGTGGCCCTTCGAAGACGAGCTGGTCGAGCCTGCGGAGGATGAGGCCTTCGCGGAGCGCCCAGGGGCAGATCTCGAGCTCATCGATGTCGAAGAGCTCCATCGCTGCCTCTGCGGCGAGCGCCCCGGCGAGGAGCTGCCTGGCGCGGGCCTCGGAGACGCCGGGAAGGTGGACCCTGTCGGAGGCGGCCATCGCGGACATCCGCTGGGCCCAGAGGCCGAGGTCGGTGCGGGTCAGCACGCGACGCACATAGGGGCCTGCACCGGAGGGCGCCGCACCGGCGATGCGCGCGAGCGAGCGAAAGGTCTTCGACGTTCCGGCGACGAGGTTGGGGACGCCCAGGTCCTTGAACTCCTTCACCACCGGCTTGAGCGTGTCCCGGACGTAGCGGCGGAGGTCCTTGATGCTCTTCGCCGTGGGCGGGTCCTCGGGGAGCCAGTCGCGGGTGAGCCTCTGGGCCCCGAGCGGCACCGAGGTCGCCGCCGCGGGGAGGGAGTCATGGCCCATCGCGAGCTCGAACGAGCCGCCGCCGATGTCGAGGTCGAGGATGGTGCCAGCACCCCAGCCGTACCAGCGGCGGACCGCGAAGAAGGTCATCGCGGCTTCCTCACGTCCCGTGAGCTCCTGGAGGACGACGTCCGCCTCACTCTGGACCCTGGCGAGGACCGCGTCGCCGTTGGCGGCCTCGCGGATGGCAGAGGTGCAGAACGCCAGGAGGTCCTCCGCCTTGTGGCGCCCGGCGAACTCCCAGGCCTCCTTGACGAAGTCGACCAGCTCGCCCTGGCCCTTCTCATTGATGCTTCCGTCGTCTTCGAGGAACTTCACGAGCGAGAGCGGCCTCTTGTGCGATGCGTAGGCGACGGGCTGCGCGCCGGGATGGGCGTCCACCAGCAGCAGGTGCACGGTGTTCGAACCGATGTCGAGGACGCCTAGACGCATGAGCCCATTATTCCCCGGCCCGACCGGGCGGAACGTCTGGGTGTTCGCCCGGCTCCGCGGGCCGGAAGTCGCGCAGCACCGCGGCGACGTGCTCGGTGCTCAGCTCGAACCCGAACGCGCTGCCCGGGTTGAGCACGAGCCCGAGCTCGGTGCCAAGGTTCTGCAGCAGGAGCGCGCCCTGCGTCTCCACCACGGTCGGGGCGAACTCGAGGAAGTCCGGCCGGATGCGGGCCCGATGCGTGAAGGCTGCCACGACCGGATTCCCGTCGGCGTTGTTCAGCACGAGAGGCTCCACCGTTTCCGTCTCCCCCGTGGCCGGCTCCGGGACGAGCAGGCACACGAGGCTGTTGAGGAACTCCAGGATCGGCGCCATCGGGTCCTCCTCGGACTGGCCGCGGGAGGCCGAGTCGAGAACCTCCTCGAGGCGCGTCAATGGGGTGGGGTCGAGGTGCGCCGGAACATGCTCGCCGTCGTGCGCGCTCACTTCGCCGCCGCCTTTGTCCGGCCGGCGGTGCGCCGGGCGGGCTTCTTCACGGGCCCCTTGGCGCGCTTCTCGGCGAGCAGCTCGATGGCGCGCTCGCGCGTGAGCTCCTCGATCGAGGTCGACCGCGGGACGGTGATGTTCGTGACGCCGTCGGTGATGTACGGGCCGAAGCGGCCCTCCTTGACCACGATCGGCTTGCCCGACGTTGGGTCCTCGCCGAACTCGGCCAGGGCGGCCGCCGCCGTGCGGCCCCCGCGCGTCTTGGGCTGGGAGTAGATCTCGAGAGCCTGCTCGAGGGTGATCGTGAAGATCTCCTCCTCGGAGCCGATCGAGCGCGAGTCAGTGCCCTTCTTCAGGTACGGGCCGAAGCGGCCGTTCTGGACGGTGATGGCGTTGCCCTCCGCGTCCTCGCCGAGGCGGCGCGGCAGGCTCATCAGGTCCAGCGCCTGCTCGAGCGTGACGGTGTCCAGCGACATGGACTTGAAGAGCGAACCCGTGCGGGGCTTGACCTTCGCCGGCTTCTTGGGCGGCTTGGGCTTGCCGTTCTTGTAGTACTCCACGGGCTGGGCCGCGAGCTGCTCAGGCGTGGGCTCGGGGATGACTTCGGTGACGTATGCGCCGTACCGGCCGTTCTTCGCCACCACCGTGTGACCCGTGAGCGGGTCCGTGCCGAGCACGCGCTCTTCCGGACCGGCGCTCTCCATGAGCTCGCGCGCCTTGTCGGCGGTGAGCTCGTCGGGGGCGAGGTCCTCCGGAACGTTCGCCCGCTCGGGGGCCGTGCCCTCAGGCGCGTCTGCCGGGAGTGGCTTCTCGAGGTACGGCCCATACTTGCCCACGCGCAGCACGATGCCCGGCGCGATCTCGACCGAGTTGACCTCCCGCGCGTCGATCTCGCCGAGGCCGCCGACGATCTTGGTCAAGCCCGGGTTGTGGTCGTCGCCGAAGTAGAAGTGGCTCAGCCAGTCCGCACCGGCCTGCTCGCCTGCAGCGATCCGGTCGAGGTCCTCCTCCATCTCCGCCGTGAAGTCGTAGTCGACGTAATCGTGGAAGTGCTCCTCGAGCAGCCGCACCACCGAGAACGCGATCCAGCTCGGCACAAGGGCCGTTCCGCGGCTGCGGACATAGCCGCGGTCCATGATCGTCGAGATCGTCGCCGCGTACGTGGACGGGCGGCCGATGCCCCGCTCCTCGAGCGTCTTGACCAAGGAGGCCTCGGTGTACCGCGGGGGCGGGGAGGTCTGGTGGCCGTTCGCAGTCAGCTCGAGCGCGTCGAGTGCCTGGCCCTTGGCCAGCACCGGCAGCCGGGCGCTCTCGCCCGCAGCGGATCCGCCCGCACCGTTCTCCGAGTCTTCGCGGACCTCGTCCCGGCCTTCCTCGTAGGCCGCGAGGAACCCGCGGAACGTGATCACCGTGCCGGAGGCCGTGAACTCGGCGTCGCGCCCCGCAGCCTCGCCGGAGAGCGCCTGCGCGCCGAGCCTGACGGTCGCGGTGGAGCCCTTGGCGTCCTCCATCTGGGAGGCGACCGTGCGCTTCCAGATGAGCTCGTAGAGGCGGAACTCGTCCCCCGAGAGCTGCTTGGCGACCTGCGCCGGCGTGCGGAACGAGTCGCCCGCGGGGCGGATGGCCTCGTGGGCCTCCTGCGCGTTCTTGGACTTGGAGGCGTACACGCGCGGACGGCCGGGCACGTACTCGGGACCGTACAGCTCGGAGGCCTGCCGGCGCGCAGCCGTGACCGCCTGGTCGGAGAGCGCCGTCGAGTCGGTTCGCATGTACGTGATGTAGCCGTTCTCGTACAGGCGCTGCGCGACCTGCATCGTGACCCGGGCGGAGAAGCGGAGCTTGCGCGCCGCCTCCTGCTGGAGGGTCGACGTGGTGAACGGGGCAGCCGGCCGACGGGTGTAGGGCTTCTCCTCCACGGCCCGGACCGCGAAGGCGGCGCCCTCAAGCCCCTCGGCGAGGGCCCGTGCGGTGGCCTCGGTGAGGAGCTCGGCGTTCTTGGCGGTCAGCCGGCCGCGGTCGTCGAAGTCGCGGCCCGAGGCCACCTTCTTGCCGTCCACCTGCGCGAGGCGGGCCTGGAAGCTCTGCCGCGCGGCGGCGTCGTGCGGCTGTGAAGCGCCGCCGGACGCGGGGGCGACGATGGCCGTGAGGTCCCAGTAGTCAGCAGCACGGAACGCCATGCGCTCGCGCTCGCGCTCGACGACGAGGCGGGTCGCGACCGACTGGACACGGCCTGCGGACAGGCCGCTGGCCACCTTGCGCCACAGGACCGGCGAGATCTCGTAGCCGTAGAGGCGGTCGAGGACACGGCGGGTCTCCTGCGCGTCGACGAGCGACTCGTCGACGTCGCGCAGCTCGGCCATGGCGCGCTGGATCGCTTCCTTGGTGATCTCGGGGAAGGTCAGGCGGTGCACCGGCACCTTCGGCTTGAGGACCTCGAGGAGGTGCCACGCGATGGCCTCGCCCTCGCGATCGCCATCGGTGGCCAGGAAGAGCTCGTCGGCGTCCTTGAGCTTGGCCTTGAGCTCGGCCACCTTCTTCTTCTTGTCCGGCGAGACCACGTAATAGGGCTCGAACCCGTTCTCGATGTCGACGGCGAACTTGCCGACCGAGGTCTTCTTGAGCTCCGCCGGGAGATCGGAGGGCTGTGGGAGGTCGCGGATGTGGCCCATCGAGGCGTCGACTTCGAAGCCCTCGCCCAGGTACTGGGCGATGGTCTTGCTCTTGGCCGGCGACTCCACAATCACGAGCTTCTTGCCGGTTTTAGCCTTGGTGGCCACGGTACTCCTCGAGAACAGCTGCACCGCTCCCGCCCGATCTTGCGGGAGCGTGGGGGCGCGGCGGACCGCGCAAGTCCCTAGTTCACCATACGACTGCGGTCGGAGTGCAAGCCGCGGCCCTCACCTGTGGACAACGTCCGGCATGGCCGGCGTCGTCAGGAGCCCGCAGCACCCTTCTTCTCGGCGACCTTCTCGGCGACCCGTTTCGGCGAGGACTTGGGCCTGGCAGCCTCCCGCCCCTCGGGGAGCATCGACCAGAGGACGTACATCCGTTCCGTGCCCTCCGGGTCCGTCTCCCCTGTGTCGTCCGGCTCGAACTCGTCCAGCAGCTCCGACATGCGGCGCTTGAACTCCGCGCGCTGCTCGAGGGTGAGCTTGAGGACGTTGCCGGAGACGACCATCACCGGCGTCTCGTCGGGCTCCCCGCGGCGGCGCGCGGCGTCGCGCAGCTTCGCGTGGCTGGCGATGCGCTTGCGCAGCGCCTCCAGCTCGATGTCCACGATGGCGAGGCCCGGCGTTTGGCCGGTCGTCGCGGTGTCGAGGTTGAGGTCCGTGCCGGCAGCCTTCCACCGGCGCTCACGGCCGTCGCCGTCGCTCGGCGCATCGACCACGATGCCCCACTTCTTCAGGGCGCGCAGGTGGTAGCTCATGGCGCTCGGGGTGAGGCCCGTGAAGGCCGCCAGCTCCGTGGCCGTGCGGCTCTTCTGGCTCGAGTAGAGCTCGTTGATGGCCTCAAGCCGCGCCGCGTGCGCGAGGGCTCGGATGGCCTTGGGATCGGTGATCCGCACGGGGTTCTCGGTGCGGGGGCTGCGCTTCTTCTCAGTCATGCTGCTTTTTCGTCGTGCGGATGTTGAATGTAATTAACGCCACAGTTCCAGAGATGTCAAGCTCTTTTTTCACGCTTTACGCGGGCACGAGGAACCCGTCGGCGACCAGGTTCGCGGCCTCGGCCAGCAGGCCCGGGCGGAACGCGTCGTCGTCCCGCTCCAGGAGTGCCGCGAGCGCCGACGCGATCTGCCCAGCCGTGAGCTCGCCGTCGCACGCGGAGACGAACCCGGCCAGCTCCGTGCTCATCAGGCTCGTGCGGCGGAAGCCGGCACCCTGGCGCAGGAGGATGACCCCGGGGTGCTCGGCCCCCGGCCGCTGGTGGCGTTCCTCGGTCACGTCCTCGGCCACGACGAGGCGTTCCGGGCCGAGGTCCGGGTGTGCGGCGAGCCAGTCGGCGCGGTCGATGGCCGCAGACCAGTGGGGGCCGATGGGCTGTTCGAGGGGATGGGTCAGCTCCTCGAACCTGTCCAGACGCGCCTGCCCAGGGCCGGGGCGCCTCAGCCACACCGCGCCGAAGCCGATCGCGGCCGTTCCCCGCGAGGCGAAGTCGTCCAGATAGGCCGCGTACGCCTCCTCGTAGGCATCCGGGTCGCGCTGCTGGGACGCGTCGGCGAGCCACGTCTCCGCGTACTGTCCCGGGCCGAGCTGCTCGCGCTGGAGGACCCACGCGTCGACGCCGGGCGGCACCCACGTCCGCACACGCTCGTGCCACGGCGCGCCGTCGGGGATCTCCCAGTTGCCGAGGAGCTGGGCGGTGCCGCCTTCCGCGAGCACATCGCCCAGCCCGGCGACGAGGTCAGCCACGAGGCGGTCCCCCGGCAGGCCCCCGTCGCGGTACGTGAACCTGTCCTCGGCACTCTCCTCGGCACTGCGCGGGGTGATGACGAACGGCGGATTCGAGACCACGAGGTCGAAGCGCTCCCCCTGCACCGGCTCGAGCAGGGAGCCGTGGCGCAGCTCGATGCGCCGTTCAGGCTGGTCCGGGTCCACGCCGAGGACCTGCGCGTTGAGGAGGACGTTGAACCGCGCGAAGGCCAGGGCCCGATCGGAGACGTCCGTCGCCACGACGTGGTGCGCGTGGGCCAGCAGGTGGAATGCCTGGATCCCGCATCCCGTGCCCAGGTCCAGCGCGCGGGCGACCGGCCGGCGGGCAGTCGTCTGCACGAGCGTCGCCGACGCGTGGCCGATCCCCAGGACGTGGTCGGCCCGGAGCACACCCGGCCTCTGGTGGGCTGCAAGGTCGGACGCGACCCACATCTCGACTTGGCCCTCCGGCCCGTCCCACGCGTACGGGCGGAGGTCGAGCGTGGCGGCGAGCCGCCCGTCGTCGTGCGCCTCCGCGAGCCCGAGCGCGACCAGGCCTTCGGCGCCGAGCGTGGGCAGCGCGACGTCGAGCTCCTCCCGCGACGCGGGCCGGGCGAGCAGGAAGAAGCGCACGACGGCGGTCAGGTGCCGTCGGGCGGGATCCTCGCCGGCGCGACGGGTCGCCACGAGGGCGGGCACGATCTGGTCGCGGGAAAGCGCCGCGTGGGCCTCGGGGCCCAGGAGCCCGGCGACGGCGTCGACGCGGTACTCGGCGGCGGCCAGGTCCTCCGCGAGGGCCGCGAGAAGGCCGGGGCGGTCCGAGCGGGGGACATCCCGCAGGGCCGGGAGCGGTTCCGGACCCGGGACGGATCCGGGAGCGGGCTGGTCGGGGGGCGCGCTTGTCACCCCGAAAGTCTAGGCGGAGGCTGCCCGGCACCGGTGGTCCGGAGGCTGTAGGCCCTCGCGGGTCCAGAATGGGGGCATGGTGTCGATGCCCGCCGCGAAGGCCGCGCGGCGGCTCACCGCCGTCGTGGTGGGCCTCGCCGCGGCGGGCTGCTCCTACCAGTACGACGACGGCCTGCCGCCGCTGGGCCAGCGCGAGGCGGCAGCCCAGGCCTCGGCGGAAGCCGCTCAGGCCTCCGCCTCTGCCTCCGCTGCCGGGGAGGCGGCGCAGCGGCGGGAGCGAGCAGCCAGGAGCGCGTTGCGGGCGCCGCTGGACCAGATCCTCTCGGGCTATGCGCTGCGGGGGTGGGCCGACACCGTGCTCCCCGACGAGGGCGGGACCTCGGTTGCGTCCGGTTCCGGTGCCGTCTGGCCGGACGGGGCGAGGTTCACCCTGAGGGCGCAGGGAACTCCCGGGGATGCCACCCTGAGGTTCGCCTGCCGGGGCACGACCACGGCCAGGATCATCGCCACCGTCGAGGGCGCTCCCGCGGTCGACTTGGCCTTCGACTGCAATCGGCCCTGGGCGCGCACCGTCGCACTGGCGGGGTCCGGGGCGGTCGACATCGCCTTCGTGGCGGGGAGCACGCCGTCGAATGTCGCCTATCGGCTGGTGCGCCCCTGAGGCACGGCCGATCCCACAGGGGTGGGGGACGCGCTGTCGCAGCCCTCGGGGCAGCGGAGCGTCGCCGGGGAGGAGGCACAGTCGCTGCAGTACAGGGTGAGGCTGCGGCACGCAGGATTCGAGCAGTTGTGGAAGTCGCTCGTGGGCGAGGCGCAGCGGGCGCACCGGCCGATGGTCACGGCATCCTCGCTGAACTCCATCCGCATCCTGCGGTCGAAGACGTACAGGGAGCCTTCCCACAGTCCTGAGTCCTTGAACCGCTCGCCGTAGCGCACGATCCCCCCGTCGAGCTGGTAGACCTCCTGGAACCCGCGGGTGCGCATGTGCGCGCTCAGGACCTCGCAGCGCACCCCGCCGGTGCAGTAGGTGACGACAGGCCTGTCCTTGAGGTGGTCGTACTTGCCCGAGTCGAGTTCGTCCAGGAAGTCGTGCGTCGTCGTCGTGTCCGGGACCACCGCGTCCTTGAAGCGACCGATCTGCGCCTCGAACGCGTTGCGCCCGTCGAAGAACACGACCTCGCGTCCCGCCGACCGGCCCGCGTCTACGAGATCGTGCACCTGCTCCGGCGTGAGGTGCGTGCCGCCGCCTACCACTCCCTGAGCGTCCACCGCGAGTCGGTCCGGTGCTCCGAAGGAGACGAGTTCGGGCCGGACCTTCACACTGAGCCTGGGGAAGTCCTCCGCGCCGCCCTCCGACCACTTCACGTCGAGCGCACGGAACGCCGGATACTCCTTCGTGGCGCGCACGTACCGCTTCACGGCGGTGAGCTCGCCGCCCACCGTCGCGTTGATCCCGTCCGGGGAGACGATGATGCGGCCGCGGAGTCCGAGCCCCTCGCCCAGGGCGCGCTGCCACAGCCGGACGGCTTCCGGATCCGGCAGAGGGGTGAAGCAGTAGAAAAGGACAATACGGTGCAGAGCCACCCATCAAGGGTAGCCGGGCGGTGCCTGGGCGATGCGGTGACAGTTCTGTCACGGCCCTTATCAGGCCTCGGTCGTACCCGTTATGGTCATGGCTATGGGCGAGGCAACTCTGAGCGAACTTCTGGGCATCTGGGTCGAAGGGTGGGCTTCGACGCGCCACTACCCGGTGGGAGACGTGGATGCCTTCAAGGCAGTGCAGCTCGTCGACAAGTCCGGGGACTGGGAGGTCTTCGCCGCAAACCCGAGCGATGACGAGTTCGCCCGTCTCGCAGCGTTCGTGAAGGACTCCGCGCCGCGCCTGCTGACGGTCCTCACCGACGACCACGCAGCCTACCGCTCCCTCGCTGAGAAGCACGGCCTCGCGGTCCTCGCCGCGGACCAGGAGCTCATGATCATGGACTTCGAGGGCAAGGACGTCGAAGAGCCGTGGCTCAACGACGACGAGCTGAAGCTGACCACGGACCTCGAAGACCACAGTGCGACGGTCACAGTGGGAACAGTGGACGGGACTCTGGCGGCCCGCGGACATGTCGCCGTCACCCAGGGCTACGCCGTCTTCGACCGGATTGTCACGGAGCCGAACTTCCGCCGCCGCGGGCTCGGAAGCTTCGTGATGCGCGCGCTCACTGCCGCCATGAGCGAGCACGATCTCGAGCAGGGTCTCCTGATCGCCTCCACCGACGGCCAGCACCTGTACCACCACCTCGGGTGGAGCGACATCTCCGGGGTGCTCATGCTCGCCAACCCCGGCACCACGAAGGGCGGGTCGCTCAGCGACTGACCCCGGGCACTGCAGCGCTCCCCGACGCTCTCCAGCCGAGGCTGGCAGAATGCTCGGGTGGCAGCGCATGACTCCCTCGTGACCCTCCTCGGCTTCTCCGCCGATCCTGACCAGCTGCGCCACCTCCGCGTCCTGCCTGCCCGCAGCGCCCAGTTCGCGCCGTGGCCGCAGTGGGCCCATCCCGACCTCGTCGAGGCCTACCGCACCCTGGGCATCCACGAGCCGTACACCCATCAGGTCGCCGCGGCCGATCTCGCCCATGCCGGCACCCACGTCGTCCTCGCCACCGGCACCGCCTCCGGGAAGTCGCTTGCCTACCAGCTGCCCGCCTTGGACGCCGTCCACCGGTCCGAACTGCGCACCGCCGCACATCCGGGCCGCCTTCACGACGACGGCGCCGTCGTGCTCTACCTGTCCCCCACCAAGGCGCTCGCGGCGGACCAGCTCGCCGCGATCCGGGCGCTTCGGCTCCCGACAGTCCGGGCCGAGACCTACGACGGCGACACGGAGCAGTCGGCAAGGAGGTGGATCCGCGAGCACGCGAACGTGGTCCTGGCCAACCCGGACATGCTGCATTTCGGGATCCTGCCCAATCATGCCTGGTGGTCCTCGTTCTTCCGCCGGCTCCGCTTCGTGGTGATCGACGAGGCGCACAGCTACCGGGGGGTCTTCGGCTCCCATGTGGCAAACCTGCTCCGCCGCCTGCGCCGGATCTGCCAGCACTATGGTTCCGCCCCGACCTTCATCGGCGCCTCCGCCACCTCCGGCGACCCCGAGGCGTCGATGGGGCGGCTGGTCGGCGCCGAGGTCTGCGCCGTCACCGGGGACGGCTCTCCCCACGGCGCGACGGAGGTGGCCTTCTGGGAGCCGGCGCTGACCGAGGCGAAGGGGGAGAACGGCGCCCCCCAGCGGCGCACGGCGATCGCCGAAACCGCGGACCTCCTCGCGAACCTGGTCTCCGCGCGGGTGCGGACGATCGCTTTCATCAAGTCCCGCCGCGGAGCCGAGTCCATCTCGTCGATCGCGCAGCGGCTCCTGGACGATGTGGACCCGAGCCTTCCAGGCCGCGTGGCGGCCTACCGGTCCGGATACCTGCCGGAGGAGCGCCGGGAGCTGGAGCGTCGGCTCCGCTCGGGGGAGCTCCTCGGTGTCGCCAGCACGTCGGCGCTCGAACTCGGCATCGACATCTCGGGGCTCGACGCCGTGCTCGTCGCAGGGTGGCCGGGGACCCGCGCGTCGTTCTTCCAGCAGATCGGCCGGGCCGGCCGTTCGGGCCAGGAGGCGCTTGCCGCATTTGTCGCCAGCGACGATCCGCTGGACACCTACTTTGTCAACCATCCGGAGGCCATCTTCGACACGTCGATCGAGGCGACCGTCCTCGATCCCTCCAACCCCTACGTCCTCGGGCCCCACCTGTGCGCAGCCGCAGCGGAGAAGCCGATCGGTCCGGCCGACCTGGCCCTGTTCGGCCCCGCCGCGGAGGGGCTCCTTGCCCAGCTCGAGGCCCAGGGCTACCTCCGCCGCCGACCGTCCGGCTGGTTCTGGACCCACCCGGAAAGCGCGGCGGCGATGGTCAGCCTGCGCGCAGACGGGGGTGGCCCGGTGAGCATCATCGAGGCGGAGACCGGGCTGCTGCTGGGTTCGATGGACTCGCCTCAGACCCACTACCAGGCCCACGAGGGCGCGATCTACGTCCATCAGGGCGCGAGCTACCTCGTACGCGAGCTCAACGAGGCGGAGCACTGCGTGGTGGTCGAGAGGGTGAACCCCGACTACTACACGACGGCGCGCGACATCACGACCGTCGAGGTGATCAGCGAGCTCCGTGCGGAGCAGTGGGGCCCGGTGGGCGTGCACTTCGGCGAGGTCAGGGTGACGACTCAGGTGGTCTCCTTTCAGCGCAAGGCGCTCGTCTCGAATGAGGTCCTGGGCGAGGAGCCCCTGGACCTGGGCGCGCGCGACCTGTTCACCAAGGCCGTCTGGCTGACGGTCCCCGCGCCGACGATCGCCTCGGGCGGCCTGCTCGAGGCCCAGTTCCCGGGAGCCCTGCATGCAGCTGAGCACGCCGCAATCGGTCTCCTCCCGCTGGTGGCGGCGAGCGACCGCTGGGACGTCGGCGGCGTCTCCACGGCTCTGCACGCCGACACCGAGCAGCCGACGATCTTCGTGTACGACGGGCACCCGGGCGGCGCCGGGTTCGCGGAGCGCGGGTACGAGAGGGTCCGGGAGTGGCTCACTGCGACCCGCGAGGCCATCGAGGGCTGTGAATGCGAGGCCGGGTGCCCCTCGTGCGTCCAGAGTCCCAAGTGCGGCAACAAGAACAACCCCTTGGACAAGGCGGGGGCTGTGTCCCTGCTCGGGACGATCCTCGCCCACTCGCGTCGCCCGGAGTCGTCCGCGCAGGCCGCGCCCGCCGCAGGATAGGCCGGCAGGGGTAGGTGCGCAGTGGTAGGCGCCCAGGGGTAGATGCGCGAGGTCGGAGCGCAGCGTAGATCCGCCGGGCGAGCCCTGCTGGGGCGCGTGCTCACGGCGGGGGGCCAGCTCTGGCGCGTCCGATCGCGGGCCCCCACGGCGCCCCGGTGGTGACCTGCACGACGACGCGCACGGTGCGTCCGGCGACCTCGACCTCGCACGAGGCAATGCCTGCCCCGTTGAGGGAGGCCACGGTCCCGGCGAGCTCACACGGATTCCCGCTGCGGAGGCCGCGTTCGGCGTCGGCCGCCGCGAGGGCCGCGAGATCAGCGGCTGACGCCGCCTTGGCTGCCGAGGAGAGAGCCTGCGCGAGCGTCAGCACGGCCGCGCAGGCCGCGATCAGGAGCAGGCCCAGTCCGAGGGCAAGGACGGTGCCGGCGCCGCGCTCGCGTTCGGTTCCCCTCGGGCGCATCCTTCCGAGCCGGCCCGTCATGGGTACCCGGCCGTGGTCATCGGGGTCCCTCGAGGGCCAGGGTCGCCGAGGCCGCCACGCGCAGTCCGGCGGCGGCGGCGACCGGACCCGGCACGGCAGAAGTGACCCTGACAGTCACCGTGCCCGTGCCTGGCTCGACGGTATGCTCCGCCTCCCCTCCCGCGATGCGGCGGACCTCCTGGGCCACGGCATCTGGATCGTCTCCCCGGGCAAGCGTCCGCGCAGCCGAACGGGCGGCCTCCTCGACGCGTATCTGCGCCACGCCGGCCGACACCGCTGCGAGCAGGAGGCCGAGGAGCAGAATGACCGCCGGGATGGCCACCGCGAATTCTGCGGTGACTGCTCCCCGGAGGGACGCCGGACCTTTTCCGCGCCTGACGTCCCTCGGGGTCCTGGTCACGGCAGGGCGAGGGCGGCGCGGATGATGCCGAGCAGGAAGCCGCGGACCTCGTCGCTGCGCATGATCACCACGAGCAGCCCTGCGAAGGCCACAGCGCCCAGAGTGGCGATCGCATATTCAGCGGTCGCCATGCCGCCCTGCCCAGACATCCGCCGCGCGAGTCCGCGGGCGAGCCTCTCGAGCCTGGCCGGCCAGCGACGGCGCTGCCTGCTGGAGCGGCGGGGAGCGCCGTGGGGGCGTCGTCCTTGGGGGTCACCGGTGGACGGGCCCACCGGGGACCCCAGGCCGCGCCCAGGGCTCCGCCTGCCCGTCACCGGATACAGCTCGAAGACCCGGGCGAGGCTCCCTGCGTGCACCGGGAGCGATGCGGAGCCCCTGAGTGGTTCTGGGGCCGTGAGCGATTCTGGGCGCGGGAGTGCTTCTGGAGCCGGGCCGGCGCTGGGATCGAGCCAAGCGGTTGCCATCGCGGTGGTGGACATGGTTCCTCCTTGTGGGTGGGATCCCTCCGACTGCTGTCGGAAGGAGGTGGCGTCGGGACGCCGCCTGCCGGGAAGCGGCAGGAGTCTTCGTGGCCGGTCAGCCGGGGTGTGGATCAGGGGGCAGGAAGCATGGCGAGGAGGACGGGCACGACGCCGAGGCAGAGGAACGCCGGCAGCGAGCAGACGCCCAGGGGCACGACCAGCCGGACTCCCAGAGCGGCGGCGCGGCGTTCAAGCTCGCGGTGCCGGCGCCGGCGGATCTGGCCTGCTCTGGAGAAGAGGAGCTCGGCGGAGGGCGCGCCGGTCGCGGCGGCGAAATGCAGCGCATCCCTGATCTCACGGCCCGCCGCCGACATGTCCTGTCCCGAGGCCGGCCAGGCGTGCTCCCATGCGACGCCGAGTTCGAGGGCGGCCGCCGCTCTCCCCAGGGCCTCTGACTCGGCACCGGGAATGCGTGCCGCGACTGCCAGCGCGCGCTGCAGACTCAGTCCCGCCTGGAGCATTGCCCCCAACAGCTCCAGGAGCAGCGGGACCTCGTCGGCGCCCGAGGGGACCGACGGCGCGCCCAGGAGACGGGGTCCCGCATCGCGCGCGGAAGATTGCCGCCCATGGGAGTCCGGTGGAAGATGCAGAGGGAGTCGGAAGGTGGCCCCGCGGAGCGCGAGTGAACTCCCCAGCACCCCAGCCACGATGCCGACCGCCAGGAGGACGCTCATCGGGCCTCCGATGCGGAACGAACCAGCCGGGCTGACCACCAGCGCCCGGCAAGGGTGAGGATCGCGCCGAGCGAGAGGCAAGCGGCACCCACCGGCGTGGAGAGCAGCACCCCGACGGGATCGACTCCCATGAGGAACCCGAGACCGAGCCCTGCCACGGGGAGGACGCTGAGCACCTGCGCTGTGGCGCGGGGTCCGGCGAGGGCGACCGCGCGCGCGGCCGCCGCATCCGCGTCTGCCTCGAGGAGCGCAGCCAGCCGGTCGAGAACTCCTGCCAGCGGGCTGCCCGAGGCCTCCGCGGTCTCAATGCACGCTGCGACGCTGGTCCACGGCCCCTCCCACACCGCACTGCCACGGCTTCCCCGCCGCCGGGCAGCGGCCGCCGAACGGATCGCGTCGCCGACGGGTCGCCCGAGTTGCGCGGCGCGCGCAGCGGCCGAGAGGACGAACGCGGCCTCCCCCGCGAGCCCGTCCGCGCCCTCCGGGTCGGTGGCGCCGCCCGATGCGCTCCGGCCCGCCCGCGCTCCCCGTTCCTCGCTGGATCCCGGACGGGCGTGGCTTGCCGCGGCCTGGTGCCACATCTGGACGGGGCTGCGGCCGGCACGGAGGAGCGCCGAGAGCTGGGCCACCAGGATCGCGACGCTCTGGAGTTCCTCCGCGGGACTCGCATGCCCCGGGCCGCGCCACGGAGCCCGACCCGTAGCGACGGACGACGGGACTCCCCACCGTCTCCTCGCTGCCCTCCCGACGGCGCCATCGACGGACCACAGGGGCTTCCGCAGGCGTGCCGCTCCCGCACGGTGCTGCGCGAGCACGGCCCCCCCGAACAGGCCTATCGCGACAGCAGCGGAGGCGCCCCAGTCGCCGCTCATGCCCCCGTCTCCCCTCCGAGGCCGGCTCCGGTCAGCGCAGCGAGCGCCGGCCATCCCGGTCCGCGCCCGCACGACCGAGACTCCCCGGGTGGCCGGACGAGTGCGTCCTCGATGACGAGCACGCCGTTCTGCTCGCGGACTGCTGCGATGCTCGCGACCCTCCGCCCCGCCGCGTCGCGCTCGAGGTGGACCACGGCGTCGAGTGCGCTGGCGGCCTGCAGGGCCGTTGCCTCGGGGCCGAGCCCCGCGAGAGCGCCGAGCGCTGCGAGCCTGGCGACGACGGACCGGGCCGTGTTCGCATGGATCGTGCCTGCTCCGCTGTGGCCGGTGTTCAGGGCAGCAAGCAGCTCGCGGACCTCCGCACCCCGGCACTCGCCCACCACGAGCCAGTCCGGCCGCATCCTCAGCGCCTGCCGGACGAGGTCGGCGAGGTCCACGCTCCCGGCCCCCTCGACGTTGCCGTGGCGCGCCTCCAGGGTGACGGCATGATCGTGGTCGGGCGCCAGTTCTGCTGCGTCCTCGATGAGGACGATCCGCCCGCTCTGGGGGACAAGTCCCAAGAGGGTGCTCAGCAGTGTTGTCTTCCCCGACCCGGTGGCACCGCTGACGAGGAAGCTGCGCCGCCGCTCGACCAGGGCCTCGAGGACCCGCCGTTGGTCGGGCAGGACGGTGCCCGCATCGACGAGTTCGTCGAGGGTCAGGCTGCGTTCCCGCCGGATGCGCACGGACAGGAGCGTCCCACCTGTGGAGACGGGCGGCAGGACTGCGTGGACCCGGTATCCCTCGGGAAGCCGGACATCCACGCACGGACAGCTCTCGTCCAGTCGGCGTCCAGCGGCGGCGACGAGGCGCACGGCCAGCGAGCGCACCGCGTCCTCGGACGGGAACGAGATACGGCTCCGTTCCAGACCGCGTCCCCGGTCGAACCAGACGTCGTCCGGGGCATTGACGAAGATGTCCGTCACTGCGGGGTCGTTGGCGAGCACCTGCAGCGGGCCCAGTCCGCGCAGCTCCGCGGAGATGAGCTCGACGGCGGCAAGCGCACCGGCCGTCCCCAGCAGCCGGCCGCTGTCGTGGACGGCTGCCGCGATGCGCGCCGTCGTCACCGGACCCGGCTCCGACAGGACAGTCCGGCGCACGGAGTCGAGGAGGTCGCGGTCGATGACCCGCTGCGCCCTCATCGCCCGGCCCTCCGACCGCGTGAAGCCAGCCTCGCACCCACCGCGAGGGCCTCGCCGTCGTCCATGGGCAGGTGAGCTCCGTCCAGCACCGAGCCCGCGAGCCGGCGGAAGGCCCGGAGCCGGGAGAACTCGAGGAGGCGCCCTGCCTCCGCGGCGGCGGGAATGCCGCGGACGTGCGGCACCGTGCCCACCAGCGGGCAGTCGACCGCCTCGGCGAGCTGCTCGGCATCGATTCCCTCGGCGGGGCGTCCCCTCACCAGGACTCCCACCGGCACCGGCGGCAGCTCGTGGAGAAGCTGCGCCGCGGACAGCGCACCGCCCAGACGGCCCGGGACGACGACGAGGAGACGGTCGCACGCCCACGCGAAGTCCTCCAGTCCTTCCCGTCCCCGACCGACGTCCGCGACCACGAGGTCGAACACGGACCGCGCCGCCCCAATGGCCCCCGACACCGCCGCGGCGCCGATCCTCGCTGCCCGCTGAGGGCTCGCCGGCCAGGACAGCAGCCCCACGCCCCTGACACGGGGCAGGGCCGAACGGAGCTGCTCCGGGTTGATCGTCCCGCTCGCTGAGATCAGATCCGGCCAGTGAAGCCCTTCGGCGCCGCGCTCGCTCATCGACGCCTCAAGGCCCCCCGCCAAGCGGTCCCCGTCGACGAGGAGGACGGAAGCGCCGTCGAGCGCGGCGGCCCCGGCGATCAGAGCCGCCGCTGTGCTTGCGCCCGCTCCCCCACAGCCGCCCACCACGCCGACGACGGACCCCGATGACCGGTCCGATCCGCGGCGTCCCAGAAACTCGACTAGCCACTCGGCGGCCTCGGGCAGCTCCGCCACGTGGTCGACGCCGAGGTCCGCCGCGCGCTGCCAGAGCAGGCCGCGGTCGGACCCGCGCCCGACAAGTACCGCGGCATCCCTGCGCTGCGGCGGAAGCTCCGTCACGTCGGCACCCACGAGCACCAGGTCGGCTCGGGACCAGAGCGCCGCAGCCTCTCCCGCGGACGACGCCGCCTCGAACGCCGCGCCTGCAACCGCCGCAGCCCGCGCGCAGTCCTCCCTCAGCCTCTCGTCGGCGGTGATGCAGCACACCGCTGCGGCGGTGCCGGGGACCCATCCGCCCGGTTCCCGCCTGTCCTGCTCTTGCCTGTCCATGCCCCCAGCCTCGCGAGGCAGCGCGACCGCCGGAAGCCGGGCTACGCCTATGTGGACAACACGCCCCGACCCCCGCCTGTGGAGGAGGAAAGGAGCGGCTGATCGCGGGGAAGAATGGACGGGTGTACGAACTCGTGGCAACCACTCCGGACGGAGGCGTGGCACTGCAGAGGCTGGACCGTGCAGGCCGCCCCGTCGCCGGACCGGACGTGGTCCCACGAAGCCGCTTCCCCGCGGAGGCTGCGCGTATCGAGGCCCAGGACGGCCCGCGGTGGGTGTGGCTGCGCACCGGGGACTGGTATCCGCGGCTGCTCCACGCTGGCGTCCCCCTGGGACGGTGCCACGACCTTTCGCTCTGCGCGGCGATCCTCAGGCATTCGTCGTACGTCGCCGAAGGCCAGTACACCCCGGGTGCCGGCGTCGCCGGATCCCCTCACGGCGCCGGGGACGGGATCCCCCACCGCCTGCCCTCAGGCGCAGCGCCCTATCAGGACGCGCTCTTCGACGAGGTGCCGATCGAGAACCGGCCAGCGGGCGGCTTCGGGACTGAGCTGCTGGCCGAGGAGCTGCACAGCCAGCTGTCGGCCGTCGCCGGTTCGCCCCACAGGCCCCGCCTCGCCCTGCTCCTGGCCGCCGAATCGGCCGGGGCCCTGGCCGCCGCGGAGATGCGGCACGCCGGAGTGCCCTGGGACGCCACCGTCCACGACGCCATCCTCCGCGACCGTCTGGGGCCGCGTCCCGTGGGAACAGCCCGGCCCGCGCTGCTTGAGCAGAAGGCCCGCGAGCTCCGCTCCCTGCTGAACGCGCCTGCGCTCAACCCCGACTCGCCTCAGGAGCTCATGCGCGCCCTGCGCCGCGAGGGCATCGAGGCGCAGACAACCCGGGCGTGGGAACTCCGCAGGTACACCCACCCGGCCATCCTGCCGCTGCTGGAGTACAAGAAGATGGCTCGCCTGCTGTCCGCGCACGGCTGGGCCTGGCTCGACACGTGGGTCAGCGACGGCCGCTTCCGTCCCGACTACACGGTCGGAGGTGTCGTGACCGGGCGCTGGTCCTCGCGCGGCGGTGGCGCGATGCAGATCCCCGCAGAGGTCCGGCCAGCGGCGAAGGCACGCCCGGGCCACCGCCTGATCGTCGCCGATGCCTCTCAGCTCGAGCCGCGGATCCTGGCCGCACTCGCCGGGGACAGCGCGATGGCGGAGGCCGCACGCGACCGGGACCTCTACGCCGGGATTGCCGCGGCCGGGTTCGGCGGTGACCGGTCGCAGGCGAAGGTCGCCCTGCTCGGGGCGATCTACGGCGCCACCACGGGCGAATCGGGGCGCCTCATGCCGAAGCTCGCGCGGCTCTACCCCCGCGCGGTCGGGTTCGTCGAGAAGGCCGCGCGCGACGGCGAACGCGGCCTCACGGTCACGACGCACCTCGGCCGCAGCACACCACCGCCATCCGCGCGCTGGACGGCATCCCAGCGCACGGGCAGCGCCGAGGAGCAGCGCCGCGCTGACGCGCTCGCTCGGGAGCGGGGGCGGTTCACACGCAACTTCGTCATCCAGGGAACGGCCGCGGAGTGGGCCGAGTGCTGGATGGCGGAACTGCGCGGACGGCTGCGCGGGCTCCGCGAGCGGGGGCTCCACGCCGAGCTCACCTACTTCCTCCACGACGAGGTCATGGTCCACGCAGAAGAGGCGGCCGCCGAGGCGTGTGCGCAAGCGGTACGGGACGCAGCGCGTGCGGCAGGGAGGCTCCTGTTCCCCGGGGCGCCGGTCGAGTTCCCGCTGAGCGTCGCCGTGGTCGGCTCGTACGATCAGGCGAAATAGCGCACGCGGGCGGGACCGCGGGTCACAGCTCGAGGCGGTATTCGTGGGTGCGGTCCCACGGGACGGTCCAGCCGAGGGCGGTGAACAGCGAGTCGAGCACCATGGCGGTGAACCCCCAGACCAGCACACCGTTGACGGTGAAGCCGGGGCTCGCGAACCGGGAACCGCCCCGGTAGAACACGACCATGACCCGGTTGTCCGGGTCGAGCAGGTCCCGCACGGGGGTCCTGAAGACCTGCGCAGACTCCCGGTAGTCGACGACGTCGACCGGCGACGGCGATGCCCACCACCCGATCACCGGGGTCACGAGGAACCCGGTGTACGCCATGCCCAGGGGCGGGAGTTCACCGAGAACCTCGACGCCTGCCGGGTCCAGTCCGGTCTCCTCGACCGCTTCCCGAAGGGCGCAGGCGACGAGCGTGGCGTCCTCGGGGTCCCGGCTGCCGCCGGGGAAGGCCACCTGGCCGGGGTGGGCGTCGAGCTCCGGAGCGCGCTCGAGGAGCAGCACGTCGAGGTCGGCGGGGGCGATCGGGCGCTGGGAGACGGCAGGGACTTCGTCGAGGACGCCGAAGAGGACGAGCACCGCGGCCGAGCGGTAGTCCCCCTGGAGCGTCCGGGGGTGCCACCGCCGATCGAAGGGATCCTTCTCGCCGGCAAGGATCGCGGCCACGAGGGCCTGGAGGTCGCTGCGCGCAGTCATGGGGACACCCCCGCGGCGTCGGATTCGGTCCGCTGCCGGATGGCCGCGGCGTTGTCGGTGTTCGCGAGCATCTCGGCGTGGAGTGCTTCCTTCCCCGGGGCGAGCTCGAAGCGGAGCAGTTTCTGCGCCTTCGCGGGATCGGTCTCGCCTTCCCCAAAAGAGGGGCACAGCGTCGCCACCGCGCAGGCGCCGCAGGCGGGCCGACGCGCCAGACACACCCGGCGGCCGTGGAAGACGACCCTGTGGGAGAGCATGGTCCAGTCGCGGGGTTCGAAGAGCTCCATCACGTCGCGCTCCACCACGACGGGGTCGTCCGAGGCCGTCCACCCGAACCTCTTGGCGAGCCGCCCGAAGTGTGTATCGACCGTGATGCCGGGAACGCCGAAGGCATTGCCGAGGACGACGTTCGCCGTCTTCCGTCCCACTCCAGGAAGCGTGACCAGCTCGGCAAGCGTGCCGGGGACGACGCCGTCGAACTCGTCCACGATGCGCTGGGAGAGGGTGTGGAGGCTCTTCGCCTTGGCCCGGAAGAACCCCGTGGGACGGATGATCTCCTCGATGTCCGTCAGGTTGGCTTCAGAGAGGGACCGCGCGTCCGGGTAGCGGGCGAAGAGGACGGGCGTCACCTGGTTCACGCGAACGTCAGTGGTCTGGGCGCTCAGGACGGTGGCGACCAGAAGCTCGAACGGATTCCGGAAGTCGAGCTCTGCGTGCGCGTATGGATACTGTTCGGCGAGCACCCGGTTGATCTTCCGGGCCCGCCGCTTGAGCGCGAGCGGGGATTCGTCCGGGGTGAGGCGGCGACGCGTCGGCGCCCCCGCCAGCCGGCTCAGCCCCGCTCAATTCCGGACAGGTCGCGAAGGACTCCCACGCGCCCGTCCGTGCTCTGGACCACGAACTCGTGCCCGCGGTCCTGAAGGGCGAGGATCCATTGGCCGGGCTCGAGAGGGAACGCCGGCTGGCCAGTGGTGGGATCCACCGCAGTGCGGGGCTGGCTCACCGCGAACCAGAACGCCTCATACTGGGCCTCCGGTTCCTCATAGGCCCGGCTCGCCTCAATTCCCCGTGAACGGTCGGGCTCGTCCGCTGGCTGGCTGGACCACGCCGGGAAGACTGCGGTTGCGGGTGCCGACGCCGCAGGCTCGCCGGCGGAGCGCACGGATTCCTCCGGTTCCCGCCCGGCTCCAGGAGCCGTCGGCGCCACCGGCTCGGGCGCTGCCGGTCCCGCTGCCGCTTCGGGTGCCGCAGGCCCTGGCGCTGCCGCTCCGGATGCCGCCCGTTCCGGCGCTGCCGGTTCGACCGAGACTGGTTCGGCGACGGCGGGTTGTGGAGCGCCGTAGGCCTCGCCGTCAGCCTGCGCGTAGGTTCCCCCACCGAGGGTGGGATCCACCGATGGGGAGACGCGAGTGGGCGGCTCCGGTTCGGTAGCGAGGATCCGCGAGGCGAGGTCACCGCCGCCCGCACCCGGTGCATCCGCCGAGGCGGCGTTCGCCGGCGCGACGTCCGCCGGGGCGACCTCCGCCGGGGCGACCTCCGCCGGTGCGGCGCCGTCGGATTCCGAGGGGACACCTGCCGCATGGGAGCCGCCCTCAGCGCCGCGCCCGGCCGCGGGTCCCTGGTCCGTGTCGGGTGCAGCGATGTCGTCCGCGACGGGGGTGTCCTCGGGCAGCTCCCCGGCCGCCGACGACGCGCCGCTCGTGGACGAGGCCGCCTCGGCCGGGCGCGCCCACGCCGCTGCTGGGCGGGGAGACTCGGCAGGCGACGGCTCTGCCGCGCCTTCGGGCTCGCCCGCGTGCGAGCCCCACGCTCCGGCAGTGGCGCCCCATGCTCCGGCGGCGGCCGCGGCGGCGGCAGCACCCCCTGCAGCCGGCGCAGCACCCCCCGCCTGCACAGCACTCCCCGCCGGCACAGCACTCCCCGCCGGCACTGAGGCTCGGGGCTCGCGCGCTGCCCGGTCGTCCGACTTCCCGTGAGGGGCCTTGGGAGCGGGGCGTGCTGCGTCACGGGCCACGATGTGCGCGGGCGACTCCGGCCGGTCGGCGAAGTCCGCTGCGAACGCCGGGATCAGCCTCGCGAAGGTCGTGGAGGCCAGGAGTCCCGCGGCGCCCAGGAGGCCGACGACGGCGCCCGGCGTGAGGGTCATGACCGTGAAGACGAAGAAGTAGGAGGCGCAGAGCACAGCCGCCACGGACGCGAACTGGTCCACCGAGAGCGACCCGACCCGCAGGGGCCGGTGCGGCTCGACGCGGCGCCATGCGAAGAGGGCAGCGGCCGCCGCCGGGACGAGGAATCCGATCGCGAGAAAGAAGATGCTCTGCGAATTCCACAGGTTCAGCAGCACGGTGCGCTCGAGGAGGGGAAGGAGCGAGCCCACGAAGAGGATGAGGACACCGCCGAAGAGGGTCAGGTCGCGGACGGTGAACGGCCCGAGAACGGCCTGGCTGTGGCGCCCCTCGGACGGGCTCTTGCTGGGAACAGACATGAGTCACTCCTTCGGTCTTCCCGTTCAGCCTAGCCAAACCCCGCCGCCTCCACCTAGATGGGGCCAGCCCCGGAAGGCGACCGCTCGCCGTCGGACGCGTACCGCCCGGCGCAGGGAACGGACCGCCCAGCGCCGGAATGTGATCGACGCAACGTTCGTGCGACTCCAGCCGCGCTACTGTGGAAGCGGCAGCAGAAGTGCGCGGCGTCACATCTGGAGGCGGAAGTCCTCCGGCTGGGCAATGCGCCGGCTGGAACACGCGAGGAACGAGCCGAAAGGACATCAATGTCCCAGGAAACCGTCAAAGGAGACGCCTTCGAGAACCTGCTCCGCGAGGAGCGGCAGTTCCCGCCGTCGAAGGAGTTCGCGGCCTCCGCGAACGTCCAGGAGGGCATCTACGCAGAGGCCAACGCCGATCGCACCGCGTTCTGGGCCGATCAGGCCCGGGCCCTTCTGACGTGGTCCAAGGACTTCGAGACCGCGCTCGACTGGTCCAACCCGCCGTTCGCGAAGTGGTTCGTCGGCGGTGAGGTCAACGCCGCGTACAACGCCCTGGACCGCCACGTCGAGAACGGTCTGGGCGACCGGGTGGCCATCTACTTCGAGGGCGAGCCCGGGGACACCGAAACCATCACCTACGCCGACCTGACCGAGCGGGTCAAGCGCGCGGCGAACGCCTTCGAGTCCCTCGGGGTCACCAAGGGCGACCGGGTCGCGGTCTACCTGCCGATGATCCCCGAAGCCGTCGTGACGATGCTGGCCTGCGCCCGCATCGGCGCCGTCCACTCTGTCGTGTTCGGCGGCTTCTCCTCCGAGGCGCTGCGCTCGCGCATCGACGATGCGGAGGCCAAGCTCGTGGTCACCGCGGACGGCACCTACCGCCGTGGCAAGCCCTCCTCCCTCAAGCCGGCCGTCGACGAGGCGCTGGCCGAGGACGGCCACACCGTCCAGCACGTCGTGGTGGTCAAGCGCAACGGCCAGGACGTCGAGTGGACCGAGGGCCGGGACCTGCACTGGTCCGAGGTCATGGCCGCCGCCTCCCCCGAGCACACCGCGGTGGGCCACGATTCAGAGCACCCGCTGTTCATCCTCTACACGTCCGGCACCACGGGGAAGCCCAAGGGCATCCTGCACACCACGGGCGGCTACCTCACGCAGACCGCCTTCACCCACTCCGCGGTGTTCGACCTCAAACCGGACACGGACGTGTACTGGTGCACGGCGGACATCGGCTGGGTCACCGGCCACTCCTACGTCGCGTACGCCCCGCTCATCAACGGCGCCACGCAGGTCATGTACGAAGGCACCCCGGACTCCCCGCACCAGGGCCGCTGGTGGGAGATCGTCGAGAAGTACAAGGTCTCGATCCTCTACACCGCCCCGACGGCGATCCGCACCATGATGAAGTGGGGTCAGGACATCCCGGCCAAGTACGACCTCTCGAGCATCCGGGTGCTCGGGTCCGTGGGCGAGCCGATCAACCCCGAGGCCTGGATGTGGTACCGCGAGGTCATCGGGCACGGGAAGGCGCCCATCGTCGACACGTGGTGGCAGACCGAGACCGGCGCCATCATGGTCGCCCCGCTCCCCGGCGTGACGGCCACGAAGCCCGGCTCGGCGCAGGTCCCGCTGCCCGGCATCGCGGTGGATGTCGTGGACGAGGCCGGGCACGCGGTCCCGAACGGCCACGGGGGCTTCCTCGTGATCCGCGAGCCCTGGCCGGCCATGCTCCGCAGCATCTGGGGCGACCCGGAGCGGTTCAAGGACACCTACTGGTCCCGCTTCGAGGGCATGTACTTCGCGGGCGACGGCGCCAAGAAGGACGACGACGGCGACATCTGGCTGCTGGGCCGCGTCGACGACGTCATGAACGTCTCCGGCCACCGCCTCTCCACGACCGAGATCGAGTCTGCCCTCGTCTCCCACCCGTGGGTGGCCGAGGCCGCCGTCGTGGGCGCAGCGGACGAGACGACCGGCCAGGCCGTCGTGGCGTTCGTGATCCTGCGCGGCGAGGCGCAGATCGCCGAGGGAGAGGATCCCTCCGCTGTCCTGCGCGCCCACGTGGGCCACGAGATCGGCCCGATCGCCAAGCCGCGCCACGTCCTGGTGGTCCCCGAGCTGCCCAAGACCCGCTCGGGCAAGATCATGCGCCGCCTCCTCAAGGACGTCGCAGAGGGCCGCGATCCGGGCGACGCCACGACCCTCGCGGACCCCACGGTCATGCAGAAGATCGCCGCGGATCTGCGGAAGTAGCGCACCCCGCCAGCGCACGACGGGGGCGCCTCACCCCCCGGGGTGGGGCGCCGCCGTCGTATGGCGGGAGCGCCTAGAGTGATGCCATGACGGAAGAGACCCCCCGCGGCATGATCCTCGTGGTCAACGGACCCAACCTCAACCTCCTCGGGACGCGCGAGCCCGAGAAGTACGGGACAGACACCCTCATGGACGTCGAGCGGCTGTGTGCCGAAGCGGCCGCGGCCCACGGCCTCGAGGTCCACTGCGTGCAGTCCAACCACGAGGGCGAGATCATCGACGCGATCCACGCCGCCCGGGGAACGGCCCTGGGCCTGGTCATCAACGCCGGTGCCTACACGCACACGTCGGTCGCGATCCGGGACGCGATCACCGCGGCGCAGCTTCCGACGGTCGAGGTCCACATCACCAACGTCCACGCCCGCGAGCCCTTCCGCCACCACTCGTACCTGAGCGACATCGCCAAGGCCGTGATCGCCGGGGCGGGCGTCCTCGGGTACCGCTTCGGCATCGACTACCTCGCAGACCTCACGGATACGCGCCTTCCCGTCCAGGTCTGAACCCCGGCCGCGGCTCACTTGCGGGTGCAGGTCCCGGGCTGGACGGGCTGGCTCAGCGACGCAGCCTCCTGCGCCACCGGGCTCAGCTCCTCCATCGTGAGGGCGTAGCCGACGTCCGCCGTCGACTCGCTCTTGGCGAAGACCACCCCGGTGACGTGTCCGTCGAGGGTCAGGAGCGGGCCGCCGGAGTTGCCCTGCTGGACGTTGCCCGAGAGCTGGTACACGCGCTTGGGCACCTCGTTGGCGCCGTAGATGTCCGGGGCGAGCACCGTCGTCGTCCCCTGGACGACGGCCGGCCGCACCTGGTACGGGCCGCCGAGCGGGTAGCCGGCGAACGCCGCGGTGGTCCCCGACGGGCTGGTCGAGGTGAGCGGGAGCTGCCGCGCGCGCAGTCCGTCGACGGCGATCACGGCGAGATCCTGGACTGCGTCGAAGTACACGACGCGCCCCGTCCGCGCGCCTCCCCCCTGAACCTCGACGACGGGCTCAGACACGCCCGCCACCACGTGCGCGTTCGTGACGACACGCCCGGGCGAGACGACGAAGCCGCTGCCTGTCTGGTTCTGCCCGCACTGGTACGCGGTGCCCGTGATCCTCAGCACAGACTCCGACGCTGCCCGCAGTTCCGGGGTGTCGACCGAGTCGGGCACCGGGACCGGCTGGATCGGGCCGATGCCCTCGATGAGCTTGGGCAGGCCGTCACCGATCACGAAGGCCCGCAGCCCTGCCGCCTGCTCCTTCACGGGATCGGGCGTGAGATCGTCGATCGCGCGCACGACCTTCGAGTCGGCGATCTGCTGCGACAGGAGTGGGACACCGATGCTCGAGACCGTGAAGGCCGTCATCGAGACCACGAGGGCGGCGACGACGACGCTCACGAGCCCGCCGAGCCCACGGTCGACGGCGGTGGCCCCCTTCCAGCGGATCCCCCGCCTGACGCGGTGGCCGAGCGCGGAGCCGACGGCGTTGCCGGCCGCCATGAGCAGGACGGCGGTGATGATGATCCCCGCGACGCGCCACCCGGAGTCCACGAGCCAACCGCTCACGAGGGGCACGGCGAAGAACGCCGCGACGCCGCCCGCCACGAAGCCGAGGATCCCGCCGAGGCTCACGACGAACCCGGCCCGGATCCCGTTGGCCAGATAGCCGACAAGGACGAGCAGGAGGAGCACGTCGAGGAGGTTCACGCCGAGAAGCACCCTCGGAGTCTATCGGCGGCGCCTGAGCGCGCACTGACCGCAATAGCGGAACAGAACGCGTGGGCTTTACGTTTGCTATAGCTGTGGTGCCGCCCCATTCGGGTTCGCCGCCCCTGTGTCGCCTGCCAAGTACGTCACAAACCCGCGCGGAATCTGAAACAATGACCGCAGCGCCTGCACTGAACATCACCAGAGGAGATTGAATTGGACATCGAAGTACTGCGCCGGGCCCCCCTCTTCGCGACTCTCGACGACGACGCCTTCCGCCTGCTGACGGACGAGCTCACCGAGGTGGACCTGTCCCGCGGCGCGTCGGTGTTCCGCGAGGGCGACCAGGGCGACCAGCTCTACTTCATCGTCTCCGGAAAGGTGAAGCTCGGGCGCACCTCCCCCGACGGCCGCGAATCCCTCCTCGCCATCCTCGGCCCGGGCGAGCTGTTCGGCGAGATGGCCCTCTTCGACCCGGCTCCGCGCAACGCGACGGCCACCGCCGTCTCCGAGACCCGCCTCGCCGGCCTCAAGAACGAGTCCCTCAACGCCCTGCTCCGTTCGCGTCCCGAGGTCTCGGCCCAGCTGCTCCAGGCCCTCGCACGGCGCCTGCGGCGCACGAACGACTCGCTCTCGGACCTGGTCTTCTCCGACGTCCCGGGCCGCGTCGCCAAGGCCCTCCTGGACCTCGCGGACCGCTTCGGCCGTCCCGCGACGGACGGGGTCCTCGTGGCCCACGAGCTCACGCAGGAGGAGCTGGCCCAGCTGGTGGGCGCCTCCCGCGAGACCGTCAACAAGGCCCTCGCCGAGTTCGTCCAGCGCGGCTGGATCCGCCTCGAGGCCCGCGCCGTCGTGATCCTGGACATGCAGCGCCTCCGCCAGCGCTCGCGCTGACCGCCCGGCCGCCGACAAGACGCCGCCGCAAGGCGCCTCCGACAAGACAAGGAGCCGGTCCCCTGCAGGGGCCCGGCTCCTTGTTTCGTTGTTCGCCGGGCCCCATGCTCGGGCGAGGACGCAGCGGCGGTCAGGCCCCGCCGTCGTGGGCCACCGCGGACGGGTGCGATGCGGGGTGCGCCCCGCCGCCGTGCGGCACAGTGTGGAGCGCCTCGGTGGGCGGCGCGACCGCGCCCGGAGCCTCGACCTCGAGGAAGAGCTGGCCCGAGTCCTCGGCCAGCTGGGCCTGGTAGGTGTGGGTCGTGCGCCGGATGTTGAGGTAGGCGATGCAGCCCTTGGCCTTGGCCATCTTGGCCAGGATGATCTCCGTGGCCGGCACCAGCAGCTCGGGCAGCGGCAGCCCGCGGGTGTCCGGCTGGCCGATCTCGTCTCCGAGGGCAGGGGTCTCGCGCTCGGCGACGACCTTCCCGGCGCACACCCACTGGCCCCACACGCCCTTGCTCGGCAGCAGGGTCGGGGTCTGCCCGACCGGCAGGGTCGCGGCGAAGTAGCGCGTGTCGAAGCGGCGGTGGGCGAAGTCCGGTGTGACCCAGTGGACGAGCGGCCGCAGGAGGTCCGTGCGCAGCCCGAGTCCCCTCTTGGCGAGGAGTTGGGCGAAGGTGATCTCCTGCCCGGCGAGGGCCTCGCGGGCGCGCGTCCAGTCCGGGGTGCTCGTGCCCTCGACCACGACGGACTCGTCGGACCCAGCGAGGAGGACGCCGGATTCCTCGAAGAGCTCGCGGATGGCCGCCACGACGTGCGTGCGGGCCAGTGCGTAGTCCTCGGTGCCGAGGAGTTCGGCCCACTGCCCCACGGAGGGGCCGAACCAGTCGAAGCTGTCGAGGTCGGTGTTCTCGACCGAACCGCCGGGGAAGCCCACGACGCCGAGCGGTGACTCACCCCCGCGGTAGCTCAGCCAGGTCTCGGTCCCGTCCGCGGAGTCGCGCACGAGCGCCACGGACGAGGCGAACCGGGGTTTGCGGGGCGCGCGCTCGACCTCGTCGAGCCAGCTGCGCGCCGCGCCCTGCAGGCGCTTGGGCAGGATGAAACGGCGCCTAAGCGAAGTCGGCAATCAACTCAACCTCCACTGGGGCGTCGAGCGGCAGGACCGCGACGCCGACGGCGGAGCGGGCGTGGGTCCCCGCATCGCCGAAGACCTTGCCGAGCAGCTCCGAAGCCCCGTTGACGACCCCGGGCTGGCCGGTGAACTGCGGATCGGAGGCCACGAAGCCCACGACCTTGACGATCCGCGTGATGCGGTCGAGGTCCCCGATCTGGGCCTTGACCGCGGCAAGCGCGTTGATGATGCACAGTTCCGCGTACTTCTTCGCGTCGTCCGCCGTCACCTCGGCGCCGACCTTTCCGGTGGCGGGGAGCTGGCCGGAGACAAAGGGCAGCTGGCCGGACGTGTACACGGTCGAGCCGGTCACCACGGCGGGGACGTACGCGGCAACGGGGGCGGCCACCTCCGGCAGCGCGAGGCCGAGGTCTGCCAGACGGCGCTCGACGGCGCTGGCCACCTCGGCGTCCGTGCCGGTCTTGGATGCCTCCTGGGTCATGCCTGCTTCTCCCTCTTCATGTAGGCGACGAGCCCGTTTCCGCCGGGCCCGGGAACGACCTGGACGAGTTCCCAGCCGTCCGCGCCCCACTGGTCGAGGATCTGCTTCGTGGCGTGCACGATCAGCGGCACGGTGGCGTATTCCCAGGCGGTCATGAGGCCAGATTAGCCCCTCCCGGTAGACTGGCACACATGGCGTCTGGCAAGAACCCTGTCTTTGACACGGCCACCACCTTGGGCAAGATCCTCGCATTCCTTGGCGTGAGTGCGATCTGCGGCGTGCTCGTTGCCGGTCTCATGGTGCCCGCGGCGGCCGTCACGGGCAGTGCGGCGAACGGCTCCGTCCAGTTCTTCGACAGCCTCCCGGGCGAGCTCAAGGTGGACCAGCCGGGGCAGGTGACCCGGGTGCTCGCCGCGGACGGATCCGAGATCGCGAGCCTGTACGCGGAGAACCGGACGCGCGTCCCGCTGGACCAGATGTCGCCGAACATCAAGGACGCCATCATCGCGATCGAGGACGCGCGCTTCTACGAGCACGGCGGCGTCGACACCACCGGCATCCTGCGCGCCCTCGCGGCCAACGTCCGCGGCAGCCGCCAGGGCGCCTCGACGATCACCCAGCAGTACGTCACCAACGTGATCAACGAGTCGCTCGTGGCCCAGGGCAAGGACGCCGACGTCGTGCTCAACGGCCAGAAGGGCGTGGGCGACAAGCTGCGCGAGATGAAGCTCTCGATCGCACTCGAGAAGCAGTACTCGAAGGACCAGATCCTCGAGGGCTACCTCAACATCGTGTTCTTCAACCGCAACGCGTACGGCATCCAGGCAGCGAGCCAGTACTTCTTCTCGACGGACGCCAAGAACCTGACGATCCCGCAGGCCGCGATGCTCGCGGGGCTGGTGAACAGCCCGACGATGTACAACCCGGAGATCAACCCGGACAACGCGCTGCAGCGGCGCAACCTCGTCATCGACGCGATGCTCCAGCACGGCAAGATCAACCAGCAGCAGCACGACGAGGCCATCGCCACGCCGATCCAGCTCAAGGTCAACCCGCCGAAGCAGGGCTGCGCGTACGCGTCCCAGGCCGCGTACTTCTGCGACTACGTCCTGCACCAGATCCTCAACGACCCGGCCTACGGGGCCACCCCGGACGATCGCGAGAAGAAGGTCTTCCGTGGCGGCCTGACGATCAAGACCACCCTCGACCCGCGCCTCCAGGCCCCGGCCCAGGCCCGGGTGGACGCGACCGCCGGCGCGAACCCGGACAAGTGGGGCGCCTCGCTCCTGACCATCGAGCCGGGCACCGGCAAGGTCCTCGCGATGGCGCAGAACTCCCGGATGCTCCCGGGGCAGGGCTCCAACTTCTCGACCGTCTACAACTTCAACGTGGACCGCAAGGACGCCAACGGCAACGACATCGGAGGCGCCGGCGGGTTCCAGCCGGGCTCGACGATGAAGCCGTTCACGTTCTCCGCGTGGCTCACCGAGGGCAAGTCCGCGACGCAGACGATCGACGCGTCCCGGCGCGTCTACCCGCTGAACTACCCCTGGAAGACCACGTGCAACCGGGTCACCGGCGCCTTCAACAGCGCCGAGGAGAGCCTCGGCGCTGCCCCGACGCTGCAGAACAACGACGAGGGCTTCTACCGGTCGATGCCCATCAACTACGGCCTCTACAACTCGATCAACACCGCCACGTACGCGACGGCCGCGGGGCTGAACGACTTCTGCGACATCCAGCGGATCGCGGACGCGGTCCAGCTCCATGACGGCGAGGGCAAGGAGAAGCTGGACATGTCCACGCTCTCGAGCCTCCTCGGCCCGTACAACGTCTCCCCGATGACCATGGCGAGCGCGTTCGCGGTGTTCGCGAGCGGCGGCACCTACTGCGCCCCGATGAGCATCGCCGAAGTGACGGACGTCAAGGGCGACAAGATCGGCGGGCAGGCCCCGAGCTGCCAGCAGAACGTCATCAAGCCGGATGTCGCCAAGGGCGTGAACTTCGCGCTCCAGGACGTCCTGGTCCGCGGTTCCGGCTACCAGATCCCGAAGATCGGCGCGCCTTCGGCCGCGAAGACCGGTACGAACAACTTCAACAGCCAGACGTGGGTGCTCGGCTTTACCACGGGCCTCGTCACGGCGTCGTTCTTCGGCGAGGCGCTCCAGGATCCGAGCTCGCGTCTGGGCCGCAACGTGACGATCAACGGCAAGTTCTACCCGGTGGTGGACGGCGCGTACATCGCCGGTCCGCAGTGGGGCGACTACATGGCCCAGGTCGCCAAGCTGTACAAGACCGACCCCTTCGAGGCCCCGCCCGCCTCGATGACCGGCGGCAGCACCACGAACAGGACCACCACGTCCCCGCAGGCGTCCACGCCTGAGCAGCAGCCGGCACAGCCGCAGGCCCCCCAGCCTGCGCCGGCTCCGGCGCCCGGCGGGAACAACAGCACCAAGCGCAACAACGGCAACGGCAACGGCTAGCCGCATGCACCGCACCGCACCGCGCACGACGGCGGCCCGGCTGTCCGCGGCCACGCTCACCGGGGCTCGCCGGGCTGCGCTGGCCGCCGGGCTCTGCGCCAGTGCCGGCGCCGCGGCGGCCGCCTACGGATGGTGGGAGAAGGAGCAGTTCGTGCTCCGCGAGGAGACCGTCCCCGTCCTCCCCGCGGGCTCGCGGCCCGTCCGGGTCCTGCACCTGAGCGACATCCATTTCGTTCCCGGCCAGGAGAAGAAGGCGCGGTGGCTCTCCGGCCTGGCCGACCTCGAGCCGGACCTCGTGGTCAACACCGGGGACAACCTGAGCCACCCCGACGCGGTGGCGCCCCTGCTCGCGGCGGTCGCACCGCTGCTGCGGTTCCCCGGGGTCTTCGTTCCCGGGTCCAACGACTACTACGCCCCCGTCCTGAAGAACCCGGCCGGCTACCTCGTCGGGCCCTCGAACAGGAAGCCGCTGCCGCGGAGGATCGAGCTCGACTGGCGGCGCCTCTTCACCGGCTTCGGCGCCGGCGGGTGGATCGACCTGACGAACCGCTCCCAGTCGCTGAACCTGGACGACGTCCGCTTCGACTTCTCGGGCGTCGACGACCCCCATCTCAGGCGCGAGCGGTACGCCGACTGGCCCCGGGGAGCGTCGGGCTACGAGACGAAGCCCAACATCAGGGTCGCGGTGATCCACGCCCCATACCAGCGCGTCTTGGACCACTTCACCGACGCCGGCGCGGACCTGATCCTTGCCGGCCACACGCACGGGGGCCAGATCTGCCTCCCCGGCTTCGGCGCCCTGGTCTCCAACTGCGACCTGCCCACGTGGCGGGCCAAGGGCCTGACGCCGTGGGAGAACGACGGCCGGGTCGTGCCGCTCAACGTCTCGGGCGGCATCGGGACCTCCCGCTTCGCGCCCGTCCGCATCGCCTGCCGGCCCGAGGCCGTCCTGCTGACCCTCACCGCCCGCCCCTGACGTCGGCGCCCCCGGACCGCCGGAAACCGGTTCTCGGGCGTAGGGTAGGTACCCCCAGCTGACTTCCTCCTCCCCGGAAGGTCGTGAGCGCCGGCATGCGCCAGCAGGTCCCGCAGAGTTCGTTCATCCGTTCCATCGCCCGTCTCGGGCCGATCGTGCGCCCCATCGTCCCCCGGCTCGTCCTCGGCCTCGTCGTCGCCCTCGCCGGGGCCGCCCTCGCCCTGTCGATCCCGCAGGTGCTGCGCCGCGTCATCGACGAGCTCGTGCGCCCGGGGACCCAGCCGTCCGCCGTGTGGTGGGCGGCCGGCGTCGTGCTCGTGCTGGGCGCAGCGGAGGCGGGGATGATGGTGCTGCGCCGGCGCCTCGTGATCGAGCCGAGCGTCCGGCTCGAGCGCGAGATGCGCCTGACGATGTACGGCCACCTGCAGGACCTGCCGGTGGCCTTCCACGACCGCTGGGGCTCGGGGCAGCTTCTCTCGCGCTCGGTCGCCGACCTCGGGTTCCTGCGCCGCTGGCTCGCCTTCGGCGCGATCTTCCTCGTCGTCTCCGTCAGCACGGTGGCACTCGGGGTGGTGCTCCTGTTCTCGATCTCGTGGCAGCTGGCACTCATCTTCCTCGCCGCGGCGCTGCCCATCATGGTGTACGGGGCCGTGTTCCGCCGGCGGTTCTCCCTCGCGACACGACGCAGCCAGGACCAGGCCGGCGACCTCGCCACGACCGTCGAGGAGTCCGTGCACGGCATCCGCGTGCTCAAGGCGTTCGGCCGCGCACGGGAGGCGCTCGAGAACTTCGCGGAGCAGGCTGAGCAGCTGCGCGACACGGAGGTCGCGAAGGCCCGGCATCAGGCCCTGTTCAGCCTCGTGGTGACGCTCCTGCCCGAGCTCGCCCTCGGCGCCGGGCTCGTGACCGGGATCTGGCTGGCCTCCACGGGGCAGATCTCGATCGGGTCCCTCGCGGCCTTCTTCGCCACGGCCGCCGCCGTCGCGCAGCCGGTCGAGGCCAGCGGCATGCTCGTGGGCATGGCGCTCACCGCGAAGACGGCCGTGGACCGGCACTTCGAGGTCATGGACGCGCGCCGCACCGTCATCGACCCTGCGGAACCGGTGCACCTTCCGTCCCCCCGCGGTGCGCTCACCTTCCGTGGGGTGCGGTTCGGTTTCGCGCACGACGGCGCCGCCCGGCCAGGCGCGGACGGGACCGAGGCGGGAGCCGGCCCGTCCGGGGAGGTGCTTCGCGGCGTCGACCTCGAGGTACGTGCGGGCGAGACGATGGCGCTCGTCGGGGCGACGGGCTCCGGGAAGAGCACCCTCCTGCAGCTCGTCCCGCGGCTCTACGACGTGACCGGCGGCGCCGTGGAGATCGACGGCGTCGACGTCCGCCGGCTGCCGCTCGCGGAACTGCGGAGCCTGGTCGCCGTGGCGTTCGAGGACACGATCCTCTTCTCCTCCTCGGTGCGGGACAACGTCCTGCTCGGGGCCCCGGTGCGGGAAGGGCCCGAGGCGGAGGCCGCGCTCGAGGAGGCGCTCGAGGTCGCCCAGGCCCAGTTCGCGCACTCGCTCCCAGATGGCCTCGCGACGACGATCGGCGAGGAAGGGCTGAGCCTCTCGGGCGGCCAACGGCAGCGCATCGCGCTGGCGAGGGCCATCGCGGCCAAGCCTGCGGTGCTCGTCCTCGATGACCCGCTCTCCGCACTGGACGTCGCCACCGAGGAGCGCGTCTCGGCACGCCTGCGTGACGCCCTCGCCCACGTGACGACCCTCATCGTGGCCCACCGGCCCTCGACAGTTGCCCTCGCGGACCGCGTCGCGCTCCTGCGCGACGGCGTGGTCGAGGACGTGGGGACCCACACGGAGCTGCTCGGGCGCAGCGCCCACTACCGCTGGGTCATCGCGAGCCTTCCGGCAGGACCGCGCGACCTGGACGGCCGCGCGGACCCGGACCTCGACGAGACGCTGGAGGAGGCACGATGAGCCACGGGACAGGCGCGGGGCACGGGCAGCCGCGGCGGCCGGTTGGCCGCGGCACCGCGTCGGAAGACGCCGTCGACCTGTCCCGGGAGGAGAGCCGCGCCGCGCGGCGGCGCTCGCTCAGGCTCCTCGGCGACCTCATCCGGCCCGTGCGGACCCGGCTGTGGGCGACACTCGCGATGGTCGTCGTCTCGCAGGCGGCGCGGGCCACCGGCCCGGCGCTCATCGCGTTCGGGATCGACCGCGCACTCCCTGCCCTCGCGGCCGGGGACTCCGCGCCCGTCTGGCTCGCGGGGGGCGGCTACCTTGCCGCCGCGCTCACGACGGCGCTGCTCACCGCGGGCTACGTCACCTCCACCGCGAGGATGAGCCAGAGCATGCTCCTCGACCTGCGTGTGCGGGTGTTCCGGCACACCCAGCGGCTGAGCCTGGACTTCCACGAGTCGTACACCTCGGGGCGGATCATCTCCCGCCAGACCTCCGACCTCGAGGCCCTTCGCGAGCTCCTGGACTCGGGGGTGAGCGCGCTCGCGTCAGGGCTGCTGTTCATGGGCTTCACGGCCGTGACCGTCTTCCTGCTCGACTGGCGCTCGGGGCTGATCATGCTCGGCGCCGCGGTCCCCATGGCGCTGCTGGCCCGCTGGTACCAGATCCGCTCGCAGCGGGCCTTCCGGGCGTCGCGGGTGGTGTCGGCGCGGCTGATCGTGCACTTCGTGGAGACGATGACGGGGATCCGCGCCGTCAAGGCGTTCCGGAAGGAGCGCGAGAACGCGGACGTGTACGGGCGGCTCGCCGACGACTATGCCGGCGTGACCCTCCGCTCGATCAGGCTGCACGGGGTGTTCCAGCCGGGCCTCGTGCTGATCGGGAATGTGACGGTCGCGGTGGTGCTCCTGGTCGCGGGGTTCCGTGTGCTCGGGGGAAGCCTCGAGGTCGGCGTGCTCCTCGCCGTCGTGCTCTCCACGAAGCGGTTCTTCGCCCCGCTGGAGCAGATGGCGATGTTCTACAACTCCTTCCAGAGCGCCCAGGCCGCCCTCGAGAAGGTGTCGGGACTGCTCGAGGAGGTCCCGACCGTCCAGCCGCCCCCCGACCCGGTCCCCCTCCCCCAGGCCCGCGGCGACATCGCGTTCGAGTCGGTCGCATTCGCCTACGGCCAGGGTCCCGAGGTCCTGCCGGAGTTCTCGATGCGGATCCCCGCCGGGCAGACCGTCGCGCTCGTCGGCGCGACCGGGGCGGGGAAGTCGACCCTCGCCAAACTCGTGGCCCGGTTCTACGACCCCGCGGCAGGCTCCGTGACGCTCGACGGCGTCGACCTCCGGAGGCTCTCGACGCGGGACCTGCGCCGGGCGGTGGTCATGGTCACCCAGGAGGCGTTCCTCTTCTCGGGCTCCGTCGCGGACAACATCGCGCTCGGCCGGCCCGAGGCGTCCCGGACCGAGATCGAGCAGGCGGCCCGCGCCGTCGGCGCCCACGACTTCATCGCCGCCCTCCCCGAGGGCTACGACACGGACGTGACCAAGCGCGGCGGCCGCGTCTCGGCGGGGCAGCGGCAGCTCATCTCGTTCGCGCGGGCGGTGCTCGCGGACCCCGCCGTGCTCATCCTCGACGAGGCCACGAGCTCACTCGATATCCCCTCGGAGCGGCTCGTCCAAGCCGGGCTGGCGCGGCTGCTGGACGGTAGCCCGCACGACGGCGCCCGCTCGCCCGCGGCAGGCGGCGGGAGTCCGGCGGCACCCGCAGCCCGGACGGCGATCATCATCGCGCACCGGCTCTCGACGGTGGAGATCGCCGACCGGGTGCTCGTCATGGAGGGGGGACGGATTGTCGAGGACGGCTCCCCCGCAGACCTCCTTTCGGGCGGCAGCCGCTTCGCAGCGCTTCACGGCGCGTGGCGCGACTCGCTCGTCTGACCCCCGCGGGACCCCCTCACGGCAGGGCTGGTCGATTTCGCCTTCGGGGGCGAATCGGGTACTCTGGATGAGTTGCTCCGGGGAGACCCGGGGGACGGATCGGGATGTAGCGCAGCTTGGTAGCGCGCTTCGTTCGGGACGAAGAGGTCGCAGGTTCAAATCCTGTCATCCCGACCACAGAGAGGCCCCGCAGCCAGAGCTGCGGGGCCTTTCGCATGCCCGGATCGCGCCCGAAGACGGCGGGGTCAGTGGTGCGGCAGCACCGGATGCGTATGCCCCCGTCCGAGCCGATGGCGGGACCACTTGTGCAGCGCGTCTGCGGCGAGGACTCCCGGGATCGCGAGCGCCGCGAGGATGAACCCCGCCAATGGCGGCGGCGCCTGGCCCAGGAGCTGGGCGATCGGCCCCACGAAGAGGAACACCGCGAGGAGGGCCCCCTCGACCCCCACCGCCCAGAGCAGGAGCGGATTCCCCGTCCAGGAGAGCCGCCATGCGGGCCTGCTCGCGCTCCGGCACGCGAAGGCGTTGGCGAGCTGGCCGAGCACCACTGCCGTGAACGCCGCCCCGGAAGCCGCCGCCACGACGCCGGGCGCCGGGAGGTCGCCGCCCGGCCGCCAGCCCCCGAGCCACAGGACCACGGTGAACGCGGCCATCTCGAACAGCACCTCGACGGGGCCGAGGACCGCGAACACGCGGAACAGGAGGCTCCCGTCCATGAGGTGCCGCCGCTCGGGAGGCCGCTTGAGCACCCCTTCGCTCGGCCGCTCGCTTCCGAGGGCGAGCGCCGGGAACAGGTCGGTGCCGATGTCGAGGAACAGGATCTGCAGGACGCCGATCGCGGGCGGGAAGTGCCCGGCCGAAAGCGCCCAGACGATGAACGGCGTCAGCTCGGCGACGTTGTCGGTGAGGTGGTAGGTGAGGAAGCGCCGGATGTTGGCGTAGGTCGCCCGGCCCTGCTCGACGGCGGCGATGATGGTCGCGAAGTCGTCGTCGAGGAGCACGAGATCTGCCGCGTTCCGCGCCACGTCGGTCCCGCTGCGGCCCATCGCCACCCCGATGTCGGCCGCCTCGAGCGCCGGGCCGTCGTTGACGCCGTCGCCGGTCATCGCGACGACGTGCCCACGGGCCTGCAGCGCCCGGGCGACGTCGAGCTTCTGCTCGGGGCTCACCCGGGAGATGACCACGCCGTCCCGGTCCAGGAGTGCGCCGAGGACCTGGAGGTCCTCCGGCAGGGAATCGCCCTCGATCACCGCGTCGGCGCCGCTGCCTCGCACGATGAGCCCGATCTCCCGCGCGATCGCCGCCGCGGTCGTCGGATGGTCCCCGGTCACCATGGCGAGGCGGATCCCGGCGTCCCGCGCCTGCCGGATCGCTCCCGCGACGGCGGGCCGGGGAGGGTCGTGCAGCCCGATGAGCCCGCGCAGCACGAGCCGCTCCTCGAGCACGACGGCGTCCGCCCGGCCCTGCTCGGCGTCGGCCGCCTCGGCCGGCGCTAGCCCGCGGGACGCCACGGCAAGCACGCGCAGGCCCCGGGAGGCGAGCGCCTCGAGGGCCTCCTCGGCCCGGACGAGCCATGCGCGCTCGTCCGCTCCTCCCGGCACGCCGCGCTCCACGCCGCGCTCCACGCCGTCGCCGACGCAGAGCCCGAGCAGCGTCTCGGGCGCGCCTTTGACCCACAGTTCCGCCGCGCCCGAATGCGCGAGGACCGCGCTCTGTCGCTTGCGCTCCTCGTCGAAGGCGAAGCCGGCGGTGGGAACGGCGCCGGTCTCCGTCCCGCCGAGCCGCCGGTCCAGGGCCACGAGGGCGGCCTCCATCGGATCGCCCACGGCGCGCCACTCGCCGTCGTGCTCCTCGACGTCTCCCTGCGAGGCGGCGCGGGCGCCCGTCGCGAGCCGCGCAGCCGCCGACCGCGCGTCGTCGGGGCCTTTGACCGCCGCCGTCGGGGCGTACCCGGTCCCCTCGAGGACGACGGTGCCGTGCGGGGTCCAGACCTCGACGGCGCTCATGCGGTTCTGGGTGAGCGTCCCGGTCTTGTCGGTGCAGATGAAGGTGGTCGACCCGAGCGTCTCGACGGCTTCGAGGTTGCGGACGAGGGCGTGCCTGCGGCTCATGCGCTGGGCCCCCATGGCGAGCGAGAGCGTCACCGTCGGGAGGAGCCCTTCGGGCACGAGCGCCACGGTCACCCCGATGGCGAACAGGAACGCCCCGGTGATCGGGTTCCCGATCAGGAGCGAGATGACGAAGAACACCGCGCCCACGGTCACGGCGACGATGGCGATGATCCTCACGATGCGCCGCAGTTCGAGGTCGAGGGGGCTCGCCGGCGGCACCGCGCGCGTGGTGAGGCTGGCGATCTCGGCGAGCTTCGTGGCCGCTCCGGTGGCGCTCACGCGTCCGACGGCGTCTCCCGCCGCGACGAACGTGCCGCCGGCCGCCGCGTCACCCGCCTCGCGGGGGACCGGAAGGCTCTCGCCGGTGAGCATGGACTCGTCGAGGGCGAGGGACGAAGTGGACACGAGGTCGAGGTCGGCTGGCACCCTGTCCCCCGCCGCGAGGAGGACGATGTCCCCGGGCACAAGGTCCGCGGCGTCGACCACGCGTGTGTGTCCACCGCGCCTGACCTGGACTCGGTTCGGGAGCAGGTCGCGCAGCTTCGCCGAGGCGCGCTCTGCCCTCGCCTCCTGGAGGAACGCGAAGAGTCCGTTCACCACGACGACGGCGGCGATGGCCCAGCCGAGCTCGGGCATCCCGGCGACGAACGACAGGATCGACGCCGCCCACAGCATGAGCGCGAAGAAGTGGCCCAGCTCGGCGCCGAGCCGGACCCACCAGGGGCGCGGCCTCTCCCGCGGGAGGACATTCGGTCCCACCTGTTCCCTGAGCGCTGCGGCGGCGGCCTCGTCCAGCCCGGCGGGAATGCCATGCGCGGCGGAGTGAGGACGGCGGGACCCGACCGGTGCATGGTCCGTTGCGCTCACGCCATTCATTCTTCGTCAGCAGAGCCGGGGCGGGAAGGGGACGAAGGTCCCGCGGCGGTGCGGTCGGAACAAGGGCGGACCGCTGGAAGACAGTCGCCGGGAGACAGCCGCCCCGGGGACAGCCCTCCTGCAGACAGCAGAGAGGCGCTTCGGAGAACGTCTCCGAAGCGCCCCTCTGGAAGCCCCCTGAACAGCGTGCCTCTTACATCGGGTCCGGCCAGTTCCCGATCATCGGGGTCGTCGAGCCGCCCTTGGCGGAGCCGGCGACCGGGGCGCTCATCGGGTCAGGCCAGTTGCCGATCGCGGTGGGAGCAACGGCAACCCCGGAGATCGCGAGAGAACCGGCCACGGCCAGGGCGGCAATGAGTTTCTTGAGCATGATCATGTCCTTGTGGGTTTCATCCCGGGAGCGACCCGGGAAAGGGTGCGTGGATCGGGCAGAGCGTGCTTTGTCATGATTGACACACCAAGTAAAATAATTTCCACATGGCCTGTCAAGACGCGGCGGGGTCCGCGATGATTGTCCATAGTAGAAGGTGTAATTGGCCGGTACGACCGGCGCCGGGGGCCAGGAGGACAGTGTGGGCAGTGGATTCGGCGAGAAGCTGCGCGCGGAGCGGCTCGAACGCGGGCTCACGCAGGCCGAACTCGGGAAAGACCTGTACTCGCCCAGCTACATCTCCCTCCTGGAGACCGGCCGCCGGGAGCCCACGGCCGAGGTGATCCAGGAGCTGGCCCGCAGGCTGCAGCTCGCGCCCAAGGCGCTCGAGGCCTGGAGCCAGCCCGTGAGCGCCAACGACGCCGAGTACGTGCTGGCCGGCCTCTACGCGCGCCAGGCGTGGGACCTGAGGGACTACGCGCAGGCCGCGACCCACGCTGCCACCGCCGCCCAGTTCGCCCTTGAGGGGAAGAACAACAGCGCGTGGTGGAACATGACCTACATGCAGGCCGAGTGCCTCATGAAGCAGGGCGAGCTCGCGGAGTGCCAGCGGATCGTCCAGCACCTCCTCGAGCATCCGATCGTCTCGGAGTCCAGGGGCCTCGCCGTGCGCGCGCGCCAGATGCTCGCCGCCGTCTGCCACGGGCTCGGGCAGCTCGGGACCGCCATCGAGCACGCCCGCGAGGCCGTGCGGCTCGGCGCGCAGCTTCCAGCCGGCTCCACCATCTACGTCGGGGCGCTGCGCGCCCTCATCGGCGCCCTCGCGGAGAGCGGGAAGCTCGAGGAGGCGTGGGACCAGTGCCGCATCCTCGCAACGCTCATCGACGAGGACTCCATGGGCCAGCTCGCCGGCGAGGTCGAATGGGTGATCGGGAACGTCGCCTTCATGCGCGCCGACTACGAGGAGGGCGTCAAGCACCACGAGCGTGCGGCCAAGCTCCTTTCCCCCGCGAACGACATCGAGCTGTGGGCCCGGTTCAACAAGGCCTCCGCCGCGGTTCGCCTCTCGGGCGGCATCATCGAGCCGGAGACCCTCGCCGCGATCGAGCGCGCCGAGCTCGCCCTGAGCATCGTGGGCGGCTCTCGGACCGAGCAGCTCGAGGTGAGCTTCATCCGCGCACGCTGGCTCTACCTCAACGGGGAGATCTCGCGCGCCATCGAGATCCTGAAGTCGATCCACGCCGAGAAGTCCGTGCTCGGGCGGCACACGGCCGGCGAGGTGGCGCTGCTCTACGGGCGCGCCCTCAAGGCCCTCGCCCGGAACGACGAAGCCCTCGAGATGCTCAAGGACGCGCGCGAGCAGTTCAGCTACGCGGGCGCCTCGGACAAGGTCCAGCAGACCATGGACGCGATCCTCGAGATCCGCCTCGCGGAGCAGCGGGCCGAGAGGGGCGCAGTCTCGAACGGAAGCTGAGCGCGTCCGCCGGGCACGGGGCCCGGCGGACGCGTCAGGCGCCCGCTCCGCGCGGACGCGTCACGCGAACGTGCGGCCCGTGAGCTTCTCGTAGGCCTCGACATAGCGGGCGCGGGTGCGCTCGACGACGGCGGCCGGAAGCGCGGGCGGCTCCTGGCCGGAGGCACGGTCCCACCCGGACTCCGCGGAGGTGAGCCAGTCGCGGACGTACTGCTTGTCGAACGAGGGCTGCGCCTTTCCCGGCTCCCAGGTCTTGGAGTCCCAGAAGCGCGACGAGTCCGGCGTGAGCACCTCGTCGCCGAGGGTGATGTACCCGGTCACCGGGTCGAGGCCGAACTCCACCTTCGTGTCCGCGAGGATGATGCCCCGCTCGCGGGCGATCTTCTCGGCTTCCCGGTAGATCTCGAGGGTGAGGTCGCGCAGCTGGGCGGCGGCGTCGTCGCCCACCATGCCGGTCACGTCCTCATAGGTGATGTTCTCGTCGTGCTCGCCGACGGCGGCCTTGGCCGAGGGCGTGAAGATGGCCTCGGGCAGGCGCGAGCCGTCCACGAGCCCGGTGGGCAGCGGGATCTCGCAGACCGTGCCGGATTCGCGGTACTCGGCGAGGCCGGATCCCGTGAGGTAGCCGCGCGCGATGCACTCCACGGGGTACATCTCGAGCCGGCGGCAGATCATGGCACGGCCCTCGACCTCCACGGGGACGCCGTCCTCGGCGGTCGAGCCGAGAACGTGGTTGGCCACGTTGAGCTGGTCGAACCACCACAGGCTCAGCTGGGTGAGGATGCGGCCCTTGTCCGGGATGGTGCTGGCGAGCACGAAGTCGTAGGCGGAGATGCGGTCGCTCGCGACGACGAGGACGCGGTCGCTCTCGCCCGGCCCGGAGTCCGCCGGCTCGTACAGGTCGCGGACCTTGCCGGAGTAGACGTGGCGCCACCCCGGGAGATCGAGCGTCTCGGTCTGGTAGCCGGCCATCATTCGGCCCCCGTCCCGGCAGCACCGGACTCGACCGGATTGCGCCCTCCCGGCACGGTGATCTCACCGCGCTCGGCCTTGGCGGCGATGTCCGTGCGGA
Source organism: Sinomonas flava (assembly GCF_039531875.1). Lineage (NCBI taxonomy): Bacteria > Bacillati > Actinomycetota > Actinomycetes > Micrococcales > Micrococcaceae > Sinomonas > Sinomonas flava. The sequence continues at coordinate 27,762 of NZ_BAAAQW010000008.1, read as the reverse complement.
ACTGCCCGCCGTCGAGCCCGAGCTGGGCGATGCCCTCGTACGCGCGTCGGCGCGCCTGGGCCAGCCCGTCCCCGAGGGCGACGACCGCCAGGACCCGGCCGCCCGAGGAGACGACCTTGCCGGCGTCGTTGAGCTTCGTCCCCGCGTGGAGCACGTGCACCCCCTCGAGAGCGTTGGCCTTCTTCAGGCCGCGGATGCGGTCGCCCGTGCGGGGCGTGTCGGGGTAGTCCTTGGAGGCGAGCACGACGGCGACCGCGGTCTCGGGCGCCCAGCGCAGCTCCTCGGCCCGGTCCAGCCGCCCGGTCGCGGCCGCGAGCAGGAGCCCGCCGAGCGGCGTCGTGAGCCGGGCGAGGACAGCCTGGGTCTCCGGGTCGCCGAAGCGCGCATTGAACTCGATGACGCGCGTGCCGCGGGAGGTGAGGGCGAGGCCGCAGTAGAGGACGCCCACGAACGGGGTGCCGCGCTTGGCCATCTCGTCCACGGTGGGCTGGGCGACCCGCTCGACCACCTCCTCGACGAGGCCCTCGGGGGCCCACTCGAGCGGCGTGTAGGCGCCCATTCCGCCGGTGTTGGGGCCCTCGTCATTGTCGAAGATCCGCTTGAAGTCCTGGGCCGGGGCCAGCGGGACCACTGTCGAGCCGTCGGAGAGGACGAAGAGGGAGACCTCGGGCCCGTCGAGGAACTCCTCGATCACCACCGAGCCGCCAGCGTCGAAGCAGGCCTGCGCGTGGGCGAGCGCCGCGTCACGGTCCGAGGTCACGACGACGCCCTTGCCGGCGGCGAGCCCGTCGTCCTTGACGACGTAGGGGGCGCCGAACGCGTCGAGGGCGTCAGCGGCCTCCTGGGCATTCACGGCAACGCGTGCCATCGCCGTCGGGACCCCGGCCTCGGCCATGACCTGCTTGGCGAAGGACTTCGAGGCCTCGAGCTGCGCCGCGGCCCGGCTCGGGCCGAAGACGGGGATGCCGGCCGCGCGGACGGCATCGGACACACCGGCGGCCAGCGGCGCCTCGGGGCCGACCACCACGAGGTCCACGCCGAGCTCCTGCGCGAGGGCCGTGACGGCCTCGGGGCTGTTGGCGTCGATGGTGTGCACGGGGACGTCCTGCGCGATTCCGGCGTTGCCCGGCGCCGCGTGGACCTCGGAGACGCCCGGGTCGGCGAGGAGAGAGCGGACAATGGCGTGTTCGCGGCCACCCGGGCCGATCACGAGAACCTTCACGCCCCCAAGGGTATCCCGACCATAGACTGTCGCCATGGCCTCTCACGCAACCTTCGCGGCGGACGACGCGGTCGAGCTCGCCGTGATCGAGCGCAGCGGCTTCATCGAGTCGCGGCACCTCGGCGCGGGAGTCGTGGTCGCCGGGGACGGCAGCGTCGTGACCGAGCTGGGCGACATCCGCAGCCCGATCCTCGCCCGGTCCACGCTCAAGCCCTTCCAGGCGCTCACGTCCATGATCTCGGGCGTCCCGCTGAGGGGCAGCCAGGTGGCGCTCGCGTGCGCCTCGCACACTGGCTCGCTGGACCACATGGACGTCGTGGAGGGCATGCTGCACGCCGCGGGCCTGCGTGAGGACGACCTCCTCTGCCCGGCGGACTGGCCGGCCGACGAGAATGCCCGCGCGTGGCTCGTCCGGGCCGGGCAGGGACGGCGGAAGCTTGCCTACAACTGCTCCGGCAAGCACGCGGCGTTCCTCTGGGCGTGTGTGGAGAACGGATGGGACCGGCGCAGCTACCTCGAGCCGAACCACCCCCTCCAGCACCGGGTCCGGGCCACCATCGAGGAGTACGCCGAGGAGCTCATCGCCCACCTGGGGATCGACGGGTGCGGCGCGCCGGTGGCCGCCCTCTCACTCCAGGGCCTGGCCAGGGCGTACTCGAAGCTCGCGAAGGCCCCGGGAGACCCCGGTGCGAACGCCCGGGCGGCAACGGTCGCGACGTCGATGCTCGACTACCCGTGGGCCGTCCAAGGCCGCGACAGGGAGAACACCGTGGTCATGGAGGAGCTTGGGATCCTGGCCAAGATCGGGGCTGAGGGCGTCCTCGTGCTCGCGACCCCGCAGGGAGCCGCCGCCGCGGTCAAGGTCCTCGACGGCAGCCTCCGCGCCACGACGCTCGTGGGCCTGACCATGCTCGCGGCCGCCGACGCCGTGGATGTCCCCGAGGTGGCCCGCGTCCTCGAGCGCGTCGTCGAGCCGGTCATGGGCGGCAGCCGCCAGGTGGGCCGCATCCGCCTCGGGCGCGCCGTCTCGGCGCTGCTGGACTAGGAGGACTGACGCTCATGGCTGTCCGCCGCAGGATCGCGCACGACGCCGGCCGCGCCGCCGTCGCCGACTGGCGCGCCGCACGGTCGGGTGACGGCAGCGGGGAAGGCGACCAGGGCGCCGTCGTGCGCGGGACCGTGCCCCGGCAGACGCTCGCGACGGCGGTGCGCTACCTCCTCGAGGAGCTCGCCGAGCGGGCCCCGGGGAACTCGGTCGAGGTGCGGGTGCCGCCGTTCGGGGTCGCCCAGTGCGTCGAGGGGCCGCGGCACACGCGCGGCACTCCCCCGAACGTGGTGGAGACCGACGCCGAGACCTGGCTCGCGCTCGCGACCGGGGCCCTTGTATGGCCCGAGGCGCTGGCGTCCGGGAAGCTCAGCGCCTCGGGCATCAGGACGGACCTGAGCGAGTTCCTGCCTCTCGCGTAGCTACCCGCGGCCGACGAAGGGCATGCCCGCGGCCGTGATGAGCAAGTTCCCGACTGTTGCTTCCGGGGGCAGGGACGCCATGAATGCGACGGCCTTCGCGGCCTCCTCGACCGCGAACGTCGGCTCGACCCGCCGCGTGCCGTCGGCCTGGAGTGCGCCCTCGCCGACGCCGAGCGTCGTCATGATCTCGGTACGGGTGTTGCCGATGTCGATCTGCCCGCAGCTGATCCCGTAGGGCCGGCCGTCGAGCTCGATGCTCTTGGTGAGGCCCGTGATGGCGTGCTTCGTCGTGGTGTACGCGACGGACCGCGGCCGCGGGCTGTGCGCGGAGATCGAGCCGTTGTTGATGATCCTGCCCCCCTGGGGCTTCTGCGCCTTCATCACGCGGAACGCCGCGGCTGCGCACAGGAAGCTCCCCGTGAGGTTCACGGCGAGGGTCGACTCCCAGTCGGCGAGGTCGATCTCGCCCACGTCCCCGGCGGGCCCGAACGTCCCGGCGTTGTTGAAGAGGACGTCCAGGCGGCCGAAGGCGGCCCCGGTCTCGTCGAAGAGGCGTTCGACGTCGTCGGGCCGGGTCACGTCGCAGGGCACGACGAGCGCGCGTCCCGGAGCAGGGACGGGAGCCGCCGTCTCGCGCAGTTGGGCCTCTCGGCGCCCGGCGAGCGCCACGCTCCAGCCCTCGGCGAGCAGCCGGCGGGCGACCGCTCGCCCGATCCCGCTTCCCGCGCCCGTCACGACGGCCACACGGGACCTCGCGGTGTCTGTCATCGTTTGTCTCCGTTCGTCGCGAACTTGACGGGCATCACGTCAGGACGCCAGTCTAGTTTCACATCGTAGTATTTCAGTTCCGTATTGCGGAATTTTGGGGATGACGAGGTCCCCCAGACTCCGCGCGCACCACCTGAGCGCGCAGAAAGAGGTTGGACGTGTTGACTGGAGAGCCTACCCAGTTCCTCAGCGGCCAGGTTGGCGGCAGCCCAGCTGCCGGGCTGGACCGTGACCCGGAAGAGACCGCGGAGTGGATCGAGTCCTTCGACTCGCTCGTCGCGGAGCGCGGCACCGAACGCGCCCAGTTCATGGTCAAGAGCATCCTGCAGCGCGCGGGCGCCCAGAGCGTTGGCGTGCCGATGGTGCACACCACCGACTACGTGAACACCATACCGGCGGACCAGGAGCCCGAGTACCCGGGCGACGAGGAGACCGAGCGCCGCTACCGCGCGTGGATGCGCTGGAACGCCGCCGTACTCGTGCACCGGGCGCAGCGGCCCGGCATCGGCGTGGGCGGGCACATCTCCACCTACGCCGGCGCGGCGACCCTCTACGAGGTCGGGTTCAACCACTTCTTCCGCGGCAAGGACCACCCAGGCGGCGGCGACCAGGTCTTCTTCCAGGGGCACGCCTCCCCCGGCATGTACGCGCGCGCGTTCATGGAGGGGCGCCTGTCCGAGGAGGACCTCGACGGCTTCCGCCAGGAGAAGTCCCGTGAGGGCCACGCCCTCTCCTCCTACCCGCACCCGCGGCTCATGCCTGAGTTCTGGGAGTTCCCGACCGTCTCGATGGGCATCGGGCCGATGAATGCCATCTACCAGGCCCAGTCCAACCGCTATCTGCACAACCGCGGGATCAAGGACACCTCGGACCAGCATGTGTGGGCCTTCCTCGGCGACGGCGAGATGGACGAGCCCGAGTCCCGCGGCCTGCTCCAGCTCGCCGCCAACGAGAACCTCGACAACCTCACCTTCGTGGTCAACTGCAACCTGCAGCGCCTCGACGGCCCGGTGCGCGGCAACGGGAAGGTCATGCAGGAGCTCGAGGCGTTCTTCCGCGGCGCGGGCTGGAACGTCATCAAGGTCGTCTGGGGCCGCGAGTGGGACTCGCTCCTGTCCAAGGACCGCGAGGGGCACCTCGTGCGCATCATGAACGAAACCCCCGACGGCGACTACCAGACCTACAAGGCCGAGAACGGCGCGTTCGTGAGGGACCACTTCTTCGGCAAGTCGCCGGAGACGAAGGAACTCGTCGCGGACCTCACGGACGAGCAGATCTGGAACCTCAAGCGCGGCGGCCACGACTACCACAAGGTCTACGCGGCCTACCGGGCGGCCGTCGAGCACAAGGGACAGCCCACCGTCATCCTCGCCAAGACCGTCAAGGGGTACGGCCTGGGTCCGCACTTCGAGGGCCGCAACGCGACCCACCAGATGAAGAAGATGACCCTGCAGGACCTCAAGGACTTCCGCGACCACCTGCGGATCCCGATCACTGACGAGCAGCTCGAGGCGAACCCCTACGAGCCGCCGTACTACCACCCGGGCCCCGACGCCCCGGAGATCCGCTACCTCCTCGCCCGCCGGGGCGAGCTCGGCGGGTCGGTGCCGCAGCGGCGCAAGGAGCACCGCGCCGTCGCGCTCCCCTCCGAGAAGGCCTACGAGATCGCCAAGCGCGGCTCCGGGAAGCAGCAGGCGGCCACGACGATGTCCTTCGTCCGCCTGCTCAAGGACGTCATGCGGGACAAGGAGTTCGGCTCCCGGATCGTGCCGATCGTCCCGGACGAGAGCCGGACCTTCGGCATGGACGCGTTCTTCCCGACCGCGAAGATCTACAACCCGAAGGGCCAGAACTACCTCTCGGTGGACCGCGACCTCGTGCTCGCGTACAAGGAGTCCCCTGCCGGGCAGCTCATCCACCCCGGCATCAACGAGGCCGGCGCGGTGGCGGCGTTCACAGCGGCCGGCACCTCCTACGCGACCCACGGCGAGCCGCTCGTGCCCGTCTACGTCTTCTACTCGATGTTCGGCTTCCAGCGCACCGGCGACTCCTTCTGGGCCGCCGCGGACCAGATGGCCCGCGGGTTCGTCATCGGCGCGACGGCCGGCCGGACCACGCTCACCGGCGAGGGACTCCAGCACGCCGACGGACACTCCCCGATCCTGGCCTCGACGAACCCCGCGGTCGTCGCCTACGACCCCGCCTTCGGGTACGAGATCGGGCACATCGTGCGCGCGGGCCTCGAGCGGATGTACGGGGGCGCCCATGAGGACCCCAACGTCATGTACTACCTCACCGTCTACAACGAGCCGATCGTCCAGCCCGCGGAACCGGCAGGCCTCGACGTCGACGCGCTGCTGCGCGGGATGTACCGGCTTCCGCTCCCCGCCCCCGGCGAGGGCGGGGACACCGCCGCGGACGACGCCGGTTCCGCATTCGCTCGACTCGGTGCCGACGCTCCCCGGGCGCAGGTGCTCGCCTCGGGCGTCGCGGTGCCGTGGGCGATCGAGGCCCGGCAGATCCTCGCCGAGGACTGGGGCGTGGCCGCGGACGTGTGGAGCGTGACGAGCTGGACCGAGCTGCGCCGCGAGGGCCTCGCCGCCGAGGAGCAGGCGTTCCTCCACCCGGAGCTCGAGGCCCCCGTTCCCTTCGTGACCCGGCAGCTCGCCGCAACGTCCGGACCCGTGGTGGCGGTGAGCGACTACATGAAGGCCGTTCCGGACCAGATCCGCCAGTTCGTCCCCCGCGACTACGCCGTGCTCGGCGCGGACGGCTTCGGCTTCTCCGACACGCGCGCGGCCGCCCGGCGGTTCTTCAAGATCGACGCGCACTCCGTCGTGGTGCGCACGCTCCAGGAGCTCGCGCGCCGCGGCGAGGTCCCTGCGGGGGCGCCGCGCGAGGCGATCGAGAAGTACCGCCTGCTCGACGTCAACGCGGGCACGACCGGGAACGCCGGCGGCGACGCATAGCCTCCGGCCCCAGGCAGCAGCCCTCCTCCCTGAGCGGGAGGAGGGCCGCTGCCGCATCACGCGCTCGGAGGCGCAGAGGAGTACAGCTTCCTCCGCGAGCGCGGCTCGGCCGAGTCGAAGCCCGTCGCCGAGCCGCACTAGTCCACGGGCGTGTGAGGCCTGGGACCGCGAGGTCCCCTACGGGTGCCTGAGCTCGCGGCCGCCCCCGCCGAGGCGCACGAGCGCCCGCACGAACGCGACCAGCTGGGCGATCAGCCCGATGACCGCGCCCACGACGGCGACCACCAGGACGATGCGCATCAGGAGGGCCCAGTCGAAGGAGCCGTCCGCGAAGTCGAAGGGGAACACGTCCCACACGCGCAGTGTCGCGAGGAGGCCGAAGACGAGCACGACCATTTCCCCGAGCGCCCGGATCGCTGGCGACCCGACGAGCAGGTAGACAGCGTTGGCCACCAGGCCCGCGATCCACGCGGCGTTGACCGCATCCATGACCCTCGTCGTGCTCGGCGTCAGGAACGGCACTGACCACCATCCCGGCCACACGTTGGCCGCATAGAGCAGCACGCCGTTGACGATGATGCCCGGCACCGCCCCAGCGCGGACCGATGCGGCCGACTCACTCCGTGCCATGGATCCATCACACCGCACACGCCCGGCGGGAGGGCAGGGGCTTTCGACCCCGCACTTCCCGGACGCGGCCAGCGCGGGTGGCCAGGTAACCGCTAGCGGGCGGCGAACCAGCCGAGGAGCGGGATGCGGCCGAGCCACGAGCGACGTTCCGCCCGTGCGCGATCGTGCCGGTCCGGCTGGATCGCGAAGTCGGGGTCGACGTTCGTGACCTTCGGGATGTAGCTCTCCCTCGGCGCAGACGCCAGGACCGGCGCTTCCTGCGCGGTGCTTGCTTTCGCGGACATCGACTTCCCCTTTCGTCCAGTGAGATCGCGTGTAGATTTATCGTATCGTGGAAACTTCTTCTTGTTATATGAAATCTTATGGGTATACCACCTCACCGGTCAAGGGTTGCGTGGCAGTCGACGCGCAACCCCCTCCCCCATCTCGGGTACGCGAAACTACGCCCAACCCCATCTCGGGTACGCGAGACTACGCCCAACCCCATCTCGGGTACGCCAGATCGCGCCCCACCCCATCTCGGGTACGCACGACGGCGGGCGCGCGCCTCGGCTTGGCCGGCGCGCGGCGTCGTCCGCTTTCGATGACGGAGGAAGGCCTGCCCGCGGCGGTCGCGTCAGACCGCGGAGCTCGTACCCGAGACGGCGGCGGCGCAGGCTTCGCGTACCCGAGGCGGCGGCGGCGCAGACTTCGCGTACCCGAGACGGCGGCGGCGCAGACTTCGCGTACCCGAGACGCCAGCGGCGCACTTTTCGCGTACCCGAGAAGGGGGTGGGCGGGGAGGTGCCGTACCCGGAACGGGCGTGGGTCAGGTGCGGTTGAGCTCTGCCGAGATGGCCTCCGCGGCCTGACGCAGGAGCGGGACGGCGCGCTCGCCGAAGGCCTCGTCCACGCGGGAGATGGGCCCGGAGACGGAGATCGCGGTGGGCGTCGGCGCATGGGGGACGGCCATCGAGAAGCAGCGGACGCCGATCTCCTGCTCCTGCTCGTCGATCGCGTAGCCGCGGGCCCGGATCTTGTCGAGGTCGGAGAGGAGAGAGTCGACGTCGCCGATGCTGTAGGGCGTGGGGGTGGGCATGCCCTGCCGGGAGACAATCGAGCGGACCTGCTCGTCGCCGAGCTCGCCGAGGATGGCCTTGCCCACGCCGGTGTCGTGCGTGTGAGCGCGCCGGCCCACCTCCGTGAACATCCGCATCGCGTGGGGCGAGGGGACCTGGGCAACGTAGATGACCATGTCCGAGTCGAGGACCGCCATGTTGGCCGTCTCACCCAGCTTGTCCACGAGCATCTTCAGCTGGGGCTGCGCGAGCGCGCCGAGCTGCTTGTTGGCGCCCTCGCCGAGGCGGATCAGGCGCGGGCCGAGGGCGTAGCGGCGGTTCGGCAGCTGCCGCACGTAGCCGAGGGCGACCAGCGTGCGCAGCAGCCGGTGGATCGTGGGCAGGGGGAGCTCGGTCGAGGACGACAGCTCGCTGAGCGTGACGTCTCCCCCGGCGTCGGTGATGAGTTCGAGCAGCTCGAAGACGCGCTCCACCGACTGGACGCCGCCCGATGCCTTCTCGGCCATGTCTCCTCCTGAATGCCACAGCTTCCGACAAAAATTATCCGCATCCCGGAATTCTGCGGCTCTTCAACGATACCCCACGCTCCCATCGTCAGATAGGGACGCGCGGAAGCAATGGGACTTGAACTTTCCAAGATGCAGAGAATAATATCCGTAGTACGGAAAACATGACCGAGGCTGATGCCTCCCGACAGAAGGACGATTCAATGGCGAGTCCCAGCCCCGGCAACTCCATCACCCTCCGCGTCGACGCCCCAAGCCGCATCAGCATCACGAGCGAGCTCGCCGCGGCCGTCGCAGCCGCCGGCGCCCCCGTGACCGCGCTCGACATCAGCGAGTCCCACCACGACCAGCTGGTCGTCGACATCACGTGCAACACGACCTCCGAGCAGCACGCCGAGGAGGTCGCCGCGGCCCTCGAGGCGCTCGAGGGCGTGACGGTCCGGAAGGTCTCCGACCGCACCTTCCTCATGCACCTGGGCGGCAAGCTCGAGGTCGTCCCGAAGGTTCCCCTCCGCAACCGCGACGACCTCTCGCGGGCCTACACGCCCGGCGTCGCCCGCGTGTGCCGTGCGATCGCCGAGAACCCCGAGGACGCACGCCGGCTCACGGTCAAGCGGAACACCGTCGCGGTGGTCACCGACGGCACCGCCGTGCTGGGCCTCGGCGACATCGGGCCAGCCGCGGCCCTGCCCGTGATGGAGGGCAAAGCCGCGCTCTTCAAGCAGTTCGCCAACGTGGACGCGTGGCCGGTCTGCCTCGACACGAAGGACACCGAGGAGATCATCAGGATCGTCAAGGCGATCGCCCCGGTGTACGGCGGCGTGAACCTCGAGGACATCGCGGCCCCGCGATGCTTCGAGATCGAGGCCCGCCTCCGCGAGGAGCTCGACATCCCGGTCTTCCACGACGACCAGCACGGCACCGCGATCGTGACCCTGGCCGCCCTCGTCAATGCCCTCAAGATCGTGAAGAAGAACATCGAGGACGTCCGCATCGTCATCTCCGGCGTGGGCGCAGCGGGCAACGCGATCATCCAGCTCCTCCAAGCCCAGGGCGCGAAGAACATCATCGCGTGCGACCGCAAGGGCGCGATCCACCGCGGCCAGCAGCACACGGACGCGCACCGCATCTGGATCGCGGAGAACACCAACCCCGAGGCCTTCTCGGGCACCCTCGTCGAGGCCCTCAAGGGCTCGGACGTGTTCATCGGCGTCTCGGCACCGAACCTCTTCGGTCCCGACGCCGTCGCCACCATGGCGGAGAACGCGATCGTGTTCGCCATGGCCAACCCGGACCCGGAGACGGACCCGGTGGCGGCCGCCGACCACGCCGCCGTCGTCGCCACCGGCCGCAGCGACTTCCCGAACCAGATCAACAACGTGCTTGCGTTCCCGGGCGTCTTCCGTGGCCTCCTCGACGCTGGCGTGGCCGACATCACCCCTGCCATGCTGGTGGCTGCGGCCCAGGCGATCGCCGCCCGAGTCTCGGACGAGGAACTCAACCCGAGCTTCATCGTCCCGAGCGTGTTCGACCCGCACGTCGCCCAGGACGTCGCCGCCGCGATCGTCGCCGCCGCCCACGCGTAGCCGCAGGCGCACAGCAGAGCACCCAGGCCCACTGACCTCCCGGCACCGGGAGAGAGAAGGAGGATGGCATGGCCATCACCGTGACCGACACGGCGCCCGTCGCGCGCGCCGGGGAGATCCTCACCGACGAGGCCCTCGCGTTCATCGAGGAGCTCCACGCCCGCTTCGGCGCCGAGCGCAACGCCCGCCTGGCCGCCCGCAAGGCCCGCCGGGCCGAGGCGGCCAGCACCGGCCGGCTCGACTTCCTGCCCGAGACCGCCTCGGTCCGCGAGGGGGGCTGGAAGGTCGCGGAGGCCCCCGCGGCCCTGCAGGACCGCCGCGTGGAGATGACCGGGCCGGCCAGCCCGGCGAAGATGGCCATCAACGCCCTCAACTCCGGTGCCCGCGTGTGGCTCGCGGACATGGAGGACGCCTCGAGCCCCCACTGGGCCAACGTCGTCGACTCCGTCCTCAACCTCCGCGACGCGGCGCAGGGCACCCTCTCCTACACCTCTCCCGAGGGCAAGGAGTACCGCCTCCGCAGCGACGCCCCGCTCGCCGTCGTGGTCACCCGCCCGCGCGGCTGGCACATGGAGGAGCGCCACGTGATGGTCGACGGCGAGCCCGCCATCGGCGCGCTCGTGGACTTCGGCCTGCACTTCTTCCACGTGGCCAAGCACCTCATCGCCTCCGGCCGCGGCCCGTACTACTACCTGCCGAAGATGGAGAGCCACCTCGAGGCCCGCCTCTGGAACGACATCTTCGTCTTCGCCCAGGACTACCTCGGCATCCCGCAGGGCACCATCCGGGCCACCGTCCTGATCGAGACCATCCCGGCCGCCTTCGAGATGGACGAGATCCTCTACGAGCTGCGCGACCACGCCTCGGGCCTCAACGCGGGCCGCTGGGACTACCTCTTCAGCATCATCAAGTACTTCCGCGACGCGGGCGAGAGGTTCACCCTCCCCGACCGCGCCTCGGTGGTCATGACGGCGCCGTTCATGCGCGCCTACACCGAGCTCCTCGTGCAGACGTGCCACAAGCGCGGCGCCTTCGCCATGGGCGGAATGGCCGCGTTCATCCCCAACCGCAAGGAGCCGGAGATCACCGCCGCCGCGATCGAGAAGGTGCGCGCAGACAAGACCCGCGAGGCGACCGACGGATTCGACGGCTCGTGGGTGGCACACCCTGACCTCGTGCCGACGTGCCAGGAGGTCTTCGACGCGGTCCTTGGCGACAAGCCGAACCAGGTCGACCGGCTCCGCCCCGACGTCCACGTGACCGCGGACCAGCTCCTCGACGTCTCCTCGACGGAGGGCGTGGCCACCGAAGCCGGCCTGCATCTGAACCTCTACGTCGCCGTCGCCTACACGGCCGTGTGGCTCTCGGGCAACGGCGCGGTGGCCATCCACAACCTCATGGAGGACGCCGCGACGGCGGAGATCTCCCGCTCCCAGGTCTGGCAGCAGATCCGGAACAAGGTGGTCCTGGCCGACACGGGCAACACCGTGACCCGCGAACTCGTCGAGCAGGCCCTCGCCGAGGAGACCGAGCGGCTGCGCACCGAGGTGGATCCGCAGGCCTTCGCGAAGTTCTACGAGCCGGCCAGCCGCCTCATCGCGGACATCTGCCTGTCCGAGGAGTACACGGACTTCCTCACCACCCCCGCCTACGAGCTGGTGGGCTGATGGGCTCCCACTCCCCCAGGCCGCACCCGGTCTTCGGGGAAGCCGACTACGAGCGGATCGACGCCGGCCTCGCCGACACGGACCGCCTGCTCGCCGTCGGCTACCCCGGCGACTCGGGGTCGCGCCAGCCCGTCCACACCGTCTACGTGCCCGCGGACCGCTTCACGCCGTCGCTCCCGGCGGAGTGGGGCGCCGCCGCGCTCGCGGCCGCGGAGGAGGCCGGCGGCGTGCGGGCACTCGCCGAGCTCGTGGGCCTCTCCCCCGAGCTCGCCGCCGAGGTGGCGCCCCGGGTTGAGGCCAAGCTGCGCACCGAGCCGATCGAGGACCTTCGCCTCGACTTCGAGGACGGGTATCTCGCCCCCGGCCGCGCGGCCCAGGCCGGCGGGGACCCGGAGGAGACGGAGGACGCCGAGGCGGTGCGGGCGGCGGACCAGCTCGCCGCCGCGCTCGCCGCAGGGAGCGCGACGCCGTTCGCCGGGATCCGCTTCAAGTGCCTCGAGGAAGCCACCCGCCGGCGTGGCCTGCGCACACTGGAGCTCTTCGTCGTCCGGCTCGTCGACGCCGTCGGCGGCCCCGACGGGCTGCCCGACGGCCTGGTGCTGACCCTGCCCAAGGTGACCACGGTGGACCAGGTCAAGGCGATGGTCTACGCCGTCGAGCGCCTCGAGTCCGCGCTCGGCCTGAACCCCGGCCGGCTCGGCTTCGAGGTCCAGGTCGAGACCCCGCAGCTCATCATCGGCGCGGACGGATCCCACCCGGTCGCGCAGCTGCCGCACAAGGCGGACGGCCGCATCACCGCCCTGCACTACGGCACCTACGACTACTCGGCGTCGCTCTCGATCGCCGCCGCGTACCAGTCGATGGAGCACCCCGTGGCCGACTTCGCCAAGGAGGTCATGCAGCTCGCGGTCGCCGGGACGGGCATCCGCCTCTCCGACGGCTCGACCAACATCCTTCCGCTCGGGGACGCCGCGCAGCGCCAGGAGGCCTGGCGGCTGCACGCCCGCCTCGTGCGCCGTTCCCTCGAGCGGGGCTTCTACCAGGGCTGGGACCTCCACGCGCACCAGCTGCCCACCCGGTACATCGCGACCTACGCGTTCTACCGGCAGGGGCTGGACGCTGCCACCGAGCGGCTGCGCAACTACGTGGCGCAGACCGTGGGGGCCGTCCTCGACGAGCCGGCGACCGCGCGCGCCCTCGCGGCCTTCGTGCTGCGCGGCCTCCAGTGCGGCGCGGTCGGTGCGGACGAGGTCCTCGCCTCGACCGGGCTGACCGAGGCCGAGCTCACCGGCCTCGCACATCCCCGGCTCGCGCACCCCCGGCTCGCGCACAGCGCCGCCGTTCCGAACTGACCCCGCCAAGGAAGAGACATGGGCAAGTACTACTACCCCGAAGGCGGCCTGCCGCCGCAGACCCACCTGACCACCGAGCGCGCCATCGTCACCGAGGCCTACACGGTCATCCCCAAGGGCGTCCTGACCGACATCGTCACGTCCAACCTGCCCGGCTTCGCGAAGACCCGCTCGTGGATCATCGCCCGGCCCATCTCCGGGTTCGCGACGACGTTCTCCCAGCTCATCGTCGAGATCGCCCCCGGCGGCGGGGCTCCCAAGGCGGAGTTCGAGCCCGGTGTCGAGGGCGTCGTGTTCGTGGTCAAGGGCACGGTGAACCTGACGCTCAACGGCGAGGCCCACGAGCTCGGCGAAGGCGGCTACGCCTACCTCGCCGCCGGCGACGAGTGGGGCCTGGAGAACGTCTCGGACGACATCGTCTCGTTCCACTGGGTGCGCAAGGCGTACGAGCGGCTGCCGGGCTACGAGGCCAAGAGCTTCGTCACCTCCGACGCCGAGGTGGCACCCCGGGAGATGCCGGACGTCAACGGCGTCTGGAAGACCACCCGCTTCGTCGACCCCGACGACCTCGCGCACGACATGCACGTGAACATCGTGACGTTCCAGCCCGGCGGCGTGATCCCGTTCCCGGAGACCCATGTCATGGAGCACGGCCTCTATGTCCTGGAGGGCAAGGCGATGTACTTGCTCAACAACGACTGGGTGGAGGTCGAGGCCGGCGACTTCATGTGGCTGCGTGCCTTCTGCCCCCAGGCCTGCTACGCCGGCGGCCCCGGCGAGTTCCGCTACCTCCTCTACAAGGACGTCAACCGCCAGGTGAAGCTCACCTGAGAGGAGCCCTCAAGCACGACGGCGCGGGGCCGGCCTGGCACTGAGCCGCCCCGCGCCGTCGTCCCCCGCGTTTCGGGTACACATCCTTCGCGCATTTCACCCTTTCGGGTACGCCAGATCCCACGAGAGGGCCTTCCGGGTACGCGGTCAGTCCTTCCCCGGACCTCCAGCGATCCGATAGGACTCCTCGACCATCTCGGCCAGCTCGTCCCGCGAGATCCGCCCCAGCCGGACGAGCACGAGCTGCGGAGACCCCACGTGGTGCGGGATCTCCCAGTAGAACGTCTCGGGGTCCGTCGCAGCGAGGGCCTCGCGTTCCTCCGTCTTGAGAGTCACGACACCGGGCTCCCAGATGCGTGCGAACAGCGTCTTGGCGAACCACGCGGGCTGGTTCCAGCTCGGCCGCTCGGTGACGCCCGGCAGGGCCAGGCACAGCGCACGGACGTCCTCCTCGGTGGCCACGGCTCGGTCTCGCCGGGCTCAGTCGGCGCTGCGGAGGTCGTAGACCAGGGCGACCAGCGCGTCGTCGTACGTCGCTGCCTCGCGCCGGGCGAGCTGGACCTGTCCCGCCGGGCCGAAGCGCCGCCCCTGGCCGATCTTCGACGGCGCCACAACCAGCCGCAGCCCGTCAGCCTCGCCGGGGTCCAGGAGCTCCCGGACCAAGCTCAGGCTGCCCCAGCAGCCGATGTCGCCCTCGGGGTCCGCCGCGAAGCCGTCGGCGCTGACCGTCTCCTGAACAATGAGCCGTCCCATGGCTCCACCGTGGCACCGGAGTCCGCCTGTGAACAAGGGCTAACGTTGGCTTCGCCATGACATCTCCCGCTCGCTACCCGTGGGCCGTGCTTGCCCACGCCGTCTTCCTCCAGCTCGCCGCGTACACCGTGCGGCCCACGGCGTCCTACCGCGCGCTCGAGCTGGGCGTCGAGCCGGCACTGCTGGGACTGGTCGTGGCGAGCTTCTCCCTCCTGCCGCTCGCGGCCGCGGTGTGGGTGGGCCGGATGGACGACGCCGGCCACGGACGCCCGCTGCTCCTCGCCGGCGCGCTGCTCATGGTCGGCTCCGGGGTGGGGCTGCTGCTCGCGACCCCGGACGTGTGGTGGCTCCTCGGCTGGAACGCGCTCCTCGGCCTCGGGCACCTCATCAGCCTCCTGGGCGAGCAGAGCCGCATCGCCGAGGCCGCGGCCGCTTCGGGGCGGCGGCGGAACCTGGACGCGCTCTTCGGCCTCTACACGTTCGCAGGTTCGGCCGGGCAGGCGCTCGCCCCGACCCTGCTCGCCGTGGTGGGCGGCGGCTCCGTGCTGCCCGAGACCGGACCGCTGTTCGCCCTCTACCTCGCCGCGGCTGCCTCCATGTCCGCGACGACCCTGTGGATGGTCGTCAGGCGGTCAGGGACCCGGGGCAGCAGGCGCACGACCTCGATTCCACTGCGCCAGGCACTCGCCGCCGATCCGGCCGTCCGGCGGCCCCTCGTGACCTCGATCGGGGTGTCGATGATGGTGCTGTGCTCGATCGACCTCATCCAGGTCTACCTCCCGGCCCTCGGGGTGGAACGCGGGATCCCCGCCTCCGTGGTCGGGGCGCTCCTGACCGCCCGCGCGCTCGCGACCATGGCCTCGCGGCTCGCGCTCGGACGACTCGTGGACCGGTTCGGCCGCTCCGGGCTCATCCTGTGGGCGACCGCCGCGGGCGCCGCCGCCGTCCTGGCCGTCGCGGTGCCGATGCCGGAGTGGGCCCTCGGCGCCGTACTCGTCGCGGCCGGGTACGCGCTCGGGATCGTGCAGCCCCTGACGATGACCGTCGTCTCCCTCGCCGCGCCACCCGGCACCCGGGGGACCTGGCTCGCCGCACGGATCACGGCCAACCGCCTCGGGCAGGCCGTCGTCCCGCCCGCGGTCGGGCTGCTCGCCGCCGGGATGGGGTCGGCTGGAGTCTTCACGGCGGCCGGGGTGCTGCTGGGGGCTTCGGCGGCCGGGTGGCGAGCGGCTCGCCCGGCCCCCTGACCCCCTGACCCGCCCCTTGGCGTTTCGGGTACAGCTCTTCACTCCCCCACCCGTTTCGGGTACGGGTCTTCGTTTGCCTCTGCTCAACGGGTACGCGAGGCACGACGCCGAGGCCTCGCTCCGTGTGGTGAGCTCACCCGCCCAGGGTTCCCCGCGGCGTCGCACGCCAGACCTTCGAGAAGTGGGTGCCCGCGCGAAAGAGCGGTGCGCCGTACCCGAAACGCGTCAGGCGCTGATTAGCCGTACCCGAAACGCCATGAGGGCAAATTAGCTGTACCCGAAACGTCAGCCGCCGCGGCCGGAACCCTCCACGAGCTCAGCCGCTTCCCGATCTGCCGCCTCCTGCTCCGTCGCATCCCGCCCCGCGGTCGTCTTCCGGCCGACCGCCTCACGGTCGTCGTCCTCGTCGTCCCGCGGGGCGTCGTCCTGGTTCTGCGGCTTCCAGCTCAGGTGCACGGCGACGCCGTCGCCCTCCGCCTCGATGCGCATCACGATGTCCTGCCCGAGCAGGTGCTTGTGCTCGAGGTAGTTCCTGTCGCCCTTGGCCTCCTCCAGGAGGCGGTTCAGTGCGGAACACATGGCCCGCCCCCAGTCGTGCGGGTCCTTGCTTGACGCATGCTCCATGCCGAAATAGGTCACCATGTCTCCATCATGGGGCCCCACGACCTCAGGAACCAGAGACATACGCCCCTCCTTTGGTATCCAAGACGGCTTGACCGGCCTCACATCATCCCCCTACACTTTCATTGAGAGAAAGTTTTCTTCCACTATCTGGAAATGACAGATGAGAGAGGTGTCGACGATGACATACACGGTGAACTGCTCCATCCTCCTGACCGAGCTGCCGCTGCTCGAGCGCCCTGCCGCCGTCAAGGCCGCAGGCTTCGACGCCGTCGAGTTCTGGTGGCCGTTCGCCGAGGCCGTCCCCGCCGACAAGGACGTCGACGCGTTCGTCGCCGCGCTCGAGAACGCCGGCGTGCAGCTGAGCGGCCTCAACTTCTTCGCCGGGGACATGCCGGCAGGGGACCGCGGCCTCGTGTCCTGGAAGGGCCGCTGCGGCGAGTTCAAGGACAACATCGATGTGGTGGTCGGCATCGCCGAGCGCACCGGCACCAAGGCGTTCAACGCCCTCTACGGCAACCGCCAGGACGGGTTCACCCCGCGGGAGCAGGACGAACTCGGGCTGAAGAACCTCGTCGCGGCCGCCGAGGGCGTCGCGAAGGTCGGCGGCACCGTCCTCCTCGAGCCGGTCTCCGGCACTCCCGCCTACCCGCTCAAGACCGCGGCGGACGCCCTCGGCGTCATCGCCGCAACGAAGGAAGCCGGGGTCGAGAACGTCAGGCTCCTCGCGGACTTCTACCACCTCGCGGTCAACGGCGACGACGTCGCCGCCGTGATCGAGGAGCACGCCAAGGACTTCGGCCACATCCAGATTGCGGACAACCCCGGCCGCGGCGCCCCCGGCACCGGAAGCCTCCCGCTCGGCGAGTGGATCTCGCGCTCCCGCGAGCTCGGCTACGCCGGCTACATCGGCCTCGAGTACAAGGCGCCCCAGGCCGAGGCGTTCGCCTGGGCCATCCGCCCGGTCGCGTGACAGCCGCCACCCACCAGACGTGAAGGAGAACAGCATGAGCAACGCAGGGACCAAGTCCAGCATCGCAGTGATCGGCCTCGGCATCATGGGCCTCCCCATGGCCGTCAACCTCGTCAAGGCCGGCTACGCCGTCACCGGCTACAACCGCAGCGAGGACAAGGTCAACAAGCTCGTCGCCGAGGGCGGCCGGAGCTCGAAGAGCATCGCCGAGGCGGTCAAGGACGCCGAGGTCATCATCACGATGGTCCCGGACTCCCCCGACGTCGAGGGCGTCGTCTCCGGCCCCGACGGCGTCTTCGCGAACGCCCCGAAGGGCGCGCTGTGGATCGATGCCTCGTCGATCCGCCCGGACGTCGCCGCTCGGCTCTCCGCCGACGCCCGCGAGGCCGGCATCCGCCCCCTCGACGCGCCGGTCTCCGGCGGCGAGCAGGGCGCCATCGACGCGGTCCTGTCCATCATGGTCGGCGGCGAGAAGGCGGACTTCGACGCCGCGCTCCCGGTCCTCGAGGCGGTCGGCAAGACCATCGTCCACGTGGGCCCCTCCGGCTCCGGCCAGACCGTCAAGGCCGCGAACCAGCTGATCGTCGCCGTCAACATCCAGGCGCTCTCCGAGGCGATCGTCTTCCTCGAGGCGTACGGCGTGGACACCGACGCCGCGCTCAAGGTCCTCGGCGGCGGCCTCGCCGGCTCGAAGGTCCTGGACCAGAAGGGCCAGAAGATGCTGGACCGCAACTTCGACCCCGGCTTCCGCCTGGCCCTGCACAACAAGGACCTCGGCATCGTCACCTCCGCGGCCCGCGAGGCCGGCGTCGTCGTCCCCCTCGGCGCGGCGGTCGCGCAGCTCGTCACGGCCCTCGTCGCCCGGGGCGACGGCGGCCTCGACCACTCGGGCCTCTTCAAGCTCACCGCCGAGCTCTCCGGCAAGGCCGAGTCTTCCGGCAAAGACAGGCTCTCCGGCAAGGCGTAGCCGCGCACGACGGCGACCACTCGCCGTCGTGCGCCAGGCACCCACCGCGGTGCCCCCACAGACAGCCGGCCCCGGGCGCGCAACCTCGGGGCCGGCCCCTTTCTCACACCCGAAAACGTTCCAAAGGAGCTTCCGACATGGCAAAGATGCGCACTGTCGACGCGATCGTGGCCATCCTCGAGAAGGAGGGCGCCACCGAGGCCTTCGGCCTGCCCGGCGCCGCGATCAACCCCCTCTACTCCGCGATGCGCGCCCACGGCGGCATCCGCCACACGCTCGCCCGCCACGTCGAGGGCGCCTCGCACATGGCGGACGGGTACTCCCGCGCGAAGGCCGGCAACATCGGCATCTGCCTCGGCACCTCCGGCCCCGCCGGCACGGACATGATCACGGGCCTGTACGCGGCCCAGGCGGACTCGATCCCCATGCTGTGCTTCACCGGGCAGGCGCCCGTCGCGAAGCTGCACAAGGAGGACTTCCAGGCCGTGGACATCGAGTCCATCGCGAAGCCCCTGACCAAGATGGCCATGACCGTCCTCGAGCCCGGCCAGATCCCCGGCGCGGTGCAGAAGGCGTTCCAGCTCATGCGCTCCGGCCGTCCCGGCCCCGT
Organism: Sinomonas flava; assembly: GCF_039531875.1. Classification (NCBI taxonomy): domain Bacteria; kingdom Bacillati; phylum Actinomycetota; class Actinomycetes; order Micrococcales; family Micrococcaceae; genus Sinomonas; species Sinomonas flava. Next base: position 8,535 of record NZ_BAAAQW010000008.1, on the reverse strand, counting down.
GCTCCTGGACCTGCCGTTCGACGTGCAGATGGCCCAGATCGACTTCGACATCGACGCCTACGAGCCGCTCCCGGTCGAGAAGCCGCGCGCCACCCGCAGGCAGGCCGAGAAGGCCCTGGACATGCTCACCGCCGCCCAGAAGCCGCTGATCGTGGCCGGCGGCGGCATCATCAACGCCGACGCCGCCGCCCAGCTCGTCGAGCTGGCCGAGACCCTCAACGTGCCCGTGGTCCCGACCCTCATGGGCTGGGGCGCCATCCCGGACGACCACCGACTCATGGCCGGCATGGTGGGCCTGCAGACGTCGCACAAGTACGGCAACGCGACGTTCCTCGAGTCCGACTTCGTGATCGGGATCGGAAACCGTTGGGCCAACCGCCACACGGGCTCCATCGAGAAGTACACCGCGGGGCGCACGTTCGTGCACGTCGACATCGAGCCGACCCAGATCGGCCGCGTGTTCTCCCCCGACTTCGGCATCGTCTCCGACGCCGGCGCGTTCCTCGACGCGGTCCTCGAGGTGGCGCGCGAGCGCAAGGCCTCCGGCCAGCTGCCCGACTACACCGCGTGGGCCGAGGCCGCCCAGGACAAGCGCGGCCGCATGCAGCGCAAGACGCACTTCGACAACGTGCCCATGAAGCCGTTCCGCGTCTACGAGGAGATGAACAAGGCGTTCGGGCCCGACACCACCTACGTGACCACGATCGGCCTGTCCCAGATCGCCGGGGCGCAGATGCTGCACGTGTTCGGCCCGCGCAAGTGGATCAACGCCGGCCAGGCGGGCCCGCTGGGCTGGACCGGGCCGGCCGCGCTCGGCGTCGTGCGCGGCAAGCCGGGCGAGACGGTCGTGGCGCTCTCGGGCGACTACGACTTCCAGTTCATGATCGAGGAGCTCGCCGTGGGCGCGCAGTTCCAGCTGCCGTACATCCACGTGGTGGTGAACAACTCCTACCTGGGGCTCATCCGCCAGTCGCAGCGCGGCTTCGAGATGGACTACCACGTCTCGCTCGCTTTCGAGAACATCAACGCGGAACCGGGCATCGGCACGATGAGCAGCACCGTCGCAGGCTACGGCGTGGACCACGTCAAGGTGGCCGAGGGCCTGGGCTGCAAGGCCATCCGGGTCGAGCACCCGGAGGACCTGGGGCCCGCCTTCGAGAAGGCCCGTGCACTCATGGCGGAGCACAGGGTGCCGGTCGTGGTGGAGGCGATCCTCGAGCGGGTCACCAACATCGCGATGGGCACCGAGCTGGACAACGTGACGGAGTTCGAGGGCCTCGCCGAGACCCCCGAGGACGCTCCCACCGCGATCGTGGCCCTCGCGGGCGCGGGCAGCTAGCCGGGCCGAAGGCAGGATCAGGAATGAAGATCGTCCTCGCCCCGGACAAGTTCAAGGGCTCCCTCACCGGCGCCCAGGTCGCCGAGGCGCTCGCCGAGGGCATCCTCGAGGTGCTCCCCGACGCCGAGCTCGTCCTGGTCCCCGTGGCCGACGGCGGTGAGGGCACCGTGAGCGCGGCGCTCGGCGCGGGCTTCTCCCCACGCCGGGCGGCCGTGGCCGGCCCGACGGGCCAGACACTCACCGCCGAGTTCGCCGTCTCCGCAGGCCCCGAGGGCCGGCGCACGGCAGTGATCGAGATGGCCGCCGCCTCCGGGCTGGACGTGCTCCCGGCCGGCGTCCGCGACGCCCGCGGCGCCACGAGCCTGGGCACGGGTCAGCTCATCCGGGCGGCCCTCGACGCGGGCTGCCGCGAGATCGTCCTCGGCGTGGGCGGCAGCGCGTGCACCGACGGCGGGGCCGGCATGCTGGCCGGCCTCGGTGCGCGCTTCACGGACGACGCCGGCCGCGACCTCCCGCTCGGCGGCGCGGCCCTGGCGCGGATCGCCGAAGCGGACCTGTCGGGCCTCGACGCCCGCCTCGACCGCGCCCGGCTCGTCCTCGCCGCCGACGTCGACAACCCCCTCCTCGGCGCGGAAGGGGCGGCGGCGGTGTTCGGCCCCCAGAAGGGGGCCTCGCCGTCGGACGTCGTGGAGCTCGACGCCGCCCTGGCGCGATTCGCCGCCGTCCTCGGCCAGGCCATGGGCCCGGTGGCCGCAGCCGCGAAGGACCTCCCCGGCGCGGGCGCGGCCGGCGGCGTCGGGTATGCGGCCCTCGCCCTGGGCGCGACGCGGAGGCGGGGCATCGACGTCGTCGTCGAATTCACCGGGCTGCGCGAGAGGCTCGCCGGTGCGGACCTCGTCGTCACCGGCGAGGGGAGCCTCGATGCGCAGTCGCTCTCGGGCAAAGCCCCGATCGGCGTCGCGAAGGAGGCCACCGCGCAGGGCATCCCGGTCGTCGCGGTGTGCGGGCGGAGCCAGCTCGCGAATGCCGCGTCGGCCGGCTTCCGCTCGGTCCACGCGCTGACAGGCCTCGAGCCGGATGTGGAGACCTGCATCCGCGAGGCGAGCGCCCTTCTGAGGCGGATCGGGATCGATCTGGCCGCCTCTATCGTTGACCTTGAGAACAGTAAGGAGCCTGTGACGTGAGCAATGCAGAGAGCGCTCCGGCATTCGACCTGGTGATCCGCGGGCAGCGGGTCCTCACCACGGCGGGCGTCGCCCCGCGGGAGGTCGGCATCACCGACGGGCGCATCGTCGCGCTCGAGCCCCTCGGCAACGGCCTCACCGGCCGAGAGACCATCGAGCTGGCCGAGGACGAGACCCTCATCCCCGGCCTCGTGGACACGCACGTGCATGTGAACGAGCCGGGCCGGACCGAGTGGGAGGGCTTCGCCTCCGCCACGAAGGCGGCGGCCGCCGGCGGGGTCACGACCATCATCGACATGCCGCTGAACTCGATCCCGCCGACAGTCAACGTCGACGCCCTCCAGGTCAAGCGCGCGGCGGCGGAGACGCAGTCCTTCGTCGACGTGGGCTTCTGGGGCGGGGCGATCCCCGGCAACACGGGGGACCTGCGCGCACTCCACGACGAGGGTGTCTTCGGGTTCAAGTGCTTCCTCCTCCACTCCGGGGTGGACGAGTTCCCGCACCTGGAGGTGGACGAGCTCGAGAAGGATCTGACCGAGATCGCGTCCTTCGACGGCCTCATGATCGTCCATGCCGAGGACTCCCGGGCGATCGACCGCGCCCCGAACCCCGAGGGCGACGTCTACGAGAGCTTCCTCCACTCGCGTCCCCGCGGCGCCGAGAACGTGGCCATCGCGGAGGTCATCGAACGCGCGCGCTGGACCGGCGCGCGGGCGCACATCCTCCACCTGTCGTCGTCGGATGCTCTGGCGATGATCGCCTCGGCGAAGCGTGACGGCGTGAAGCTGACCGTCGAGACGTGCCCGCACTACCTCACCCTCCTCGCGGAGGAGATCCCCAACGGAGCGACGGCTTTCAAGTGCTGCCCGCCGATCCGCGAGGCCTCCAACCGGGAGCTGCTGTGGCAGGGCCTCGAGGACGGCACGATCGACTGCATCGTCTCTGACCACTCCCCCAGCACTGTTGACCTCAAGGACCTCGAGAACGGTGACTTCGGTGTGGCCTGGGGCGGGGTCGCCTCGCTCCAGCTGGGGCTGTCGATCATCTGGACCGAGGCCCGGCGGCGTGGGATCGCGCTCGAGCAGGTCGTGCGCTGGATGGGCGAGAAGCCGGCGGAGCTCGCGCGCCTGCAGCGCAAGGGCGTGCTGGCCCCGGGGTACGATGCCGACCTTGCCGTCTTCGCCGCGGACGAGACCTTCATCGTCGACGCCGACAGGCTGCACCATAAGAACCACATCACGCCGTACCAGGGCAAGGCGCTCTCCGGCGTGGTGCGCCGCACCTTCGTGCGCGGCACCGAGGTGGACTTCAGCGAGCCCAAGGGCCGGCTGATCCGCCGCGGCACTGCCTGATCCACTGCCCGCCCGACCCCAGGATGGAACCATGACAGTCTCCACCAAGCTCTCCACCGGCCAGCAGGCCCCGGACTTCACCCTTCCGGACGCCTCGGGGCACGACGTCTCCCTGGCCGGCTTCCGCGGCCGCCGCGCTGTCGTCTACTTCTACCCGAAGGCCGCGACCCCCGGCTGCACGACCGAGGCCTGCGACTTCCGGGACAGCCTCGACGCCCTCAACGCCGCCGGCGTGAGCGTCATCGGCATCTCCCCGGATCCGGTCGAGGACATCGCCTCGTTCGCCGAGGACTTCTCGCTCACCTTCCCGCTCCTGGCGGACGACGGCGCGTCGGTCGCCAAGGAGTGGGGTGCGTGGGGCGAGAAGATCGTCAACGGCGAGGTCAAGGAGGGCATCCTGCGCTCGACCGCCGTCGTGTCCCCCGAGGGCACGATCGAGTCCATCGAGTACGGCGTCCAGGCGGACGGCCACGTGGCGGCCCTGCGCGACAGGCTCGGCCTCTGACCTAGCACCCTGGCGGCCACAACTGGCCGTGCGGCCCCGGTGCCAGTCCCCTGTGGACCGGCACCGGGGCCTTCTGCGTCCCGGCCCTGCCCCGCCCGGCCCCTGCGCCGAAGTCACCCCCTCTGCCGCCGAAGTCACCCCCTGCGGCGCCCAGGTCACCCCCTCTGCCGCTGAAGTCACCCCCTCTGGCTCCCAGATCACCTCTGCGGCGCCCATGTCACGACCGGGGTGCCGGCAGCCACTCCAAAGCACGAGGTGACCTCGACACCACACCCGGTGACCTCGGCATCACACGGGGTGACCTCGACACCACACCCGGTGACCTCGGCCCCACACGGGGTGACCTCGGCGGGGACACGGGGTGCAGAATTTCTGTATCCCACATCACCGGATAGTGTTGACAGTCACACCACCCATGGGGCAGACTTATTGCACATGCTGAAATAACAGTTCCACGATACGGAACCTAGCCGGCTCCCTGGAGGCGCTAGAAAAAGACGTTCCGTATAGCCGTCACCGTGGATGCCAGCATTGAGCAGTTGAGGACCCGACAAGCCATGTTGCTTGAACAGTTCAATGCCGCCCCCGCCGACCAGGCAAGAGAGCTCCTGAAGCCGTGCCTCGACGTCGACCGCTGGATCGATGAGATCACCCGGGCCCGACCCTATGCCAGCGTCGAGGACCTCCTCGCCGCAGCGCGCACTGCCGCGGACCCCTTCACCCCGCAGGAGCTGGAGGGCGCGCTGTCCCACCATCCCCGCATCGGGGAAAGGGCCGCCGGCAAGAGCGCCGAGGCGTCGATGTCCCGCAGCGAGCAGGCCGGCGTCGATCCCCGCGACCACAGGGTGACAACCGCCCTGGCCGAGGGGAACCGGGCGTACGAGGAGAAGTTCGGCCGGGTCTTCCTGATCCGCGCTGCCGGCCGCACCGCCGAGGAGATCCTCTCCGCGCTCCAGGAGCGCCTCGGCCACACGCCGGAGCAGGAGGAGCCCGTCGTCGCCGCACAGCTCCGCGAGATCGCCGTGCTCCGGCTGGAGCAGAGCCTCGCCGCGGACCGGGCGTCGAAGGGGGCATGAGCGCATGAGCGTCTCACATGTGACCACCCACATTCTGGATACCGCTGCCGGGAAGCCGGCCGCAGGTGTCGCCGTCGAACTCTACGCCCGCGACGGCGGCGCATGGTCCCGGATTGGCACGGGCATCACCGATGCAGACGGGCGGGTGAAAGAGCTCGGCCCCGAACGGCTGGACAGCGGTGAGTACCGCCTCCAGTTCGCGACCGGACCGTACTTCGCCGGCATCGGACAGGACACCTTCTTCCCGGAGGTTTCGCTGACCTTCACGGTCGACGCGGCGGAGGCGCACTACCACGTGCCGCTCCTGCTGAGTCCTTTCGCCTTTTCCACTTACCGAGGGAGCTAGCGCCATGGCGCAGAACAACACTGAGAACACCAAGATCGTCCTGGGCAAGAACCAGTACGGCAAGGCCGAGGTCCGCGTCGTCAAGATCACCCGCGACACCGCGCGTCACGAGATCGAGGACCTGAGCGTCACGTCACAGCTCCGCGGCGACTTCGACGCGGCGCACTTCGACGGGGACAACGGCCACGTGGTCCCCACGGACACCCAGAAGAACACGGTCTTCGGGTTCGCCCGCGACGGCGTGGGCTCGCCCGAGCAGTTCCTCATCCGCCTCGCGAACCACTTCACGTCCGAATTCGACTGGGTCACGGGCGGCCGCTGGGAGGCCGAGCAGTTCGCGTGGGAGCGGATCGCCACGAGCTCCCAGGCCGAGGGCCACGACCACTCGTTCGTCCGCAAGGGCCAGGAGGTGCGCAACGCGGTGGTCGTGAAGGACGGCGACACCGTCCAGGTGATCTCCGGCCTGAACGACCTCACGGTCCTGAAGTCCACGCAGTCGGGCTTCGTGGGCTACCCGAAGGACCGCTTCACGACGCTCGAGGAGACCACGGACCGCATCCTGGCCACCGACGTCTCGGCCCGCTGGCGCTACAGCCCCGAGGCTGTCGCGAACGGCTCCGTCGACTTCAACAAGTCGTACGACGACGTCAAGGCGCTCCTGCTCGAGGGCTTCACGGAGGGCTACTCCTACGCGCTCCAGCAGACCCTGTTCCAGATGGCGCAGAAGGTCCTGAACGCCCACCTCGAGATCGAGGAGGTCCGCTTCTCGACGCCGAACAAGCACCACTTCCTCGTCGACCTGACGCCGTTCGGCCTCGACAACCCGAACGAGGTCTTCTACGCGGCGGACCGCCCGTACGGCCTCATCGAGGCGAACTTCCAGCGCGAGTCCATCTCGGATGACTCCAACGCCTGGGACGGCATCACCGGCTTCTGCTGACCCGGCTCCGCCCCGCGCTGACCCAGCGCTGAACCGGAGGGAGGCACGACGGCGGTGAACTCCGGCCGCCGTCGTCCTCCTTCCGCTCCCCGCGCCTCGCCCGAGGCACCCCACCATCCCACGAAATCCATCGTTGCGCGCTCGGATATCACAGCTGACAAGGAGGTCCGCTATGTCCCGAAACCATGCGCCCGCACCCGGCCACAACAGCGCCGAGGCGGTCCGCCCCGAGGACCAGAGGCTGCCGATTGGCACCGCCTTCGCCTACGGGTTCCAGCACGTGCTGACGATGTACGGCGGCATCATCGCCCCGCCGCTCATCATCGGCTCCGCCGCCGGCCTGAGCGGCCCGGACATCGCGCTGCTGATCACGTCCTGCCTGTTCGTCGGCGGTCTCGCGACCCTGCTCCAGACGCTCGGCATCAAGTGGTTCGGCTCGCAGCTGCCGCTCGTGCAGGGCACCTCGTTCGCGTCGGTCGCGACGATGCTCGCCATCGTGAGCGGCGGCGGCGGGCTCCCTGCGGTGTTCGGCGCCGTCATCGCCGCCTCGCTCATCGGCCTGGCCGTCGCGCCGTTCTTCGCGAAGATCATCCACTTCTTCCCGCCCGTGGTCACCGGCGTCGTCATCACCACGATCGGCCTGTCCCTGACCCCGGTCGCCGCGAACTGGGCTCTGGGCGGCAACGCGAAGGCGCCCGACTACGGCTCCCCGGCGAACATCGGGCTCGCGGCCCTGACCCTTGTGGTCATCATGCTCCTGAGCAAGCTCGGCAACGCCGTCATCTCGCGGCTGTCGATCCTCCTCGCGATCGTCATCGGCACCGTCGTCGCTGCCTTCCTCGGCACGGCGGACTTCTCCAAGGTCGGCACCGGCCCGATCTTCGAGCTCCCGCGTCCGTTCGCGTTCGGGATGCCGACCTTCGAGCCCGCGGCGATCATCTCGATGGTCATCGTGATCCTCGTGATCCTGACCGAGACCACCGCGGACATCCTCGCCGTCGGCGAGATCGCGGGCACCAAAGTGGACTCGAAGCGCATCGCGAACGGCCTCCGCGCCGACATGCTGTCCTCGGCCATCGCGCCCGTGTTCAACACGTTCACCCAGAGCGCGTTCGCCCAGAACGTCGGCCTCGTGGCCGTGACGGGGATCAAGTCACGCTACGCGGTGGCCGCGGGCGGCGGCGTCCTGACGCTCCTCGGGCTCCTGCCCGTCCTCGGACGGGTCGTCGCCGCCGTGCCGACGCCGGTCCTCGGCGGTGCCGGCGTCGTGCTCTTCGGCACCGTCGCGGCCTCCGGGATCCGCACCTTGGCGAGGGTGGACTACAAGGACAACATGAACCTGATCATCGTCGCGACCTCCATCGCGTTCGGGCTCATCCCGGTGATCAACAAGGACTTCTACGGCCACTTCCCGACGTGGTTCCAGATCATCTTCGACTCGGGCATCAGCTCGGCCGCAATCATGGCGATCCTGCTGAACCTCGTCTTCAACGTGGTGAAGCGGGGCAACCCCCATGACCCGTCGGTGTTCGCCGCGGCACCGACCCGGGTCATCCCGATCCAGGTCCTCGAGTGCCTCGAGGAGGGCGACCGCTGCGAGAACGGGAAGATCCTCGACAAGGACGGCAAGGAGATCACCGTCCAGGAGCCCAACGGCGCCCACGGCCACTGAACCGCTCCGCCAGGGACCCCGCAACGCCTCCACCGTTGCGGGGTCCCGTCCCACCGGGACTGTCAATTTTTCGGTGTAAGTGGGTTGTGATTGTCGGGTCAGCGGCGTGCTGCGGAGAGCC
>NZ_BAAAQW010000007.1:0-105634 GCF_039531875.1 Sinomonas flava | reverse complement strand
ATATGCATGAACTGCTCCCCAGAAGACGGAACCGAATATCACGGTCCAACTTCCGGGGAGCAGTGCACAACGTTGCGGGGTCCCGTCGCGTCTCTTGCGGGGTCCCGTCCCGTTTGCTGTGGGGTCCGCTACCGCGCCGCGAGGACCTTCTCGATCTCCTTGATGCACGGCTCGTTCTGCAGGCTCGTCGTGTCCCCGAGCGTGCTGCCCTCGAAGAGCTGCGTGAGCAGGCGGCGCATGATCTTGCCCGAGCGCGTCTTCGGGACGTCGGGGACCACGACGACGTCGCGCGGCTTCGCGATCGGCCCGATCTCCTTCGCGACGTGGGCGCGCAGCGCGTCGGCAAGGACCTGCTCGGGGTCGTGGTTTCGGCTCCGCTCAACCAGCGTCTGGACCGCCGCGGGATTCACGACGACGAACGCCGCCACCGCGTGCCCCGTCGTCGGATCGGCCACGGGGCACACGCCCGCCTCGACGACGGCGGGGTGGGACACGAGCGCCGACTCAATCTCGATCGTCGAGAGCCGGTGGCCCGAGACGTTGAGCACGTCGTCGACCCGGCCGAGGATCCACGTGTCCCCGTCAGCGTCGGACTTCGCGCCATCCCCGGCGAGGAACCAGCCCTGCTCGGCGTACTTGCGCCAGTACGAGTCGAGGTACCGCTGCGGGTTGCCCCAGACCGTGCGCGCCATCGCGGGCCCCGTCTCGGTGACCACGATGAAGCCCTGCACCCCGGCCGGAACGGGAGCGCCGTCGTCGTCCACAATGGCCGTGGCGAGGCCCGGCAGCGCCCGCGTGGCGCACCCCGGCTTGAACGCGGCATCCGTCTGGCGCGGCGAGAGCACGGTAGCCCCCGTCTCGGACTGCCACCACGTGTCCACCATCGGCACGCCGCCCGGCACGTCGCCGCCGGAGTCCCGCCCGATGTTCTCGCGCAGCCACCGCCACGCCTCCGGGTTCACGGCCTCGCCCACGGTCCCGAGGACGCGGATGGACGAGAAGTCGTACTCGGCAGGCACGCCATCCGGGAACCAGCCCATGAGCGAGCGGACCAGCGTGGGCGCCGTGTAGTAGCTCGTGACGCCGTAGCGCTGGATGATCTCGAAGTGCCGGCCCGGGTGCGGGGTGTTGGGCGTGCCCTCGAAGATCACCTGGGTGACGCCGTTGGAGAGCGGGCCGTAGATCTCGTAGGTGTGCGCCGTGACCCAGGCGAGGTCGGCCGTGCACCAGTGCACGTCGGCGTCGCGCAGCGCAGGGTCCGGGTTGGCGAACAGGTACTCGTGGCTCCACGACGCCTGCGTGAGGTAGCCGCCGGTGGTGTGGACGAGGCCCTTCGGCTTCCCCGTGGTCCCGGAGGTGTACATGATGAACAGCGGGGTCTCGGCGTCGAACGCCTCCGCCTCGTGCGTCTCCGGCTGCGCGTCGACAAGCTCGTGCCACCACACGTCGCGGCCGGGCGTCCACGCGATCTCGGAGCCGGTGCGGCGGATCACCAGGACGTGCTCGACGGCGTTGTCCCCAGCTTCCGCTCCGCCGCGCACCGCGGCGTCGGCGTTGTCCTTGACCGGTACGGCCTTCCCGCGGCGGTACTGGCCGTCCGTGGTGACCAGGAGCTTCGCGCCCGTGTCCTCGACCCGGAAGCGGAGTGCCTCGGCGGAGAAGCCGCCGAACACGAGCGAGTGCACGGCCCCGATGCGGGCGCAGGCGAGCGTGATGACTACGGTCTCGACGAGAACGGGCAGGTAGATGACCACCCGGTCGCCCTTTCCGATGCCCAGCGCGAGCAGAGCGTTCGCGGCCTGGGAGACGCGCCGCTGCAGGTCCGCATACGTGACCGTGGTCCGGTCTCCCGGCTCGCCCTCGAAGTGCAGCGCGACCGTGTCCCCGCGGCCCGCGGCCACGTGCCGGTCGGCGCAGTTCACGGCCGCGTTCAGCCGGCCGCCCTCGAACCAGCGGATCACCGGGGGCTCGTTCGCCTCGACGTCCGCAGGGATCCACGTGTGCGCGCGCTCCCACGGGTGCGCCCACTCGAGGCGCCGCGCGGCGTCCTCCCAGAAGGTGAGGCGCTCTGGGTTCGTCTGGCCCGGGCCCGTCTGGGCAGAGCCCGTCTGGCCGCCGGCGCGGACGCCGGCCTCGTCAATGCTCACGCCCACCGGCGCACCGCCCATCTCTCGGCGACGCCCAGCAGGGCGTCGGTGATCTTGCCGATGACTGCCAGCAGCACGATGGCCAGGAGCAGCCTGTCGGTCCGTCCGTTGTTCTGCGAGTCGGTCAGGAGGAAGCCCAGGCCCATCGAGGACGCGATGAGCTCCGCCGCGACGAGGAACAGCCACGCCTGAGCGAGCGCGAGCCGCAGCCCTGAGAAGATCGCGGGCACGACGGCGGGCAGCTGGATCGTCGTCAGGAGCTGGAGGCCGCTGAGCCCGAACGCCCGCCCGGCCTCGACCAGCTTCCGGTCCACGTGCCGCAGCGCGAGGTACACCGTGGTGAACACGGGGAAGAACGCGCCGATCACGATCAGCGTGACCTTGGAGTTCTCCCCGATCTTGAGCCACAGGATCAGCAGCGGCACCCACGCGAGCGACGGCACGGCGCGAAGCGCCCCGATCGTCGGCGAGAGCAGCCGGTCCGCCCACTGCGACAGCCCCACGAGCGAGCCGAACGCGAGCCCCAGCGCCCCGCCGATCACGAATCCGAGCAGGACCCGCTGCGTCGAGATGCCCACGTGCTGCCACAGCTCGCCACGGCCCGCGAGCTCGGCCCCGGCCGCGACCACCGCGCCCGGCGCCGGCAGCTGGACAGCGCTGAACAGCCCCACCGAGGTGGACCACTGCCACAGCGCGAGCAGGACCAGGGGCACGACGGCGCCGATCGCCGCGCGCTTGAGCCCGCTGGCCGCGTCGCCCCGGGAACCACGGCGTGGGGTGCCGCGCACGACGGCGGGCGCTTCCGCGGCGTCGTGCGTCGCCTCAGCCTCGGGCAGGCTCCGGGAGGAGGCGGGGATCACTTCGCCGCCTTGGACGCGAAGCTCGGCTCGAGGAGCGAGGCGAGGGCGGCGTCGATCTTGTCCTGGCCGGAGACGTCCCCGGAGGCGACGAAGATCGGGCCGACCTTCTTCAGGACCGCCAGCTGCGTCTCGCCCGGGACCGGGTTGATGGCCAGCCGGGTGCGCTCCTTGATGACCTTCCCGGCCACCGCATCGGAGATGCTGGCGGCCTTGGCGAGGATCGAGGTGGTCTCCTCAAGGTTCGCGGCCGCCCAGCCGCGGGCCTTCTCGTAGGTGTCCACGACTGCCTGCGCCTGTTCGGGGCGGTCCTTGAGGAACGACTCGGTGGCGTTGAGGAAGCCGTACGTGTTGAAGTCGATGTTGCGGTAGAGCAGCTTCGCGCCGTTCTGCTCGGCGGCGGCCATGATCGGGTCGAGGCCGCTCCAGGCCTCGACCGAGCCGTTCTCCAGCGCCGTGCGGCCGTCAGCGTGCTGGAGGTTCTGGACCGTCACGTCGGACTGCTTGAGCCCGTTGGCCTCGAGGGCCTGCAGCAGGAAGAAGTACGGGTCGGTGCCCTTCGTCGCGGCGATCTGCCTGCCCTTGAGGTCCGCCACCGAGGAGATCTTCGAGTCCTTGCCGACCACGAGCGCTGCCCACTCCGGCTGGGAGTAGAGGCTGATCGCCTTGATGGGCGAGCCGTTCGCGCGGGCCAGGAGGGCGGCCGAGCCGGCGGTGGAGCCCACGTCGACGGCACCGGCGCGGAGGGCTTCGTTGGCCTTGTTCGAGCCAGCGGACTGGACCCAGTTGACGCCGACGCCCGAGGGCTTGAGGGCCTCCTCGAGCCAGCCCTTCTCCTTGATGACGACCGACAGCGGGTTGTACGTGGCCCAGTCGATGTTCAGGGTCCCGGCCGCCTTCGCAGCGGGCGCCGAGCCGCCGGAGCCCTCGCCGGCGCATGCGCTCAGACCGAGGGCGGCGGCGCCGAGGCCGAGGGCAAGGAAGGAGCGACGGGACGAGTGCAGGGCAGGCATGGGAAACCTCTTCTTGCGGGTGCGGGTGCGGGTGGAGTTGCAGGGGAAAGTCAGTGGTGGTGCGTGTCCACGCCGAGCGTGGACAGGAGGGTGCCGCGGAGGCGGGCGAGCTCGGCGTCGGCGCGGTCGCGTGGGCGCTCGCCCGGGACGTCCAGGACGTGCTGGATCGTGGCGCCGGGCACGCCGTCCTCGGAGCCGAGCACCACGACGCGGTCGGCGAGCTGGAGCGCCTCGTCGACGTCGTGGGTCACGAGCAGCACCGTCGTGGGCTCGGCCTCGTGGACGCGCAGGAGGAGGTCCTGCATCTTCAGCCGGGTGAGCGCATCGAGGGCGCCGAACGGCTCGTCCAGGAGCAGCACCCCGGGGCGCCGGGCCAGGGCACGGGCCAGCGAGGCCCGCTGGGCCATGCCGCCGGAGATCTCGCCCGGGCGGTACGCCGCGCAGTGGGTCAGGCCCACGAGGGCCAGGAGGCGGTCGACGGCGGCGCGCCCCTCGCGCTTGTCGGTCCCCTTAGGCAGGCCCAGGGCGACGTTGTCGTGCACGCTCAGCCAGGGCAGGAGCCGGGGCTCCTGGAAGCCAACGGCGCACAGGGGCGAGATGCCGCTGCTCGGCGCCCCGCCCACGAGAAGTTCCCCGGTCGCGGGGGCGTCGAGTCCGGCGGCGATGCGTAGCAGCGTGGACTTTCCCGAGCCGCTCGGGCCCAGCAGGGCCACGATCTCACCCGGGGCCAGCGCGAGGTCGACGTCGCGCAGGACGTGGGTCACGCCGTCGTGCGCGCCCGTCCCGGGGTGCCGGCCTCGGCGGGCGGCGAAGGACTGGGCGACGCCGCGGAACTCCAGCGAGGCGGCGCGGGGCGCGGCGAGGGCGGAACCGCGGTGGGTGGCCTCGGAAGTCGGCTGGGCCAGGGCAGAAGGCATGTGCATCTCCATCGGTTCTGGCGGTAGCACCTGTGGCCCCTGCGGGGGCCATGGTTGCTGCGGCGTCACGGAGCCAGATCTCTCGGCCGCTCGGGATGGTCACTTCACATTTCACGTAAAGAACGCCCGCCGTGCAAAACCAGAGGTCGGGGCGTGCGTAACAAATGACAATGTGTCCGCGTGTTTCCACCGCTCGCGGATACGTTGGACGACCGGTGGATTCCTTCCGTACTGTGAGGGACAGGATCAAGAGTCCCGGCGCGAAGCTCTGGCTGGCCGGGCGGCAACCCTCTCCCGTAGTGGGGTGCCCCAGATGAAGATCCGGCCGCGGTGGCCATCCGCGGCAAGTACGGCGCCTGCGAACCGTGGGCGTCCGGCCGACTAGCTGGAGGAGCCCATGACAGCGACACCCCTCGACCTCGTGACGGGCGCGGACCTGCGCCGCGCCATGGGGCACTGGGCCACGGGCATCGCCGTCATCACCACCTCGGACGGCGGCGCGATCGCAGGCCTCGTGAGCAACTCGTTCACGTCGATCAGCCTCGACCCGCCGCTCGTCTCGTGGGCGGTGGACAAGAAGTCGAGCTCATTCGAGATCTGGAACCGCACCGACAACTACGCCGTGCACATCCTGTCCGAGTCCCATCGGGACCTCGTGGCACGGTTCGCGGCGAAGGGGACGGACAAGTTCGCGGGACTGGCCTGGGAGCCCGGGACGCTGGGTTCGCCGATTGTGGCCGACGACGTCCCGCACCTCGAGTGTCGCCTCTGGCAGCGGGTGGACGCGGGGGACCACGTCATCCTGATCGGCGAGGTGGTCAGCGTCTCGGATCCGGAGGAGTTCGTCCCCCTGACCAACCACGTGTACTGGGCAAAGTAGACCGACGGCGCATCAGCGCCAGGCAGCCGGGGCCCCGGCTCCCCTTGACCGGAGGGGGCCCCGGCCAGCCAACCCGCCGGTACGCTGGATGAGTGACCACCGGTCTCAACGACACGCTCATCGGCCCGCTGCGGCGCCGCCTCCTGACGACCTTCTCCGGCCAGTCCGAGGGGAACCTGGCCTGGGAGGAAGCCCTCGAAGAGGGCGACGACGCCGGGTACTTCGCGCCTGACTCCGCGGTCTGGGCCGTCCACGGGGGCATGACGCCCATCGCCGCCGGCATCCGCGCCCTGCTCACGCAGGCCCTGCACCCGGGCGTGCTCGCCGGTGTCGTGGAGCACTCGAACTACCGCGCCGACCCCCTCGCGCGGCTCGCCGGCACGATCCGCTGGATCTTCACCGTCACCTACGGGGACACCGCGGCCGCCCGCCGTGCGTGCGCGTGGGTGCGTAAGCGGCACGTGCCCGTGGAGGGGGAGTTCGTCACGGGCCACGGCACGCACGAGCACTACTCCGCCAATGACTCCACACTGGCCGAGTGGGTCCACCTCGCCTTCACGGACGCGTTCCTGCGGGCGTACGAATCGCTTGCCGGGCCGGTTCCCGGGGGCGCGGACCGCTACGTGGGGGAGTGGGCCGTGGCCGGGGAGCTCATGGGGGTGGCCGACCCACCGCGCACCGCGTCCGCCCTCGTCGAACGGATGGAGGCGTACGACACCGCCGGGCAGCTTGCCGGCGGACCGCGCCTGGCCGACGTGGTCTCGTTCCTGCGCCGGCCGCCGCTCGACCCGCTGCTGCGCCCGGGCTACGCCGTGCTGTTCAACGCGGTGGTCGCGGGGATGCCGCAGCGGCACCTGGACCTGCTGGGGCTCGTGCGCCCCCGCCTCGGGCCGGTGCCGCTCCCGGTGACGGGCGCCGCGAAGGCGACCCTCGCCGTCGTGGGTCGGGCCCTCGACCCGATGTCGCCGAGTGAGGCGGCCGCGCGCCGTCGTCTGGCCCGCCTCGGCGTCCTCCCCGGTCCATCGACTGCTCCGTAAGTGTCGTTCTGGGGCCTCAAAACGACACTTGCGGAGCAGTCGATGAGGGGGTGTGGATAACTTCTGCCGCCTTGTCCCGATTCTGCTCTCATGAGGGCATGAAGACCCCGCGGCGTCTCCCCCAGCAGCTCTCCGGACGGCCCTTCACGGTGGCCGAGGCCGCCCACGCCGGGGTCAGCAAGGGCAGGCTGCGCCACCGGAGCCTCCGGCCCCTGGGCCGCGGGATCAGGGGACAGGGCACGACGGCGGCGCTCACCTTGGGCGCGCGGGTCCGCCCGTTCGTCGAGGTCAACGAGCAGTGCGCGGCCTCCCACGCGACGGCCGCAGAGCTCCATGGCCTCCCAACCCGGAAGCGGGGGCTGGGTGAGGACGAGGTCTTCCACGTGATCCGGCCCGAGGGGGCAGCGCACCTGAAGCGGCCGCACGTCGTCGTGCACCGGGCGAAGCTCCTGCCCGGCGAGACCATGCTCGTCGGAGGCATCCCGGTCACGAGCCCTGCCCGGACCTGGCTCGACCTGGCTGAACGGATCACGCTGGATGAGTTGGTCGCCGTGGGTGACGCCTGCGTCCGGATCCCGTATCCCGAGCTGGAGGGCCGCGAGGAGCCGCACTGCACGGTGGGAGACCTGCGGGACATCGTCGCCCGGCATCGGGGCAAACGGGGGATCCGCAAGGCGCGGCTGGCCCTCGCGCTGATCCGGGTCGGCTCGGATTCGCCGCAGGAGACGGCGCTGCGGCTCGCCCTGCTGCGCGCGGGCCTTCCGGAGCCGGTGCTCAACGCCCGGATCGTGGGAAAGCGTGGGCAGCACGGCCCGAAGCCGGATATCGGCTACCCCGAGTACGGCGTCGGCGTCGAGTACGAGGGCGAGCACCACGGGACGGAGCCGCAGATCGTGCGGGACATCGCCCGTTCCGAGAGCTATGACGATGTCGGCTGGGCCGAGGTGAGGATCTCCAAGCGACACATGGCCAATGAGGGCAAGGCGGCCGTCGCGAAGGTCCGGACGGCCCTCTTCCTCAGGGGCTGGCGCCCCGGCCAGGCCTCCACCCGTGCCTCCACCCCCTCATCGACTGCTCCGTAAGTGTCGTTCTGAGGGCTCAAACCGACACTTACGGAGCAGTCGATGGAGGGGGAGGGGAGAAAATGGGCGCATGTGGATCGCGTGGATCGAGCTCGACCTGCTCCTCGGCGACGTGCACACCCTCAAGGAGAAGCGCTCGGTGGTCCGGCCCATCGTCGCCGAGGTGCGACGCCGCTTCGACGTGTCCGTCGCCGAGGTGGGCGAACACGACCTGTACCGGCGCGCACGCATCGGGGCGGGGATCGTCTCGGGGGACCGGGCGCACGCGCTCGAGGTGCTCGACGGCGTCGAACGCCTCGTCGCGGGCCGGCCCGAGGTCGATCTCCTCAGCGCGCGCCGCCGGGACCTGCACAGCGAGGACTGAGCGCCGCAAGGACTGAGCACCGCGAGGACTGAGCGCCGCAGTCAGCAGTCAGCGCACGAACATCAGCAGCGCCACGTGCAGCGTGCTGAGCACCACGCCGGCAATCGCCATCGCGGAGATCCGCGCGGCCCGCGCCTTCGACCGCGCGAACGAGCCCCAAGCCGCGAAGACCGATGCCGTGAGCGGCCCGGCGGCAAGGACCGCGCCGAACCACGAGGGGATGAACCCGAGCGAGAAGGCCATGATGCCGAAGCCCAAGGACAAGGCCCCGAGGAACGTCGCCAACCGCGAGGCCGGCTTCGGCGGGCGCGGCTGCCGCGGCTCCCCGCGGCGGGATCCCGCGGACGACGGCGACGACTCACCCCTGCGCGCAAGCTCGCCGTGGCGCTGGCCGTCGGGGACCAGGCCGTCGAGCCCGCGCGACCCCGGGGCGGACGTGCTCCCGGGCGGGACGCCGTCGGGCCAGTAGGCGCTCGGGTCCCGGTACGGATTCCGCCGAGGGGCGTTGCCGGGGGTGCTCACCGTTCGATTATCCCCGCCGATCCGCCCGCGCGCCTCGGGGTTCACCCTGAGCGCACCCTGACGCGCGGGCCGCCTGCAGGAACCCTTCAGGAAAGTGGGGAGAATCGCCCTATGGCGTCTGACGTGGCAAGCGGACCAGTGCGGCACGCGCCGAGGCGCAGGATCGGCGCGGCCCCGCACCTGGCGCTGGCCCTGGCAGCTCTCGTGCTCATGGTCGTCTTCTTCTACGCCGTCCGCACACTGACGCTGTTCGTCTCGCCCATGCTGTTCCTCGCTGCCGTGTTCCTCGAGGCGGTCTTCATCGGGGTCTTCGTCTGGGCTGTGGTGCGTGCCCTCGCGCGGCCATCGGAGATGCTGCGCTCGCTCGCCGCGTCCGCCTGGGAGGGCCTCGCCGCGAACGAATACGTGGTCAGGGCCCGGGCCACGAATGCCCCGGGGGCGGTGTGGCTGCGGAACCGGTTCCGCCGCGACAGGGCGTCGGGGCTGTGGCTCACGGGCGTCGTCGTGGTCGCGGCCATTCCATTCGTGAACTTCCTTGGCGTGGCCTACACCGTCGTGAGCGGCGGCGTGCTGACCCGCGTCGACGAGCGCATCGCGAATCTCATGCCCAAGGTGCGCACGCCGGGGGAGACGGCCTTCTTCATCGCCGCGACCATGCTCGCGAACTGGCAGACCGTGGTCCTGATGACGGCCGCTGGGGCGCTCGTGCTGTGGCAGGCCCGACGCCGCTTCCTCGCCACCGCGGTGGTCGGCGCCGTCGTGGCGCAGGAGCTCCTGACGGATTTGGTCCAGCAGATCCTCCACCGGCAGCGCCCGGACGAGTCCCTGGCCCTGCTCGTGGTGACGACTCCGGGCTTCCCGAGCGGCCACACCGTGCGGGCAGTGGTGGTCTACGGGCTCCTCGCGTACCTGCTGGTGCGGGCGTACCGTTCTGCGGCATTCCGGGCGCTGGTCGTCGCCGCCTACCTGACGGTGGTCCTGCTGGTCGGGATGAGCCGCGTGTACCTCGGCGTGCACCACGTGAGCGACGTCTGGGGCGGGATGCTGTTCGGGGCGGCCCTCCTGACGGCGGCCGTCGGCTTTCTGGAGATCGCGGGCCGCTTCCCGTTGATCGGCCGGCCGCGGCGGCCCGTCAGCGTGAGGCGCGTGGTCGCCGTCGTGCCCGTCGTCGGGGTGGCCTTCGCACTCACGACGGCGCCGCTGCTGATCCACCCACAGGAGCACCCCGCGCAGCGGCCCACCACGGCGCTGCCGGCGCTGGACGCGGCGTCGTTCGCGCGGCTCCCGCTCTACAGCGAGACGCTCACCGGCGACCGGATGGAGCCGGCGAACTTCATCTACGTCGGCTCCGAGGACCAGCTCCTCGCGGCGTTCGGGGCGGCCGGGTGGGACCGTGCGGAGCCGTCGACGTTCGCGAACACGCTGCGGGCCTTCGCCGTGGGGATCCAGGGCGGCCAGTACGCCACGGCCCCGGTCACGCCGTCGTTCATGGCGGCCCGCCCCGAGTCCCTCGCGTTCCAGAAGGCGACCGCGGAGAACTCGCTGCGCCAGCGCCACCACACCCGCATCTGGCGCACCGACTTCACGGCGCCCGACGGCCGTCCTGTCTGGGAGGGCACGGCCAGCTTCGACGACGGGATCGAGTTTTCCGGGACCGCGAAGCTGCCCACCCACCACATCGACCCGAACATCGACGCCGAGCGCGCCTACATCGTCGGCTCCCTCGGGTACCCCGAGCAGCTCGTGCCGCTCACGCACCCGCAGATGGGCCACAACGGCAGCGGGGACGAGTTCTTCACTGACGGCGGGGCCCAGCTGATCGTGCTGCGCTGAGGTCAGCCGGCGGCTTTCCTCACGAGCTCCCCGATCCGGGCCCAGTCGTCCTCGCCGGGCTCGGTCAGAGCGACTGACGTCACCCACATGGCGCCGTCGTCCAAGGCCGCGGTCTCCTCGAATCCGAGCGTCGCGTACCGGCTCCCGAACTTCTTCCGGTCCTTGAAGAAGAGCACCACCTTGCCGTCGCGGGCGTAGGAGGGCATGCCGTACCAGAGCTTCGGCGCGAGCTCGGGCGCAGTCTCGGCGACCAGCGCGTGCAGCCGCCGGGCGATCGAACGGTCCGGCTCCTCGAACGACTCGATCTTGGCGACCGTGTCGGCAAGGTCGCCGGCCGCCTTGTCCGCGGCGCTCTGGCGGCCGCGGGCCTTCTTCACCTCGGCGGCGTGCTCCTTCATCGCCGCGCGCTCCTCGGCGCTGAACGCGGACGACGGCGCGCCGGTCGCCTCGGCCGCAGCGCCCGTCTTGGCTGCAGCGCCCGCCTTGGCTGCCGGGCTCACTTGTGCTCCTGGATGCGGATGAGGTTGCCGGCGGGGTCCCGGAAGGCGCAGTCGCGCAGGCCGTAGGGCTGCGCGGTGGGCTCCTGCACTACCTCGGCGTCGGTGGCCTGGACCTTTTCGAACACCTCGTCGAGGTCCGGGGTGGCCAGCAGGATCCAGCCGTAGGTCCCCTTGGCCATCATCTCGGAGATGGTCCGGCGCTCGTCCTCGGTGATCCCCGGGTCGGTGGCCGGCGGGGCCAGGAGGATCGAGGTGCTGGGCTGGCCCACGGGTCCCACGGTGATCCAGCGCATCGTGCCCTGGCCGACGTCCTGACGGACCTCAAACCCTAGGACATCCCGGTAGAAGGCGAGGGACGCCTCCGGGTCGGTGTGCGGGAGGGCGCTTGCATGAATGGTGAGTTCCATGGCCACCACGCTACGAGCGTGCGGCGGGCTGCGCTTCTCGATTCCTGACCGGTCGCGTGACCTGCTTGGCGATGCACGGCAGCATCCCGGCGGTCACGTCGGCCCCCTGCTCCCGGTAGACGCTCGGGGGCACCCCGACCAGCTCCGAGAACCGCGTGCTGAACGTGCCGAGGGAGGAGAACCCGACGGCGAAGCACACCTCGGTGACGCTCGCATCCCCGATCCGCAGCAGGGACATCGCCCGCTCGATCCGCCGCGTCATCAGGTACTGGTACACCGACTCCCCGTAGGCCTGCCGGAACTGCCGGCTCAGGTGCCCCGCGGAGAGGTGGACGCCCCGGGCCAGCTCCTCGACGTTGAGCGGCTGCGCGTACTCGCGGTCGATCCGGTCACGCACGCGCCGCAGGAGCGCGAGGTCGCGCAGGCGCGGAGCCGCAGAGGGGGAGGAAACGGTCACGAGCCGATCGTCCCAAGCCCCCCATGCGACTGTCGAGACCCGGTTCCATGACGCCCTTGTCACGCCGTGTGACATGGACCATAGTTGGCCGAGTCACCGCACTCCCGGAGGTCTCCATGACGAACCGCCCTTCCCGCCCCCGCGCCCGCGGCGCCCGCCGCGCGGGAGCCGCCGCAGCCGCCGTCGTGCTCGCCGCGGGCCTGCTCACCCAGGGGGCGACGACGGCGCTCGCCAGCCCGGCGCCGTCGCCCGCCGGCCCGGCGACGGGCGCCGCGCACTCGTTCCGCACCGCGGCGGGCACGGAGAACTACTACTTCGTCATGACGGACCGGTTCGCGAACGGCACGGCCGCGAACGACCAGGGCGGCCTCGGCGCGGACCCGATGGTCTCCGGGTTCGACCCGGCGAACAAGGGCTTCTACCACGGCGGCGACCTCGCGGGCCTCACCGGCAAGCTCGACTACATCCAGGGCCTGGGCACGACGGCGATCTGGCTCACCCCGAGCTTCAAGAACAAGGCCGTCCAGCCGCAGGACAAGAGCGCCGGCTACCACGGCTATTGGATCACCGACTTCACCCAGATCGACCCGCACCTCGGCACCAACGCCGAGCTCGGGGACCTCATCACGAAGGCACACGAGCGGGGGATGAAGGTCTACTTCGACATCATCACGAACCACACCGCGGACGTCATCAAGTACACCGAGGGGGACCGGAACGGCTACATCAGCAAGACCGCGGCCCCGTACAGGGACGCCGCGGGGAACGTGTTCGACGACGCCGCGGTCGCCGACCAGCCGGGCTTCCCCGCCATGGACCCGGCGACGTCGTTCCCGTACCACCCGTATGTCTCGCCCGGCGAGGAGAACCTGAAGGTGCCTGCCTGGCTCAACGACGTGAGCCTGTACCACAACCGCGGCGACTCGACGTTCGCGGGTGAGAGCGCCAACTACGGCGACTTCTCGGGCCTCGATGACCTCTTCACCGAGAACCCGACGGTCCTCAACGGCTTCATTGACGTCTACAAGAAGTGGATCGGGGACTTCGGGATCGACGGCTTCCGCATCGACACGATGAAGCACGTCAACGACGAGTTCTGGCAGAAGTTCTCGCCTGCGATCCTCGACTACGCCCACTCGGTGGGCAAGAAGGACTTCTTCATGTTCGGCGAGGTCTACGACACCTCGCGGGACTTCACCTCGAAGTTCACCACGTCCGACGGCGTGCAGGCCGTCCTCGACTTCCCCTTCCAGCAGGCCGCCCGCTCCTACGCGTCGGCGTCCTCGCCCGCCACCACGCTGCAGAAGCTCTTCCAGGGCGACGACTGGTACACGACCGCGACCTCGAACGTGTACCAGCTGCCCACCTTCCTCGGGAACCACGACATGGGCCGCATCGGCTCGTTCATCGCCCAGGACAACCCGAACGCCCCCGACGCCGAGAAGGTGGCCCGCGACCGGCTCGCCACAGAGCTCATGTACTTCTCCCGCGGCAACCCGATCGTCTACTACGGCGACGAGCAGGGCTTCACCGGCGCCGGCGGGGACCAGCTCGCCCGGCAGGACATGTTCGCTTCGAAGACCCCCGAGTACCTCGCCGACGCGCTCCTGGGCACGACGGCGACGCACGCCTCGGACAACTACGTCACCACCCACCCGCTCTACACCTCAATCGCCGACCTCGCGAAGGTGGTCAAGGACAACCCGGCGCTGCGCACGGGCGCGCACCAGGACCGGTATGCCGACGCGACGGCCGGGGTGTACGCGTTCTCCCGGATCGACGCGACCGCGCAGCGCGAGTACGTCGTGGCGCTGAACAACACGGCGGCCCCCCGCACCGCGGCCGTGCCGACCTACCTCGCGCAGCGGCCGTTCGCGAAGGTGTTCGGGGACGGTGCCGCGGACCGGCTCAAGACGGCCGCGGACAAGACCCTCACCGTGACCGTCCCGGCGTTCTCCACGGTGGTGTACGAATCCGCGGGTCGCATCCCGGACTCGGCGGCCGCGCCGGTCCCCGTGCTCGGGACTCCGAAGGCGGCCGGCGGGGACAACACGCGCGTCAACGTCACTGCGGACCTGCCGCGCGACTCGTTCTACGAGGTCACGTTCCAGGCACGCACGCCCGGAGGCCAGTGGGAGAACATCGGCACCGATGACACGTACCCGTACCAGGTCTTCCACGCCACGAAAGGCATGACGCCGGGAACTCCGCTCGAGTACCGGGCCCTCACCCTGGACAACACCGGCCACACCGCCACCTCGGCGGCGACCGTCTCCGCCGTGGTGCCTACCCCGGTGGACCCGGACGCGCCCAAGGGGCCAGCGCCGCAGCCGCTCTCGGTCACGGTGGCCGGCGACTACCAGCACCTCGCCGGCTGTGCGGGCGACTGGGACCCGGCGTGCGAGGCGACCATGGCGCAGTACGACCCGGTTGCCTCCGAGTGGCGGCTCACGCTCGACCTCCCGGCCGGCACCTACCAGGTCAAGGCCGCGCTCAACGGATCGTGGACCCAGAACTACGGCGACGGCGGGGCGCCGAACGGGGCGAACATCTCGGTGAGCCACCCGGGCGGGAAGCTGACGTTCACCTACCGGCACGACACCCACCTGACCACGGTGGCCGAGCATGCGGCGCAGCCGTCAGCGGTCGCGGTGCCGGGGACGCTGAACACGGCGATGGGCTGCACGGCCGACTGGGATCCGGCGTGCCCCCAGGCGCAGCTCGCCTTCGACTCCGCGGAGGGGGTCTGGCGCGGCACGTACACGCTGCCGGCCGGCAGCTACTCCTACAAGGCCGCGCTCAACCGTTCCTGGGACGTGAACTACGGGGTCGGCGGGGCGGTCAACGGCCCCAACATCGGCCTCGACCACCCGGGCGGGACGGTGACGTTCAGCTACAACGACTCGACCCACCTCGTCACCGCGGGCTGGCCCGTGGCGCAGCCGGCCTCGGTCAACTTCCCCGGGACGTACCAGCATCTGGCCGGGTGTGCGGGGGACTGGGACCCGGCCTGCCCGGCGACCTCTGCCGCGTGGGACCCGCGCTCGCAGGGGTGGATCCTGCGGCTCGCCTCGCTGCCAGCCGGCTCGTACTCGTTCAAGGCGGCCCTCAATGGGTCATGGGACCTCAACTACGGGGTGGGCGGGGCGCTGAACGGGCCGAACATCGGGTTTGACCATCCCGGCGGCGCGATCGCGTTCCGGTACGACCCCGCCACGCATCTGGTGACGGTGGTGTCGGGCTGACGTCGTCTGGTTTGGGGGTCATGTCCCTACGCGCAGGAGTTAGGCACATGACCCCTCAACAACCGGTCGGATACCGGACCTCGGTCCCTGTCCGCCCCGGCTGGCCCGCGGCACAATGGCGCCATGCGCGCATGGTGGGTGGACGTCCCGGGGCCCGCGGGCGGTGCCTCCGGGGACGGTGAGGGTGGCCCGCTCGTCGTCGGCGAGCGGGCCGACCCCGTCCCCGGGCCCGGCGAGATCCTGGTCAGGGTGTCGGTGTGCGGGGTGTGCAGGACCGACCTGCACCTCGCCGAGGGTGACCTCGCGCCCAGGCGGCAGGGCGTCGTCCCGGGCCACGAGGTGGTCGGGACGGTGGAGGCTGCCGGGGCGGGAGCGTCGCGCTTCGAGCTCGGGGAACGGGTCGGGATCGCCTGGCTCCGCAGTACCTGCGGCACGTGCCGGTTCTGCCGGGCAGGTCGGGAGAACCTCTGCGAAGCACCCCGGTTCACGGGGTGGGACGACGACGGCGGGTACGCGGAGCTCGCCGTCGTGCGCGAGGACTACGCGTACAGGGTGCCCGAGGCGTTCGGACACCGTGAGGCCGCGCCGCTGCTGTGCGCTGGGATCATCGGATACCGGGCGCTGAAGCGGGCCGAGGTGCCCGAGGGCGGGCGCCTCGGCATCTACGGCTTCGGCGGCAGCGCGCACATCACCGCCCAGCTGGCGCTCCACCTCGGCGCGACGGTCTACGTCATGACGCGCGCCCCCGAGGCGCGCGAGCTCGCACTCGAGCTCGGCGCCGCGTGGGCCGGGGCCGCCGACGAGGAGCCCCCAGAGAAGCTCGACTCCGCGATCCTCTTCGCGCCGGTCGGCACGCTCGTCCCGCCGGCGCTAGCCGCCCTCGACCGGGGCGGGACCCTCGCGGTCGCCGGCATCCACCTCAGCGACATCCCGTCGCTGAACTACCAGGAGCACCTCTTCCAGGAGCGGCAGTTGCGCAGCGTCACCGCCAACACGCGCGCCGACGGCGAGGAGTTCCTCCGCCTCGCCGCCGAGATCCCCGTGCGCACGACGACGGTGCCGTACCCGTTCGAGGCCGCGCACCGTGCGCTCGCCGACCTCGCGGGGGACCGGATCACGGGGGCCGCCGTGCTCGAGGTGCGTCCCCGGCCCCCCGGACAAACGACTGCTCCGTAAGTGTCCTTCTGAGGCGTCAGAACGACACTTACGGAGCAGTCGATGAGTGGGGCCGGGGCCGCTGGAGGCTCCGGGGTCAGGCGAAGTGCTTCGGCAGGGTCCCCTCGTGGGCCTCGCGGAGGTCCGCGAGCGGGAGCTCGAACTGGCCCTGGACGTCGATCGAGGTCGCGAGGACGTCGACCACGCCGAGGCGTTGCACGGGGTAGTTCCGGGCGGTCGCCATGTCGTTGAAGCGGACCTCCTCGGAGCGCGGCACCGACACGATCGCGCGGCCCTGCGACTCGGAGAAGAGCGCGGTGAAGACATCGATGCCGTCGCGCTCGCACAGCTCGTCGAGCGAGACCCGCGCGCCCACGCCGAAGCGCAGCGCCATCTCGGCCAGCCCGGCGGCGAGGCCGCCCTCGGAGAGGTCGTGCGCGGCGTCGATCATGCCGTCGCGGGAGGCGTTGATGAGGATCGCGCCGAGCGTCTTCTCCGCCTCGAGGTCCAGCTTCGGCGGGAGCCCGCCGAGGTGGCCACGCAGGTTGGCGAACTCGGACCCGTCCAGCTCGTCACGGGTGACGCCGAGCAGGTAGATCGCCTGCCCGTCCGCGTTCCGCTGCCAGCCCGACGGCGTGCGGCGGGCGACGTCGTCGAACCGGCCCAGAACGCCGACCACGGGTGTGGGGTGGATCGCCGTCGTGCCCGTCTGGTTGTACAGCGAGACGTTGCCGCCCGTGACCGGGATGCCGAGCACCTGGCAGGCATCGGCGAGGCCGCGGACGGCCTCGGCGAACTGCCACATGACCTCGGGGTCCTCAGGGGAGCCGAAGTTGAGGCAGTCGGTGACGGCCATCGGCACGGCGCCGGAGGTGGCGACGTTGCGGTACGACTCGGCGAGCGACAGCTGGGCGCCCGTGTACGGGTCGAGGTAGGCGTAGCGGCCGTTGGCATCGGTCGAGAGGCCCACGCCCATGCCGGTCTCCTCATCGACGCGGACCACGCCGGCGTCGTCGGGAGAGGCGAGGGCCGTGTTGCCGCCCACGTAGTGGTCGTACTGCTTGGTGACCCACGACTTGTCGCACATGTTCGGGCTCGCCATGAGCTCGAGGACGGCGGCCTTGAGCTCTTCGCCCGTGGACGGCAGGTCCCTGCCGGCCTCGGACGCGCGGAAGGTGTCTGCCTGGACGCCGTCAAGCCACTCCGGGCGGTGGTACGGGCGGTTGTACACGGGGCCCTCGTGGGCCACGGTGCGGGGGTCGACGTCGACGATCGTCTCGCCGTCCCACGTGATGATGAGACGGCCGGTGTCGGTGACCTCGCCGAGCCACGAGTACTCGACGTTCCACTTGTCCATGACCTTCTCGAACTCGGCCACGTTCTCCGGGGTCACGACCGCCATCATGCGCTCCTGCGACTCCGACATGAGGATCTCGCCGGGGGTCAGGGTGGGGTCGCGGAGGAGGACGTTGGTCAGCTCGACCTGCATGCCGCCGTCGCCGTTGGAGGCCAGCTCAGAGGTGGCGCACGAGATGCCGGCGGCACCGAGGTCCTGGATGCCCTCGACGAGGGAGTGCTTGAAGAGCTCGAGGCAGCACTCAATGAGGACCTTCTCGGCGAACGGGTCGCCGACCTGGACGGCGGGCCGCTTGGAGGGCTTGCTGTCGTCGAAGGACTCCGAGGCGAGCACCGAGGCGCCGCCGATCCCGTCGCCGCCCGTGCGGGCGCCGAACAGGACCACCTTGTTGCCCACGCCGGAGGCGTTGGCGAGGCGCAGGTCCTCGTGGCGCAGCACGCCGACGGCGAGCGCGTTCACGAGCGGGTTGGCCTGGTAGACCGAGTCGAAGACGACCTCGCCGCCGATGTTCGGCAGTCCCAGGGAGTTGCCGTAGCCGCCGATGCCGGAGACGATGCCGTGCACGAGGCGGGCCGTGTCCGGGTGGTCGATCGCGCCGAAGCGCAGCGGGTCCATGACGGCCACGGGGCGGGCGCCCATCGAGATGATGTCGCGGACGATTCCGCCGATGCCGGTCGCCGCGCCCTGGTAGGGCTCGACGAAGGACGGGTGGTTGTGGGACTCGACCTTGAAGGTCACGGCCCAGCCGTCGCCCAGGTCGGTCACACCGGCGTTCTCGCCGATCCCCACCATCATGTCCTTCTTCATCTCGTCGGTGAGCTTCTCGCCGAACTGGCGCAGGTGCACCTTGGAGGACTTGTAGGAGCAATGCTCGCTCCACATGACCGAGTACATCGCGAGCTCGGCGGCGGTGGGACGCCGGCCGAGGAGCTTGACGATCTCCTCGAACTCGTTCTCCTTCAGGCCCAGCTCGGCCCAGGGGAGGTCGGTCTCGGGGGTCTGCGCCGCGTGCTCGACCGTGTCGATGTTGAACTTGCGGGCGGTCGCTGTTTCTGTGTTCCCTGCGGTCACTTGGAGCCTCCGACGAGCGTGGTGAGGACGGACGTGAAGAAGCCGAGCCCATCGGTGGAGTACTCGCAGCCCTCGGGCGTGAGCGGGCCGAAGCCGGGCTCGACGGCGTGCTCGGGGTGGGGCATGAGCCCGACGACGTTGCCCGCGGCGTTCGTGATGCCCGCGATGTTGCGGCGCGAGCCGTTCGGGTTCCAGCCCACGTAGCGGAACGCGACGCGGCCCTCGCCCTCGAGCTCGTCGAGCGTCTTCTCGTCCGCGACGTACTGGCCGTCCTGGTTCTTCAGGACGACCGTGATCTCCTGGCCGACCTCGTAGCTGTTGGTCCACGCGGTCTGGTTGTTCTCGACGCGCAGCACCTGGTCGCGGCAGATGAACTTCAGGTGGTCGTTCTTGATCATCGAGCCCGGGAGCAGGTGGCTCTCGGTGAGGACCTGGAAGCCGTTGCAGATGCCGAGCACCGGCAGCTTCGCGTCGGAGTTCGCCGCATCGACGATCTTGCCCATGAGCGGGGCGAAGCGGGCGATCGCGCCCGCCCGCAGGTAGTCGCCATAGGAGAAGCCGCCGGGGAGCACGACGGCGTCCACGTCCGCGAGTGCCTGTGGCGACTCGTCTGCGTGCCACAGTGGGACGGGGGTCGCGCCCGCGAGGCGGACGGCGCGCGCGGCGTCACGGTCGTCGAGCGTGCCGGGGAAGGTCACGACGCCAATCCGGGCACCGGAAAGCGGGGCCGCCTCCGGCGTGCTCAGGTCTGCGATGAGGGGGGTCTCGCTCATGCTCAGGCCTCGGCGCCCGCGGTCTCGGCGCCGGCGGCCTGGGGGGAGGCCTCCACGGCGTCGTCGCTCGTGTCGTCTGCGAGCACCTCGACGTTCACCACGTCCTCGATGACCGGGTTCGAGAGCATCGTCGCGGCGGCGTTGCGTGCCTGCTCGAGGACCTCGTCCGTCACGGGGCCCTCTACCGTGAGCTCGAAGCGCTTGCCCTGGCGCACGCCGCTGAAGGCGGTGAAGCCGAGCCGCGGCAGCGCCCCCACGATCGCCTTACCCTGCGGGTCGAGAATCTCGGGTTTGGGCATGACATCGACAACGATCCGCGGCATCGAAAGGTGCTCCTGTGCTTGGGGGTGGTTGGGCAAGCACTCGGCTTGCACCCCGATTCTACCGGAGGCGTTTACCATAGCCCGCATGCGTCCCGGAACCCCCGATCCCGATCTGCGCTGCCCCTGCGGGAGCGGCGACACGTACGGCGCCTGCTGCGGCCGATTCCACAGCGGCCTCGCCCAAGGCGTCTCCGCGCCCACGGCGGAGGCCCTCATGCGCTCGCGCTACTCGGCCTACGCCCTCGGCGACACCACCTACCTGCTGGCCACCTGGCACCCGTCCACGCGCCCGGCCACCCTCGAACTCGACACGTCGACGCGGTGGCGGCGCCTCGACGTCGTGCGCACGACGGCGGGCGGCCCCTTCGACACGGAGGGGACCGTGGACTTCGAGGCGCGCTTCGTCGACGAGGGCGGGCGCGGCGTTCTGCGCGAGCACTCGAGGTTCGTCCGCGAAGAGGGACGCTGGTACTACGTCGACGGCGACGCCGCGGGGGCCTGAGGGCTGCCATAGGGAACGAAAAAGTGCCCTATTGGGCCGGCTCTTTTCCTCGCGGACGGGAGTAGATTTCCGGGCAAACGAGAACGGCTCGAGGAGGATCAATGACGCTCCAGATCACCGAAGTCTCCGCCTGCACGGTCGACAACTGCTCGTTCAACCACGACCACGAATGCAGCGCCTACGCCATCACGGTGGGCGGTGGCGAGAACCACGCTAGCTGTGGGACGTTCATCGACACCTCCTCCCTGGGCGGCCTGCCCAAGGTGCTGGCCCACGTGGGAGCCTGCCAGCGCGGGGAATGCGTCCACAACGACCACCTCATGTGCAACGCGCACGATGTGCGGGTCGGCCCCGGCAGCGACGCCGCGGACTGCCTCACCTACGAGCACCGCTAGGCCCGGACCGGCGGATCCGCCGGGTCCGCACAGGCCCTCAGTCCTCAAGGGAAGTCAAGGAAGACAGGGAGGCGCAGGCAGCGAAGGACAGCGACTCCGGGATGCCGCGGCGGATGTAAGGCCTCGGTCGCCGTAGGCCCCGGACTGTCAGAGGCCAGCAAGCAGAGATCCCCAACGGAAGGACATCTGCACACCAGACAGAGAACATGAAAGAGACAGACGCCTGAGGGGCGCGCCGCAGTCGGCGCGCCCCTCTCTTCTGCGCGCCTCTTTTCTGGCCGCCTCTTTTTCTGCCTGCCGGTCGCCGCCCCTGGCATTCTTCGATCCGCACTCCTGTCAAGCCCCTGTCACATCTGTGAAGTTGGTGGGATCCATCTTTCGGATAGGTCTAGTGTGAAGCACTCGCTTCGGGTAGCTTGTGGCGCAATCCGCCGTGGCGGAGGTCACACTCGCTCCTGAAAGGTCTCACTCGCGTGAACAGAGAAAACCTCGGCCGGGGGCGGCCCGGGCTGACGCGCCTCGCGGCGCTCGCCGTCGGGTTGCCCCTCGTCCTGACCGCCGTCGCGGCGCCGGCCGGCGCTGCGCCCGACATCACCCCGACCGCGCCGGCAGCCTCCCGGGCCGACGCCCACGTCTCGTTCGAGGACGGCCGGTACATCGTGGTCCTCGCCGAACAGGCCGTGGCTGCCTACGACGGCGGTACGCCCGGCTACGCGGCCACCGCTCCGAGCAAGGGCCGCAAGGTCGACTCCGGCAGCCCGAACGTGAGGGCCTACGACGCGCACCTGCGCAAGGCGCAGCGGGACGTCGCCGCCCGGAACGGCGTGGCCGTGGGCCAGCAGTTCACGACGGCGCTCAACGGCTTCGTCGCCGACCTCACCGCTGCGCAGGCCCAGACGCTCGCGAAGGACCCACGGGTCGTGGCCGTCGCCAAGGACGTGCAGGCGGCCCCGGATTACACGAGCAATGACTTCATGAAGCTGACGGGCCCGCAGGGGGCATGGGCCACGCAGTTTGGCGGCCAGGAGGGCGCAGGGAAGGGAACGGTGGTCGGGGTCATCGACACGGGGTACTCCCCGGACAATCCCTTCCTGGCCGGGGAGCCGGTGACGGCCCTGGCGCCCGGGGCGAAGCCCCAGGTCGGCATCCCGTACCGGGATTCCGACGGCAGGATCGCGATGCTCAAGGGCGACGGCACGACCTTCACGGGAGAATGCCAGGCCGGCACGGACACGGGGGCGTCCTTCGACGGGACTGCGTGCAACTCCAAGGTCGTCTCGGCGCGCTACTTCGCGGACGGCTTCCTCGCGTCGGTGCC
The DNA here is from genome assembly GCF_039531875.1 of Sinomonas flava. NCBI lineage: Bacteria > Bacillati > Actinomycetota > Actinomycetes > Micrococcales > Micrococcaceae > Sinomonas > Sinomonas flava. The sequence continues at coordinate 83,479 of NZ_BAAAQW010000007.1, read as the reverse complement.
CGCCCCGCACCGCGCGCCCGAGGAGGTCATCTCCCCCGTGGACATCGGCTCCCACGGCACCCACACGGCGTCGACCGCGGCCGGGAACGCCGACGTCCACATGAGCATCGCGGGCACCGACTTCGGCGTGAGCTCCGGGGTGGCGCCGTCGGCGAAGGTCTCCGTCTACAAGGTCTGCTGGGAGGACGACGACCCGAACACCGGCGGCTGCTACAGCTCGGCCTCGGTGGCGGCGATCGAGGCTGCCATCCAGGACGGAGTGGACGTGCTCAACTACTCGATCTCGGGCAACACGGGCTCCACCACGGACCCCGTGGCGCTCGCGTTCCTCAACGCCGCCTCCGCGGGGATCTTCGTCTCGGCGTCGGCGGGCAACTCGGGGCCGGCGGCCTCGACCGTCAACCACTCCTCGCCGTGGCTCACCACGGTGGCCGCGAGCACCTTCCCCGGCGACCTGGTGGGCACCGTGAAGGTCTCGGACGGCTCGACCTACCGCGGCGCGACGGTCATGAGCGGCGAGGTGCTCGACAAGGCCCCGGTCCTGGCGGCCGACGCCGCCGCGGCCGGTGCGGCGGACGCGAACCTGTGCTTCGCCGGCAGCCTCGACCCGGCCAAGGTCACGGGCAAGGTCGTGGTGTGCGACCGGGGCGTCAACGCGCGCACAGACAAGAGCGCAGAGGTCAAGCGGGCCGGGGGCGTGGGGATGATCCTCGTCAACCTGAGCCCGAGCTCGGAGGATTCCGACCTGCACGCGGTGCCGACGATCCACGTCAACGCGCCCGAGGGCCCCGAGCTCAAGGCGAAGATCGCGGCCAACGCGGCCCTGACCGTCAGCCTCGTCAAGGGCGACCTCACGGGCAGGCCGGCCAGCCCGACCCCGCAGATCGCCGGCTTCTCCTCCCGCGGCCCCTCGCTCGCCTCCGGCGGCGACCTGCTCAAGCCGGACGTGTCCGCGCCCGGCGTGAACGTCCTGGCCGGCGTCTCGACCGTGGGGAACCACGGCGAGCAGTTCGGGTTCATGTCAGGCACGTCCATGGCCGCCCCGCACATCGCCGGCGTCGGCGCGCTCGTGCTGGGCAGGAACCCGTCGTGGTCGCCGGCGATGGTCAAGTCCGCCATGATGACGACCGCGTACCCGCTCGTCACCGCCGCCGGCACCGCCAACCGCAACCCCTTCGACGGAGGTGCCGGCCACGTCGACACGACCAAGGTCACCGATCCGGGCCTCGTGTACAACGCCGGATCGAAGGACTGGCTCGCGTTCCTCAACGGCCAGGGCTACCCGACGGGTGCGCCGCAGGCCGGCTCGCTCGCCGCGAAGGACGTGAACGTCCCCTCGATCGCCCTGGGGTCCCTCGTGGGGGAGGTCCAGGTGAAGCGCCAGCTGACGGCACTGGTCCCGGGCCTGTACCGGCCGCAGGTCACGCTGCCCGGTGTCGAGGTCCACGTCGAGCCGCAGGCGCTCAACTTCTCGAAGGCGGGCCAGACCCGTGAGGTCACGATCACCGTCAAGAACATCTCTGCCCCGCTCGGGAAGTTCACCACCGGAACCCTCTCGTGGGTGGGTCCCCGCACCGTCACCTCGCCGATCGCCGTGCGCCCGGTCGATGCGAAGGTCGAGCCGGCCTACAGCTTCTCGTCGGCAACCGGCGACGGCTCAGGTACCTTCACGCTGACCTCGGGGAGCGACGCACCGATCACCGTGGGCGTCGAGGGCCTCGCCCCGGTCGCCCAGAAGGCCATCACCAAGGTGCCCGGCCCGGTGAGGGCCACGAATGACGCCGCGAACGGACTCGTCGCGGTGCGCGTGCCGGCGGGCCAGAAGGTCGCCCGGTTCGAGCTCAGCGCCGCCGACAGCCAGACCGACTGGGACCTGTACGTCCTCGGCCCCAACGGCTCGGGCGGGCTCAAGCAGTACACGGCCGCGACCGGTTCGGCAAGCGAGAGCCTCGAGATCACGGACCCGCTGCCGGGCACGTACTACGTCATCGGGAACCTCTTCGCGAGCCCCGGCAACGGCTCGTCGGACGCGGTGCTCCGCGCTGCGACCTGGGCGGGCGATGCGGGCAACGCCGTGGTCGCGCCGAACCCGATCATCGCCGCCAACGGCGCCCAGGCCACCGAGACCCTATCGTGGACAGGGCTCGCACCGGGCGCCTACATGGGCCGCCTCGCGTTCGGCGACAACGGCGTCCGCAGCATGGTGAACGTCGCGGTCGGCTCCGGTACGGCGGCGGCCCCGGCAGCCTCCGCCCCCGGCGCCCCCGAGATGGCGCCCGTCGACGCCGTCCCCGGCCAATGACGCGGTAGGCCGCTTCCGCACCCGGCTGCCCCGCCGCCGTCGTCCGCTGGGGGACGACGGCGGCGGGGCAGCCGCGCGTCGGGGCCGGACGGCGCCCCTACGCCGAGGGGTCCTCGCCGAGACCCGGCAGGTCGCCTGGGTCGCGTCCCTTGGCGGTGTCGACGATCTCTCGGCGCTGCCGGTCCCGCTCCTCGACCACCACCGTGTGGGACGGCTGGAACAGCTCGGCGGCCACCCCAAGCATCGCGGCGCTGCCGCCCTTGGGCTTGCGCCGGCGGTAGTAGATCCAGCCGTGGCCCTCAATCCACAGCAGGGCTCGATCCAGGACGACGACAACGACCGCGGCGATGAGGAGCCACCAGTACCACTCCATGCCGCACCTCCTGCGTCTATTCTCGGCCCGATCAGGACGCGAGGGCGGCCTCCAAGGGGGCGAGCGCCGTCGTGAGCCGCTCCCGCAGCGCGGCCGCCTCGGCAGCGAAGCCGCGCTGCGCCTCGACGTACTCGGCCTTCCCTGCCGGCGTCTCGATGGCGATGGGCTCGAAGCCCCAGCCGGAGAGGTCGTAGGGCGACGCCTGCATGTCCATGGTCCGCACCCGCCACGCGAGCTCGAAGCAGTCCATGAGCAGTTCGCCGGGGATCGCAGGCCCCAGCTTGTACGCCCACTTGTAGAGGTCCATGTTCGCGTGGAGGCAGCCCGGCTGCTCGAGGTCGCGCTGCGTGGCACGGGTCGGCTGGAGCTCGTTGAGGGGCGCCGCGTCGGGGGAGTAGAAGCGGAACGCGTCGAAGTGCGTGCAGCGGATGCGGTGCTCCTCGACCACGCGGTCGGTGCCGTCGGCGCCGAGCCGCAGCGGGAGGTACTCGTGCCGGATCCCGAACTTCACGCTCCGATAGGCCATGGCCCACTCGTGCAGGCCGAAGCACCCGAACTGCGGCGGACGGGCCGCGGTGCCGCGCAGGATGATCCCGCAGAATCGGATCGTCTCCTCACGTTCGGCGGCGTAGGCGGGCAGGTCGAGCACGACGGCGGCAATGTCCTCCTCCACGCCCGCCGCCTCCCGCTCGGTGCAGGTGAGCGCGCGGTAGTGCTTCCACCCGAGCCGTTCGGCGGCGTCGTGCCCCACGAGAGCCGTTCCCGCGCCCGGGTGCCAACGGCCCAGCTGGCCGGGCTTGTGCGTGTAGTAGGTGAAGAGGAAGTCCTCGATGGGGTGCTTCCTCCCCGCGTTGCGCCGGGCCACGAAGGGCTCCGCGAAGCGCGCCACCCGCGCGGCGTGCGCGTGGGCGCGCGGCAGCCAGCGGTCCTCGGTGAGGAAGGAGAACGGGATGGCTCGGGCAGGCACCCGTCCATTATTCCCGATGTCAGGGGGCCGACGGGGCCCAGGGCCGGGGGTGCGAAGGGCCGTCTTGCTAGAATTCTCCTTGCCGAAGCACCTGTGAATTGGTGTCAGCTGCCTTCCGTCCCAGGGGGTGCCGAACCATGAGTGGGGGAAACCACAGAGCCATGACGACAAGCAGCTCCCCCTCCCGGCCCGCGGGCAGCCCCTTGGCGTCGAAACAGGCGCGATGGCCTGCGGCCACGGCTGAGAAGCGCAGGGCGTACGTCGCGATCTGCCAGGGGTTCGTTGGCTCGCTGATGATGTTCGTCGGGTCCATCGGCATCGGGTGGATTGCCAGCGGATCCCCGCTGGTCCGCCAGCCAGTCGTCATTGCGATGCGTGCCGAGCGCTGGGGGGTGACGCTTTCCACCATCCTGCTGACTGTAGGGGCCATGCTGCTGATGCGGTCATGGCTGAGGCTCGGCCAGCGACTGGGGGATTGGGGCGATGGCACGCGGCGACAGGTGATGGCGGCCATCGGCGCCTGGTCCCTGCCGCTGCTTTTCGCGGTGCCCATCTATTCGCGTGATGTCTACGCCTACATCGGCCAGGGCCGCTTGCTGATGGAGGGGAGAGATCCCTACGCCGAGGGCATCTCCGTTCTGAACAACTGGTTCTCCCTCGGAGCCGACCCGGCGTGGGCGGAGGCTCGGACACCGTATGGCCCGTACTTCCTCTGGCTGGAACGCGCTGTGGTGGCGATCACCGGCGCCCAACCGGACATGTCCGTCCTGCTCTTCCGGTTGCTGGCCGTCGCCGGGGTGCTGCTGTGCGTGCTGTACCTGCCCAAGCTGGCGGAACTGCACGGGATCAACGGCGCCCGGGCCCTGTGGATCGCGGTCGCGAATCCGCTGTTCCTGATCAGCTTCATCGCGAGTGCACACAACGATGCCCTCATGGTCGGCCTCGCGGTTGCCGGGACATACCTGGCCGCGACCCGTCGGTACGTGCGCGGAGTCCTGCTCGTGACGGCATCCATCGGCATCAAGCCGGCCACGGTGCTCCTGCTCCCGTTCATCGCCCTGATGTGGGCAGGAGCCGGGGCATCCTGGCTTCGCCGGCTCGCGGTATCTGCCGCCACCGCCGCGCTGAGCCTCGCGGTGCTGGTCCTCAGCGGCATACCGTACGGCTTGGGCCTGGGCTGGACCTGGGCCATCATGGACCCCACCCCGGGCTACACGGGGTACTCGCCGTCGGGTTTCCTCGGCCAGCAGGTCGAGTTCTTCGGCAGCGTCCTGGGGCTCCCCGGTGCTGCAATGGCGGACGTCTTCAGGACGGCCTTGAAGTGGACGGCCGTCGGGCTGGTCCTCCTGCTGATGCTCCGGGGCGAGCATTCCCGGCTGGTGCGACGCATGGCACTTGCCTTCGCGGCGGTAGTGCTGCTGTCGCCCATCATCCAGCCGTGGTACATCCTCTGGATCATCCCCTTCCTGGCCGCCACCGGCATCAGGGACGACTGGCAGATCCGGTGCCTCTACGTCGGGGTCACGTTCTTCGTGGTGTTCGGGGCGCAGGATCAGCTGTCGGTCTGGTCTTTCGTGGAGCTGCCCGTCAATGCATCGTCCCTCGCGTTTGCCATCGCACTTCTCTTCACGTGCTACCTGTTGGTCCTTGACGTCCACACACGGGCGCTGCTGATCCAGGGCAAGCCGGCGGACTTGATGCGCCGAGGCGTCCGGCGCATCCTCCGCCGGCAGCCCGACGCCAGCTAGGCGAACGCCAGCTAGGCGGCCGGCCGGCCGCCGCGCTTGCGCCCCAGTTCGGCTGTCCGGCGCACCGACCACCAGAGCAGAACAACCAACAGGACGTTCCGCGTCGTCAGAACGGCTGCAATGGCGGGATGCGCGTGGATGAGAGGTGTGTAGAAGAGCGGATAGATCACGAACGTCGCCGCCGCTATGGCCATCAGGAGGGCGGCAGGGACCTTCCATCGGTTCCAGTCGTGCGTCAGCCCCGCCACAATCACCGGAGCCAGCCAGATGATGAACTGGGGCGATCCCACCTTGTTGAACACGATGAATGCTGTCGTCATCATGAGCGCCCCTTCGAGGAACAGCTCCTCGCGCTCGGCACCTCGGTTGAGGGCGCGGACCAGAAGGACGGAGCCGGCGATCGCGGCGAGGACCAGCAGGGGCTGCATCAGGAAGGCGGCCACCTCAGCGCCGGGCCCATAGACCTCCGTGGAGTTGATGGCCACGTTGTCGGCTATTCTCGAGCCGGCAACATTGAAGACGCTGAGCCACACCCAGGGGGTGGAGAAGGTCGCCTCGAGCTGCATGCCACGCTCACCCTGATTGACCAGGAAGTCCATGATGTGGTCCAGGGCGCCGGTCAGGTAGGTCCCGAAGGCCACCAAGGCGCCGACGGCGCCTGCAGCTGCCACCATCCTCAGGCGCTGGCGGGAGGCGATCACCAGGGGGGCCAGCACGGCCGCAGGCCACACTTTGATCCAGGTCGCGACACTGAGCAGAACGGACGCGACGATGGGTCTGCGGGCAGCGAAGAGCAGCGCGACCAGGACGATGGGAGCCGTGATGCCCTCGACCCGGGCGAAGCTGAGGTATCCCATGAAGCCGGTGAAGAACAGCCACCACCAGGCAGGGGCAATCCCGCCCAGACGTCGGGGACCCCGTGTCAGGTACAGCATCGCGACCGCGTTGAGGGCCGTGATGATGAGGGTCCACACCAGCAGGTACAGCTGTGGGCCCGCAACGTTGGCCAGGAAGATGGGTATCTGCGCCAGCACTGGATAGACCCAGGGACTGATCTTTCCCCCGAGGCTGTCCGGGTTGTACCCCGCCATGGCCCACTGGCGGTACTGCTCCGTGTCGCTGAAGGTGCCGCCGTCAAGGAAGAAGGAGGCCATCCATCCGAGGAAGTACAGATGGACGACGGCGAATCCCCACCACACGCTCGACGGCCGGCTGAACCAGGCGACGAATCCCGGGGGCAGGGCGCGGTGTCGGATGCGGACCAGATGCTCGAATACCATCGCGGAAATCTCAGGACTCCTCGGTCTCGGGCTTCGCCGTGGGCGGCTTCCGGCCCAGCGTCCGCAGTCGGCGTACTGACCAGAAGAACAGGATGACGAGCAGGATGTTGCGGATAGACAGGACGAGCGCCATCGCCGGGTCGTTGTGGCTCAGGGCATCGTAGAACAGCGGATAGATGAGGAATGTGGCGGCCGCAATTGCTATCAGCATTGCCGCCGGCACGCGCCATTCCTTCCAGTTGTGGGTCAGCCCCACCGCGACGGCGGGGGCGAGCCACACCATGAACTGCGGCGAGCCCACTTTGTTGAAGACCACGAAGGCGGTCGTCAGGGCGAGGGCTCCTGAAAGGAGCAGCTCCGTACGGTCCATGCCGCCGTTGGCCTTGCCCTGATGAAGGGCCCAGAACGTCATACCGGTCACGGCGGCCGCCGCCAGCAGGAGCAGAGGCTGCATCAGCACCGACAGCACCGCCGTTCCGGGACCGTCCACCTGCATCGAATTGATGGCGGTGTTCATGTACATGTGGGAGTCGCCGATTCCCAGCACGGACAGCCACAGCCAGGGGGTCGTGAACGTGGCCTCAAGCTGCATGCCGCGGCCCCCTTGCTGGGTCAGGAAGTTCAGCAGTCTTGGAAGGGCTCCGGCCGCCGCAGCGAGGGCCACCACGGCGGCCGATGTCAGGACTGCTGCGGCGGCCACGCGCGCACGCTCCTTCACGACGGCGAAGAAGGCCAGCATGACGGCGGCGGGCCACACTTTCACCCACGCGGCGAGTCCGAGCAGGACCGACGCTGCAAAGGGCTGACGCACTCCATAGACAAGCGCAACGAGGACGACGGGGGCGGTCAGGCCGTCGACACGGGCGAAGCCGAGCCATCCCATGAGCACCGTGAACCCGAGCCACCACCATCCGGCCGGGATGGCGTCACGCCGCTGGCCCCACATGGTCAGCGAGCCCATGGCCCAACCGTTCAGCACACTGGTCAGCAGGACCCAGAGGAACAGGAAGGGGCCGGGACCGGCCACCGCGGCGAAGGCCATTGGGACGAGCGCCAGAATCGGGTAGCCCCAGGGGCTGGGACCCCGCGCCAGCGTCTCGTCGTCGAAACCTGCCATGGCCCAGTCCCGGTAGATGAAGGTGTCGCTGAAGGCTTCTCCCCGCAGCGAGAGCAGGGCTGCGAACACAAGGAACATCACATGGGCCACCAGGAATCCCCAGAGGAGGCCGCGCGGGGAACGCAGACCCTCCTGCCACCGCTTGCGCATGACCATGGCGTCCGGAGGCACCCCGAGGAATCTGTCCATGGAGAATGAACTCTCTTGCTCTGTGAGTCACTGCCTCAGCAGGTCCTCAGACGCTACGAACCGGAGAAGGCGGTTCAGGGTATTCTCGCATCGGACAAGAGCTCAGCCGCACCGCCACTGGGCGATTCCGGCCGAAATCCGCCCAAGACCCGCCCAGAGCCAGCGCTGCGTGGCCTGGAAGTTCACCCAGTGGTCACAGCGACGTCAGATCGACCCGTGACAATGGCGCCATGACTGATCTGTCACGCCGCACACTCGTCCTCAGCTCCCTTGCCGCCGGTGCCCTCACCGCGGTCTCCGCGGCGGGGGCCGCGGGTCCCGCCCAGGCGGCGGGCGCGCCGTCGGCCGTCCCGCTGGTCCGCAGTCGCCTCACCCTCCCCTCCGGCATCCAGACCGGTGACGCCACCACCGATTCGGCGGTCCTCTGGTCCCGGTCCTCCGGGCCCGGCCGCCTCGTCGCGACGCTGCGGGCCGTGGACGCCGACGGCGCGGTGATCAGCGGCAAGGGCGCCTTCGAGCGCACCCTCCGCGGCTCCTGGGCCAGCGCCGACACCGACTTCACGGCGAAGATCTCCGCCACCCAGCTCCCCTCGGGCAGCCGCTTCGCCCTCACCCTGCAGTTCGAGGACGAGGACGGGAACCTCGGCGAGTCCGTTCAGGGCTCCTTCTCGACGGCGGCCGGCCCCAACGCCGCCGGCCGCACCGCCGCGCGGGGCAACGACGTTCCCCGAGGGCAGAGCTTCGTGTGGACCGGGGACACCGCGGGCCAGGGCTGGGGCATCAACGAGGAGATCGGCGGCATGCGGGCGTACGCCGCGATGCACGCCACGAAGCCGGACTTCTTCATCCACTCGGGGGACACCGTCTACGCCGACGGGCCGATCCAGGCGACCGTGACCGAGCCCGACGGGCAGGTGTGGAAGAACCTCGTGACCGAGGAGGTCTCCAAGGTCGCCGAGACGCTCAACGAGTTCCGCGGGCGCCACCGGTACAACCTCATGGACCGCAACGTCCGCGCCTTCTACGCCGACGTCCCGGTGATCGCGCAGTGGGACGACCACGAGACGCACAACAACTGGTGGCCGGGCCAGACGATCGACGACTCCCGCTACACCATCCGCGACGTCAACACCCTCGCCGCGCGCGGCCGCCAGGCGTGGCAGGAGTACCAGCCCATCGCGGACCGGCGCGCCCTCTCGCCCGCCACCACCGGCTTCGAGCCTGCGCGCATCTACCGTAAGATCCCGCGGGGTGCCCAGCTGGACCTCTTCGCGCTCGACATGCGCTCCTTCAAGGGCGAGAACACGCCGGGGCTCGAGGCCACCGAGACGCACATCCTCGGCGAGGAGCAGGTCCAGTGGCTCATCCGCGAGGTCAGCGCGTCCAAGGCCACGTGGAAGGTCATCCTCAACGACCTCCCGCTGGGCATTGTCGTGCCGGACGCGAAGGGTCAGGAGAGCATCTCCAACCGGAACGACGGCGCGCCGCTGGGACGCGAGCTCGAGCTCGCCCGCGTGCTCAAGGCGTTCAAGGACGCCGGCGTGAAGAACATCGTGTGGCTCACCGCGGACGTGCACTACTGCGCCGCGCACCACTACTCGCCCGAGCGTGCGGCCTTCCACGACTTCGACCCGTTCTGGGAGTTCGTCGCCGGGCCGGTCAACGCCGGCTCCTTCGGCCCCAACGCCATGGACCTGACGTTCGGACCCACGGTCGAGTTCGCGAAGGCGGGCATCCGCGTGAACCAGTCCCCGCGGGACGGCAAGAGCCAGTTCTTCGGCCATGTCGAGATCGACGGCGGCGACGCCTTCACCGTCTCGCTGCGCAACGCCCTCGGGGAGACGGTCTACTCGAAGACCCTGACCCCCGTGAGCTGACTCCCAGACGGCAGGGACGGGACCCCACAACGTCGGGGCGTCGGTTGAGGCGCGGTGAGGAGCCGCAGTGTGGGCGTTGAGGGGTCATTCCCTAGATCGCACCGCCGGTCGGCCCGAGCAGCGCCTCCGCGGCCTTCCAGGCGGCGATGCCGCAGCCGTCGGTCCTGTCGAAGTGCCGTTCCACGCGCGCACCGCCCGCCGTGCCCGTGACTGTCGCGACTTCGGGGCCACCGTACTGCTGCGTGCAGAGCTGGTTGCCCGGAGGCGGGGCGAGGAGCTCGGGCCGTGCGGCGACGAGCCGGCATGCCTCAGCGGCCCACGGGTGCGTGCTGCCGGGGAGCGGGGCGGGGCCGGCGCAGCGCAGCGTCCACCGCTGCTCCGGCTCACCCGTCCCGCGCACGACGACGACCTCCAGCTCCGCCGTCGGCCCGCCGGGGGTGCCGCTCGAGGTGGGCGGCGCCGTCGTGCGCGACTCTGAGGATCCCGGGCCTGCCGGTCCGGGCTGGGCAGCGCAGGCGGCGAGCGCCACGGCGCATGACGCGAGGCCCAGCAGTACCGGGATCCAGACGCGGCGGACGGGGCGCACGGGTTCTCCGCTCCGTCAGGCCTGGGCGACCAGGGCTTCGGCGCCGTCCAGGTCCCGGCTGGCCTGTGCGGCGGCGATGAGCTTCATCATCGAGGCGTGGAGCTCGCCGGCTTCCTCGCGCGTGATCTGCAGTCGGGCCATCATGGTCGGCGGCACCGCGAGAGCCTTCTCGCGGAGCGCGGCGCCCTCCGGGGTGAGCGCGACGTCGAGCGCACGCTCGTTGCCGGCCTGACGCGTGCGGGTGAGCAGGCCCGCATCCTCGAGGCGCCGCAGCAGCGGGGTGACGGTCGCCGGCTCGAGCAGGAGCGACTCGCTGATGTCCTTCACGGTGCGCGGGCTGCGCTCCCAGAGCGCCAGCATGACGAGGTACTGCGGGTGGGTGAGGCCGAGCTTCTCGAGTACGGGCCGGTAGGACGCGATCACGCTGCGGCTCGCAACGCTGAGCGCGAAGCAGAGCTGCCTCTCGAGCTTGAGGTCGTCGTACGAGGCGTCCATGGCGAATCCTTCCGCATTGGTTAGTGCACTAACCATGAGTGTACTATTCATAGAGGAGCCGGAGGTCCGGCGGTCGAAGGGAGAGCCAGAAATGTCCGGTGAGAGTGCCGCCCGGAGGTTCATGCACGCCACGGGGAAGCTGCGCGCCATCTTCGGGCCGGCGCATGTGAGCTCCATGACGCACGAGATGACCGAGGAGAACAAGCAGCTCCTGGTCCAGCGCGAGGCGGAGGCCCAGCAGTGGGAGACCGTGACCCGCCCCGACGGCAGCACCTACGTGGTCCCCAAGGACCCCACCGACCGCTCGCTGCGCTGATCCCCGCGCGGCGGCGGTACATCCTTCCCCGTGCCCAAGCCTGAGATCCACGGCACAGTCGGGCGTAGAATGGCCCGTACTGGAAGGGGGTGATGAGATGCCCCGCACACGCAAGGCCATGGACAGGTTCCTCCAGGCGGCGGACCGCGCCGCTGCGATCTGGGGACCAGCCGCCCACGGTGACCCGAACACGCCGGTGGTTCACAAGCACGATGCCTACGAGCAGGCGTCGGACCAAGAACTGCTGACGTTCGCGGTCGAAACCGACTCAGAAGGACACCACTACGCCGTCCGCAAGGACGAGAAGCCCCCCACGACGCACCTCTAGCCCTCCACCCATCAGGCCGGACAGCACGGACGTGGACACCAGCTGGGCCAGCACAGTGAAGCGGAGCCGAAACCTAGGGTTTCGGCTCCGCTTCCTCCGTTCCGCGCCGTTCTCCGGCAGGGTCAGCGGCCGGTGCCGCCGTACACGGTGGCCTGCGTCTCGGCGTCGAGGTTGAATGCCGTGTGGATGGCGCGGACCGCGTCGTCGAGCAGGTCGGCGCGCGTGACGACCGAGATGCGGATCTCCGAGGTGGAGATCATGTTGATGTTGATGCCGGCGTCGGACAGCGCCTGGAAGAACGTCGCGGACACGCCGGGGTGCGAGCGCATGCCCGCCCCGATGAGGGAGAGCTTGCCGATCTCGGCGTTGTACTCGATGTCCTCGAAGCCGATCTCATCCTGGGCCTCCTTGAGCGCCGTGAGGGCCTCGGCGCCCTCGACGATCGGGAGGGTGAAGGAGATGTCCGTCTTGCCGCGGCCGAGCGTCGAGACGTTTTGGACGATCATGTCGATGTTCGAGTGGGCCTTGGCGATGACCTGGAAGATCGCCGCGGCCTTGCCGGGGATGTCCGGGACGCCGACGACGGTGACCTTGGCCTCGGAGCGGTCGTGCGCGACGCCGGAGATGATGGGCTGTTCCAAAGCGACTCCCTCGCTGACGGTGATCTTGTCCTCGGGGCTGGGCAGCACCCACGTCCCCTGGTTGTGGCTGAACGAGGACCGCACGTGCAGCGGGACCCCGAAGCGGCGCGCGTACTCGACGCAGCGAAGATGGAGGATCTTGGCGCCGGAAGCGGCGAGCTCGAGCATCTCCTCGCTCGAGATCCGCTCGATCTTCTTGGCCGCGGGTACGACGCGCGGATCGGCCGTGAAGACTCCGTCCACGTCGGTGTAGATCTCGCACACGTCCGCGTTGAGCGCGGCGGCCAGGGCGACGGCGGTCGTGTCGGAGCCGCCGCGGCCGAGCGTGGTGATGTCGTGGCTCTCGCGGCTCATGCCCTGGAAGCCGGCGACGATCGCCACGTTCCCCTTGTCGAGGGCTGTGCGGACCCGGTGGGGGTCGACGTCGATGATGCGGGCCTTGCCATGGATGCCGTCGGTGATCATGCCGGCCTGGGAGCCGGTGAACGACTGGGCCTTGGCGCCGAGCTGGTTGATCGCCATCGCGAGCAGGGCCATCGAGATGCGCTCGCCGGCGGACAGGAGCATGTCCATCTCGCGCGCGGGCGCGCTGTCCGTGAGCTCGCCCGCGAGGTCGAGCAGCTCGTCCGTGGTGTCGCCCATGGCGGAGACAACGACGACGACCTCGTGCCCGGCGCGCTGCGTCTCGACGACGCGCTCGGCCACCCGCTTGATGCCCGCCGCGTCCGCGACGGACGAGCCGCCGAACTTCTGGACGATCAGCTGCCGGGCAGGCAATTCGAGGGGCAACGACATGCGGGCACACTCACAGGGGGCTAGAGGCTACAGGGATGGTCCCTGACAGTTTACGCCCCGGCCGTTGGCGTCCATGAATTGTGACCGGTCCGTGGACGCCGGGGGAACCGCGCACGACGGCGCGCGGCCCGCCTGGGTGCGGGGCGCCGTCGTGCGCTGTGGCCGCGAGCTCAGCCGGCCAGGTCGGGGTAGTGGATCCGCGCCGTCTCGGGGTGCGCGCGGAGCCAGCCCTTGAGCACGTTCTGCCCGTACGAGGCGAGCATGGGGTTGTCCGGGTCGTCGGAGACGCCGCGGGCCGCGGCGGCGAGCTCGGCCGGCAGCTCGACCTTGTCGATGACCGCGTCGAGGCGCGGGGACCAGAAGAACGGCACCGAGTAGCGGTCCACGCCCGCCGGCGGGGCGATGACGCGGTGGATGGTGGCCATGAGGTAGCCGTCGGTCGCGACCTCCAGCATCTCGCCGAGGTTAACAACCAGCGCACCGGGGGTGGGGGGAACATCGATCCACTCGTCCTGCCCGTACGGCTTGACCTCGAGCCCGCCGACCTGGTCCTGCAGCAGGAGCGTCACGAAGCCGTAGTCCGCGTGGAGGCCCACGCCCTGATCCCCTGCCCCGGGCACAACGCCCGTTCCGACGTAGTGCACGAGCTTGCCCATCCAGGCAGGCGTTCCGGCGAAGGGCTCGTCGAAGTGGTCCTCGGGCAGGCCGATTGCCACGGAGATGCCGCGCAGGAGCTCGGCCCCGACTGTGCTCATGAGCTCGGCCCATTCCATGGCGGCCTTCTCGAGGTCGGGGAAGGCGGCGGGCCACTGGTTGGGGCCCTGCAGGCGCAGGTACGGCTTGTCCGCGGGGATGTCCTCGAGCGGCGCGCGCTCGGGGCCGTAGTCGATCTGCTCGCGGGCGTCGGCGCGTCCCCGGGTGACCTCGGTGCCCAGCCGGGTGTAGCCGCGGAACTGGGCCGAGGAGCGGTTGTCGAGCGCGAGGCGGTCCTCGAGCGGGAGGCGGAAGAACTCGGCGACCGTGTCCAGGAGCTCCTGGTCCTGTCCCGGGCGGGCGCCGTAGCCGGTGATCTGGAAGAAGCCGACGTTGTGCGCGGCGTCGCGCAGTGCCTCGAGGAAGTCGGGGGTGAAGGAGCCGTCGGCGCCCCTCGCGGTCGAGAGGTCGAGGACCGGGATGGAGGTTCGTGCAGTGCTCATGGATCCAGCATGCGCCCGCCCGAGAGGGGCGCGTAACAATCTGTCACGAAGAGGGGGCGGGGTATCATCCCGCCGCCGTTGCCTCAGGTGATCGCGCCTCAGGTGATCGCGTTCCGGCGGCCCTCGAAGGCGCGGCCGAGTGTGATCTCGTCCGCGTACTCGAGGTCTCCGCCCACCGGCAGGCCCGAGGCCAGCCGCGTGACGGTCACCCCGATGGTCTTGAGCATGCGCGCGAGGTAGGTGCTCGTGGCTTCGCCCTCGAGGTTGGGGTTGGTCGCGAGGATGATCTCGGTGACCTGGTCGTCGTTGAGGCGCGTGAGCAGCTCCCGGATGCGCAGCTGGTCCGGGCCGATTCCCGCGATGGGGTTGATGGCGCCGCCGAGCACGTGGTACCGGCCGCGGTACGCGCGCGTCCGTTCGATCGCGAGCACGTCCTTGGACTCCTCGACCACGCAGATCACGCTCGGGTCGCGGCGGGTGTCGCGGCAGATCGCGCACGTGTCCTGCTCGGAGACGTTGCCGCAGATCTGGCAGAACTTGACCCGCTCCTTGACGCCGACGATCGCGGCGGCCAGCCGCTTCATGTCATCGGAGTCGGCCTCGAGAATGTGGAAGGCGAGCCGCTGCGCGGACTTCGGGCCGATGCCCGGGAGCCGGCCGAGCTCATCGATCAGATCTTGGACTGCGCCTTCATACACCCCACTACGCTACCGCGGTGGAAGGGGCGCACCGTCGAGCGAGCGTTCCTCGATGAGCTTTCCGCCCAGGATCCGCTCGACGGCGGCCCGGCCGAACAGCGACGAGCCCTCGATCGTCTCGTCGTCCGCGCTGGGAATCTCCTCGACATACTGAGGCGCCTGCTGGGCCGGCGGCTGCTGGGCGGACTGCTGCTGCACCGACTGCTGCGCGGCCGCGCTGCGGCTCAGCCGCTCGTACATGCTCAGCTTCCGGCCGCCGTCGCCCCGCCCGGACGCGGCGGAGGGGGCCGGTGCGGGGGAGGACTGGGGCGGCTGGGCTGCGGCAGGGGCGTACGACGGCGCCGGGTCAGGCTCCGCGGTCGGCCTCGCCTCGGCCAGGGCCTGGGCGCCGCCGGCCCGGAGGTTGGGCTCCGTGCCCACGGTCCACACGCCCGGCGATGTCTCCTTGGCGTATGACCACGGATCGCCGGCCGAGGTCTGTATGGTTCCGGGCGTTGCAGTGCCTGTGGCGCCGGGGGCGTTCGGGGCGGTGCCTGTGGCGCCGGGGGCGTTCGGGGCGGTGCTGCGCGGGCGGCTCGGGGCGTAGCCCTCGTCGTCCGGGTACGGGGCGTCCCAGTCGCTCGGAGGCTCCTCGTCGGAGTACGGGATGTCATCGTAGGGCGCCGGCTCGGCGGGGCGGCGGGTGGGCGCTGCTGCTGGCGCCGGCGATCCCGACGATGCCGGGCTGGGGGCGGCAGCCCGCGAGGGCTCTGGTGCCGACAGCACGGGCGGTGCCGACCGTGTGGAGGGCTGGGAGGCCCCTTGGGAGGATTGGACGGCCGGTGCCGAGGGCCGGGACGGCTCCGTGGCCCGGGCGGCTCCTGCCGATTCGGCCGTCGGGGCTGGAGAGGGAGCGGGCGCCAGACCCCAGGCGATGTCCGCGGCTGAGGGAGCCGCCGCCGGTGCAGGAGCCTCGGGCTTTGACGGCTGGGGCTGTGTTGCCTGAGGCTGTGCTGCAGCCTGAGCCCGCGGTGCCTGGGCGGAGGGCCCCTGAGCCGGCGTGGGTCTGCCGTGCCCGGGCACACTCGTGCCCGGGGGCGGGTCAGCCGGCGCTTTTGGGCGCTGGTCGCCCCCCGCCGTCGGCGCGGTTCCCGGCCCGTTGCCACCCGTCACGGCGTCGATCTGGCAGTCGACCCCGATCACGTCCTGGATGGCCTTGCGCAGGTTCTCGGAGTGGTCGCCGCGCGTGAACGCCGAGGCCAGGCCCGAGGTCCCGAAGGCCAGGGCGAGTGTTCGGCCGTCGTACCCCGCGACGGATGCGTTCGGGCCGACGAGGGCCCACGTGCTGCGCTTGACCTTTGCGAGCGCGTCGAGGATCTCGGGCCAGGCGCGGCGCACCATCTCGACGCTTCCCGCGCCTCCACCCTGCGCCGAGGTCGCCCCGTGTGGTGCCGAGGTCACCTCCTGTGGTGCCGAGGTCACCTCCTGTGGTGCCGAGGTCGCCCCGTGTGGTGCCGAGGTCACCTCCCGTGGTGCCGAGGAGGACGGCGTCGGCTCGGATTCACGCGGGTCGGCGGCAACGGGTGTCGGTCGTTCGACCACCGGCGCTGTCGCGCGCGGCTCCGGTTGCCTTCCGTTCCGCTCGGGTACGGCCGGCGCGCCCTGCCCAGCGGCACCGCGGGCGGCCGGGGCGGCAGGCGCCGCAGCAGCCGGAGCTGGGGCGGCAGGCGCCGGGGCAGCGTGAGCCGGCTCCGCGCCGTCGTGCGCGAAGGAGAGGCGACGCTCGAGGCGATCGACGCGCGCGGCCCAGCCCCGCTCGTTCGCATCGGCGGCCGGGAGCATGAGGCGGGCACAGAGGAGCTCGAGGTGGAGGCGGGGCGAGGTGGCCCCGGTCATCTCGTTGAACGCCTCGTTCGTGACGTCCGCGGCACGCGACAGCTCTGCCGCGCCGAGGTTCTGCCCCTGGACGCGCATCCTCGCGAGCTGGTCGGCGGGGACGCCGCGGAGGATGGACTCGGCGGCGTCGGGCAGCGCCTGGACGATGATGAGGTCGCGGAACCGCTCGAGCAGGTCCTCGACGAAGCGGCGCGGGTCGTGGCCCGTCTGGATCACACGGTCGACGGCGCGGAACACGGTGCCGGAATCGCCCGCAGCCATGGCATCCACGACGTCGTCGAGCAGCGCCGCGTGCGTGTAGCCCAGGAGAGCGACGGCGAGCTCGTAGTCGATCCCGTCGGTCCCGGCGCCGGCCATGAGCTGGTCGAGCACCGACAGGGAGTCGCGCACCGATCCGCCCCCGGCTCGGATCACGAGGGACAGCACGCCGGGGGCCACCGTGACGTTCTCGGCGGCGCACAGCTGCTCGAGGTACGCCAAGAGCGGCTCCGGCGGCACGAGGCGGAAGGGATAGTGGTGCGTCCGGGACCGGATGGTGCCGATGACCTTGTCCGGCTCCGTGGTCGCGAAGATGAACTTGATGTGCTCCGGCGGCTCCTCGACGATCTTCAGGAGCGCGTTGAATCCCGCCGAGGTCACCATGTGGGCCTCGTCGATGATGAAGATCTTGTAGCGGTCCCGGACCGGGGCGAACGTGGCGCGCTCGCGGAGGTCGCGCGCGTCGTCGACGCCGCCGTGGCTCGCCGCGTCGATCTCGATCACATCCAGGGAGCCCGCCCCGCCGCGCGCGAGTTCGACGCAGCTCGGGCAGACGCCGCACGGGTCCGGCGTCGGGCCCTTCTCGCAGTTGAGGCAGCGCGCCAGAATGCGCGCCGAGGTGGTCTTGCCGCAGCCGCGCGGGCCGGAGAAGAGGTAGGCGTGGCTGATGCGGTCCTTGCGCAGCGCCGTCATGAGCGGCTCGGTGACGTGCTCCTGCCCGATCACGTCCTTGAACGTGTCCGGCCGATACCGGCGGTACAGGGCAGCTGGAGCAGTCACAGAGAGAACCCTACCAATCAGGACCGACGCCCGGCCCGGGTTATCCACAGGTACGAAAAGGCCCCTCATGCACCCGCCAGAGCCCACCTACCCTTGCTACCTTCCGGTCCTGGGGGAGTTCAGCAGGATGACGCCACATGAGGGGCTGCAGACCATCTTAGCGGAGTCGGGCCGATGCCTCGAATCGGCCGCTCAGCTGCTCGCGCTCGGGCTCGGCGACGGCGTGGCAGACGGCGACGGCGAGCCCTTCTGCTGGGCCTTCGCGGGCGCCTTCTGGATGGCCTCGGCCGCCTTCTTCACGGCGTCGCCGTAGGTCCCGTCGAGCGCGCGGTCCTTGACGGTCTGGGCGTCCTTCACGGTGTCTCCCGCGGGCGCGTCGGAGAGCGTCTTGAGGTCCTGCTGCAGCTTCTCGGGCACATGCTTGAACACCGCCGGATGCCGGGTGAGCACGCGGGCCGCGCGCTGGGCGTGCTGCCCGTACTGGTCGGTCCCGTCCTGCCGGATCACGACGGCGAGCACGCGCCTGAGCGCGATCCGCGCCAGGCGCTGGGCCCCTGAGCCCGCGTGCCCGGAGGCCGATGGCGACGGTGACGGGGTGGACGCCGCAGCGGCGGGAGCCACCGACTGGGGCGCCGTACTCGCGAAGGCCGCAGCCGTCCCGCCGCCGGCGAGCAGGGCGGCCGTGAGCGCAGCCGCGGCCCCTGCCTTCCAGTGTCGGCGGGAGCGTGCGGGGTGGTCTGTCGTCGGGAGCATAGTGGTGCCTTCCGTTCTGGGGGAGTTGGCTGATTCGCGCCTCATGCAGCCCATGGTTCCCCGCGCCAGCAAGCGCCGTGTTCGGTCCATGTTCGGGGACTGTAAAGTCTCGCAGCAGCCGGGGAAGGCAGGGGCGAGCGGGCGCCGTCGTGCGCTTGAATGAGTCTGTGGAGGAGCGCAGGCAGAGCGCGGGCGGTGAACGCGGGCTCGTGCTCGTGGTCGAGGACGAGGCCGCCATCGCCGACCTCGAGCGCCTGTACCTCGCGCGGGCCGGGTATGGCGTGCACGTGGAGCGGGACGGTGCCGCGGCGCTCGCCCGCGTCCGGCAGCTGCGGCCCGTGGCCATCGTGCTCGACGTCGGGCTGCCCGGCCTGGACGGGGTTGAGGTCTGCCGCCGGCTGCGCGAGGAAGGCGACTGGACACCCATCATCTTCGTCACCGCCCGCGACGACGAAGTGGACCGCGTGCTCGGCCTGGAGCTCGGCGCCGACGACTACCTGACCAAGCCGTTCTCGCCGCGCGAGCTCGTGGCCCGGGTCAGGGGCATCCTGCGCCGAGCAGCCGGCCCGCAGGCGCCGCCCGTCCTGGCGGTCGGCCGCGTCCGGCTGGACCTCGGACGCCGCACCGCCGAGGCCGACGGGCGGCCCGTGGCGCTCACGGCGATGGAGTTCGACCTCCTCGCGTACCTCATGTCCCAGCCCGGGCGGGTGTTCAGCCGTGAGCAGCTCATCGCCGCCGTCTGGGGGCAGGCGGACTACGGCGGGGGGCGCACCGTGGATGTCCATGTGGCGCAGCTGCGGGCCAAGCTCGGCGAGGCCAGTCCCCTCCGCACATCGAGGGGAGTCGGCTACAGCGCGGCGGACGAACGGCCCCGGGTGCCATGAGGCGCTGGCTGCGCTCGCTGCACGCACGCGTCACCCTCGTCATGGCGGTGGTGGCAGCGATCGCCACCGTCGTGGCAGGCCTTGTCGGCGCCCAGCTCATCCGCTCGGCAGCCGTGGACCAGGCCCGCACCGACCTTGCCCGGGCGGCGACAGCGCTGAGCGCCTCGGGAAACGTGACGGACCTCGCCTCCCTGAGGGAGCAGGCGTTCGGGGAGGCCGGGCGGATCGCACTCGTCCAGCCGGACGGGGCCGTCTCCGGTGCGGGGCGCCGGCTCGTGAGCCCGGAGGTTGTGAAGAAGGTCCTCGCCGGCCAGTCGGTGTCCCAGACGGAAACCGTGCTCGGCGTGCCCGTGGTGGTCGAGGCGCGGCCGATTGCCGCCGGAGGCGGGCTCGTGCTCGCCGAGCCCGTCTCGGCCGTCACGCAGGCTGCCGGGCCGCTCGTGGCGCGGCTCCTCTGGGCGCTGCTGATCGGGCTCGCCGCGGCGGTCCTGGGCGGGGCGCTCGTGGCACGATGGGTCGCCAGGCCGCTCGTGCGGGTGGCGGGGGCGGCGCGGCGGCTCGCGGGCGGCGAGCGGGGAGTGGCGGTCGACGGCGGCGGCCCGGCGGAGATTGCCGAGGTCTCCCGGGCGCTCGCAGGCCTCGACGCCTCGCTCGCCGCCAGCGAAGCCCGCCAGCGGGAGTTTCTCCTGTCCATCTCCCACGAGTTGCGCACCCCGCTCACGGCGCTGCAGGGCTACGCGGAGGCGCTCGCGGACGGCATCATCCCGCCCGCCGAGGTGCCCGGCGTCGGACGGACCCTCGCGGCCGAGACCGAGCGCCTGGACCACTTCGTCCGCGACCTCCTCGAGCTCGCCCGGCTTGAGGCCGACGACTTCCGCATCGACGCCGCGGAGGTCGACGCCGCCGAGCTCCTGCCCGCCGTCGTGGAGGCGTGGCGCGGCGTGTGGGAGCCGACGGGAGTCGCGGTGCGGGCGGAGGTGTCCGGACCGCTGATCGTGTCCACCGACCCCCGGCGGCTGCGCCAGCTGCTCGACGGGCTCGTCGAGAACGCCCTCCGGGCCGCCCACCGGGGCGCGCCCGTGGTGCTCGCCGGGCGGGAGGAGGACGGCGCCGTCGTGCTCGAGGTGCGCGACGGCGGCCCAGGGCTCAGCGACGAGGACCTTGCCCGCGCGTTCGACCGCGGCGTCCTCCGCGACCGGTACGAGGGGGAGCGGAAGGTTGGTACCGGTCTCGGGCTCTCGATCGCCTCCCGGCTCGCGGCCCGGCTCGGCGGGCGGCTCAGCGCCGGGAAGGCGCCAGAGGGCGGGGCTGCGTTCTCGCTGAGGCTTCCGAGCGCGTGATGCCTCGGGCCCGATTCGGCACACAGCGCACAGTCGGGTATTCTGGAGCCTGCTCTTGATGAGCAAGCCTGGAGGATTCGCCTAGCGGCCTATGGCGCACGCCTGGAACGCGTGTTGGGTTAACAGCCCTCGGGGGTTCAAATCCCCCATCCTCCGCGCATGTGGAAGCCCTCGGTCCTCGGACCGGGGGCTTCCTCTGTCCCTCCCACTCGCACGGTGCGAAATTCACAGGTTTGGCCGGGCGGCCATGGTCCTTCGGCCCCTGTTCAAGAGGCCCTCGGGTCACGCACAATGAATCGTGCGTCAGCCGGGGGCGCTTGTATAACCGGTAGCGCCGTCGGGGCGGCGCGGAGACTGATTGGGGAGTCCGAACACCATGCTCCGAGCCTCTGCTCACCGTGCCACACGCCTCCGCGCCCGCTCCGCCGCCGTGCTCCTCGCGGCCCTCAGTTCGATAGCGCTCGCTGCGACTCCCGCACTGGCATCCGACGTCCTCCCCATCATGGCCGATCCCAACGCTTCGGTCAGCTTCTACCGCACCGACGTGCTCACGGTCGGCGCTGGCCACAGCGCCGGCACCAGCCCCAGCGGCCCTGTCAACGTCGCCTCCGTGGATCTCCATCGTCCCGAGGCGGGCAAGCTCTACGCGCCGCTCGAGACCCTCATCCCGACCTCCGGGTTCGGGTACCGCACCAGTCCGCTCACGGGCACGGCCGGCGAGTTCCACTGGGGGCAGGACTTCGCGGCCGCCTGCGGCACGCGCGTGTACGCGGCCGACGCCGGCGTGGTGCGGGCCGCTGGCTGGCACCCCTGGGGCGGTGGGAACCGGGTCGAGATCGACCACGGCAACGGGATCATCACGACCTACAACCACATGCTCGGTGCAGCAGTGAAGACGGGTGAGACGGTGCAGGTCGGCCAGGTGATAGGCCTCGTCGGCTCGACGGGCTCGTCGACGGGCTGCCACCTGCACTTCGAGACGATTCGCGACGGGCAGCACGTGGACCCGATGACGTTCACGTTCATCCCGATCGCGCAGAAGGCCGCGCTCGGCTCCGTCGTCATCACGGACTACACCCCCAAGGACGGCCAGTCCACGAACGAGCGCCAGAACTGGGCGATCCCCGCGCAGGCCGCCGAGCCGACCCCCGGCGAAGTGGTGGTCCCGGCCCCGACCGCCCCGGCTCCGCCGCCGCTCGTCGACCCGACCCCGACCGGCTCGCCTGCCGCGCCGCCGTCGTCCACCACCACCCCGGCGGCGCCTGCACCGGCGCCCGCGCCGACCGAAACCGCGGCTCCGGCGCCGGCGCCTGCACCCGCGCCTGCGCCGGCTCCGACCGGGACCGCGGCGCCGACGCCGACACCCACGCCGACTCCGACGCCCACACCGACTCCGACTGCGGTGGCGCCGAGTCCGACTCCCACGGCTACCGTCGCCCCGAGCACCACGACTACCACGACGACGACCACGACGGCCCCGCAGCCGACCGCCACGGCGACGCCCACGCCAACGCCCACGGCGACCAAGTAGCCCACCGCAGCGAAGGCCCACCCGACCCCGCACCCTAGACTGGTCGGGTGAGCCTTACTGACATTGCCCTGACCCTCAACGACGGAACCGAGACGACGTTCGGCCGCTTCGCCGGACGGGCCGTGCTCGTGGTGAACGTCGCTTCCAAGTGCGGCTTCACCAGGCAGTACGACGGTCTCGAGGCGCTCTACCGCCGGTACCGAGACCGCGGGCTCGTGGTGCTCGGGGTGCCGTGCAACCAGTTTGCAGGGCAGGAACCGGGCAGCGACGCCGAGATCGAGGAGTTCTGCCGCGTGAACTTCGGCGTGACCTTCCCGCTCACGGTCAAGGCGGATGTCCTCGGCAAGCGCCAGCATCCCCTCTACGCCGCCCTCACCGGCTTCCCGGCAGGGGATGATCTCGGCGAGAAGGTCAAGTGGAACTTCGAGAAGTTCCTCGTCGACCCCGAGGGCGAGGTCGTCGGCCGCTTCCGCTCCGCGGTCGAGCCGGACGCTCCCGAGCTCGTCGCTGCGATCGAGGATGCCCTCCCCGCGACGGTCCCGGCCGCCTGACAACGGGGCTTCACGCGGCGCCGCCCCTGCCCGGCAGCCGCAGCAGGGCTTTGCGGCCTCACGGCGCCCAGGCGCGGGAGACCGCGTCGAGCCCGGCGTTGTAGGCGGCGTCCCAGTCGGCCTCGGGCGGCGCGATGCCGGCGAGTTCGAGGCTCACGAGGCCATGGACCTGAGCCCAGATCACGGCCGCCACGTCCTCGAGGGGCGCCTGCTTCATGCTCCCGTCCGCCTGTCCTTCCGCGATCGACCTGCGAAGCGGCTCAATGGAACGGTCCGCGGTCTCCGGATCCGCCGCGCACTCCGCGTAGGAGGCCAGCGCTCCTCCGAACATGAGCCGGTAGAGCGCGGGATGCGCGAGCGCCCACTCGCGGTACGCGATCCCGAGAGCCCGGAGGCCGCCGTCGGCCGCCGCCCGCTGAGCGTCGCCGAACGAGGCGAACCCGCCGTCGATGACAGCGGAGAGCAGCTCCGACTTGCCCCCGAAGAGCGAGTACACCGCCGTGGTCGAGGTTCCCGCGGCGGCCGCGATCTGCCTCAGCGCCACCCGCGCGGGGCCCTCGCGGTCCACGAGCTCGGCGGTGACGTCGAGGAGGCGGGAACGGAGCGCGCTGTCGTGCAGGACGGGTCTTGCCATGCCCTCAGTGTAGTCATAACGTTGTTATGTAACGCAGTTACAAAACAATCGGATACGACAGCGAGGGCAGGGCGATGGCACAGGAGATCTTCCCCGGGCGGTACACGGCCGCGACGGACGAGGACATCACGGTCTTCCTCATCGGGATGCGGGCCAACCGCTGGTGGAAGCTCGGGCCGGTGCTCCGCGTCGCGTCCGCAATGCCGCGGATGCTCGAGCATCTCGAGCGGGACCCGGACGCCGGGATGCTCGCGTGGCACCAGTGGCTCGGCCGCACCACCCTGCTCGTGAGCTACTGGAAGAGCCCGGAGCACCTCCAGCGCTTCGCCGCCGACCGCGACGCCCCGCACCTCGAGCCCTGGCGCGACTTCATGCGCACGGTGGCCGGGACGGGCGACATCGGCGTCTGGCACGAGACCTATCAGGTCCCTGCGTCCGGAATCGAGGTCGTGTACAACGGCATGCCGGCCTTCGGCCTTGCCCGGGCCACACGGCACGTGCCCGTCACCGCCGGTCTCAACACCGCGCGGCAGCGGCTGCGTGCGCAGGGGGCAGGCTGACGCACGACGGCGGGTGGTCGCCGTCGTGCCTCAGGGGTGACCTCGCGCTCACACGGGGTGACCTCGCGCTCACACGGGGTGACCTCGGCGGTCAGTCGGCGAGGGCCAGCGAGTCCCGCCACCGGGCGAGGAAGGCGAGGCCCGCGTCGTCGTGGATGACGTCGTCGTCGAGGCCCAGGTATGCCGCGGTGAGGACCTCGTAGGGCTTGGCGGGGACGCCGTCGGCGGGGCGGACGTCCACGTGCGAGACGACGTGGTCGTTGTGGTGCAGCCAGTCCGCCATCGCGTAGTCGGTGCGGGAGTCGCCCACGGTGTACCAGGCGGCGGGGACGATGCCGTCGCGGCGCAGGAGCTCGCACGCGCGGGACGCCCCGAGGTCCTTGCCCAGGCGCACGGACTCGATGTCGGTGGAGATGATCGTGGGGTCCACGCGGTAGTCCACCGTGTCGTCGCTGCCGGGCACGTGGTGGTCCAGACGCACGACCCCGAGGTCGTGCCTGCCCATCGCAGCCATCGCGTCGGCGTCGAACAGCTCCTGCTCGGCGCGGTAGTCGGCGTTGGAGACCTGCACGTGCTGCTCGACGGAGACCATCGCCCGCTTCGTCTCGTCAAAGAACATGTGGCCGGAGTACTTCTCGGCGACGAGCCTCCGGATGTCGTCCGCGTAGGCCTCAGGCACCGCGAGGCTGTGGTCCACATGCACGACCCCCGCCCCCTCGGCCGTGAACGAGAACCACGTGGCGCCCTTCTCGCAGATTGCGTGCACGGTGAAGCCCTCGGGCATCCCGGCCGCGAGCATGGGCTCCATGACCTGTTCCCGGATGAACGCGTCGGAGCGGCCGGTGTTGAAGATGATCGGGATGCCCGCCGTGCCGAGCTCGCCGAGGAGCCCGATGATCTCCGGCTTCACGTCCCGTGTCACGGGGCTCGCGATGGGGCCGTCGACGTCGAGCAGGAGGGCGAAGGCGGGCGTGGTCTCCATGCCGCCATTCTTCCACCGGGGCCCGCGGCGCAAGAATCCGCCGGCCGAGATGACGGGCGCGTGCGAGGCCCGCAGGACGGGTAACCGTTTGGCCACAATGCCCCGGCCGCTCCCGGCCCGGCTCCCGCCCGGAGCCGGTGCGAGCCTAGTCTTGAGGCGTGATTTTCAAAGCGGTGGGCGAAGGACGTCCGTACCCCGACCATGGCTACACGTCGCCCAAGGACTGGGCCGCGCTGCCCCCGCGACCAGTGCGTCTCGACGAGCTCGTGACGACGAAGAGGACCCTCGACCTCGAGGCACTCCTGGCCGAGGACTCCACCTTCTTCGGCGACCTGTTCCCGCACGTGGTGCAGTACAAGGGCGTCCTCTACCTCGAGGACGGCCTCCACCGCGCGGTCCGCACCGCACTGCACCAGCGCACCGCGATCCACGCCCGCGTCCTCGACCTGGATTCGTGAGCAGACCATGGCACGCAAGCCGAAGGACCCGACCGTCTACCACGGACACCACGTGGTCAACGGCCGCCAGCTGCGCGAGCAGTTCCGCGAAGACCCCGAGGCGCTCGAGGACCCGTCCCGCATGTGGCGGCGAGTCCGGCATGGGGTGGCCGTCGCCCTCCTCGCGCTGATCGTGGTCTTCGGCGCAGGGACCGCCTGGGCCATCCTTTCCGGCTACCTCACCATTCCCCAGCCGAACGCCCAGCCGGCCCTGCCAGCCTGCCCCACCGGGACCTACGACTACGTCCCCGCGGACCAGATCAGCGTGAACGTGCTCAACGCGGCATCCCGCGAGGGTCTCGCGCGCCAGGTCGCCGACCAGCTCGCGGCGCGCAAGTTCGTGATCAAGGACGTGGGGAACGAGACCTATCCGACCGAGGC
Organism: Sinomonas flava; assembly: GCF_039531875.1. NCBI lineage: Bacteria > Bacillati > Actinomycetota > Actinomycetes > Micrococcales > Micrococcaceae > Sinomonas > Sinomonas flava. Next base: position 57,545 of record NZ_BAAAQW010000007.1, on the reverse strand, counting down.
GGCCGCCGTGATCCGCGGCGGCATCGCGGGGGAGGCCGCGGCGTTCACGCTCCAGCGCAACGTCCCCGGGAGCATCTACGTGCGCGACGGCCGCAGCGACGCGAGCCTGGACCTCATCCTCGCCCCCGGCTACAAGGCCCTGACCGACCCCGCGCTCATCGACCAGACGCCGGGCACCATCACCTGCGACCTGCCGACGTCGACGGCGACGCCGCCGGTCCGCTAGCACCCCGCACCGGCCTGCCCTCCGCGTCAAACCGCGCGCCAACCCCCAGCTGGATGAAGCGCACGGTGGCGGCCGTGCGGCGCTCCGCTTCGTCGTCGTGCGCCGCACCCTCCTCCTCGCGGCCCCGGTCCGCGCTCGCGGTGAGGGAGCCGTGCACGAGGCCCACCAGCTCGTCGACGTCGGCCGCGGGCAGGTAGCCCTCCGCCATCGCGTCCTGGAGGATCCGGGTCAGGAGCGTGTTCAGCTCGCCCACGTGGTCGGCGAGCTTGGCGAAGGACGACGGCGACAGCACCGCCCGCATGGCCGGCCCCGGGGGAAGGTGACGGCGGGAGAGGTCCTCGACCTGGGCGCGGATGTACACGGCCAGACGGTCGATCGGGTTCTCGAGCCCGGCCAGCTGGGCCTTGAGCTCGGCGAGGAAGCGGCCCGTCTCGTCGAGCGCATACCCGATGAGGAGTTCCTCCATGTCCGCGTAATAGTTGTACACAGCCGTGCGACCCACGCCGGCCTGCCGCGCGACATCCGTCATGGTGAGTCCCGGGAGGCCCCGCGTGAAGAGCAGCTCGCCGAAGGCGTCGAGGATCCTGCGCTGCGTCAGGGCTCGCTGGGCTGCATTCGACTCGGCCTGGATGCGGGGCATACCCACATTTTACGTCGGTGTGTCACCAAAAGTGCGGCTCAAGGGGTCATGTGGCGCGCCGCCGGGCCTCCGGACGCGATTGACACGACGGGTGAGGTCCGACACACTGATCCGGTGCCGCCCCCGGGCTGCGCTACAAGTCAATAGGCCGATGATCTGCGGCGGGAGAGTCCTGCCGGTGCAGCCAGCGGGTGCCGTAGGAGCAAATCCTCCCCAGGAATCTCTCAGGCCCACGTACCGCCGCGGTGAGGCAACTCTGGAAAGCAGCCCGTGCAGAGCGGGCTCACCGACGGTGCAAAGCGGCGACAGCCGCGGAAACTCTCAGGTTCATGACAGAGCGGGGAGGACAGCCATCCATGCCGGGCCCAGCCCGGCCAGACCTGGGAGTCCTCCATGACGAGACAGACGCTCACCGCGCCACCGCGCACTTCGGCTTCCACCGAGCCCCTTCGGACCCGCCTCGAGATCGTGCCGACCGAGGAGATCGTTCCCGCGATCGCCACCACGGTTCCCCAGGGCACCGCCCTGACGGTCACCTGCCTCCCGCACCACGGGATCGAGGCCACTGCCCAGGCCGCGGTCCGCCTGGCCGGCCTCGGGTACAGCGTTGTGCCCCACCTGGCGGCGCGGAGCATCGCGGACCGCTCCCGGCTCGCCAAGACGCTGCGGGACTTCGAGTCCGCGGGGATCGAGGAGGTCTTCGCCATCAGCGGGGACGCCGCCCGCCCTGCCGGGCAGTACGCCACGTCCCTGGACCTCATGGAGGACATCGCCGACCTCACCGGCGGGCGGCTCGCGATCGGGATCGCCGGGTACCCCGAGGGCCATCCCCAGCGCACCGCCGTCGAGCTCCTCGACTCGCTCCTCGCCAAGCAGCACCTCGCGGCCAACGTGGTCACGCAGATGTGCTTCTCGGCGCCCGCGATCACCGCCTTCGCCGCGCTCCTGCGGCAGGAGGGCCTGGACCTGCCGGTGTGGGCCGGGGTCCCCGGCCGCGTCCCGCGCGCACGGCTCATCTCGCTCGCCGCCAAGATCGGCGTGGGCCCGTCGCTCAAGTTCATCAGCCGCAAGGGACCGCTTGCGCGCAGGCTGCTGAGCGGCGACGCCTACTCCTCGGAGCGGCTCATCGGCGAGCTGTCGGTGTCCCGCGCGGGGCTGGCCGGCATCCACCTCTTCACCTTCAACAACCTCGGTCTGGTCTGAGGGGGACTGCGATCATGGCCTACGCACCCAGCATCGCCCGCGTGGCGCGCCACTCGTGGCACGAACTTCGCCGCGGCGCCCTCGTCCACATCACCGCCCACGGCGAGTACATCGGCCCCGGAACGGTCGACGGCGCGAGCCGCGACGGCTCGGTCCTCTGGATCCAGTTCGGCGGCATCGAGGGGCGCCGGATGTTCCACAGCAGCGACGACGTGGTGATCGCCGTCGGCTCCCGCCCCTCCCGGTAGCCTCCGGCCCTGGCCCACCCGGGGACAGGCGGAAGGCGGGCGCGACGGCGGAGGCGAACCCGCGCCGTCGTGCCCGCCTTCCGCGCGCCGCGGCTGACGTCAGGCCTGGTTGCTGAAGGCGGCGTCGAAGGAGGCGGTGGAAGGGGCGAAGTCGAACTTCTTCAGGGCCGCCAGGGCCTCGGGGGCGCCGATGAGCCGGTCCATCCCGGCGTCCTCCCATTCGACGCTGATGGGGCCGGCGTAGCCGATCGCGGTCAGGGCCCGGAAGCAGTCCTCCCACGGGACGTCCCCGCGGCCGGCCGAGACGAAGTCCCAGCCGCGGTGGGGGTCGCCCCACGCCAGGTGCGAGGAGAGGATGCCGGCCCGCCCGTTGCCCATCCGCATCCGGGTGTCCTTGCAGTCCACGTGGTAGATCCGGTCCGCGAAGTCGGTGATGAACGCTACCGGGTCCAAGCCCTGCCACATCATGTGGGAGGGGTCCCAGTTCAGCCCGAAGGCTGCGCGGTGGCCGATCGCCTCGAGGGCCCGCTGGGTGGAGAAGTAGTCATAGGCGATCTCGGACGGGTGGACCTCGTGGGCGAATCGGACGCCGCACTCGTCGAAGACGTCCAGGATCGGGTTCCACCGGTCGGCGAAGTCCTGGTAGCCGGCCTCGATCACCTCGGCGGGAACCGGCGGGAACATCGCCACATACGGCCAGATCTTCGACCCGGTGAACCCGACAACCGTGTCCACGCCGAGGGCCCTCGCGAGGCGGGCGGTGTTCTTGAGGTCCTCGGCGGCGCGCTGGCGCACGCCCTCGGCGTCGCCGTCGCCCCAGACGGCGGAGCCGACGATGGCCTGGTGGCGGAAGTCGATCGGGTCGTCGCAGACGGCCTGGCCCTTGAGGTGGTTCGAGATCGCCCAGAGCCTGAGGCCGTGCCGCTCGAGGATGCCGAGGCGTTCGTCAATGTAGGCCGCGTCGTCCCAGCGGGCGGCGTCGAGGTGTTCGCCGGAGACGGCGATCTCGAGGCCGTCGTAGCCCCAGCCGGCCGCGAGCTCGGCGACCTCCTCGAGCTTGAGGTCGGCCCACTGGCCGGTGAACAGGGTGAACGGGCGGGGCATCGTGATCTCCTTCAGTTCTCGCGCACGTGGTCGTGTCAGAGCTGGACGGTGATGGATTTGGCGGCGGCGGATTCCTCGATGGCGGCCAGGACGCGCTGGACCTGGAGGCCTTCGTCGAAGGAGGGGGAGGGGGCGGTGCCGTCGCGGATGGCGGTGAGGAAGTCGCGGATCTGGTGGGTGAAGGTGTGCTCCCAGCCGATCATGTGGCCCTGGGGCCACCAGGCGCCTGCGTACGGGTGGGCGGGCTCGGTGACCAGGATGCGGCGGAAGCCCTGCTCTTCGGCGGGGGCGGTGGCGTCGAGGAACTCGAGCTCGTTCAGGCGCTCGAGGTCGAACGCGATGGCGCCTGCCGAGCCGTAGGCCTCGATGCGCAGGGAGTTCTTCCGCCCGGTGGCGGCGCGGGAGACCTCCACGGAGGCCACGGCCCCGGAGGCCAGGGACAGGGTGGCCCAGGCGGCGTCGTCGACGGTGACGTCCTCGGGCCCGTCGGGGCCGGGGCGCTGGGCGGTGAAGGTGTGGAGCCGGCCGGAGGCCTCGGTGACGGTGTCCCCGGTGAGGTACTGGACCTGGTCGATGGCGTGGGAGGCGATGTCGCCCAGCGCCCCGGAGCCGGCGGTCTCCTTGCGCAGGCGCCAGGTCATGGGGGCGTTCTCGTCGGCGAGCCAGTCCTGGAGGTAGGAGGCGCGGACCTCCCGGACGGTGCCGATGCGGCCTGCGGCGATGAGCTGGCGGGCGTAGGCCAGGGCCGGGACGCGGCGGTAGTTGAACCCCACCATGGAGGCGATCCCGCGGGCCCGGGCGGCGCGGGCGGCCTGGGCCATCCGCTCGGACTCGGGCAGGGAGTTGGCCAGGGGCTTCTCGACCAGGACGTGCTTGCCGGCCTCGAGGGCGGCCACGGCGATCTCGGCGTGGAGCCAGCCCGGGGCGCAGATGTCCACGATGTGCACATCGTCCCGGGCGATCACCTGGCGCCAGTCGGTGGCGGACTCGGCCCACCCGTACCTCGCGGCGGCCTCGGCGACCTCCCCGGCGTGGCGGCCCACGAGGACCCTCTGCTGAACGGCCGGGACATCGAAGAACGCCCCCACGTTCCGCCACGCCTGCGAATGCGCCCTGCCCATGAACGCGTACCCGATCACCGCCACACCCAGAGGCGGCTGCGGCTCGGCCGGAGCCTGCTCCGATTTCACATGTACTCCTTCAGTTCGGATGTCCGCGGCCTACTTGACGGCGCCGGCGGACAGTCCCGCGACAAGGTGCTTCTGCACCAGAATGAATCCGATGAGGACGGGAAGCGAGACCACGACGGACGCGGCCATGAGCTGGTTCCAGAAGACGTCCGATTCGCTCGCATAGGACTTGAGCCCCAAGGACAGCGTCTTGGTCGACTCGTTGGTCAGCACCGAGGCGAAGAGGACCTCTCCCCAGGCCGAGATGAATGAGTAGACCGCCACGGCGATGATGCCCGGCTTCGCGACGGGGAGGATGACCCTGACGAGGGCGCCCATCCGTCCCGTGCCGTCGATCATGGCGGCCTCCTCGAGCTCCTTCGGGATCGAGGCGAAGTAGCCGGTGAGCATCCAGATCGCGAACGGCAGGGTGAACGTCATGTAGGTGATGATCAGGCCCAGGTACGAGCCCTGGAGCTGGATCCCCGTGATGTTCCGGATCTGCGTGAAGATCAGGTACAGCGGCAGCAGGAAGAGGATGCCGGGGAACATCTGCGTCGAGAGGACCACGAGGCTGAACGGGCGCTTGCCCCTGAAGGGCAGGCGTGCGATGGCATAGGCGGCGAGGACCGCGACCGTGACCGAGAAGGCCGTGGCGCACGTGGTGATGATCAGGCTGTTCTGGAAGTACTTGGCCAGGGGGACCGTGGACCAGATGTCGATGAACGGCGCGAGGGTGATCTCGCGCGGGATCCACTGGAACAGCCCGGAGACGTCCTTGAGGGGCTTCAGCGAGGTCGAGACCACCACGTAGAGCGGGATCGCCACCCACAGCGAGAGGAACGTCAGGACGACGGCGCGCAGGATGCGGAAGTTGCGGGTCTCAATCATTCTCGTTCCCCTTGGGAAGGACCATGCGGATGTAGAACACGGAGGCGATGAACAGGGCGATGAGGAGGAGGACGCTCATGGCCCCGCCGAGGCCGAAGTTCCAGCTTCCGAACGAGTTCTGGTAGATGAGCGGCGAGACCAGGGTGGCTTCCTTGGGCGACGCCGCCCCGAAGAGCACGAAGGGGATGTTGAACTGGTTGAAGGTCCACAGCGACATGACGAGCAGGAGGACGCCGTTGGCTGGCCGGACCATCGGGAGCGTGATGGTGCGGAACTGCTGCCACAGGGTCGCGCCGTCGATCGAGGCCGCCTCGTAGACGTCGTTGGGGACGTTCTGCAGGGCTGCCAGGAGCATCAGGAACGCGAAGGGCCACAGCTGCCAGATGTTCACGACCACCATCGCGCCGAAGGAGTTCTGGCCGAGGAGCCAGAACGGCCGCTCGTCCCCGAAGAGGTGGAGGGTGTCGACGAGGATCTGGTTCACCGCGCCGTCGCGCTGGTTGAACATGAAGGCCCAGGCGATGGTGCCGACGTAGGCCGGCAGGGCGTAGGGGACCAGGAAGAAGGTCCGCAGGAGACCGCGGCCCTTGAAGTTGGAGGTCAGGAACACCGCTCCGGCCATGCCGAGCGCCCACGAGCAGCCGACCACGAGCACGGTGTACAGGAGGGTCCGGCCCAGGGTCGAGAAGAAGGCCTGGCCGATGGTGCTGTCGGGGTTGAGGCCGTTGACGAAGTTCTGCAGGCCCACGAACGGGGCTGCGAGCCAGTTCGTGAGGTTGAGCTGGTTGAGGGAGATGAACGCGATCCACACGCCCAGGAGCATGGGGCCGATGTGGATGAGCAGCTCGAGCAGCGCTGCCGGGGCGACGAGGCCGTACGGCAGGAACGACCGGCGACGGCGGCGGGGAGCGTGGGCGGGCGACGGCGCCGTCTCGCGCTCGCTGCCCCGCTTCGTGGAGGGCATGGTGGTCTGCGACATGGAGACTCCTCGGGCGGGGTGCGGGGCCTTGCGGCCCCGCACCTGCGCTCATGGCTACTGGGCCGCAGCCATCTGGTTGTTGGCGTCGGCCAGGGCGGCCTTGATGTCCGCCTCGCTGACGGAGCCCGTCGCCGCCTTGGCGAAGAGGCCCTTCATCGCTGTGCCGTTCAGGGTCTCCATCTGGCCTTCCTTGGCGATGAGCGGCATCGGCTTGGCGTGGTTGGCCAGGGCGTCCTGCTTCGCCTTGACCTCCTCCGTCTGGAAGGCCGGGTCCTTGTCGGTCACGCCGTTGACCACCGGCAGGGAGGAGAAGGCCTTGTTGAGGTAGGCCTGCTCGTCGTCGCTCGTGAGCCAGCCTGCGAGCTTGAACGCGTTGTCCTTGTTCTTGCTGTTCTTGAACACGCTGATGTTGATGCCGGCGACGTGGCTCTGCGTGCCCTCGTCACCCGTCGCGCCGGCGGTCATCATCGGGACCGCGGCAACGCCCCAGTCCTTGAAGTCGCGGGCGGTGAAGTTCTTGATCGGGCTCTGGTCGAACATCATCGCGGCCTTGCCGTTGATGAGGTTGTCCACCTTCTGCGCGCCGTCCACGATCTCGGCGTCGGAGGGCGCGATGACCTTGTCTGTCGCCATGAGGTCGATGAACTGCTTGACGCCCTTCACCTGCTCAGCGCTGTCGAACGTGGGCTTGCCGGAGGAGTCGAAGAGCTCGCCGCCGTTCTGGAGGCCGCGCACGAACGCCTGGTGCGCGTTCTGCTGCACCGATGCGCCGGCAACGGTGAAGCCCCACTGGTCCGGCTTGCCGTCCCCGTTGGTGTCCTTCGTGAGCTTCTTCGCGTCGGCCACGAACTCGTCCCAGGTGGCAGGGGCCTTGTCGATCCCCGCGGCCTTGAAGAGCTTGGTGTTGTAGTACAGGTTGTAGGCGAGGCCGTAGATCGGCACCGAGGTGGGCGTCTTGCCGGGGGCGCCGCCGGTGGACCAGCTGGACTGGACGAAGCGGTCCTTGCCACCGACCGCCTCGAGGAGCTTGCCCTCGACCGGCTCGAACGCTCCGGTCTCCTGGAGGGTCACGGCCCACGTGTTGCCGATGTTGAGGACGTCGGGTCCGTCGCCGCTGGTCACGGCGGTGAGGATGCGGTTGTACAGGTCCGGCCAGCCGATGACCTCGAGCTTGACCTTGACTCCGGTCTTCTCCGTGAACCGGTCGAGGGACGGCTTGAGCTTCGCCGCCGTGTCCTCGATGCTGTTGCCCTGGTTCGACGCCCAGTAGGTGATGGTGTCGCCTGAGGCGTTTCCGCCTCCGCCGGATCCGCCCGAGCCGCAGGCTGCGAGGCCCATGGTCATGGCGGCCGCGGCTGCGACGGCGGAGAGGAACTTGAGTGGTTTCTTCATCGTTGCTCCAGGTTCTCGACGTTGAGTGAGTGGGACGTGCTGCGCGGAGGAGGTGCCTAGGCGCCGAGCGTGGGGGCGGTCGGGTCCCAGTCCTCGGGGAGGGCGGGGGCCGCAAGGGCGGTGCTCTCGACGTCGACGAAGCTGCGCGTCTCGATCGATTCGGCGACGGCCACCATGGCGTCGAGCACGTGGAACGCGAGCTCGCCCTGGGCGCGGTGGGGGCGCCCCTCGCGGATCGCGCGGGCCATCTCGAGGACGCCGGCGCCGCGGCTGGCGGTCGAGCCGACGCTCGGGACCGTGGTCCAGTCCTCCTCGCCGAGGCGGCAGATGCGGATGTCGCCGTCGAACATGTTCGGGTCGGGGAGCGCGATCGTGGCCTCCGTGCCCGCGATCTCGACGAAGCCGGCCCGCTTCAGCGCCGAGTCGAAGCTGAAGACGCTCTGGGACGACGTTGCGCCTTCGAACTCCGCCATGGCGCTCACGTGCGTGGGAACCGTCACGGAGAACTCCTCCCCGGCCTTGGGGCCCGAGCCGATCACGCGGATGTCCCGCGACCTGGAGCCGAGGGCGGCGACGCGCTTGATCGAGCCGAAGACCTGGACGAGCGTCGTGAGGTAGTAGGGGCCGATGTCGAAGAGCGGGCCAGCCCCTTCCTGGAAGAGGAAGGCCGGGTTCGGGTGCCACGACTCCGGTCCGGGGGACTGCATGAGCGTCAGCGCGGTCAGCGGGGTTCCGATGTCGCCGCGCTGGATCATGCGGAAGGCGGTCTGCAGCCCGGCGCCCAGGAACGTGTCCGGGGCGCACCCGAGGCGGACGCCCGCGGCGTCGGCCGCCTTGAGGAGCGCCTTGCCGCTCTCCCGGTCGAGGGAGAAGGGCTTCTCGCTCCACACGTGCTTCCCGGCCTCGACGGCGAGGGTGCCCACCTCCACGTGGGCCGCTGGGACCGTGAGGTTCACGACGATCTCCACCTCGGGGTGGCCGATCACGGTGTCCACGCCCCCGTGCACCGGGATGCCGTATTCCTCGGCGCGCGCCTTGGCCGCCTCCGGGAAGATGTCGCCGATGGCCAGCACCTTCACGTCGGGGAAGCTCGTGAGGTTGTCCAGGTACTGCTTGCTGATGAATCCCGCGCCGATGACGCCGACGCCGACCGGTCCCCGCGCGCTCATGCCTGGACCTTCCCGGCCGAGACGAACCCGAAGCTCTGCTCGACGGCGTCGAACATGTCTCCCCTGAAGTCGTCGAGCTCGACGACGGCTGCCTCCAGCGCGGTCGCCGCGCCGATGACCTCGAACACGGGGATGCTGCCCTGGCCGAGCGGGAGCTGGTCCGAGGGCTCACGGGTGACGGGGCCGTCCTTGATGTGGATGAACTTCACGCGGTCACCGAGCCGGCCCAGCAGCTCCACCGGGTCCTGGCCGCCGACGGCCGCCCAGTAGGTGTCCAGCTCCAGGACGACCTCCGGGTCGAGGTGGTCGGCGAGGTGCTCGAGGGGAGTGCGGCCCTCGATCAGGTCCTCGATCTCCCACCAGTGGTTGTGGTAGCCCACGCGGAGGCCGTGCTCGGAGGCCTTCTTCGCTGCCTCGTTGAGCTGCCGCGCGGTCTCCTTGATGCTCTCGAGGTCCTTCCACCGCTCGGCGGGGACGTGGGGGTCGATGACCGTGCCGATTCCGAGGTCACGGGCGGCGGCGAGGATCTCGTCCTGGTCTTCCTGCAGCAGCGGAGCGTGGCCCGACGGCGCAGTCAGTCCGTTCTCCGCCAGCGCGGCGCGCAGCTCCGCGGCCTTCGCGACGAAGCGGTACGGCTCTACCTGCGTGAAGCCGATCTCGGCCAGACGCTTGATGGTGCCGGGCAGATCCTCTTCGAGGGATTTCCGGACGGTGTAGAGCTGGATCGAAAGTGACACTGTCTCTCCTCGTGGCTGGACGCTGGGCAGTCGTCGCGGTCGGAGGTGCGCGGCGAGTGAGCTGCCTCACAGCAAACCTAGGAGTGCTTTTGACGAACGTCAAGCAAAAGATTTCGGTTTATCGTCATTCTTCTGAAGCCGTAGCGTGCAGAAGGGGTGCGTGCTATCACTGATGCATGACGTCGCCATCCAACGCCCCCTCCGCGGCCCTCGAGGCCAGCGGCAGCCTCGCGCGTGCCGGCGACCTGTTCCAGCTCCTGCGGGACGGAAAGCCCTGGACGCGGGCAGAGCTGGCCATGACGACGGGCCTCGCACGGTCTACCGTCGCCGGCAAAGTGGACCTCCTGCTCACCTCGGGCCTCGTCGTGTCCGTGGGCGAGGCGCTCTCGAGCGGGGGCCGCCCGCCGTCGCGCTTCGCGTTCCACGCCCAGGCGCGCGCGGTGCTCGCGGCCGACGTCGGCGCAAGCCACGTTCGCGTGGCCCTCACCGACCTCAACGGGGAGGTCCTCTCCGAGCGGCGGGCAGAGAAGCCGGTCGCGGAAGGCCCCGAGGCGGTCCTGGGCTATGTCGTGGAGTCGGGCAAGAAGCTCCTCGCCGAGAGCGGCCGCCCCGAGAACCGGCTCGCCGGCGTCGGCATCGGCCTCCCCGGGCCGGTCGAGCACGCCACCGGCAGGCCAGTGAAGCCCCCGATCATGCCCGGCTGGGACGGGTTCGACGTGGTCGGATTCGTCCAGCGCACGCTCCCCGTCCCTGTCCTCGTGGACAACGACGTCAACATCATGGCGCTCGGCGAGCGCGCCGCGTACTGGCCGGAGGTCGATGACCTGCTCTTCATCAAGGTGGCCACCGGCATCGGATCGGGCATCATCTCGAGCGGCCAGCTCCAGCGCGGTGCGGACGGCACGGCCGGCGACCTCGGGCACGTCCGCGTCGCGCGCGGCTCCGACGTGGTGTGCCGGTGCGGCAACGTCGGGTGCCTCGAGGCCCTCGCGTCCGGCGGCGCCGTCGCCCTTTTCCTCGCGGGGCAGGGCGTCGAGGCCCAGGCGGGCGCCGACGTCGTCGACCTCGCCGCGAACGGCAATCTCGCCGCGATCCAGGCGCTGCGGCAGGCGGGGCGGGACATCGGCGAGGTCCTCGCGACGTGCGTGAACCTGCTCAACCCCAGCGTGATCGTGCTCGGGGGGTCGATGGCCGCGGCGGGCGACCACATCATGGCGGGCGTGCGGGAGGTCGTCTACCACCGCTCGCCCCCGCTCGCCACGACGAACCTGCGCATCGTGCTCTCCCGCGCCGGTGAGCGGGCCGCCGTGATGGGCGCGAGCCAGCTCGTCTCCCAGCACGTGCTCTCGCCCGCAGGCGTGGAGGCGGCCCTCGCCGCGACGGCGAACGCCGGATGACGCCCCGCACCCTGCGCCACGGCCAGCGGTGCGAGGTCTGGACCGCGCCTGCCGACGGCGGCCAACCCGAGCTCGCCTTCGTCACCGCGGAGACCCTGTTCGAGGCACCCAACTGGCTCGCCGACGGGCGCCTCCTGCTCAACGGCGGCGGACGTCTCTGGTTCCTCGCGCCCGACGGCGGGGGCCCCGAGCCGCTGCCCGCGACCGGCCTGCCGCCTGTCAACAACGACCACGTCCCGGCGCCCGACGGCACCGCCGCCTTCTGCTCCGCCGACGACGGCCACATCTACCGCGTACCGCTCGCGGGCGGCGCGGCGGAGCGCGTCACGCACGACGACGGGGCGCGCCACTTCCTCCACGGGGTCAGCCCGGCGGACGGCGGGCGGCTTGCGTACGTGGAGATCCACGACGGCGACGTCCGCCGCCGGGGGCGCCTCGCAATCCTCGACCTCGCAGACGGCGCGGTGGCCCTCCCCGACGTGGGGGACGGGCACTGCGACGGCCCCGAGTTCACGCCCGACGGGGCGTGGATCCTCCTCAACACCGAGTCCTTCGGCAGGGTCGCAGGCCATGCTCGGCCACCCCGCCGACGTCCTGGTGCACGTGGTCCTGGCAGACCCTGCCGACTGGGCCGCAGAGCGTCGCAGGATCGAGGTGTTCGGCGGCCAGGGGACCATGAACGTCAACAGCTGGGCGCCCGACAGCAGCCGGTTCGCGTACGTCGGCTACCCGATCGGGGACGGGCTCCGATCCGGCGCGTGAGGCCCCTCCGAGAGGGTATACAGCCCTCACCGAGACAGTGAGGCTATCTGCACGAGGAGGACTCATGCGCGCGCTGCAGGAATACGCCGGCCTGCTGAAGGAAGGCGGACCGTGGTGCACCATCCACGTCGACGTCAGCACCGGGACGGTCGACACGCTCGAGGCCACGGACGTGCTGGGCGAGAACGTCGGGCGGATGCTCGCGGCCGCCGGAGCGGACAGGAGCTGCCGGACCGCGGCTGAGCGGCTTGACTGGGCCGCCAAGGGCCTTCCCGCCCCGATCTCGCGGTTCGTGCTCATCCGCGGCGGCGAGGTGGTGGTCAACGAGGTTCTGCCGGGTGCTCCGAGCACTCCGCTCGTGGACGTGGGGCCGATCCCGAACCTCGTCCCGCTTGCCGAACACCGGGGCACCGACCTGGCCTACCTCGAGGTCGAGGCCGAGCGCGCCGACGCCGAGATCCGGCGGCGGCGGGCCTCCGCGCACGCGCCGCTCGCGGAGCAGGAGGTTCACGGCGACACCGAGAACCTCAAGAAGGTGCCCTCCGGCGGCTGGTCCCAGGGCCGCTACCAGCGGCGCACCGAAGAGGTCTGGCGCAGGAACGGCGCCGAGGTCGCAGCGGAGGTAGACCGGCTCGTCGAGGCCGGGGGCGTCGACGTCGTCATCCTCTCCGGCGACGAGCGAGCCCTCGAGAAGATCCGCGAGTCGCTCGGCGAGCGCGCGGCGAAACTCGTCCGCGTGGTGCCGATGAACTCGGCTGCTCCCGGCGCCGACCGCGAACGCTACGAGGAACAGGTCGGCACCATCGTGGACGAGGTCGCCGCGGGACGGCAGGCCCGGCTCCTCGAGCGGATGGCCGAGGGCCGCGGGGCGCTCGCGGCCCACGGCTGGGGCGCGGTCATCCACGCACTGCAGGGCGCCAGGGTCGACACGCTGTTCCTCGCGCCGAGTGCCGTCGTCCAGCGGCGCGTCCTCGCCCTCGACGGCGCGCCCTGGGTGGCGTCCACGGAAGCCGAGGCTGTCGGTGCGGGCGTGCTCGGCCACGCGGATCCGTCGGCGACGCTCCTCCGCGCGGCCGTGCTCACCGACGCGGACACGGTGCTGGTCCCCTCGGACGTGCTCGACGGCGGCGAGGCGGCCTCGCTGCTGCGCTGGTAGCAGCGCCTCCCGAGGCCACCGGCGCCTGCCGGCGGCCCCGGTGTCAGTCGGAGGCGCGACGGGCCGTCAGGACGGTGTCGGTCAGCACGGCCGTCTGCCCCTCCGGCCCCGTCGCCGTGCGGCCCTCGGTCTCGCGTGTCTCCACCGTCCACTCGTGCGGACGCAGCCCGAGCGCGGCGGCGAGCTCGTCCGCCGAGGGCAGCGGCGCCTCGCCGTCGTGCGCGTGCTGGGACCACGGCGGGAAGGCCGTGTGGCCGACCACGAGCAGCATCCCGCCCGGCGCGACCGCGCGGGAGGCCGCGAGCAGGATGTGCTCGCGCGGCAGGTCGACGGGCGAGTGCAGGAAGGCCGCGGTGACGAGGGTGTAGTCGCCCACGGGCTCCCACGTCGCGAGGTCGTGGCGCTCCCAGGTGATGCGGTTGGAGACGCCGGCGTCGAGGGCGTGCTTGGCGGCCCGGCCGAGCGCGACCGAGGAGACGTCGACGCCGGTCACCACCCACCCCCGCTCCGCCAGCCAGATCGCGTCGGCGCCTTCGCCGCAGCCCAGGTCCAGCGCCCGCCCGGGCGCGAGCATCCCTACTTCCCGCACCAGCGCGGCGTTCGGCTTCCCGCTCCACACGGCGTCGCGCTCGCGGTAGAACCCGTCCCAGAATTCGCCCGTCGTGGGCTTCGGCTCGTTCGTCATGGACCACTCCTATCGGGCGCCCGCGCGTGGCACAAGGGGCCTGCGGCCCGGCGGCCGTGGCGAGGCCTTCCCGCTGCCGGTGGCGCTACGTACCCTCGGGGCAAGGAGGTGTGAAGCATGAACGCAGTGCAGGGCGACCGCATCGTCATCCGGGGCCGCACGGTGGACTCCGCAGACCGCCACGGGGAGATCCTCGAGGTCCGTGGAGCGAACGGGGAGCCGCCGTACCTCGTGAAGTTCGACGACGGCCACGAATCCGTCGTCTTCCCCGGCGGGGACTTTTCGGTCGAGAAGGCCGGGAGCTGACGGCGACAGACGGCAAACCTTTGGCACGTTATGGCAAGCGATTGCCATAACGGCCCTGTCCGCCGGACAATGGAAGGTGTGTCCGGTGAACCTGCCCCGATCCGCGCCGTCCTCGTCGGCGCAGGAGCCATCGCCCGCTCCCACGCGAGGGCCATCGCGGCCACCCCAGGCGTGGAGCTGGCCGCGATCGTGAGCCGCGGGGCGTCGGGCGCACGAGTCCTGGCCGACGAGGTCGCGGCGTCCGGTTCCCGCCTGCCGCAGGCTGCGGGGAGCCTCGGCGAGGCGCTCGGCCGGGGCCGGGGCCGGGGCGCCGGGACGTCGGACGGCGCGACGCCGCTCGTCGTCGTCGCGACCCCGACCTCGTCCCACCTTGCCGTGGCTGCCGAGGCGCTGGCCGCAGGTGCCCACGTGCTCATCGAGAAGCCGCTCGACGTCGACCTGGACGCGGCGCGGGCGTTCGCCCGCGATGCGCGTGAGGCGGGGGAGTGCCGGGTGGTCTCCGTCGTGAGCCAGCACCGCTTCGACGCCGCGAGCCTCGCCGTGCGGGACGCTGTCCGCGCGGGCCGGCTGGGGACCGTGGCGTCCGCGGTCGCGACCGTCCCGTGGTGGCGCAGCGCGGCGTACTTCCAGGCCTCCCCGTGGCGCGGCACCTTCGCCGGCGACGGCGGCGGCGCACTCATGAACCAGGGCATCCACACCCTCGACCTCGTCGTGGCCCTCCTCGGCCGCCCGGTGGAGGTCATGGCGATGACGGCGCGGACGGTGCACGCCATCGAGGCCGAGGACACGGCGGGAGTGCTCCTCCGCTTCGAGTCGGGCGCGATCGCGACCGTCCACGCGAGCACCGCGGCGTATCCCGGCCTCGCGTCCCGCCTCCAGGTCTCGGGGAGCCTGGGATCGGCAGTGATCGAGAACGAGACCCTCGTCTACCTGCACACCGACTCCGCGCCGGATGCCCCGGACTACGGCCTGTACGGCGCTGGGAACCAGCTCGCCGGGGCGGCCGCGGCACCGCGGGCGGACCCCACCGAGTCGCCCGCGGGCCTCGCCCGCCAGTACGCGGACGTGGTCGGCGCCATCCGCACCAGGCGTGCGCCGGCCGTGACGGTCGACGCCGCGCTGCTCATCCTGGGCGTGGTCGAGGCGGCCTACCGCTCGGCGCGCGAACGCCGGGCCGTCGCGCTCTAGGAAGCCGCGGCGTCGTGCGCCCCGGCCGCCGATCCGCGCCTCGGTATATTTGATCTATGCCGATCACCAAGCGGGTTGAGCCTACGCTCCTGACCGATCAGGTCTACGCGACGATCCACGCTGCGATCCTGAGCGGAGACCTGCCTGCTGGGTCTCGGCTGACAGTCCGGGAGCTGGCCGAACAGGTCGGCACGAGTGCGATGCCGGTGCGCGAGGCGATCCGCCGGCTCGAAGAGTCGGGCATGGTCGAGCGGGAGCCGCACAAGGGTGCGGTGGTCAAGGCCCTCACGCTCCAGGAGCTCGTGCACGTCTACGACATCCGCAAGCTGCTCGAGGTCGAGGCGGCGCGCCTGGGGGCCCAGGGCATCAGCGCCGAGGACTGCGACCGGATGCAGGATGAGTACGACCTCATGCTCGCCGCAATCCGCGAGCACCGCGTGCCGGACCTCCTGGACCACGACGAGGCACTGCTCACGATCCTGTACCGCGCCTCCGGAAACCCGCTCCTCGTCCGGATGGTCCAGAACCTCTGGCAGCAGTGCCGCCCCTACAAGCTCGTGGGCGCGCAGGGCACGTTGGACACGGCCGGCGACGACTCGCTGTGGCGCTACCAGCAGGAGCTCATCGCCGCGGCGCGGAGCCAGGACCCGGCCGCCGCGGCGTCGGTGAACAACGCGTCGCTCGTGGACGCCACCGAGCGGATCCGGGCCCTCCTCGCGGCCCAGGGCCGCCAGTCCTAGCGGGGCCGCCGGTTTCACCGGCCGCCGGCTCAGAGGCAGCCGTCCGGGCCGCACACCTCTCCGCCGAGGCTCTCGGCGTCGTCCCTGACGCCCGGGCCTGCGGGCTGACCGACCATCACGAGGGGATTCGCCTCGCGCCACGCGGTCTGGAGCGCCTGGGTGAAGAGCTCGGCGGGCTGGGCGCCGGAGACGCCGTACTTGCTGTCCAGGACGAAGAACGGCACGCCCTGGATGCCCAGCGCGCGGGCCTGGCTGATGTCTGCGCGGACAGCGTCGCGGTACGTGCCGGCGTCGAGCGCCGCGGAGATCTCCGCACTCCCGAGCCCGGCCTCAGTCCCGACCGCCATCAGGACCTTGCGGGAGCCGATGTCGAGGCCCTGCTCGAAGTGGGCCGAGAGCAGGGCCTCCTTGACCGAGTCGGCCATGGCGTTCCCGCCGCGGGCCTTGGCGAGGTGGATGAGCTCGTGGCCGGAGAACGAGTTGGCAACCACGACCCGGTCGAAGTCGTAGTGGAGGCCCTCCCCGGAGGCGACCTCCGCAACGTGGTCGAACATCTGCTGAACGCGCGCGGCCGGCACGCCCTTGCGGGTGCTCAGGTAGTCGAGTTCGGTGCCGTCGTAGTGCTCGGGGAGCGTGGGGTCGAGCTGGTAGCTGTGCCAGGTGACCGTGATCTGGTCCTTGTGGGGGAAGGCAGCCAGGGCCTTCTCGAAGCGGCGCTTGCCGATGAAGCACCAGGGGCAGGCAATGTCGGACCAGATGTCAACGTTCATGAAAGCTTCAAGTTCTCCTCGGCCCAGAGTATTCCAACTCTTCTACGTCTTGTAGAAAAGTGGGAGAATGGTGCTGCCCGGAAGGGCATCGAAGGAGATGAGGGCAATGACAACCCTGACGAGGAACTGGCTGGGACGGGCCGCTGCAGCCGCGGGCCTTGCCGCCCTCGGCGTCTTCGCGGCGGTCTTCTTCGTGGCAGCCGAAGCGACGCGGGCCTGGGTCTACACGGCCGGCTTCCTCGTGGCACTGGGCGCGGTGGTCCTCGCGGCGGCCGCGCGGCTCCGGGAGCACCGGGAGAGGCCGACGCTCAGGCCCCTCACCCGGCTCGGATGGTGGGCCGTGGGGCTCGCCGCCGGGGGAGCGGTCCTGCTCGTCGGCGGCCCGCTGCTCATGCGCCTCTTCGTGGCGGCGACCGAGACGGCCTTCGTGCCCGCCTCCCCGGCGCTCCTGGCCCTGGGGGCCATGCTCGCCGCGGGAATCGTGGCCGCGACTGCGTGGTTCCGCCGCGCCGAGCGGTCCCTGCTGGTGCTGCTGACGATCGTCCCCGCGCTGTTCGCGCTCTACTTCATGGTCGGCGAGTTCGTCTTCCCGCACTAGCAGCCTACGCACGACGGCGCCGCCCGCCTCTCGGGGGCGGCGCCGTCGTCGCTGCAGGTGGGATGAGTTGAGGGGCCCCATGTCCGCGCAGCACCACTACGCGGGAGGCCCCTCAACGGTGTTCCCGGATGTCCCGCCCCCGGCCTTCGGGGTGCCTGTTGCGATGGAAGCGCGCGGGATCCGGGAGATTCATTGGGCCCGGGTTTCGACTTCGCTCAACCAGCGGGCCCCAGCGGGCGCAGGCTAGGCCGCGGCGAACTGCCGCTCAGGCAGGCCGGCCTCGAACTCGTCCTCCTTGCCCGCGGTCTCGCACAGGAAGCGCGCGTAGGCCGGCATAGTCAGGAAGGTCGGGAACTCGGCACCGAGGGCGCACTCCTCGAACAGCTCGCGGGCGTCGCGGAAGCGGTCGCCGTCGAAGCGCTCGAGCTTGGCGAACTCCTCGTCGAGGATCTCCTCGACCCACTGGCGGGTCACGATCTCCCCCTGGTCTGTGATGGCCCGGGAGTAGATCCACTGCCAGATCTGCGAGCGGGAGATCTCCGCGGTCGCTGCGTCCTCCATGAGGTTGTGGATCGCGACCGCGCCGGAGCCCCGCAGCCACGCCTCGATGTAGCGGATGCCGACTTCGATGTTGTTGCGGATCCCGCCCTCGGTGATGGTGCCCTGGCACGTGCTCAGGTCGATGAGCGCGCGGTCATCCGGTGTGACGTCCTCACGGAGCCGGTCGATCTGGTTCGGCCTGTCGCCCAGCACGGAGTCGAACACCTCGCGCGCCACGGGCACCAGGTCCGGGTGCGCGACCCACGAGCCGTCGAAGCCGTCGTGGGCCTCGCGCTGCTTGTCGGCGCGGACCTTCTCGAAGGCGGTCGCGTTGATCTGCGGGTCCTTGCGGTTGGGCACGAAGGCGGCCATGCCGCCGATCGCCATGGCACCGCGGCGGTGGCACGCACGCACGAGCTGCTCGGTGTAGGCCCGCATGAACGGCTGCGTCATGGTCACCTGGGAGCGGTCCGGGGTCACGAAGCGCGGCCCGCGGGTGCGGAAGTTCTTGATGATCGAGAAGATGTAGTCCCAGCGGCCCGCGTTGAGGCCCGCGGCATGGTCGCGCAGCTCGAAGAGGATCTCCTCCATCTCGAAGGCGGCCGTGATCGTCTCGATGAGCACCGTCGCGCGGATGGTGCCCTGGGGGATGCCGAGCAGGTCCTGGGCCAGGACGAAGATGTCGTTCCAGAGCCGGGCCTCGAAGCGGTTCTCGATCTTCGGCAGGTAGAAGTACGGGCCGTGGCCGAGGGAGAGCAGGCGCTTGGCGTTGTGGAAGAAGAACAGGCCGAAGTCCACGATCCCGCCCGCGATCGGCCTGCCGTCCACGAGCATGTTCTTCTCGGGCAGGTGCCAGCCGCGGGGGCGCACGACGATGGTCGGGCGCTCGGCGAACGGACGGAGCCGGTACTCCTTACTCTTTGAGCCCTCAGTGAGCGTGAAGTCGATGCGGTCCTCGAGCGCGTCGATGAGGTTGATCTGGCCGCGGATCACGTTGCGCCACGACGGCGTCTGGGAGTCCTCCATGTCAGCCAGCCAGACCTTAGCCCCCGAGTTGAGCGCGTTGATCGTCATCTTCCGGTCCACCGGGCCGGTGATCTCGACGCGGCGGTCGGTCAGGCCGGGTGCCGGCGGGGCAACGCGCCAGTTCGGGTCGTTGCGGATCTCGGCGGTCTCGGCGGGGAAGCGCGGGTCGACACCCTTCGCGATCTCGGCGCGCCGCGCATGGCGCGCTTCGAGGAGCTCCTGGCGGCGCTCGGCCGTGGCCCGGTGGAGGTGCGCGACGAACTCGAGGGCGTCCGGGGTGAGGATCTCGTTCTGGCGGGCCATCGGCTGGGCCGTGAGGGTCACGCCGTTGATCGTGAAGTTGTCGGTGAACGTGTTCATGGGAGGTCTCCTGGGTGATGTACGACGCCGGGTGGGCCGGGAAGCGGCCCCGGCCCACCGGCGTCGTCGGACTGTGCCGAATCGTTAGTGGAACTGGCCCTCTTCGGTGGATCCCACGAGGGCGAGAGTGCTGGCGTTCGGGTTCAGCGCCGTGGAGACCAGATCGAAGTAGCCGGTGCCCACTTCGCGCTGGTGCTTGGTTGCGGTGTAGCCGCGGTCTTCGGAGGCGAACTCGCGCTCCTGGAGGTCGACGTAGGCGCTCATGCCGTTGCGGGCGTAGCCGTGGGCGAGATCGAACATCGAGTAGTTGAGGGCGTGGAAGCCAGCCAGGGTGATGAACTGGAACTTGAAGCCCATCGCGCCGAGCTCGCGCTGGAACTTGGCGATCGTGTCGTTGTCCAGGTGCTTCTTCCAGTTGAACGACGGCGAGCAGTTGTAGGCGAGCATCTGGTCCGGGTACTCGGCCTTGACGGCCTCGGCGAACTTGCGGGCCAGGGCGAGGTCCGGCGTTCCGGTCTCCATCCAGATGAGGTCGGAGTACGGGGCGTAGGCCTTGGCGCGGGCGATGCACGGCTCGACGCCGTTCTTGACCCGGTAGAAGCCCTCGGCCGTCCGCACCGGCTGTCCCTCTTCGCGGAGGATGAACTCGCGGTCCCGCTCGTCCACATCTGTCGTGATGAGCGTCGCGGCCTCGGCATCGGTGCGGGCGATGATGACGCTCGGCACGCCGGCAACGTCGGCGGCGAGCCGAGCAGCATTGAGGGTGCGGATGTGCTGCTGGGTGGGGATGAGGACCTTGCCGCCGAGGTGGCCGCACTTCTTCTCCGAGGCGAGCTGGTCCTCCCAGTGCACGCCTGCTGCGCCGGCCTGGATCATGGACTTCATGAGCTCGTAGGCGTTGAGCGGGCCGCCGAAGCCGGCCTCCGCGTCGGCGACGATCGGGACCAGCCAGTCCTCGACCGTCTGCTTGCCCTCGGAGAACTCGATCTGGTCAGCCCGCTGGAGCGCGTTGTTGATGCGCCGCACGACGGCGGGCACGGAGTTCGCGGGGTAGAGCGAGTGGTCGGGGTAGGTGTTGCCCGAGAGGTTCGCGTCGGCCGCAACCTGCCAGCCCGAGAGGTAGATGGCCTTGAGGCCGGCCTTGACCTGCTGGACGGCCTGGTTGCCCGTGAGGGCACCGAGGGCGTTGATGTAGCCGGTACCGTTCTCGCGGCCCTCCGTCACAGCCTTCCACAGCTTCTCGGCGCCGCGGCGGGCCAGCGTGTTCTCCTCCGGAACGCGGCCGCGGAGGCGGATGACGTCCTCGGCCGAGTAGTCGCGGGTGAGGCCTTCCCAGCGGGGGTCGGCGGACCACTCGAGCTTCAGGGCCTCGGCCTGCTGCTCGAGGGACTGGCTCTGGGGCTCGAACTCTGCGGTCATGGCGGGTCTCCTTCGACTCTGTGCGGTGATGGTGCGGCAGTGGTTTCGGCTTCGCTCAACCACCGTGGGTTTCGCTCAACCACCGTGCTGTTCTTCGTGAGAACAACTTTTCCGTGTCTGCAACCCCGACAACAGGGAAAAACGCTGGAAAGAAATGCCAATCTTCACGTATTCTCAAGAAATGCCGCGTTCGACGTCGCCCGCCCCCGCCCGCACGCAGCCCCCCGCCGGGTGGGGCCGCCCCGCTGAGGCGCCCGCCGCCGTCGTGCGCCGGGCCGGGACCGCCGCGCCCGAGGCGGGCGTCGACGTCATTGCGCTCGGCCGGCGAGTGCGCCACCTGAGGAAGGCCGCCGGTCTCACGCTCGACGACCTGGGCGCCGCGGTGGGCGCGGCCGCGAGCCAGCTCAGCCTCATTGAGAACGGCAAGCGCGAGCCCAAGCTCAGCCTGCTCCAGCAGCTCGCGGGTGCCCTCGGCGTGGGAGTGGACGCGCTCCTCGGCGCCGAGCCTCCGAGCCGCCGCGCCGCCCTCGAGATCGAGCTCGAGCGCTACCAGCGCAGTCCCCTCTACGAGAACCTCAACCTGCCCAAGATCCGCGTTTCCTCACGCCTGCCGCTGGACGTGCTCGAGTCCCAGCTGGGGCTGCTGCGCGAGCTCGAGCGCAAGATGAACGAGCAGGTCGCCACGCCGGAGGAGGCCCGACGGGCGAACGGCGAGCTGCGCAAGATGATGCGCGAGCGAGGCAACTACTTCCCCGAGTACGAGGCGGAGGCGCAGAAGGTCCTCGCCCAGGTCGGCTACACGTCGGGGCCGCTGAGCCAGCACACGATCTCGGACATCGCCACGCACCTGGGCTTCACCCTGTACCACGTGGGGGACCTGCCCCACTCGACGCGGTCCGTCACCGACCTGAAGAACCGCAGGATTTACCTGACGCACAACCAGCGGTCCGACCACGACCCCCGTTCGGTGCTCCTCCAGGCCCTCGGGCACTACGTCCTCGGGCACGAGACCCCGCGCTCCTATGGGGACTTCCTCGCCCAGCGCGTCGCGACCAACTACTTCGCCGCGGCGCTCCTCCTCCCCGAGAAGGCCACGGTCGAGTTCCTGCAACGGGCCAAGGCCGCCAAGGAGATCTCGGTGGAGGACCTGCGCGACTCGTTCGCGGTGAGCTACGAGACGGCCGCGCACCGCTTCACGAACCTCGCCACCCAGCACCTCGGCCTCACCACGCACTTCCAGAAGACCCACCAGTCCGGGATCATCTACAAGGCGTACGAGAACGACGGCGTCAACTTCCCGATGGACCACACCGGCGCGATCGAGGGACAGCCCTCGTGCAAGGCCTGGACGAGCCGTGCCGTCTTCGACGTGCCGGACAAGTTCAGCTCCTACAGCCAGTACACCGACACGGTCACGGGCACGTTCTGGTGCACGGCCCGGACAGAGCGCAGCGCGAGCGGGGAGTTCTCCCTGAGCATCGGCGTCCCGTACCAGCACGTGAAGTGGTTCCGGGGGAGGGAGACGACGGCGCGCGCCGTCTCACGCTGCCCCGACCCGGACTGCTGCCGGCGGCCGCCCATGGAGCTCAGCGACCACTGGGCCGGCTACGCCTGGCCGTCGGCGCGAGCGCACTCGCACCTGCTCGCAGCCATGCCGCCGGGGGCGTTCCCGGGTGTGGACGAGACCGAGGTCTACTCGTTCCTCGAGGCCCATTCGGGCGCCTGAGCGGACCGGGAAGGGTATCCGGGGGCGGGAACGCCGGAGCTCAGCCGGGGAACGGCGCGGCCGGGATGTCCGCCTTGCCGTCGTGGTCGCCGTCGCCGTAGGCCCGCATCGCGATGCGCTCCGCGAGTTCCTCGTTCATCTCGTAGGGGGGAACCTGCCGGAACGCATGGACCTCGCGCTTGCCGGGCTTCTGCCTTGCCTCGGCCGTCGCACCCGTTTCCGACACGGGCTGGGCTTCGTGATCGGAATCCGTGCGCTTCTTGAACAGGCTCATCCTGACCTCCCGTAGGTGGATCACATCACCTTTTCACGATACGCCGGGGGACTGGGAAGTCTAGGGGAGCATGGCCGTGATGCCCCGGGCCGCCGTCCCGCGGCGTGGGCAGCCGCAGTCTCAGCCGTGGAACGCGCGGTACGCCGCTTCCGCCGCCGGGTGCAGGGGGATGCCGCTGGTGTTGATGAGGGTCTCCGGGCTCAGGAACTGCACACCGAGGCTCGAGGCCGGCACGAGCTCGTTTGCGTGCTGCAGCAGCAGGTCCACGGTCGCGCGGACCACCTCCGCGCCGAGGTCCTCGCGGCAGAGCAGCAGGTTGGCGACTCCCACCGTCCACGCGGCGGGGATGCCCTGGTAGCTGTCCTCCTGGACCAGCACCCGGTCGTAGAAGCCGCCGTAGGCTGCCCGGATCGCCGGGATCAACGGGGAGAGGTCCAGCAGGCGCAGGCTCACCTCCTTCGTCGCCGCGGCGATCGCGGCGGTCGGGACCCCGCCGGACCAGAAGAGCGCCTCAACGCTTCCGCTCCGCAGCGCGGCAAGCCCCTGGTTCAGCCCGAGCGGCATCGCGCGGACGGTGATTCCCGCGGCGTCGAGCAGGCGGTGGGCCGTGAGCGACGTCCCGGAGCGCGGATCGCCGACCGCGACCGCGTTCCCCGCGAGATCCGCCACCGCCGCGATGCCGCTGTCGGTGCGCACCACGCAGTGGACGTAGTTCTCGTACACCTTGCCGAGGGCGGCCATCCCCCCGCCGCGCTGGACCGCGGCGTCTGCGAGGGCGATGGCCAGGGTGGCCTCCCCGCGGGCGAGCCGGTCCATGTTGTCCAGGCTGCCGCCGGTCTCGAGGGCTGACGCGTCCGCCGCCACGCCGTGGCGACGGAGGGAGCCCGCGAGGAGGGTCGCGAACTCGAGATAGAAGCCGCCGGGCTCCCCGCCCGCGACGGTCATCGTCCCGCCCGGCGGGTTCGGGCCGCAGCCGGCGGCCGGGAGGACGGCTCCGGCGAGGGCCGCCGCGAGCCCCGCGCGGAGGGCAGTCCGGCGGCTCGGGAAGCCTCCTGAGGCGGAATCAGGCATCGGTGGCCTCCACGCCGCCGTGCGGGAGGGCGCCGTCGTGCGCGGCAGTGGCTGCGGCGGGGAACTCGACCCGGGCGACGAGGCCGTGCGGCTCGGCGGCGGCGAGGACGAGCCGCCCGCCGTTTGCACCGGCGAGCCGCTCCACGATGGTGAGACCGAGCCCCGTGCCCCGGGTGTCCCGGTTGCGCGGGGACCGCCAGAAGCGGGTCGTCGAGGAGGCGAGCTCCTCGGGGGAGAGGCCGGGACCGTCGTCGGCCACCTCGATGGCCACCGCGCCGCCCCGGGATGCGGCGCTGACCCGGATGCGGGCGCCGGGGGCGTACTTGACGCCGTTCTCGAGGAGCTCGCCGACCATGTCCGCGAGGTCCGAGCTGTTGCACACGAGCCGCAGCGGCGGGACGGGGGCATCCGCGAGCACGAGCCGTGTCCCGGTCTGGGCGGCGGCGGGCGCGGCCCGCTCGACGGCCTCCTGGAGCACCGTCCAGGGATCCAGGAGCGCTGCGCGCTCGCCGAATGAGGCGCCCGCGCCGCCGGGCCCGGAGCCCTCGTGGACCCTGTGCTCGGCGGCGGCGAGGCGCAGCAGCCCGTCCAGGATCTCCTCGACGTGCTCGAGCTCGTTCGTCACGCCCGCCGCCGCGGCCCGCTGGGACGGGGTCGTGAGCTCGAGAGCGAGGAGGTCCGCCCGCAGGCGCAGCGCGCCTATGGGGTTGCGGAGCTGGTGGGAGGCATCCGCGATGAGCTGCCGCTGGGCCTCCATGCTCGCTCCGACGTGCTCTGCCATCGCCGAGAAGGCCTGGCTGAGCTCCTGCAGCTCGGGAGGGCCCTCCCCGCGCAGCCGGGTGGCGCGCCCGGACTGCTCGAAGTCGGCGACGGCGGCCGTGAGCCGGTGCACGGGCCGCAGCACCCAGACGGTGGCCCGCTCGGCGCCGACGATGAGGAGCGCCCACCCCGCCAGCGCCCCGAGGCCCACGAGGAGCCAGCGCTCGCGCAGCTTCTGCTCGGCCGCGCCCAGATCGACGTCCAGCACCGCCTCGCCGAGCACCTGGCTCGCCGTCCCGAAGGAGCGGGCGACCACCTCGGACCGCGGGCCGAACGGCCGCACGGGCTCGAGTGTCGTGTCGCTGAGGTTGAGCCGGGCACGGCCGAGCGCATCGCGCACGTCCGGGCGGTCGGGGCTGAGGCCGCCGGAGGCCAGCGTGGCCTGCGGGGTGCGGATGACGATCCCCTCGCCGTAGAGCGCCGAGTACCGGTCCATCTCGCGCTGGAGCTGGGACGTCTCCCCGGACACCACCGCGTCATCCGCGACCTGCGCGAACCGGTTGAGCGCCGCGACGCGATTGATCTGCAGTTCCTGGGTCAGCTCGCGGCTGACGGAGGCGAGGATCGAGGCGGAGACCACGGCGACGATGAGGATCGAGAACAGGCTCAGGATGCCCAGCACCCGCAGCCTCACGCGGTCGTCCCCTGGCCCGGGGCGCCGCTCTCGATCCGGTACCCCACGCCGCGGACGTTGATGATGAACCCCGGCAGCCCGAGCTTGGACCGCAGGCCGCTCAGGTGGACGTCGAGGGAGCGTGAGCTGGCGAGGAACGCGTCCCCCCAGAGCGCGTCGAGGATCTGCTCCCGTGTCACGACCGAGCCGGCGTGCCTTGCCAGGAGCGCGAGGAGCTCGAACTCGGTCGCGGTGAGGTTCAGCTCCCGGGGCCCGACGGCGGCCACTCGCCGGTCGAGATCGACGCTCACCTCGCCGGCCTGGAGCCGGTGCGGCTCGGTGCCGCCGCCGCGGGCCGTGCGGCGGGCCACCGCTTCGATGCGGGCGAGCAGCTCGATGAGCTTGACCGGCTTGACGAGGTAGTCGTCCGCACCGGAGCGGAGGCCGAGGACCACGCTGCGCTCGTCGTCGCGCGCGGTGAGGATGAGGATGGGCGCGCCGGTGACCTGGCGCAGCTTGCGGAGCACCTCGAGGCCGTCCATGTCGGGCAGGCCGAGGTCGAGCAGGATCATGTCGTGCTCGCGGTGCGCGAGGAGGGCGTCCGCCCCGCGGCCCACGCGGGCCGCCTGATGCCCCGCGGAGCGGGCGGAGGCCAGCAGCGCGGAGGCCATCGCGTCGTCGTCCTCGACGATCAGCACCCGCATTGCCATTCCCTCCGCATCCCCGCCCGAGACTATCCGAGCCGAAGACTTAAGGAACTGTTAGGAATGCCCCCTCCGGCTTGGGGCCGTGTCCCGCGTCACCCTAGCGTCGGTGTCCATGAGCATCACACACCCCGGGTCTTCGAGCAGCGCTGCTCAGACCAGGCGAGCCATCGCCAACACCCTCAAGGGCTCCGCAGGGAACCTCATCGAATGGTACGACCTCTACGTCTACGCGGCGTTCTCGGCGTACTTCGCGAGCTACTTCTTCAACGCCAAGGATCCTGCCCAGGCGCAGATCGATGCGTACCTCACGTTCGCGCTCACCTTCCTCATGCGTCCCGTCGGCTCGTGGTTCTTCGGCCGCTATGCGGACCGCCACGGCCGCCGCGCCGCCCTGACGCTCAGCGTGAGCCTCATGGGCGTCGGCTCGCTGCTCGTCGCGGTGCTGCCCGGCACCGCCCAGATCGGCGTGTGGTCCACCGTCCTCATGTACGCGTCGCGCCTGCTGCAGGGCTTCTCCGTGGGCGGCGAGTACGGCACGAGCGCCACCTATATGTCCGAGGTGGCGACCGCGAAGCGCCGCGGATTCTTCTCGAGCTTCCAGTACGTGACGCTTGTCGGCGGGCAGGTCCTCGCGCTCCTCTCGCTCGTGATCCTCCAGTCCACGCTCGGCGAGGCCGACCTCAAGGCGTGGGGCTGGCGCATCCCGTTCGCGATCGGCGCCGTCGCCGCCCTGATCGTCCTGTGGCTGCGCCGCACGATGGACGAGACCATCTCCAAGGAGCAGGTCGCCGCCGCGAAGGGCCACGGCTCGGCGTCCGGCGAGGGGGGCGAATTCGAGGCGGTCCAGCCCGGAACGCTCAAGCTCCTCTTCACCAAGCACTGGAAGCCGTTCGCCGTCGTCGTGTTCCTGACCATGGGCGGCACGTGCGCGTTCTACCTCTACACGACCTACATCCTGAGCTTCATGAACAACGTCTCGGGCATCCCGAAGACGCAGACCTCGGTGATCAACTTCTGGGCGCTGTTCGTGTTCATGCTCCTGCAGCCGGTGTTCGGGCTGCTCTCGGACAAGCTCGGCCGCCGGCCGCAGCTGATCGTGTTCGGCGTCCTCGGCGCCATCTTCACCTGGCCGATCATGTCCACCCTCGCCGGGGTCAAGGACCCGATGATCGCGTTCCTGCTCATGCTCGCGGGCCTTGTCATCGTGGTGAACTACACCTCGATCAGCGCCCTGGTGAAGGCCGAGCTCTTCCCGTCCTCCGTCCGCGCCCTCGGCGTGGGCCTGGGCTACGCCGTGGCGAACTCGCTGTTCGGCGGCACGGTGCCGTTCATCGGCGAGTGGCTCTCCAGCGCCGGGCACAAGGAGTGGCTGTTCACCTACGTGACCATCACCATCGTGATCTCGCTCGTGGTGTACATCTTCTTCCTGCCGAACAAGAAGCACACCCCGCTCGACACCGAGTTCGGCGCGGCGTTCGGCACGCCCGCCACCGCGGACGACGACGGCCGCGAACCTTCCCGCGTCAGCTGACCCGGCGCGCCCCGCGCCCCCGCGCCCCGCGCCCCGCGCCCCGCGCCCCCGCCCCGTCTGGGGGTCACCTCCTGAGGGTCGCGTCCTGTTGGTCTATGTCCTGTCATTGACCAACAGGACGTGACCCTTAGACGGGGGAGAGGTGGGAGAATACTGGCCGTGAAGTCCCCCGCACGCTACGCGTCCATCGGCAGCCCCTTCTTCGCCGTGTTCCTCGCGGCCATGGCCGTGATCCTCATCCTGAGCAACATCGGAGCCTCGAAGGGCGTCCAGCTCGGCCCGATCATCACCGACGGCGGCTTCTTCCTGTTCCCGCTCGCGTACA
This sequence comes from Sinomonas flava, assembly GCF_039531875.1. Classification (NCBI taxonomy): domain Bacteria; kingdom Bacillati; phylum Actinomycetota; class Actinomycetes; order Micrococcales; family Micrococcaceae; genus Sinomonas; species Sinomonas flava. The sequence continues at coordinate 29,774 of NZ_BAAAQW010000007.1, read as the reverse complement.
TCCTCGGCGATGTGGTGAGCGAGGTGTACGGCTTCCGGGCCGCGCGGACCGCCATCGTGACGACCTTCTCGCTCTCGCTCTTCGCCTCGGCCTGCTACTGGGCCATCATCGCCCTGCCCGGGTTCGACGACGAGTTCGGCGCCGCGAAGCAGGCCGCCCTCGAGGGCGCGCTGGGCCCGGTGCCGCAGATCGTCGTCGGCTCCCTCCTCGCGTTCCTCGCGGGCCAGCTGACCAACTCCTGGATCCTCGTGAAGATGAAGGCGCGGGTGGGCGAGCGCACGCTGTGGGCCCGCCTCATGGGCTCCTCCGTGGCTGGCGAGTTCATCGACACGCTCATCTTCTGCGCCGTCGCGGCCCCCGTCATCGGAATCGCGGACGTCGGCGCGTTCGCCAACTACGTCCTGGTCGGGTTCGTCTACAAGACCGGGGTCGAGTTCCTCTTCGTCCCGGTCACCTCCCTCGTGATCCGGCGGGTGAAGCGCCTCGAGCCGAGCTACGCCGTTGCGACCGAAGGTGTCCACGCCTAGTACGCCCTTTCGGCCACGGACCGTCCGCGTGATACGAACATGGGGATGACCCCCCGTCCCAGCCCCGCCTCCGCTGCCGCCCGCCCACCCCGCCGGACCGCCGGCGTCGGGCTGCTCCTGGTCTCGATCGGCCTCATCGCCCTGACCATGCGCGGCCCCTTCGTCGCGGTGGCCCCCGTGGTGCGCCACCTCGAGGACGAACTGGGCCTCTCGGCGTGGGAGCTCGGGCTGCTGACGGGCATCCCCGTCCTGTGCTTCGCCCTCGCCTCACCGCTCGCCTCCCTCTCCGCCCGGCGCCTCGGGGCGGAGGTGGCGGTGACGCTGAACCTCCTCGGCGTGCTGGCCGGCGTCGTGCTCCGCTCGCTGGACGGCACGGTTGTGACGATGCTCGGCACGGTCCTCCTCGGTGTCGCCATCACGGTCGGCAACATCGCCGTCCCGCTCATCATCCGGCGCGACTTCACCCCCGGCCGCCAGGGCATGGCGATGGGCGTCTACACGGCCGCGCTCAACGTCGGCTCGTTCGTGACCTCCGTGGCGTCGGCACCTCTGGCGGATGCGTGGGGCTGGCGCTTGTCGCTCGCCTCCAGTGCCCTCTTCGCGGTCGTCGCCCTCGTGTTCTGGGCGGCCGCAGTGGGGGTGCGCCGCGCGGCCGTTCCCGAACCGGTGGCCGCAGAGGGAAACAGGACGCACGACGGCGGCCGCCGCCGGGGCGTCGCTGTCACCGCTGCGCTCGTGGTCGGCTTCGGCGGCCAGGCCTTCTCCTACTACGGCGTCACCGCATGGCTGCCGAGCCTCCTGTCCGACGAGCTCGGGCTGTCCTCCACGTCAGCCGGCGCCGGGGCGTCGCTGTTCCAGATCCTCGCCATCGTCGGCGCGCTCGGCACGCCGCTCCTGGCCCGGCGTGCCGGGACCATGGCGGCCGTCGTGACGCTCGGCGTGCTGTGGCTCGCGGTGCCGGTGGGGCTTCTGGCCGCGCCAGGCCTGTGGGCGGTGTGGTCCTCGCTGGGCGGGGCCGCGCAGGGCGGCGGCATCACCTTGATCTTCAGCGCCATCCTCGCGATCGCCCGGGACCAAGCCTCTGCGGGACGCATGTCCGCGATCGTGCAGGGGGTCGGCTACGGGTTCGGGGCGGTGGCGCCCACGCTCATCGGGTCCGTCCACGCCGCGGCAGGGTCGTGGACGCCGCCGCTGCTCATGGTGCTCGGGTCGGTCCTGTGCTTCGCCGTCGGGACGTTCGCGGGCCTGCGGATGGCCGCCCACCGGCGAGGCTGAGCCGGGCACGCGTCGTCGTGCGTCAGGGGCCGTAGTAGCGGCCGAGCGTCTCGGCCTTGAAGTCGTAGAAGGTGCCGTCCTCGATCGCCCGGCGCGCGTCGTCGACCATCCGGACCACGAACCGCTCGTTGTGGATCGAGATGAGGGTGTGCGAGAGCATCTCGGAGGCCTTGAAGAGGTGCCGGATGTACGCGCGGGAGTAGTTGGCGCACGTGTAGCAGTCGCAGCCGTCCTGCAGAGGGCCCCAGTCCCGCTTGTACTTGGCCCCGGAGAGGTTGAGCCGTCCCTCGGCGGTGTAGAACGCGGAGTTGCGGGCCACGCGGGTGGGGGAGACGCAGTCGAACGTGTCGGCGCCGGCCTCGATGGCCACGAAGATGTCGTCCGGCTCGGAGATGCCCAGCAGGTGGCGCGGCTTGTCCTCGGGAAGCGCCTCGGAGCACCAGCCCACGATCGTGCCGAGGTTCTCCTTCTCGAGCGCGCCGCCGATCCCGAAGCCGTCGAACGGCATCGCGCCGAGGTCACCGCACGCCTTGCGGCGCAGGTCCTCGTACTGCGCGCCCTGGATGACCCCGAAGAGCGCCTGGTACGGCTTGCCGACGCGCTCGTCGGTCAGCCGGAAGTGCTCGGCGACGCAGCGCTCGGCCCACTTCCGCGTGCGCTCGAGCGCCTCCTCCTGGTACCGGCGCGAGTTGTGCAGGGTGGTGAGCTCGTCGAACGCGAACATGATGTCCGCGCCGATCTGGTGCTGGACCTGCATGGAGATCTCGGGGGTGAACCGGTGCCTGTCCCCGTTGAGGTGGCTCTTGAACCACACGCCGTCGTCGTCGATGTGGGCGAGGCGCTCTTTGCCGGGCGCCACGGCATCGTCGGCCCCCGCCTTGGAGGGCGCCGTGGCGTCCCTCTGCGGGCCCGTCATGTCGATGACCTTCTTGAACCCCGACCCCAGGCTCATGACCTGGAACCCGCCTGAGTCTGTAAACGTGGGCCCGGGCCAGTTCATGAAGCGGCCGAGCCCGCCGGCCTCGTCGAGGATGTCCGCGCCCGGCTGCAGGTACAGGTGGTACGCGTTCGCGAGGAGCGCCTGCGCGCCGAGCTCCGCCATGGACTCCGGCAGGACGGCCTTGACCGTAGCCTTGGTGCCCACGGCGATGAACGCCGGCGTCTGGATGGTCCCGTGCGGGGTCGTGATGGTGCCGGTGCGGCCGAGTGCCGGCGCGCCGTCCCCACCCTCGAGGCGGGTGCCGACCCCGAAGGAGAACTCGGACTGGCGCGGATGGGCTGCGGCGGCGGACGACGGCGCCGGGGCGGCTTCGGGGGCGACGGGAGCGGAGTCTGGCACCCGTCCAGTCTGCCACCCGCCCGATAATGGGTGGATGCCGAAGATCTCCGCCCCCTCCGTCCCGGAGCACCGCGAGGCCCAGCGGGCGGCGCTCATCGCGGCCGCCGAGGCGATCCTCCTCGCCGAGGGCGTCGCCGGGGTGGGCCCCCGCAGCGTCACCGAGCGCGCCGGACTGGCCCGGTCCAGTTTCTACGACTACTTCCCCTCGAAGAACGAACTCCTGGTCGCCGTCGCCACCAAGGCCTTCGAGCAGTGGCGCCGGGAGATCGAGGCCGAGCTGGCGCGATGGGCTCCGGGGACGGAGCGGCTCAAGGCGTACATCGCCACGACGCTGCGGATGGCCGCCGACGGCAAGCACGACCTCGCCGCGGTCCTCCAGCAGGCAGAGCTCACGCCAAGCCGGCATGAGGACATCCGTGCTCTCCATGACGCGCTCTTCGCGCCGCTCGCCGCCACGCTCGCCGAACTCGGCCTCACCGACAGCCATTCGTGGGCCGCGCTCATCGAGGGCACCCTCAACGGCGCCCTCAAGCTCATCGACCACGGGGCGGACCACGAGGCGGTCGCTGCCGCCGTCCAGGCCTTCGTCCTGGAGGGCCTGCCCCGCTGACGCCCGGCCAGGGGACACGGGGCTGATTTGTGCGCACCGATGTTTCCGACGTACTGTCGGAATGTTTCCGACAGTATGTCGGAAAGACTACGTTCCTCCTCCGTCCCCAAGGACCCCACATGTTCCTCGCGCTGCGCGAACTCAGATTCGCCCGCGGCCGGTTCACGCTCATGGGCGCCGTGATCGCGCTGATCGCCGTGCTCGTCGTGCTGCTCTCCGGCCTGTCCTCCGGCCTCGTCAATGACGGCGTCTCGGGCCTCAAGGCCATGCCGGCCACGGCCTTCGCCTTCGACAAGGGCACCATCACCGACAACGCCTTCAGCCGCTCCCTTGTCGACGCCAAGCAGCTCGACGCATGGAAGAAGGCCCCCGGAGTGGCCGACGCCGAGCCGATGGGCGTCAGCATCGTCAACGGGACCACCGGGTCCGGCAAGCAGGTCGACCTGACCCTGTTCGGCATCGAGCCGGCCGGGTTCCTCGCCCCCGCGGTCTCCAGCGGTTCCGGGCTGAACGCCCCGGACGGCATCGTCGTGTCGGAGACGGCGAAGTCCGCCGGCGTCGAACTCGGCACCAAGGTCACCCTTGACCGGGTCGGGACGGAGCTGACCGTGGTCGGATTCACCGACGGCCAGGCAACCTTCGGCCATGTGGACGTCGCCTACCTGCCGATCGGCACGTGGCGGCTCCTCGCCTCGAACACCGGCAAGCCGGGCGCGCCCACCCAGGCGCAGCTCGACGCCGCCGACTACGCCTACTCGAGCGTCGTGGCGCTCCGCGCGGCCGACGGCGCGTACCCGGACTTCGCTGGCTACGACGCCACCGCGGGCACCATGACCATGACCAAGGCGAAGGCCTTCAACGCCTCCCCGGGCTACGAGGCCGAGACCATGACCCTGAGCATGATCCAGGCCTTCCTCTACGCGATCTGCGCCCTCGTGGTCGGTGCGTTCTTCACCGTCTGGACCATCCAGCGCACGCACGAGCTCGCCGTCCTCCGGGCCATGGGCGCCTCCGCCCGCTACCTCCTGCGCGACGGCCTCGCCCAGGCCGCGATCCTCCTGGTCGGCTTCACGGCGCTCGGCGTGGCCGTGGGCGTCGGCTTCGGTGCCATGATCCCGGATGCCGTCCCATTCGCCCTCGAGGCCGCACCGATCGCGCTCGCCACGGCCCTCACCCTCGTCCTCGGGCTCATCGGCGCGGGAGTGGCCATCCTGCGCATCGCCCGCATCGATCCCATCAACGCCCTCGGAGGAGCCCGATGACCGCGCCAGCCAACGCCGCCGTACCCGCCCTGGAGATCGTCGACGCCGTCCTGGAGCTCGGGGACGGCGACGCCACCGTCCGCGCCCTCGACTCCGTGTCCCTGACCGTGCAGCCGGGCGAATTCGCCGCCGTCGTCGGCCCCTCCGGCTCCGGGAAGTCCTCGCTCCTCGCGGTGGCCGGCCTGCTCGGGAAGCCGACGAGCGGCGTCGTGCGCGTCCACGGCACCGACGTGACCGCCCTCGGCAAGAGCGCGGCCGCGAAGTTCCGCCGTGAGACCGTCGGGTTCGTGTTCCAGTCCGGCAACCTCATCCCGGCGCTCAGCGCCGCGGACCAGCTGCGGCTCGCGGCGAAGCTCGCCGGAGGGCGCGTCGACCCGCAGCCGCTGCTCGAGGCCGTCGGCATGGGCCACCGCGCCGGGCACCGTCCCGGCCAGCTGTCGGGCGGCGAGCGGCAGCGTGTCGGGATCGCCCGGGCGCTCGTGAACCGCCCGTCCCTCCTCCTCGTGGACGAGCCCACGGCAGCGCTGGACCGGCGCCGAAGCCACGAGGTTGTCGAGCTCCTTGCCCAGCAGGCGCACGCCGCCGGTGTGGCGGTCGTCATGGTCACGCACGACCACGACGTGCTCTCGCATTGCGACCGCGTCCTCGAGATGACCGACGGCCGGCTCAGCGAGGCGGCACTGATGGCGTGATGCGGCACCGGTGCCAGCCACGGCCGAGGCTGTGCACCGCCTATGCTGCGCCACAGCGATGGCACAGCCGGCCCCCGTACCCTGTCTGGGAAGAACAGGGACCGCCTCTGGGGCGCGGGGAAGGCGGTGCACATGCCGGGCAGGCGACGGCCAGGGTGGTTCCGCCACCGCCACCTCCACCTCCGGGGCGCCTCGGCACGCGCACGACGACGCCGCCTCATCCTCGTCGTCATCGTCGCCGTGCTCTTCAGCGGGGCTGCGGTCGGGGCGGTGGCTGGGCAGGGCACCGACCGGAACAGTGCCGCTTCCGCGTCCCGGGGCAAGGGCCCCACTCCGCCGCCCTCGGCCGTCGGTGTCACGCCCTCGCCGGCCCCAGCGGCACCCACCGCCACCGCCCCACCCAGCCAGATACCGTCGCCCGCGAACCCGCAGCCGGCCTGGCAGGACATGCCCGCGGACATGGCAGCCATCGCCGCCGACTTCCTCGACGAGCAGGGCGCCGCGGGACTCGCGGTCGCGGTATCGACCGGGAGCCGGGGGACGGCGTCCGCGCGCTACCTGACGACGGCGGGCCAGGCCGCCGCGGGTACCGCGTGGACTGAGGACACCCGGTCCGCGTACCGGAGCATCACCAAGAGCTTCGTGGGCACGGTGGTGCTCCAGCTGGTCGGGGAGGGCCGGCTCGGGCTCGACGACCCGGTGGCCCGGTACGTGCCCGACGTCGCCGGCGTCGAGCTCGACGGCACGGCCGCCGGGGACCGGATCACCGTGCGGGAGGCCCTCGAGATGCGCAGCGGCCTCGCCGAGTTCTCCGGCACGCAGGAGTTCTCGGACAGGCTCGACGCCGACTACACCCGCTCCTTCTCGGACAGCGAGCTCCTGGGCTACGCCTTCGACGAGCCCCTCGACTTCGCCCCGGGCAGCCAGTACGAGTACAGCAACACGAACTACGTGCTCCTCGGCGAGGTTGTCCGCGCGGTCACCGGCACACCCTGGGACCAGGAGGCGCAGGCGCGCGTCCTCGCGCCGCTCGGGCTCACCTCCGTGGCGTACTCCGGGGCGCAGGACCCGGCCGGGCCCGTCGCGACCCCGCACCAGACCGGCGATTCCGGCCTCGAGAGCCTCGCCCAGGTCAGCCCGTCCCTCTACGGCGCATCGGGCGGCTACTTCGGAACCATCGCAGACCTGCTCACGTGGGGACGTGCACTCGGATCCGGGCAGCTCCTGCCGCCCGGGCTCCAGTCGCAGCGGCTCACCGCCGTCTCCGACCCGGGCGCGGACAATCCGGGGAGCCCCTACTACACCGCCTACGGGCTTGCGGCGGGGGAAATCGACGGCTGGTGGGGCCACTCCGGGACGGGCCTGGGCTACGAGGCCCTCACGCTCTACAACCCGGCAACCGGTACCACCGTGGCGATCCTGATCAACACCCAGCTCCCGAACCCGAACGGGCCGGCCATCCTCTTCGACCGGCTTGAGGGCCTGCTGGCAGACCTCGGCTAGCTCCGCATCTTCCGGAAGCCGCTGTACCGGAGTACAAAAACTATGGGGGACATATAAACCTTCGCCCAGTCCCTGGCCCGCTGGGGGGCCAGAGGCCGGACGGGACGACCAGGAGGTTTCGTTGTCCGATCTCAACGGGCCCACGCGCGACACCCCGACGCGTGCACCAGCCAGGCCACTGCCATACATCATCGCGGGAATCCTGCTCGCAGCGGCGATCATTCTGCCGCTCATGCCGCAGCTGTACTCCTACGACCAGCCGCGGTGGGGCGGCATGCCGTTCTTCTACTGGTACCAGCTGCTCTGGGTTCCCATCTCGGCGGCCCTGAGCGGCATCGCGTACTGGCTCGTCACCACCGAGGACCGACGACGGCGCGTGGCCGCCCGCGCGCCGGGCTCGCCGGGAGCGGGCGGCGGCAGGGCGCCGTCGTCCGGGCGATCGACCCGAGACGGGGGTGAGCGGCGGTGAACGGGCGCCCGATCGACTGGGTCGCGCTCATCATCGTCATCCTGCTGTTCGCGATCGTCGCCGTCATGGGGTTCCTGGCCGCGCGCTGGCGCCGGTCCAAGGAGGAGACGGGCCTGCACAGCCTCGACGAATGGGGCCTCGGCGGACGCGGGTTCGGCACGTGGATCACCTGGTTCCTGCTCGGCGGCGACCTCTACACGGCGTACACGTTCGTGGCCGTCCCCGCCGCGATGTGGGCCACGGGCGCCGTCAGCGGGTTCTTCGCCGTGCCCTACACGATCGTGCTGTACCCGATCATCTTCATCATCATGAGCCGGCTCTGGTCGGTGTCGCACCGGCACGGGTACGTCACGAGCGCGGACTTCGTGGGCGGCCGCTATGGGAGCCGCTGGCTGTCCCTCGCCGTCGCGGTCACGGGCATCGTCGCGACCATGCCGTACATCGCCCTTCAGCTCGTGGGCATCAAGGCCGTCCTCACCGTGCTCGGCCTCGGGAGCCCCGACAACGCGCTCCTGACCGACCTGCCGCTCATCCTCGCGTTCGTCGTGCTCGCCGCGTACACCTACACGTCCGGCCTCCGCGCGCCGGCAATGATCGCCGTCGTCAAGGACCTGCTGATCTACCTCGCGGTGATCGTCGCCGTGATCTACCTGCCGATCAAGTTCGGCGGCTGGGACAGCATCTTCGGCGCAGCGCAGACCAAGCTCGGCACCGTCAGCCAGGCCACGGGCAAGCCGGCCGGAGTGTTCATCCCGACCGAGGGAAGCTACTCGGCGTACTGGACCCTCGCGCTCGGCTCCGCGATGGCGCTGTTCATGTACCCGCACTCGGTCACGGGCGTGCTGGCCTCGAAGGCGCGCAACACGATCCGCCGCAACGCGGCGATCCTGCCGCTGTACTCGCTCATGCTCGGGTTCCTCGCGCTGCTTGGCTTCGTGGCGATCAAGGCCGGGACCAAGCCGATCGACCTCGACGGCTCGACGAACCCGCAGCTCGTGGTGCCGCAGCTGTTCCTCGACCACTTCCCCTCGTGGTTCGCCGGGATCGCGCTCGCGGCCATCGCGATCGGCGCGCTCGTGCCGGCGGCCATCATGTCCATCGCGGCGGCGAACCTGTTCACCCGCAACGTCTACCGGGACTTCTTCCGTCCGGATGCGGACCCGAAGACCGAGGCGAACGTGTCCAAGATCGTCTCGCTTGTGGTCAAGGTCGGGGCGCTCGTCTTCGTGATCGGCATGGACCAGTCAGCGGCGATCAACATGCAGCTCCTCGGAGGCATCTGGATCCTGCAGACCTTCCCGGCCGTCGTCGCGGGGCTGTACACGAGGTGGTTCGACCGGTGGGCGCTCCTGGTGGGCTGGGCCGTCGGCATCGCCTTCGGCACGATCTCGGCGTACAACGTGGTCAACCCCGTCACGCACGCGCACTTCGGCGGCTCGACGGCCGCGATCCCGGGCACGAACTTCACCGTGTACATCGCGGTGACCGCGTTCGCGCTCAACCTGATCGTCGCCGTCGTGCTCACCCTCGTCCTGCGGGCCTTCAAGATCCCGCAGGGGCTCGACGAGACGCGGCCGTCCGACTTCGGCGCCGACGAGACGGACCCGAAGGTGAAGCAGATCGAGGTCACGAACCAGATGGGCCCCATCGCGTAGGAGGTGACCCCCAGGAGATGACCCCCAGAGGAGCCCGTCTGGGGGTCACATCCTGGGGGTCACTAAGCGCGACGGGCGTCAGGCGCGGACGGCGTCGAGCTCGACCTCGATGCGCCGGTCCAGCTCGTCCTGCTCGAAGGCCGTGGATCCGCCATGGGCGCGCAGGTGCAGGAGGCTGCCCAGCCGCAGCATCCGCCAGCCGCGCTCCTCGGCGTGGTCCTTCGCGCCGACAGCCCGGGTGATCTCCTTGTCGTACAGGTTCGGCTCGTTGAGCGCCCGCTGCCGCACGCGCTGCGCCATGCGTGCCCGGAACGGGTCGGTCTCGGCGTCCTCGGGGGTGCGCAGCAGCTCGCCGTAGGCGGCCGCGCGGTCCTCCTGCCCGGCCTCCCTCGCCAGGTGCGCGGCGAGGCCGAGCGCGGACTCGATCGACGCCCAGCGCGCGGGGTTCCCGTCGTAGGGGAGCACGGCGAGCAGGTCCGCGACCTTGAGCGCCCCCTCGGCGTCGTGCTGGCCGATGTACAGCTCGTAGGCGAGGGCCCGCAGGTCGGCCAGGCAGGCGCCCGACTTGACGTTGACGCCCCTGGCCAGACGGGCGGCGAGCTCGTGGACCGCATGGCGCCCGGGGTGGGCGGCGTCGATGGCGCGCATGAGGTCCTCGGGCTTGTCATCGGGAGCGGGGAGGCGCGCGAGGATCGACGCGTTCGCGCGCTCGGGACGTGCCGACGCCGCGCCGGGGACGTGGACCACCTCTCCGGTGTCCAGGGCGATGTCCGAGGGGCCGCGGAGGGGCGCCGCCGGAACCGTCTCGATCGTGGGGGGCGCAACGGCCGCAGCGCCTGCCTCGCCGGCCGGGGCCGTCACCCCGGCGTCTGGGGCCTCCGCCTCGGCAGCCGAAGCCCCCGCGCCCGCGGCGGGGCCGGAGAAGAGGAGGTCGGCGGGCCGCACGGCCTTGCCGCGGGCCGCGCGGACCCGCGTGCCGTGGGCGACGCGGAGGTTGGTGTGGTTGTCGAGGACCGCGAAGTACAGGGCGGGCTGGCCGTAGTCGTCGAGGACCGTGTCCACTTCGAGGACCTCCGCGCTGTCCTTGCCGTCGGGCAGGAGCAGCCGCTGGCCGGGCCTCAGGTCGTCGGCGTCGATAGCGTGGAACTCGGTGGTTCCGGGCCGCTCGTGCGGTCCCGAGCTGTGCTGCATGGGTCCTCCGTGGTGGCTGTCGGTCCAGTGACCACCATATAAAGGATTGGTAACGGGGTGTTTCAGGCGCGCTGGCCCAAGCCCCCGACGCTACGCCGAAAGGCCCGCGAACGCGAGCGCCTGGCGCACGAGCTCGCCCCGTCCGCCCACGAACTCCATCTGCACCGGCCCGCTGAGCACCTCAGCCGGGGACATCCAGGTCAGCTCGAGGGCATCCTGCCGGGGCTGGCACTCGCCGGCCACCGGGATCACGTACGCGAGCGCGACCGCGTGCTGGCGCTCGTCCGTGAAGCCCGTCTGCGAGGGCGACGGGAAGTACTCCACGACCGTGAACGGCACGGGGCTGACGGGCAGCTGGGGAAGGGCGAGCGGTCCGAGGTCCTTCTCGAGGTGGCGCAGGAGGGCGCCTCGGATCGTCTCCTTGTACAGCACGCGTCCGGAGACGAGGCTGCGCATCATGTTGCCCTCGTCGTCGGCCTGCAGCAGGAGCCCGACCTCGTTGACGTAGCCGAGCGGGTCGAGCCGCACCGGCAGCGCCTCGACGTACAGCATCGGCAGGCGATTCCGCGCCTCGTAGAGGTCCTCGGGCGAGAGCCAGCCGGGATACGGGTCGGGAGTGCGCAGAGCCATGCCTACTGTTCTACCCCATGACCGGGCGGAGCTGTGAGGATCGTGACCTCACCGCCGTCCGGCGTCGGGACGCGCACGACGGCGCCCTGCCGCCCCTGCACCTCGCCCACCTCGGGTGACCACCCGGCCCGCGCGAGCCGTGAGGCGAGGGTGCCCACGTCGCCGTCGTACTCGAGGACGAGGTCTCCGCCGCGCAGCACCGGTGCCTCGCGCAGGGCCAGCACACCGCCATTCTTTGCGGTGAACTCGGCTGCCGGGGCGGGGGTTCCGGCCGTGCGGGGACTGGCGCCGATGGCGGAGAGCGCGAGCGCAGCACCCGGAAGGTCAGGGGTGAGCCACTCCATCCGGACTGTGAGGGCGCGGTCCGCGTCGGCGCACGTGGCGCCGTGGGCGGAGGGCTCGGCCAGGAAGCTGAACCCGTCCGGCCCGGTGATCCGCACGCGCACACCACCGATCGCGTCCTCGATGCTCGCACGCCCGCCGTCCTGGCGAGTGCGGCGGGTGAAGGCCTCCGGCTCGCGGATCTCGACCCCGAACGACGTCATCCCGTCGCCGGGGGACCCCGCAGGGACCGCGCGGAGCCGGACGCGGCCGCTCCCGGCGTCGAGCACGGCCCAGCCGCTGCCTTCCTCGGTGACGACGAGGCCCACGTCCTCCAGGAGCCTCCGGAGTTCGGGCATGGCGGACGTGTAGCGGGTGGGGCGGACGCGAAGCATCGGGCTTCCTTTCGGTCGTTCCCATCCTCCCACCGCGGCCTGTCTCCTTGCGCCATCGGGCCGCTCGCGTGGACGCTTGGCGCATGGCCCCGGAACTGCCCGAACTCCTCGTCGCCGATGCCGCCGCGTGGCACGTATGGCTCGCCGCCCACCACGCCGAGAGCCCGGGAGTGTGGCTCGTCCTGACCAAGAAGGGCGGAACGGTGACGGCCTTGCAGTACGAGGACGCGGTCCTCGAGGCGCTCTGCTACGGCTGGATCGACGGCCAGCTGCGCGCCCGCGACGCGGCGAGCTCGGCGATCCGCTTCACACCCCGCCGCAAGGGGAGCCGGTGGTCACGGTCCAACGTCGAGCGCGTGGCCCGGCTCGAGGCCGAGGGACGGATGACGGCGGCGGGCCGGGCCGCCGTCGACGCCGCCAAGGCGGACGGGCGCTGGGAGGCGGCCTACGGCGGCGCCGCGACCGCCGAGGTGCCCGACGACCTCGCCGCCGCGATCGCCGCGGTCCCCGAGGCGCAGGCGATGTTCGACGTCCTCACCTCCACCAACCGGTTCGCCCTGGTGTACCGCGTCACCGACGTGAAGCGGCCGGAGACCCGGGCACGGAAGGTCGCCGAGTTCGTGGCGATGCTCGCGCGGCACGAGACGCCCTACCCGCAGAAGAGACGGCCCTGACCCCCAGCCCTGCGCCCTTCGCCTCTACTGGCCGGGCCATGCCGGGAGGAGCGTGGTCCTCGGGACAACACGGCAACACCCGAGGTGCGCGATGGCAGGACACGACTCCTTCTCTCCCGGGACGGTACGGGACAGGCCCGCCCGGGTCTTCCTTGTCTGCGGCCACCGGATGGAACAGCAGGCGCTGCGCGAGATGCTCGCGGGGGAGGCGTTGGAGGTCGCCGGCGCGACTGGGTCGGCAGCTGAAGCGCTGTCCGCAATCCCGGTCCTCCTCCCGCAGTTGGCCCTCGTGGACACGGCCCTGCGGGATGCGTCCTGGATCCGGGTCTGCCGGAGGATCTGGGATGCGAGCCCGGCCGTTCCCTGCCTGACGCTGGGCAGCCTCGGAACCCGCGAGGAGCTGCGGGGCTCCATCCTCGCCGGGGCGCGGGGCCACGCGGTCAGGATGGTGCGCGGGGGAGACCTGGTCCGGCGCATCAGAGCGGTTGCCGCGGGCGAGGACCTCTTCAGCGCCGGTGAACGCGAGGCCGTCCTCTCCGAGCTGCGCCTCTCACAGCCCTCGCCCGCCCTCACATCCACCGAGCGGCGGATCCTGCTCGACTGTGCCCGAGGGTGCAGCGACACTGAGATGACCCGCCGCATGGGGCTGGCCCGGCCCGCCTTCGAGGCGGCGCTGCAGCGGGCGCTGGCCAAGCTCGGGTATCCGGCGACGGCGCCGCGCGACCCGTGGCCCGCCGCGCTCCGCGCCTAACGGGCCGTCAGGGGCACCCGCCACGAGACCCGGGTTCCCGTACCCGGGATGCTGTCGACGCTGCTCGTCCCGTCCAGGGAGCGGGCCCGGCGCTGGATGTTGGCCAGCCCGCTGGCCCGGGCCGGGCTGGCGAATCCCTTCCCGTCGTCCTCGACGAGCACTTCCACGGCATCCGGGAGGGCGGTCAACGCGACCGTGATGCTGGTGGCGCCCGAATGCCGCGCAGCGTTGCTGACCGTCTCGGTCACCACTGCCAGGACCTGCCGGGCCAACGGAGACGGCAGGTCCTCCAGCCTGCCCTCGACCGTGATCTTGGGGATGATGCCCGTGCTGCGGAGGCACTCGTGGACCGTGTCGAACAGCGACCGTGAGAGGCCCTCGCGGTCCGTCTGCTTGGCGCGGAGCGAGTAGATGGTGTTCCTCAGCTCCCGGATGCTCTCGTCCAGTTCCTCGGTGAGCTTCGTGATGCGCGCCTCCGCGGCGGGGTCCGTGGCGAAGCGCCGGAGGTTCTGGATGCCGAGGCCCGCGGCGAAGAGACGCTGGATCACCAGGTCGTGCAGGTCCTGGGCGATGCGGTCCCGGTCCACCGAGATGAGCGCCTCTTCGCGCTGCCGGTGGGCGATGTTCAAATCGAGGGCCAGCCCCACGTGGGAGCCAAACGCGGCTCCGGACTCGAGGTCCGCCTGCGTGAACTGGCTGCCGCCGGCTTGGCGTGCGAGCAGCAGGAGCCGGTCGCCGGACGTGCCGTGCCCGATCGGAATCGCCAGGACGTGTCCGAGCTTCTCGCCGCTGCCCGGACCGAACACCTCCTCGGGGTTCCGCAGCACCAGCGGCCTGCGCTCCACGTCCGCCTCCCTCAGGGACGGCGGGCAGAGGACTTCCTGGCCGGCCACGACGGCGAGCGCGCCGACCGCGGTGTACACCTCCATCGACTCCCCGTCCGGGGCGGCGACGACTGCGAGTACGGCGTCGGAGGCCCGCAGCGCGTGCTCCGCCACGAGGTCCAGATCAGCGTCGGGCGAGGGGGAGTCCTCGACGATGAGGGAGGTGCTGGCCTCCATGCCCGCCTCGAGCCACCGCTGCCGCCGGCGGCTGTCCTCGTACAGCCGGGCGTTCTGGATCGCGACGCCGGCCGCGGCCGCCAACGCGGCGGCAAGTTCCTCGTCCTCCGCCGTGTAGTCCTCCCCGCCCGCCTTTTCGGTCAGGTACAGGTTGCCGAAGACCGCCTCCCGCACCCTGATCGGTACGCCGAGGAAGGTCGTCATCGGAGGATGGTTCTCCGGGAACCCGACGGAGAGGGGGTGCTCGTGGAGGTCGTGGAGCCGCAGGGGCTTCGGCTCGCGGATCAGCTGCCCCAGGACCCCGTGCCCCGTGGGCACGTCCCCCATGAGGCGCTTCTGATCCTCGTCGATGCCCACGGTGATGAAGTGGGTGAGCGTGTCGTCGGGGCCCAACACGCCGATGGCCGCGTAGCGGGAATTCAGGAGTTCCGCCGCGGACTGGGCCAGCTGCTCGAGGACCGACTGCAGGCTCAGGTCCTCCGCCATCGACACGATCGCGGTCATGAGGCCGTTCATGTGGCCCTGCACGCGCACCAGCTCATGGGCACGTTCGATGAACTCGTTCAGCAGCTCTTGGGCCCTGCGGGGCATTCTGTGAGGCATGAGCGGAACTCCCGGGAGGACGTGGGGGCGAGCGCGGCTGCCCCCATCATGAGCGGCATGAACTGGTCAGGCAAGGCTCGGTGGCCTCGCGGCGGGCGGGACGGGCGCTCGCTTCAGCGCCCCAGGGCCTGTGCCGCCACGAGCGCCGCAGCCGCGCTCCACGCCTGCGGCCGGCACGAGGAAGGGTAGGGCAGCGCCCGGTCCGCCTCCTCCGATCCCTCCCCGGAGAACACTTCGGGGAGGGAGTGCCCGAACGACTCCGACGCCCGCACGAGACCACGCGCGACGGCCGCGGCCTCGGTCCGGAACCCGTCGGCCAGCAGGCCGCGGATGGCGATGCCGGTGTCGTGGCTCCAGACCGAGCCGCAGTGGTAGCTGAGCGGCCAGTATCCCGCCGCGGCGGTGGAGAGCGTCCGGATCCCGAAGCCGCTGAACAGTTCGGGACCCGTGAGCCGTTCCACCACCCGCTCGGCTTCGTGGGCGTCGAGGAGTCCCGTGCCCAGCAGGTGCCCCATGTTGGAGCCGGGCGGGTCCAAGGGCGTCCCGGCGCCGTCGAGGGCCATGGCCGGGAAGGGGCCCGCGCCGTCGTCCACCCAGAACTGCTCGCGGAACCGCTGCCGGAGCCCTGCGGCGAAGTCCCGCAGAGCGGTCGCCTGTTCGCGCAGGCCCGCGCCGCCCCCGGGCTCGCGCAGCTCCTCGAACAGCGCCGCGGCCTCGTGCGCCGCCTGGAAGGCATAGGCCTGGACCTCAGCCAGTGCGATCGGCCCCTCTGCCCGGCGCCCGTCGAGGAACTGCATGGCATCCGCGGAGTCCTTCCAGCCCTGGTTGCTTAGCCCGTGCCCGGACTCATCCCGGTAGGCGAGGAAGCCGTCCGCGCCGGCCGCGAGCAGCCAGTCCGCGGCACCGCGCGCGGCAGGCAGCAGCGCCCGCACGACCTCGGGCGCCCGGCCCGTGCGCCACAGCTCGCCGAGGAGGCACAGCCACAGCAGAGTGGAGTCCACTGATCCGTAGTACACCGGCGGGAGGCGCAGCTGGTCCCCGCCCGGGCCGCCGTCGATCACAAGCTCGCGCGCCCTGACCTCGTGGGGGATCTTCCCCGGGTCCTCGGCGGAGGAGGGATCGTGCCGCTGGCCCTGATAGGCCGCGAGCGTGCGCAGGGTCCCCGCGGCGAGCGCCGTGTCGAGGGGGAGCAGGAGCCGTGCGGCCCACAGCGAGTCGCGCCCGAACAGGGTGAAATACCACGGTGCGCCCGCCGCGAGGAACGGCGCGTCCGGCACCTTCGCGGTGGCCAGGCGCAGCCCGGCCAGCTCCGCCAGCGATCCGGCGACCAGCCGCCCGACAGCGTCCTGCCGCGCTTCCGCCTCGACCCCGCCGTCCGGGGCAGCGCGCACGACGGCGCCGGCGTCCTCGAGCGCCACGCTCCACTCCGCGCGGAACGGCTCGCCCTGCCCGAGGACGGCGCGCCAGGAGAGGGCCGGGTGGCCGGTGGGGAAGCCGTCAGTGTCGTCGCCGTCGCTGTCGAGGGCCGTCGTGACGTTCGCGGCCCCGCCTCCGGGCAGCCCTGGACCCGCCGTGAGCACCGCCCGGTGTTCGCCGTGCGCCCAGGCCAGCCCGCCGCCGTCGTGCATCCCGCTGCCCTGCGGGCCGGGCCCCTCGGGCGGGACGGTGTCGGCGGCGCGCCCCACTCGCACGGCGTCCATGGGCGCGAAGTCGGCGCTGAGGTGAACCGTGAGGGTGCATTCGAGCCGGGGCAGCGACGTGCTCAGCTCGATCCGGTGCCGGACCCTGCCGGGTTCGACGCTCCAGTGCTGCCGGACCCGCACGGCCGGGTCGAGGGTGGGGCCCGGGATGTTCCTTGCGAGGCCGTCGACCGTGAGCCGGGGCCCGCGGCCGGTGACGCCCACCGGCTGCGGCTCGGCGCCGTCGACCATGACGAGGGCCCGGTCCAGGAAGCGCGTGTCCGCGTGGAAGACCCCCGTGACACCGCCTCCGGGTGGCTCGGGCGCAAGGCGGCCGTCCGGCCCGAGCCAGATCTGCGTGGGCGCGGCGAGGGCCACGTGCTGCCGGTGGAGTGAGGGCTGGAGGGGGGCGCTCATGCCGCCACGCTACCGCCGCGGTCCGACACTCCAACAGGCCCGAGGGTGGCGCGCGCTCGTGGGAGCGTCGGAGACTGGGGGCATGTCGATCTTCCGACGCCACCGCGGCGAGCACGACGCCAGCCAGTCACCGCCGGGGGAGGGCGGGGCCCCCGAGGCACGCCTGCACGCGACCGTCTCCGGGATGGTGCAGGGGGTGGGCTTCCGCTACTCCACGCTCGGCGAGGCCGACCGGCTCGGGCTCGTCGGCTCGGCGGCCAACCTGCCGGACGGGACTGTCGAGGTCACGGCCGAAGGGTCCCGCGAGGACGTCGAAGCCCTTCTGGCCTGGCTCCGATCGGAGGACGCCCCGGGACGCGTCGATGCGGTTGATGCCTCCATCGGCCCCGGGACCGGCGAATTTTCCCGGTTCCGCGTGTTCTGACCCTGCGGCCGCCGTGTGGCCGCCGGCTCTGCCTGGCTACGCCCAGCCGCGCAGGTAGTCGAGCTGCGCCGCGACGGAGTTCTCCGCGGCAGGGCGCACGCTGGGGTCGACCTCGCTGTAGACGGCGTCGGTGACGGCGGCGATCGGCGCGTCCTGGCCCAGCTGCGCGAGCGCGGAGCGGATCTGGCCGAGCCGCTCCTCGCGGTGGGCGAGGTAGGCGCGGGCAATTTCGGACACGTCCGGGAGCACGGGACCGTGGGCGGGGAGGACGGTCGCGGGGCCGAGGGCCTCGAGGCGGGCCAGGGACGCGAGGTAGTCCCCGAGCCGGCCGTCGGGGAACACGATCACCGTGGTCCCACGGCCCAGGATGGTGTCGCCCGTGAGCACGGAGCCGTGCACGCCGTCGTCCGGGAGGTGGAGGCAGATCGAGTCCGCGGTGTGCCCGGGGGTGGCAAGGACCTCGATCCGCACGCCCGCGGCGTCGAGCCGTTCGCCGTCGTCGAGCGCCGGGGCGCCGATGCAGAGCGAGGCATCACGGGCGCGGACCGGTGCGCCCGTGCGGCGGTGGAACTCCTCTGCGGCCTCCGTGTGGTCGGGGTGGTGGTGGGTCAGGACGATGAGCTCGACCCGGCCGGCTGCGGCGAGCTCGTCCAGGTGCGTCCCGTCCAGCGGGCCCGGGTCCACCACGACCACCGACTCCGAGCCCGGAGCCGACACCACGTACGAATTGGTCCCGTCCAGGCTCATCGGTCCCGGGTTCGGGGCGAGGCGGTACCGGGTCAGCGCAGAGCTCTCGACCCAGCGCGCTGCCGGAGCGGGGGTGCCGGGGGAGGGGGAGACGTCGTCGGCCATGCGCCCAGCCTAGCTACTCGACGGGGAAGGCCACGCCCTCGCCGATGACCTTGAGGGCGAGGTCCATCCCGGAGCGGGCCATCGCCGCGTTCCAGTGGCGGATCGTGATGATCTCTCCGCCGCCGGGGATGCGCGGGTCGGCGGGGCGCTCGGGGAGCTTGATCCGCACCGAGGACTCGGGGCCGAAGTAGTCCCAGTCCAGCACGGTGCCGTGGATCCGTGAGTCCGCCGCGATGCGGATCTGCTCGGGACGCAGCATGATCTGCACGCGGCCCTGGGCCGGCGGCCGCCGGACGGGGATGGCCCCGAGCGAGCACATCGCGAGCGACCCCTCGAGCCACGCGTCCAGGATCACCGCGTCCCCGAGGAACTCGGCGGTGGCCCGGTCCGCGGGCCGCGTGTACACGACGAACGGGTTGCCGATCTGCGCGAGCTTCCCCCCGCGCATGACGGCGACCTGGTCGGCGAACGAGAGCGCCTCGGCCTGGTCATGGGTCACGAGGATCGTGGTCACGCCGGCCTCGTGCAGGACCTTGCCGATCGCGCGGCGCGTGGCGACGCGCAGGCCGGCGTCGAGCGCCGAGAACGGCTCGTCGAGGAGCATGATCTCCGGCTCGCACGCCATGGCCCGGGCGAGCGCGATGCGCTGCTGCTGGCCGCCCGAGAGCTGGTGGGGACGCCGCTTGGCATAGGAGGGGTCGAGCGCCACCATCTCCAGGAGCTCCTCGATCCGCTGCGTCACGGCCGCCCGTCCGCGGAACTTCTCGCGGTCCAGCCCGAACGCGATGTTCTGCCCGACGGACAGGTGCGGGAATAGGGCGCCGTCCTGGGCCACGTAGCCGATATTGCGCCGGTGCGCGGGGACCCACGTGTCGCCGGCCACTTCGCGGCCGCCCAGCAGGATGCGCCCCGTGTCGGGCGCCTCGAAGCCGGCGATGAGCCGCAGGAGGGTTGTCTTGCCGGAGCCGCTCGGGCCCACGATCGCCGTCGTGCCCCCGCGCGCCACCCACAGGTTGATCCCCTTGAGGACCTGCTGGTGGCCGAAGTTCTTCGTCACCGCCTCGATGTCGAGGTGGTGGTCCGCCGTCTCCGCGATCTGCAGCGCGATGCGGGGCTCGGGGAGCCGGGCCGCGGCGGTGGGGGTGGGGATCTGTTCGGTCACTGTCCGGCTGCTTTCTTGGACTGCTGGAACAACAGGTACGTCATGGGCGCCGAGAGGGCGATCATGAGGAGCGCGTACGGCGCCGCGCCCATGTAGTCGATCTCGCTCGAGAGGCTCCAGAACTCCGTGGCCAGGGTCTTGGTGCCGATCGGGGAGAGGAGGAGGGTCGCGGTCAGCTCGTTGACGACGGCGAGGAACACCAGCGCTGCACCGCCGGCGGCCGCCGGGGCGGCCAGTCGCAGCGTCACGCGCACGAACGCCATGATGGGCGGCCTGCCGAGCGCCTGCGCCGCTTCCTCGAGCTCCTTGGGCGCCTGCGCGAGCCCGGCGCGGAGGTTGACCAGCGCCCGTGGGAGGAACAGGAGCACGTAGGCGGCGATGAGGAGTCCCGTGCTCTGGTAGACGCCGGGGACCGCGCGCAGCGCGACGGTGACGAACGCGAGGGCGAGGACGATCCCCGGCATCGAGCTCGTCACGTAGTTGGACAGCTCGAGTGCGCGGGAGAGCCAGCCCGGGAACCGGACGGCGAGGAACGCGAGCGGGAACGCGGCGACCGTGGTCACGATAGCGCCGAGCAGCCCGAGCCACAGGCTCGAGCCGAGCGCCCCCGCCAGTTCCGACGTCTCCCAGATCCGCGCCCCGCCGGCAAGCGCCCAGCGGCCGACGATCCACAGCGGGACCCCGACGGCGAGCACGGCCACCGCCGCAAGCGCCGCCTGCGCGAGCGGCTGCCACGTGCCGAGCGGCAATCGGGTGGGCGTGGCCTGCGCCCCCGAGCCGATCCGCGCGTACCGCGCGTTGCCGCGCAGCCGCGCCTCGGCGAGCAGGAAGACCAGGCAGACGGCCACGAGCACGGACGCGAGCATGTTCCCGGCGGTGCCGTTGAACGTGGAGCGGTACTGCTCCATGATCGCGGTCGTGAAGGTGTCGAACCGGATCATCGCGAACGCGCCGTACTCCGCCAGCAGGTGCAGCGCCACGAGCAGCGCGCCGCCCGCGACGGCGATCCGCAGCTGTGGGAGCACCACGCGGAAGAACACGCGCCACGCCCCGAGCCCCAGCGAGGCCGCCGACTGCTCCATCGCCGGGTCGAGCCGCGAGAGTGTCGCCGCGGCCGGGATGTACACGAGCGGGTAGTACGAGAGCGTTGCGATGAGCACGCCCGAGAAGATGCCTTCGAGGCCCGGCACCGCGGAGACCCACGCGTAGGAGTTGACGAACGCCGGGATCGCGAGCGGTGCCGCGAGCAGCACGGCCCAGATCCGGTTCCCCCGCAGCCTCGTCCGCTCCACGAGCCACGCTCCGCCCACGCCGATCACGACGCACAGCGGGACTGTGATCGCGGCGAGCAGGAGCGTGTTGCCCAGCAGCTCGAGGGTGCGCGGGCGGACGATGAGCGCGACCGCCGTGTCCCACCCAGTCGCGACCGTCATGACGACGACGAATCCGAGCGGGATAAGTGAGGCCGCGGCGATGAGGCAGCAGAGCAGGACGACGCCGAGAGGCGGGCGAGAGCGCTTGCCCTCACCCGCCGTCGTGCGCGCCCCGCCCGCCGCCGCAGGTGCGGCGGGGATCAAGGGGGCTGGGAGCGTTGCCAAGGCCTAGAGCAGGCCTGCCTGGGTCATGAGCTCGGCGACCTTCTTGGAGTTGAGCTTGGCGGGGTCGACGACCGGCGCCTGGAGGTCGGCGAGCGGGACGAGCTTCTCGTTCGACGGGACGCCGGAGCCGACGGCGTACTCGAACGAGGTGCCCTTCTGCAGGACCTCCTGGCCCTTCTTGCCGGTGATGAACTTCAGGAAGGCCTGGGCCTGCTCCTGGTGCTTCGAGGACTTCAGGACGCCGCCGCCGGAGATCGAGACGAACGCGCCCGGGTCCTGGTTCTTGAAGTAGTGCAGGCCGACCTTGTTCGAGTTCTCGCCGGTCTTGGCCTGGTCGCCGTAGTAGTAGTAGTGGTAGATGACCGCGCCGTCGATCTCGCCGGTGTTGACGGCCTTCATCGCGGTGACGTTGCCCTTGTAGGCCTTCGCGTTCTCCTTCATGCCCGCGAGCCACGCCTTGGTGGCGTCCTCGCCCTTGGTCTCCAGCAGCGCGGACACGATGGCCTGGAAGTCGGCGCCCGACGGCGAGGCGGCCCACCGGCCCTTCCATTCGGGGTTCTGGAGGTCGAGCAGCGACTTGGGAAGCTGCGCCTCCGAGACCTTGTCCTTGTTGTAGACGAACACGGTGGACCGGGCGGCGATGCCCGTCCACTTGTTGGTCGAGGGACGGTACTGGGCCGGGACCTGCGCGGCGGTCGCGGCATCGATCTCCGCGAAGAGGCCGGCGTTCTCCACCTGCGTCATCGCCGGGGAGTTCTCCGTGAGGAAGACGTCCGCGGGGGAGTTCGCGCCCTCCTGGATGATCTGGTTCGACATCTCGCTGTCGTCGCCCTGGCGGTAGTCGACCTTGATGCCGGTCTCCGCGGTGAACTGGTCGATCCACTCCTTCGTGAGCGTCTCGTGCTGGGCGTTGTAGACCACGAGCGTGTTGGGATCCTGGGACGACTGGTTCGCGGAGGAGCCGCCGCAGGCCGAGAGGCCGAGGGCGGCGACGGCGGCCAGCGCGAGGCCGGCAAGCGCGCGGGGACGGAACGTCATGGGGTTCTCTTTCCTGCGATCACGGGTTCTTCGTGATCGACTGTAGGTTAGCCAAGCCTAAGAGCGGGGCGAATCAGCCACCATTGTGGGCGAAATCACGTCAATTACGCAAATGTGGCGTTCGCTAATGCGGGGCGAGGCGGTAGTCGACCGCGACGGCGACTGCGCCATGCCGCCAGGCCCAGGCACCGATGTTGTCCTGGTGCGGGGTGCCCGGCTGCCACTTCGTCCGGCTCCTCGCACCAGGCCCATGATCGTCGTCATCGTCTCGGGCGTGAACGGAGCCCGCGCGAGCGTCCGCAAGGCGTCACGGAGGCTCTCCTCATCCGGAGAAGATTCCATGATGGTTCCTCCTCGCCGAAGGGGCAGGACATGATGTGGACGGCATCCGCCGTGTTGATCATCGTCCGGCCCCTGGCGCGGACACAAGGTCCAGTGCGCGGCTTCAGCCCCGTGTGAGCTGGTGCGCGAACTCGAGGAGCATCCAGGCCTGCAGCTGGGTCGAGAGCTCCACTCCGCGGCCCTCTGGATAGGCGTCCGACGCCGGCCGGCCGGGGTGCATCGGAAACGTCCGGCCGGCGCGCCCCTGCCCATCGGTCCGCTCCTCGGCGCCGGCCCACACCGCCTGCGCTGTATCGATGACGAGCCGCCGCGCCGTCGAGCGGGCATCAGCCGGAAGCCCGCTGCTGACCGCGGCAACCGTCAGGTAGCGGGCGAGGATGCCCATGAAGAGGCCCCCGTCGCCGTCGCCGTTGGCCTGGAGCACGCGGGTGCCGCCGAGGGTCAGCGTGAGCCGCCGGTCCACGGCCTCGACGAGGTCGGCCGCCCGCCCGATGTTCGCGCCGCCGCCGAGCTCGAGGAGGGCCCCCAGCACGGGCCCCTGGTTGTAGGTCCACACATCCTCCACGAGGGTGGTGGACCCGTCGCGGGACATCCGCAGGCCGTCGAGGTACAGGCCCTGCTCGGGGTCCAGGAGGCGGGCGTTGAGCCAGTCGACGAGGCGCTGGGCGCGCTCGCGGTCGCCTGCCCGGGCGAAGTGCAGCGCCGCGGGCGCGGTCGCGGGCGTGTTCTTGAAGTCCCGCTTCATGTTCCAGAAGAGGCCGCCCTCGAGATCGTCGGTGTTGGCCGAGACGAGCTGGGCGCCGAGGACGCGCGCGGCGTTGCGGGCGGACCGGATGCCCCGCTCATCGACCCTCTGCGTGAGGAACTCGGCGCGCCCGGCGGCGAGGGCGAGCCAGGCCATGTCGTCGTAGAAGGCGTTCCGGTACTGGAGGAAGTTCCTGATCCTGATGGTGCGCAGGAGTGCGCGGGCGAGGCGGAGCTCCCGGGGCTCGCGGGGCTCCGACGGCCCTGCCCCCCTTGCGGGGTCCTGTCCCTGCGTTGCGGGGTCCTGTCCCCGCCGAGCAGGGCCGCCCCCTTGGGGCGCAGGGCCACCGAGCTTCCGCCAGGAGGCGTCCACGAGGCAGTCCAGATAGTGGGCCTGCCACCAGTAGTTCCAGGGATCCCAGGGGAGCGTGACCCGCCGCGGCCGGACGATGGATCCGATCCACGTTCCCGGGACGAAGCCCAGGAGGCGATGGCCGAATCCCTCGTTGACACTGTCTGCAGCGGTCTGGGCGCGGCGGGCCCATTCGGCTGCACTTGTCGGGTCTCCAGGCGCCTGGTCCATGCGATCACCCTAGCGAGGCGGGTCGGGCCGGCGCAGGAGCGTGACCCGCCTCACGCGCTCGGCTAGGATGGCGTCCGGTTAGCCACGACTAACTCGATGCATCGATGCGGAGGGCCCATGGAGCTTCAGGGAGCGAGCGCGCTCATCACCGGCGGGGCCTCGGGTCTCGGGGCCGCGACGGCGCGGCGCCTGCACGCCTCAGGGGCCGCCGTCGTGCTCCTCGACCTCCCGGGAAGCGCCGGCGAGGCCCTTGCCGCCGAACTCGGCGACCGCGCCGCCTTCGTGCCCGCCGACGTGACCGACGAGGATCAGGTGCGCGCCGCCGTCGTGCGTGCGGGTGAGCTGGCGCCGCTGCGGGTCGTGGTGAACTGCGCCGGGATTGCGACGCCCGGCAAGGTGCTGGGGCGCGACGGCGTGCTGCCGCTGGCGCAGTTCGAGCGCGTGGTGCGGGTGAACCTGATCGGAACGTTCAACGTCATCCGGCTCGCGGCCGATGCGATGGTGGCCACCGAGCTGGTGGAGACCACGCTGGGCGGCCCGGAGCGCGGGGTCATAGTGAACACGGCGTCCGTCGCCGCGTTCGACGGGCAGATCGGCCAGCCCGCATACTCCGCGTCGAAGGGGGCTGTGCATGCCATGACGCTGCCGATCGCGCGCGAGCTGGCACGGCACCTCATCCGGGTCGTCACGATCGCCCCGGGCATCTTCGAGACGCCCATGATGGCCGGGCTCTCGCAGGAGGCCCAGGAATCGCTCGGGAAGCAGGTCCCGCACCCGGCCCGGCTGGGGCGGCCCGCCGAGTACGCGAACCTTGTGGCCCACATCGTGGACAACGCCATGCTCAACGGTGAGACGATCCGGCTCGACGGCGCGATCCGGATGGCGCCCAAGTAGGACGCCCCGTCCTTGGGCGCGAGGTCACCGCGTGTGGGCGCGAGGTCACCGCGTGTGGGCGCGAGGTCACCGCGAAGGAGGTGATGTCGGCGCCACAGGAGGTGACTTCGGTGCCACGCGGGGTGACTTCGGCGCCACAGGAGGTGACTTCGGCGGGGTGGGCGCGGGCCGCTCACGCCTCGTCGGCCATCTTCTCACCGGCCTCGACCGCCAGGTCCAGCGAGTTGCCCCGCACCGGCATCGGGCACGTTCCGTAAGGGGTGAAGGCGCTCGGGTAGTTGATGGCGCGGTTGAAGTCCACGATGACCGTCCCGTCGGGGCGGGGCGCCGCGGTGGTGACCTTGCGCCAGTCGTCGGTGGTCCGGCCGTTGGTCTCGTCGTGGAACGTGATGGTCAGGTCCTTGAGGCGGCCCTGCTCGGCCTGGAGCCGGTACTCGTGCCCGTGCCGGCTGAAGACCACCTCCCCGGCGGAGACGTGAACCCCGTCCACGAGCGGGTTGGCGGTGGAGATCGGGACCTCGCGCGGCGCGGGGTACGGCTCCCAGCGCGCCTCGATGACCCACTCCGGCGCGTACGGGAACACCGGGACCCCGCGGAATCCAGTGCGGGCGGGCGCCGCCGAGTCGCGCGTCCTGATCGCGTACCGGCCGCCGCGCACCGCGAGCTCGACGACGATCGTCCCGTAGCGCACCCAGTTCAGCGACTCGTCCTCGCTCAGGTGCGCGCTGAAGGTCCCGTCAACGGGAATGCCTTCCTCGTCGAACACGAGGCCTTCGTCCGCGCGGGCAGTGAGGACCGCCGCCTCGACGCCGGTGGACTCGTCCGTGTGCCAGAGGCCGGGCACGAGCTCGACCGCTGATGGCTCCGGAGTGAGCCACTGGAACGAGGTCAGGGTGAGCCAGCCGTGCTCCTCGGCGAGCGCCGCGTTGCGGTTGTCGCGGAAGCGCTGCCAACGGGCCAGCTGGGCGTCGGCGGGGGTCTCAGTCATGGTGCCGACAATGCCACGGGAACCTGCGTGCTTCCAGACCGGCCCTACGCGTGGCGCGTCTCGAGGATGGCGACGACGCCGAAGGCCCCCAGCGCCGTGCCGGTCACCCGGTCGATCCACTTGCGGAACTGGGCCCCGTTGAGCCACCTGCTGAAGAACTGTGCGGCTGCGACGATCGCGACGAACCACAGGATCGCCTCGATGTTCGCCACGACGGAGAGCAGCAGCCCCATCCACACCGCCGGCACGCCCGGGACGAGGAACTGCGGGATCACGGCGATGCAGAACATGCCGTACTTGGGGTTGAGGATGTTGGACACGAAGCCCTTCGCCCACGTGCGGCGCAGCGGCTCGAGGCTGTGCTGCGGGAGAGCGCCCGGCGGCAGGTCGGCGTCGTGCCTCGCGAACGAGGCGCGCCAGAGGCCCACGGCGAGCCACAGCATGTACGCGGCGCCGGCGAGCCGCAGGACGTCGTACGCGACCGTCGACACGGTCAGCAGCGCCGAGACCCCCGTCGCCGCCGCGGCGCCCCACACGAACGCCCCCGAGATCATCCCCAGTGCCGCCGTGTAGGCGTGGCGGCGGCCCTGGCTGAGCGTGTAGCGCAGCACGAGCGCCGTGTCCGTGCCGGGCAGGACCGTGATGAGCGCGGCGATCGCCGCGAAGCCGAGGAGGGATTCGGTGAGGGTCACTGGTCAAGGATACGGGGGGCGCCCGCGCACGACGGCGGTGCTCCCGCTGCCGCTCGTCGCGCGGTGGCTACCGCTCGGCGCATGGCATGTAACGCCGGTCACAGGCTGCGTGAATACTGGTCCGCGAACGGCTGGGGCTCGGCCCGGCCGCCACTTCAGGAGGACCCGCATGGCGTGGCTCGACCGTGCGCACAGCGTTGCGCAGCCAGGATTCAACCGATGGCTTATCCCTCCCGCGGCCCTCGCCGTGCACCTGTGCATCGGACAGGCCTATGCCACGAGCGTCTACAAGACGGCACTCGTGAAGCACTTCGGGGCCAGCCTGACGGAGATCGGCGTCATCTTCTCGGTCGCCATAGTCATGCTCGGGCTGTCGGCTGCGATCATGGGCACGTGGGTTGACCGCAACGGACCGCGCAAGGCGATGTTCGTCGCGGCGGTCTTCTGGGCGGGCGGCTTCCTGGTGGGCGCGGCGGGGATCTTCACGCGCCAGCTGTGGCTGGTGTACCTCGGCTATGGGGTGATCGGCGGGATCGGGCTGGGCATCGGCTACATCTCGCCGGTCTCGACCCTCATCAAGTGGTTCCCGGACCGGCCCGGCCTCGCGACCGGCATGGCGATCATGGGCTTCGGCGGCGGGGCACTGATCGCGAGCCCGCTCTCGACGGCGCTGCTGACGGCCTACGATCCGGCGTCCTCGGCTCCGGGGGCGGTGGCGAGCGGCGAGGCGGTCGGGATGCTGTTCCTGACCCTCGCGGCCGTGTACTTCGCCTACATGCTCTTCGGCGCGTTCACCATCAAGGTGCCGCCGCCCGGGTGGGCTCCTGCCGGCTTCGACCCGGCGTCCGTGCGGTCCCACGAGCTCATCACGACCGCCAACGTCACGGCGGCGAACGCGATCAAGACCCCCCAGTTCTGGTTCCTCTGGACCGCCCTGTTCTGCAACGTGACCGCAGGCATCGGCATCCTCGAGCAGGCCGCGCCGATGATCCAGGACTTCTTCCGCCAGCCGGACGGGAAGTCGCTCGTCGCCGCCTCCGTGGCGGGCGGGTTCGTGGGGCTCCTCTCGATCGGCAACATGGCCGGCCGCTTCGCCTGGTCCGCGACCTCGGATGTGATCGGCCGCAAGCGCATATATATGGGCTACCTCGGCGTCGGAACGGTCCTGTACCTGCTCCTGGCGTTCGCCGGCCACACGGCCACGGCGCTCTTCGTGCTGTTCGCGTTCGTCATCATCTCGTTCTACGGCGGCGGGTTCTCGACCGCCCCGGCATACCTGCGCGACCTCTTCGGCACCCTCGAGGTGGGCGCCGTCCACGGTCGGCTCCTCACGGCGTGGTCCGCGGCCGGCGTCGTGGGCCCGCTCATCGTCAACGCGGTGCTCGACGCCCAGGGCACACCCGGGAAGCTCACAGCGGCGGCGTACCAGCCGGCCCTGCTCATCATGGTCGCCCTGCTGGTGGTCGGGTTCATCGCGAACCTCCTCATCCGCCCGGTCGATCCGAAGTTCCACGAGCCCAGTGAACCCGTCGCCGCCGGCGCGGAGAAGGAGAGCTGACATGAAGACTGCACGACTCGCCCTGGGCTGGATCCTCGTCGGAGTGCCGCTGCTCTACGGGATCGCCACGACCCTCATGAAGGCCTCTGCCCTCTTCGGCTGACCCGAGGGGCCCGGGCCACCGGCCAACGGGCAGGGGCCGACGGGCAGGTGCCGACGGGCAGGGGCCGACGGCGGCGCGGTAGCGTGGGCGCATGCCCTCCTACCGTGCCGTCCTGCAGATCACGGGACTGCGCCCGGGAAACGCGCCGGAGCGCGTCATGGACGCGGCTCGCGAGGCGCTGGCCTCCATGCACCACGTCGAGGCCGACCAGATCGACATCGTCCGCGGCGTGCCGCAGATCACCCTCCGCTTCCTCGTCGAGGCCGAGAATGACAGCGACGAGGTCGCCGCCGCCCGCCGGGCCGCTCTCGCAGTGCAGGACGCGGTCGAGGACGTCGCGACGACCGGACGCCTCCAGGTCCTGCGCCGGTCGCGGGGGCGCTGGGTGCCCCTCGGCCTCTAGGGCCGCCCCGGACCCTCAGCCGTGCATTTCGACACAACTCACGGCGTTTCGGGGCCGTTCTCGGGCGGAATCGCCTCTGGGTGATGTAGTTCTGCACGCTCCGCGGCCCGCCGATGCCGCACCGCCACGACCGCGGCGACCGTGAGGCCCACCGCGACCCCCACTCCAGTGCCGATCACGGCGCTCGTCCAGAAGGGGAGCCCCGTGGCACGTCCGGTCACGTATCCGAGCGCGACGTGCCACAGCGACCACAGGAACCCTCCGATGGCTGCGGCGCCCGCGAACCGCCGCATCGGGACCTCGCCCACGCCCGCTGTCGCACTTGCGGCGAGGCGCCCGCCGGCGAGGAAACGGACGCCGATGATCGCCCCGTAGGTCGACGATGCCCCGAACCTCTCGACCACGCGCCGCACTGTCCGGTGCGTCTGCCGGCCCCAGCCGGTGCGGTCGAGGAAGCCGGTCATGCGGTGCCGGAAGAGCAGGTACACGCCGATGTCGGACAGCCACGAGCCCAGGGTGCCGAGCAGCACGAGAACGACCGCGCTCATCCGCCCCTCCACGGCCAGGCTCCCCGCCGCGACGAGCGCGATCTCCGACGGGACCGGCGGGATGAAGCCGTCCAGCACCACCATCACGGTGAGCCATACGAGCACCCAGGGGCCCGAGAGTCCGTCGGCGAGAGCCGGGTCCACTCAGCCGACCTCGCGCAGCGCTGTCCGGAACGCGGCCGCCATCTCCGGCCCGAACAGGACGAATTCGACGACGTCAACGCCCCCAGCGTCCGCCGTCAGGACGCTTCCCACAGCCGTCGAGGCGACCACCCGGCGGTCCCACCCGTAGATGCCCGCCGAGATTGCGGGGAAGGCCACCGATCCGGCGCCCAGAGCCGCTGCCACCGAAAGGCTCTCGGAGAAGCAGGAGGCGAGGAGGGCCTGGTCGCGCTCGCCGGCGTGCCAGTTCGGCCCCACGGTGTGGATGACCCACCGGGCCGCGAGCCGGTACCCCGGCGTGGCGACGGCGGCCCCGACCGGGAGGCCTTGCGGCAGCCAGTCGCGGCGCAGCTCCCGGCAGGCCTCGAGGAGCTCCGGCCCGGCCGCACGGTGGATGGCGCCGTCCACCCCGCCGCCGCCGAGCAGCGAGGAGTTCGCTGCGTTGACGATCGCGTCGACGTCCCGCTTCGTGATGTCGCCCTCGACGATCTGGATCCGCATAGGTCCAGTGTGCGCCAGAGACCCCGCAACGCGGTGCCAGGGACCCCGCAACGCGGTGGCAGGGACCCCGCAATGCACTGCTCCCCGGAAGTTGGACCGTGATATTCGGTTCCGTCTTCTGGGGAGCA